>JAEZHW010000028.1 GCA_023436775.1 Actinomycetes bacterium
GGGTTCCCGCAAAGGGAACCCCGCACCTGGCTTGGGTGGGAGGGTGTGGCTCCCGACCCGGTTAGAACTGACGGTTCGGCAGCGCCGCGGCCGCAGCCTCGGGCGAGTCGAAGGTCAGGCTCGGGACGATGATGTAGGACGGGACGGACTCGCCGGCCAGCGTCTTCTTGATCACGTCAACGAGGGTCTCGCCGAACAGCGGGTTGTACTCAGCGACGAAGCTGAGCTTGCCCGCGGCGAGGGCTTCCATGGCGCCCTTGGTGCCGTCGATCGTGGCGATCTTGACGTCCACACCCGGGGTCAGGCCGGCCTCTTCGACTGCCAGAGCCGCACCGATACCCATTTCGTCGTTCTGTGCGAACACGAACTGGATGTCGTTGTTGTACTTCTTCAGCAGGGTCTCGAAGACGCTCTTGCCTTCGTCCGCCGACCAGTTGGCGGTCTGGGCCTCGAGCTTGGTGAAGTTCGAGTTAATGACCGCATCGAAGCCCTGGTTGCGCTCGTTCACCACACCGACGCCCGCCGGGCCTTCGAGCGTGACGTACTTCGCGCCGTTCGGGAACTGGGTGTTGGCCCAGGCAGCGATGCCCTTGGCGACCTCGATGTTGTCGGGAGCAACACGGGTCACGTAGAGGCTGGTGTCGTTCGGCTCGATGCCGCGATCGACCAGGATCACCGGGATCTCGGCCTCCTGCGCACGCTTCAGCGTGGCTTCCCAACCGGAACCCTCAGTCGCCGACAGCAGGATGACGTCCACGCCCTCGTCGATGAACGAGGTGAAGGAGTCGATCTGCGACTTCTGGTCGAGGTTCGCGGCCGGAGCGTACTTCAGCTCGTAGCCCTTGTCAGCGGTGAACGTCTCCTGGACGTTCTTCTCGTTTGCTGCGCGCCATGCACCCTCAGGACCGACCGCGACAAAGCCGATGGTGATGACACCATCGCCGCTGTCGTTCGAGTCGCCCGACGGTGCGCAGGCGGTGAGGCCGAGGGCCAGGGCCCCGGCGGTGGCCAGGCCCAGGGCCTGACCGAGACGGTTCTTCTTCAGCATTGATCTCCTCCTCGAGATCGATCCGACCGATCTGGCCGGTGACTTGCAGTACCCCCGCGGACACTCCGGTGTGCAACGGTGCCGCAATGTTACCGGTAACATTTTTCAAAACACAAGGGGTTTGTTTCTTCGAATCTGTTTCCGGCCGAGGTGAGGACCTCCGAATCTTGCGACATTCCGTGCCTGCAACGCGTCAGGCAATCGCGTGAACGCACGGAACTTGCCGACCACTTGTCGCCCGATTCGCCACGCCATGTCCCCCACAAAATTGGCACCGAGCCCGATGCTCGGTAGTACGCTCAGGAGCACCATGACCACACCTGAACCGCGGCGCGGCAGCGACGAGAACGGCGCAAGCGCCAAACGTCGCGGCCCAAGTATGCGCGATGTGGCGGTCCTCGCCGGCGTTTCACACCAAACCGTTTCGCGCGTGCTGAACGGCCACAACAGCATCAAGGACGAGACCCGCGAGAAGGTGCTCGCCGCGATCGCCTCGGTGAACTACCGCCGCAACAGCGTCGCCCGGACCCTCGCCACCAGTCGCTCGCAGCGCATCGGCGTGATTGTCGATAGCGCCGGCCTCTACGGCCCGAACAGCACCCTGCGCGCCATCGAAGAATCCGCCTGGGAGGCTGGCTACGCGGTGAGCGCGATCACCGTCTCGGGCAATTCAGCGATCACCACCCAGGAGGCGCTGGACAGTCTCATCGCCCAGGGCGTGGATGCCTTGTGTGTGATCGCACCACGCATCACCTCAGTGGACACCATCCGCCAATCCACCCATGACCTGCCCACGCTGTTGGTCAAGGCCGAAGGCGAAGAACAGCACCACACGCTCTCGGTGGATCAACGCCTCGGCGCCGAGCTGGCGATGCAACACCTGCTGGACCTGGGTCACACCAAGATCTTGCACATCGCCGGTCCCCAGGACTGGCTCGATGCGCGCGGACGTGCGAAGGCCTGGCGTACCAGCCTCACCCAGGCTGGGCTCCCGGTGCCCGAGATGATCATCGGCGACTGGACAGCCGACTTTGGCTACCAGACTGCGCTGCAGCTTGCCAACCGCGGCGACTTCACCGCCGTCTTCGTCGCAAACGACCAGATGGCCCTCGGCCTGTTGCACGGCTTCCACCAGGCCGGCCTTCGAGTGCCCGAGGACGTCAGCATCGTCGGCTTCGACGACTTGCCCGAATCGAAGTACTACCTGCCGGCGCTGACCACGGTCCGCCAAGACTTCCACGAGGTCGGCCGCCGCAGCGTCGACGTCCTGCTGGCAGCGCTGCAGGACGAGGAAGCACCGATGCGGACGCTCATCGAGCCGGAGCTTGTGGTGCGCGAATCCACCGCTCGACTGCAGTAGCCAACACCCCGACGCGAGGCGGTGCACCGCCGCGCCGCCGCAGCGCGCGATTGCTGGGCAGGCGACCGCCATCGCGAGCCGCGCAACTCGGGTGAGCACCGCCTCGCCCATCCGTGCTGACCGGGCGTTCGAGCCGCGCTGACCGGTCGGCCGCAGAAACACCCTTGACAGCGGCGCTCATGTTACCGGTAACATTGGGCATCCCGAGGGCAGAGCCGCCCATGGGTGAATCGCAACGAAGGGGTTCGGGCGTGAGCACATCGAGCGCTGCAAGCAGCGACCGCTACGTCATTGGCGTCGACTACGGCACGCTGTCTGGTCGGGCAGTAGTGGTGCGCGTGAGCGACGGTGCCGAGCTCGGCAGTGCCGTGCACGAGTACCCGCACGCAGTCATGGACCGCATGCTGGCCGACGGCACGCCGCTGCCACCGGAGTGGGCGCTGCAGGATCCCGAAGACTACGTCGACGTGCTGCGAACGGCCGTCCCCGAGGCGGTCCGCGAGGCCGGCATCGAGCCAGAACAGGTCATCGGCATCGCCACGGACTTCACCGCCTGCACCATGGTGCCGACCCTCACCGATGGCACGCCGCTGAGCCGGCTGCCCGAGTATCGCAACCGGCCGCACGCCTACGTCAAGCTGTGGAAGCACCATGCGGCGCAGGGCCAGGCCGACCGAATCAACGAGCTGGCGGCTGCCCGCGGTGAGTCGTGGCTGCCTCGCTACGGCGGACTGATCTCGTCCGAGTGGGAGTTTGCCAAGGGCCTGCAACTGCTCGAAGAAGACCCCGAACTCTACGCGCGCACCGAACGCTGGGTCGAGGCGGCCGACTGGATCGTGTGGCAGCTCTGCGGCCAGTACGTCCGCAACGCCTGCACCGCCGGCTATAAGGGAATTCTGCAGGACGGTGCCTACCCAAGCCGCGAGTTCCTGGCCGCCCTGAACCCGGCATTCGTTGACTTCGTCAGCGATAAGCTGGAACACCCCATCGGTCAGCTCGGCGACAAGGCCGGCACGCTGACCGCTGAAGCTGCTGCCTGGACCGGCCTCCCCGAAGGCATCGCGGTCGCAGTCGGCAACGTCGACGCCCACGTCACTGCACCCGCGGCGAAGGCGGTCGAGCCCGGCCAGATGGTGGCCATTATGGGCACCTCGACCTGCCACGTCATGAACGGCGACACCTTGCGCGAAGTGCCGGGTATGTGTGGCGTTGTGGACGGTGGCATCCTCGCGGGCCTCTACGGCTACGAGGCTGGCCAGTCCGGCGTCGGCGACATCTTTGGTTGGTTCGTCAAGCACCAAGTGCCGCAGTCCTACTTCGACCGTGCCGATGCCCAGGGCATCTCGGTGCACCAACACTTGTCCGAGCTGACCGCTGACGACCCGGTCGGATCCCACGGACTGATCGCGCTGGACTGGGCAAGTGGCAACCGATCAGTGCTGGTGGATCACGCGCTCTCTGGGCTCGTGCTCGGCCTGACCCTGCAAACCACGCCGGAAGAGATTTACCGCGCGCTGGTGGAAGCCACCGCCTTCGGCACTCGCATCATCGTGGAGACCTTCAATGACGCAGGGGTCCCGGTGCGCGAGTTCATTGCCGCGGGCGGTCTCATCAAGAACCCGGTGATGATGCAGATCTACGCGGACGTGCTGCGGCTGCCGATCCACCTGATCGACTCCGAACAGGGCCCGGCACTGGGATCGGCCATTCACGCCGCGGTGGCCGCGGGCGCGTACCCGGATGTGGCCAGCGCCGCGGCGGCCATGGGCAAGTTGCGCCGCGACGTGTTCGTCCCCGACGGGGCTCGTGCCGACGCCTACGACGATCTCTTCGCCGAGTACCGCACCCTGCACGACTACTTCGGTCGCGGTGCGAACGAGGTCATGCACCGACTCAAGGCCATTCGACATGCGGCCCACTTGGCCGCCGCCTCGGCCTAACTTCCTACCCCACCGACGCGGACCAGTCAGGGTCTGCAGAAAGCACGAGGACGCAGCGTGGTCACCAGCATCATTCCGGACCTTCGCAACTACGAAGTCTGGTTCCTCACCGGCAGTCAGGGACTCTACGGCGAGGAGACCCTCGCGCAGGTCGCCGAGCAGTCGCAGGCGCTCGTGGCCGGCCTCGATGGCGCGGCCGAGATTCCCGTGCGTGTGGTGTGGAAGCCGGTGCTGACCGACTCGGCGGCGATTCACCGAGCCGTACTCGACGCCAACGCTACGCCGAATGTGGTCGGAGTCATCACCTGGATGCACACCTTCTCGCCGGCAAAGATGTGGATCGCTGGCATGCAGGCGCTGGCCAAGCCGCTGCTGCACTTCCACACCCAGTCGAACCAGAAGCTGCCATTCGCAGACATCGACTTCGACTTCATGAATCTGAACCAGTCCGCGCACGGCGACCGCGAATACGGCTACATCCTGAGCCGACTCGGTATCGAGCGAAAGACGGTGATCGGGCACGTCTCGGACTCGCGTGCGCGAGGCGAGATTGGCGTGTGGACCCGCGCCGCCGCTGGCTGGGCCAGCCTGCGCGGCGCGCGGGTGGTGCGCTTCGGTGACAACATGCGCGAAGTGGCCGTCACCGAAGGCGACAAGACCGAAGCAGAAGCAGTGTTCGGGGTCTCGGTGAACACCTGGGGCGTCAACGAGCTGACCGCACGCGTGGACGCGGTCGCCGACGCCGACGTTGACGCCCTGGTGTCCGAGTACGACGCGGCCTACACCGTGGTGCCCGAACTGCAAGCCGGTGGTGCCCGTCGCGAATCGCTGCGCGACGCGGCCCGGATCGAGCTGGGCCTGCGGTCCATCCTTACCGAACTCAATGCGGTCGCATTCACGGATACCTTCGAAGACCTGGGCACCCTCAAGCAGTTGCCCGGCCTCGCCGTACAGCGCCTGATGGCGGATGGTTACGGCTTTGGCGCGGAGGGCGACTGGAAGACCTCGATCCTGGTGCGCCTGGCCAAGGTGATGGGGGCCGGACTGCCCGGCGGCGCCTCGCTGATGGAGGACTACACCTACGACCTGACCCCGGGCGACGAGAGCATTCTTGGCGCGCATATGCTCGAGATTTGCCCGAGCCTGACCGTCAAGAAGCCCTCGCTGGAGATCCACCCGCTGGGCATCGGCGGGAAGGACGACCCGGTGCGCCTGGTCTTCGACACCGACCCCGGCGAGGCGGTGGTCGTTGCACTCTCGGACATGCGCGATCGCTTCCGCCTGACTGCGAACGTGGTCGACGTGATCCCGCTGCCGGCACCGCTGCCGAAGTTGCCAGTCGCGCGGGCCCTGTGGAAGCCTCGCCCCGACTTTGTCACGTCGGCGTCCGCGTGGCTGGCCTCTGGAGCGGCACATCACACCGTGCTCACCACCGCCGTCGGCGTGGAAGCCTTCCGTGACTTCGCCCGCATTGCGGGCACTGAACTGCTCGTGATCGATGAGCACACCCGGCCGGGCGAGTTCACCGATCGCGTGCATTGGAACCAGGCGTACTACCGTCTGGCGCGCGGCTTGTAAATCGAACACCGCCGTCGGTGAGGGCTCCCTCTGCAGGGGGAGCCCTCACTGGGTTCTTAGGCGCCAAGAAATCCCCCTCCAGGTGGAAGAGCCTCGGGGTACGCAACCGTACGGTTGAAGTACCCACCAATGAGGAGGAATCCAGTGACCACCCTGAAGGTTGACGGCATCGCCAAGCGCTTTGATGAGCGCACGGTGCTCAACAACATCACCTTCACCGTTCCCGGCGGCCGCTTGACCGGCTTCGTCGGTGGCAACGGTGCCGGCAAGACCACGACGATGCGCATCATCCTGGGCGTGCTCGAAGCAGACGCCGGGCAGGTGTTCCTCGACGACACCCGTCTCGAAGGCGGCAACCGCGGTCGCTTCGGCTACATGCCGGAGGAGCGCGGGCTCTACCCGAAGATGCGGGTGCTGGAGCAGCTCGTCTACCTGGCTCGCCTGCACGGCCTGAGCGCTGCCGCGGCGACGCGCAATGCGACTGCCCTGGTCGAGCGCCTGGGCCTCGGCGAGCGCAAGGACGAGGACATTGAGAAGCTGTCGCTGGGCAACCAGCAGCGCGTGCAGATCGCCGCCTCGCTGGTGCACGACCCCGAGGTGCTGGTGCTCGACGAGCCGTTCTCCGGCCTCGACCCGATGGCCGTGAACGTCGTCGTCGACGTGCTGCGTGAGCGCGCGGCGCAGGGTGTGCCGGTGCTGTTCTCGTCGCACCAGCTCGATGTGGTCGAGCGCCTCTGCGACGACGTGGTCATCATCGCCGGTGGCGAGATTCGTGCCGCTGGCCCCCGCGAAGAACTGCGCAGCCGCTTCGCCGGCGAGCGCATCGCCATCACCCTTGCTGGCGACGCCGGCTGGCTGCGTTCGGAGCCCGGCGTCACCGTTGTCGAGTTCGAGGGCGACCACGCCCTGGTGGAACTCGACGGCATCACCCCCGACGCGCTGCTGCGCACCGCCCTTGACCGAGGCGGCGTTGTCGCCTTCACCCCGCATCGGCCGCACCTGGCCGAAATCTTCCAGGAGGTTGTCCGATGAGCACCGCCGTCACCAAGCCCTCGACGCTCCAGCAGCTCTCGCTGATCGCCGAGCGCGAGATTCGCGCGCGGCTGCGCAGCAAGACGTTCCTCGTCTCGACCGGCATCATCGTCGCGATCGTGCTCGCTGTGATCGTGCTGCCGGCCCTGTTCGCCGACTCCTCGCAGACCAAGGTCGCCGCCTTCGGCCCGAGCGCCACCGCCGCGCTGGAGCGCAACCCCGGCCTCGAGCAGGTCACCGCCAGTTCGGCTGCCGAGGCGGAAGCACTGGTGCGCAGCAAGGACGTCAGCGCCGCAGTCATCGATGATGCCGCCGCTCCGGCCGGCTTCAAGCTGGTAACGCTGTCCGAGATCGACAGCAACCTGACCCTGTCGCTGAGCGTCCAGCCCGAGGTGGTCGTGCTCGAGCCGGTGCTCGACAATTACTGGCTGGCCTACATCGTGGCCATCGGCTTCGGCGCCATCTTCATGGCCTCGGCGATGACCTTCGGCGGCAGTATCGCCACCAGCGTGGTTGAGGAGAAGCAGACCCGCATCGTCGAGATCCTGCTGACCACGGTGTCGGCTCGCACCCTGCTGTTCGGCAAGGTCGTGGGCAATACGCTGCTGGCCTTCGGTCAGATCGCGATCGTGGGCGCTGCGGCTGGCATCGCGCTGTCGCTCACGAACCAGGGCGAGCTGCTCGCCGCCGTCGGCGCACCGATCCTGTGGTTCGTGCTGTTCTTCACCCTCGGCTTCGTGCTGCTGGCGTCGATGTTCGCAGCCCTCGCCGCGCTGGTGAGCCGAGCCGAGGATGTGCAGAGCGCGATCGCGCCGGTGACCTACCTACTGATGGTTCCGTACGTGATGGTCATCATCGCCTTCAACAAGCCGGACATCCTGTCGATCATGAGCTACGTCCCCTTCTCAGCGCCGGTCGGCATGCCGATGCGCCTCTTCCTCGGCCAGGCCGACTTGTGGGAGCCGCTGCTGTCGCTGGCCATCCTGATCGTCAGCGCGATCGTGATCGTCAGCATTGGTGCCAAGATCTACGAGAACTCGCTGCTGAAGACCGGCGGTCGGGTCAAGTTGACCGAGGCGCTGCGCAACGCCTAGCCCCACATGACGATGGCCCCGGAGGTGTTCCTCCGGGGCCATTGCCGTTGCTGGTTACAGCGCGTCGGGATCGATGGTCGCGGCATCAGTCACTGGTGCAGCCTCGCCGGTGACACTCAGGCCATCACCATCCGCCTGCACATCCACCCGGACCAACTGTCCGTCAACAATCTGACCGGCCAGCAGCGCGGTGGCGAGCCGGTCGTCGATTTCGCGCTGCATCAGGCGACGCAGCGGGCGGGCACCATACAGCGGGTCGTAGCCGCGTTCGGCGAGCCAGGCCCGGGCGGCCGGGGTCACTGCCAATTGCAGGCGGCGGTCGGTGAGCCGCTGCTGCAGCCGATCGACGTACAGTTCCACAATCTGGGCGAGCTCGTCTTCCGCCAGCGCACTGAACACGATGATGTCGTCCAAGCGGTTCAGGAATTCTGGCTTGAAGGCCTGGCGGACCACACCCAGCACGAGTTCTTCGCGCTGGGCCGCGTCCACCTCGGGGTCGACCAAGAACTGGCTGCCGAGGTTCGAGGTGAGCACCAGGATCACATTTCGGAAGTCCACCGTCCGGCCCTGACCATCGGTCAGGCGCCCATCGTCGAGGACCTGCAGCAGCACGTCGAACACTTCCGGGTGCGCCTTTTCGACCTCGTCCAGCAGCACCACGGAGTAGGGCCGGCGGCGCACCGCCTCGGTCAACTGACCACCCTGCTCGTAGCCGATGTAGCCAGGAGGCGCACCGAGCAGACGCGAGACCGAGTGCTTCTCGCCGTACTCGCTCATGTCGATGCGGACCATGGCGCGCTCATCGTCGAAAAGGAACTCCGCGAGCGCCTTCGCCAACTCGGTCTTGCCGACACCGGTCGGGCCCAGGAACAGGAACGAGCCGGTGGGCCGGTTTGCATCGGCAATGCCGGCCCGGCTGCGGCGGACCGCATCCGCAACCGACCGCACCGCGCGCTTCTGGCCGATCAGGCGCTTGCCGAGCTCCGCCTCCAGGTGGAGCAACTTCTGGGTCTCGCCCTGGGTGAGGCGGTCAACCGGCACGCCGGTCCACGCCGCAACCACGGCCGCGATGTCGTCCTCGGTGACCTGCTCATTGACCATGCGGTCCTGACTCACGTCCGCCTCGGCGGTCTCGGCCTCGCGCAATTCGCGCTCGAGCGCCGGGATCTCGCCGTAGAGCAGCCGCGATGCCTTCTCGAGGTCGCCCTCACGCTGGGCCACTTCGGACTGGGTGCGCAGCGCCTCGAGGCGTTCCTTCAGTTCACCGATGCGGCTGAGGCTCGCCTTCTCGCGCTGCCAGCGCGCCTCGAGCGCGTCCAGAGCGGTCTGCTTCTCGGCCATGTCGTCGCGCAGCTTAGCCAGGCGCGCCTTGGATGCGTCGTCCTTCTCCTTCTTGAGGGCGAGCTCCTCAAGCTTCAAGCGGTCGATGGCGCGACGCAGTTCGTCGATTTCCACCGGCGCCGATTCGTGCTCCATCTTGAGGCGGCTGGCTGCTTCGTCGATCAGGTCAATCGCCTTGTCCGGCAACTGACGTCCGGAGATATAGCGGTTGCTCAGCGAGGCGGCAGCGACCAGCGCGGAGTCGGCGATCTGGACCTTGTGGTGCGCCTCGTAGCGTCCCTTCAGACCACGCAGGATCGCGACGGTGTCTTCCACGCTCGGCTCGCCGACGTACACCTGCTGGAAGCGGCGCTCCAGGGCCGCGTCCTTCTCAATGTACTCGCGGTACTCGTCCAGGGTGGTGGCACCGATCAGGCGCAACTCACCGCGGGCGAGCATGGGCTTGAGCATGTTGGATGCTGCCACCGAGCCTTCGCCACCGCCGGCACCCATCAGGATGTGCAGCTCGTCAATGAAGGTGATCACCCTGCCTTCGCTCTCGGTAATCTCCTTCAGCACATTCTTGAGCCGTTCCTCGAACTGGCCACGGTACATCGCACCTGCCACGAGCGCGCTCAGGTCCAGCGAGATGAGGTCCTTGTTCTTCAGCGAGTCGGCGACGTCACCGGCGACGATGCGCTGGGCCAACCCCTCGACCACCGCCGTCTTTCCCACGCCGGGCTCACCGATGAGCACCGGGTTGTTCTTGGTGCGCCGGGTCAGCACCTGGCTGACACGACGAATTTCGGCGTCGCGGCCGATGACCGGGTCCAACTTGCCCTGGCGGGCGAGTTCGGTCAGGTTGACGCCGAACTGTTCGAGCGCGCTCTGCTGCTCGTCCTGCGAGCTAGGCGCGCCTTGCATGTTTGCCACCGTCGCCTCCGTTCGTGTCCAAAGTTGAGTCGGTATGACTCAAGTTTACGACTGGTTCTGCCACTCCGCCAACGACGAAGGGCCGAGAATGGTGAATTCTCGGCCCCCACTCAGCATTCCGACGCTCAGGTGATTGTGTCGACGAGGCCGATATTCATGAAGTAGATGAACGCGCCTACCGCGATCGTGGCACCGGTAATGACCAGGGCAAGTACCCCGAACAACTTCGAGCCGCGCAGCACCGCCACCGATCCAAGGATGACGGCGAGTACGACGGCCACGCCCGCCAGCACGCCCCACAGCGGCTGGGCGACCAGGCCCACGGTGACCATTGTCACGACGGCCCGCGGCAGATCACCACCATTCGTGACCAGCAAGTAGACGAGAATGCCTGGCACGACCAGGCCGAACAGCAAGGCGAGGAAGCCGATGCCTCCGCCGCCACGTACGGGTTGTTCTGACACAGTCATCTGCGCTCCCATCGTTCGCGCTGCCGCGCTGCAGCGTTGGGGCGAGTGTACTTGGGGCAGCCTCAGAATTGCAGACTTAGCGCGAGCCGGTTGGCGCTGTCCCGCTGAGCAAGCCGGGCAGGCCGCGGCGATCCTTGGTCAGCACCACGGCCACAAACGACACCAGTGCGAACAGCGGCGCCAATGCCAGCGGCAGACCGGCGACCTCGTCATCGACGAACAGCAAGATCTGGAAGCCACCGATACCGCCCAGATACCGCAACAACGCACGCGACCGGAGCACCCGGCCGCTCGCGGGCAGGTACCGGATCAACACCGCGGCGTCACCGATGGTGCGGCCTGAGGCGAGGACGACCACTGCCTGGATCAGGAACGGAATCAGCAGGCCGATGAGCTCGACCGGCAGCGCCTCAATCTCTTCCACGCTCAGACCGCCCACGGTGCTCAGCAGCACCCGCGCGGTGATCACCAGGGCAGCACCGATCAGCCCGGTGGCGAGCCAGTCGCTGAGCATGCCGATCAGGCGACGCATGAACGTGACCGGTCCAGACAGTGCGGGGTTCGCCTCGGGATCGCGCAGCCCCAACTGGTGCCGGAAGAACGGCCAGGAGATGATTGAACCGATCAGCGCGCCCGCCGTGTTCGCAATCAGGTCATCAACGTCAAAGACGCGGTAGGCGCAGTGGTAGATCCCCCACACGCCCGTGAGTTGGGTGGTTTCGATCAGCAGCGAGGTGACAAAGCCGACCACGGCGGCCGTCACGATCCCGCGCCGCCAGAACGCGCGCAGGAACCAACCGAGCGGCAGGAAGAGCAGTACATTCAACGCCACCTGCATAAAGGCGGGGTTGCGCAACATCACACCGATGCCGCCAAGGCCGAACATGCGGATGTCGTCGATGAACTGGAAGGGTGTTAACTGCGTGCCCACGCACTGGAAATCATTCACTGCAGGCAGTGGCAGCAAGGTGTACGTCCACAGCGCCAGGAAGTACACCAGTGAGCCAAACCAGACGATGGTCCGGCCGAGGCCCAACTTGCCGTGGCGACGGTACTGTACGGCGACGAAGGGGACGCTGAGCAGCACTGCCAGCGCAGCACCGAGACCGAGCGCCATCAGTGCCGACGCCGTGGTTCCAGTCATGCAGTAATCCTAGAGCCGCCCGGATCCGGGCCGTCAGCATCAGGAGTCGAGGCCGACATCCTCGGCATCGATCCGAGCGTCCTGCTTGCGGCTGTGACGAGGCAGCATGAGGCGAGCGAGTACCCCTCCGATCGCCGCTGCAATGGTCGAGGCGAGCAGAATGGCCAGCACCGCTACCTCACGCGTGACCTCGTTCTGTCGCAGCGCCAGCTCGGCGATCAGCACACTGACGGTGAGGCCGATGCCTGCGAAGGCGCCCACCACCATGAGAGCGCCGGTTGAGAAGCGCTCCTCGAGGGGGGTCCGCAGCAGGCGCTGGGCCACGAGCGTGGACAGCACAATACCGAGCGGCTTTCCAACCACGAGACCGAGCACCACACCCAAGCCGATCGGGCTGGTGAAGGCGGCCTCGATCGCCTCGACGTTGACCGGGATACCGGTAGCGAAGAAGGCAAAGACTGGGATGACGAAGCCCACCGAGATGGGGCTCCAACGGTGCTCAAAGTGCTCGGTCAGGGCCGGGGCGTCATGGCTACTGCCGACCGCTGGCACCACCAAGCCAAGCGCCACACCCGCAATCGTCGCGTGCACGCCGGACAGGTGCATCGTCCACCAGGCCAGCACCGCGATCGGCAACAGAATCCAGGGGCTGAGCACGCCGCGACGCAGCAGCAGCGCGAAGATCACCACGAGGGCGGCCGAAGCCAGCAGCCAGATCAGGTGCAGCGCCTCGGCGTAGAACACGGCGATCACCAGGATGCCAAGCAGATCGTCAGTGACCGCGAGCGCGAGCAGGAAAGCGCGCACCGGCGCCGGAATCCCGGGAGCGAGCAGCCCTAGCAGGGCGAGCGCTACAGCGATGTCGGTGGCCACCGGAATCGCCCACGCGTGCGGGTCGCCATTCGGTGCGGCGAGGTTAATCGCCAGGAAGATGCCGGCCGGCACCGCCATGCCCGCGACGGCAGCAATCACCGGGGTGATGGCCTCGCGCAGGGTGCTCAGCGCACCGGTGGTGAATTCGCGCTTGAGCTCGACGCCGACCACGAAGAAGAAGATGGCGAGCAGGCCGTCGGTCGCCCAGTGCCGCAGGCTGAGATCGAGGTGCAGCGCCTCGATGCCGGGGCCCACCACGAATTCCTGCACCTCTTGGTACGTGCCCGCCCACGGGGAGTTCGCCCAGAGCAGGGCGAGGGCCATGCCAACGAGCAGCAGAATGCCACCGGCGTATTCGCCGCGAATGAACTCTGCGTACCGCTGCAGACCGGCGCGGGGGGAGACTCGGACGGGAAGGGCCATGGGTGAGAACTCCAATGCGGAAGTATGCGTCCGCGCCGAAGCGCGTGCCGACCAGACTTCCCGGCTCACCGTGTGCCGTACGAGTCTACTTGCGGTTCACCCCACGCAACGACCGGAATGCGTCGGCCGCGATCGACATGGTCCAGTGCGCATCGTGTCGATGGGCCCAGTCCCAGGCGCCATCCGAGTAGCGCGCGATGGTGTCGGGGTTGCCCAGGATCCGGAGCATCGCCTCGGCCAGGGCGGACTCGTCATTCTTGGGCACTAGCAGGCCGGAAACGTCCTGGTCGATCATCTCGGCGCAGCCATAGTTGATGTCGTAACTGACCACTGGGCAGGCCCGCGAGACTGCTTCGAGCATGACCAGGGTCTGCCCCTCGTACTTGCTGGTCACGGCCAACAAGGCGGCCGTTTTCGCGGCGTCGGCGGCGTTGGCGCTGTAGCCGTGCAGCGTGACCGCGTGCCCGATACCGAGCTCGTCAACGACCGCCTGCACCTTCGGCTGCTCCGGCCCATCACCGTAGATATCGAGCTTCGCCTCAGGCAGGCGCCGCAGCACCGTGGCGAAGGCTCGCACGAGGTGGTCGGCCTGCTTTACCGGGGCGAGGCGGGCCACCATGATGGCGCGGTACGGGTCGCGCAGCGCCGGGTCCGGACGCTCGGGCAGTGGCTCGGCCGGGTGCGGGACGACCCAGGCACGGCCGAGGTTGTCAAAGCGCTTGCGAGCATGGTCAAGCTGGCGCTGGCTCAGCCAGAACACGCCGTCGAAGTGGTGTGCCACCTCGAACCAACCGGTCCAGGCCACATCGATGGGGGAGTCCCACTCGAAGGGGGCGGCCACATGCGTGGAGTGCACAGTGTGCACGAGCGTGAAGCGATCGCGCGGCTGACCAGTACAGATCAGCTCGCCGACCTGCTTGGACTCGCAGACGACGGTGTTGAGGCCTGGCGCGCTGGTGTCGAGCACATGCGTGAGCCAGGCCCGGTACAGTCCGCTGAAGCCGTCGAGCCAGCCGAGCACTGATCCCTCCGCGGTGAGCACGTCGATCGCGATCGCGGCCCGGTGCCAGTCCGGACGCTGCACGTACGGCACCCGGAGCACGGGACGGCCCTCGTGGTCGAGGTAATCGGTGTGGCGGGGAACACCATCCTCGCCGACGGCGAGGGTGCGCCACGGGTTGCCGGCGGCGTCACGCTCGATGCGCAGTTCGAGGGCGGCATCGTCCGCGGCACGAAGCGTGTCGGCTGGGACATCGTCGGTGCGAGCGGCGGCGAGCAGCGCCTCGGGCCGGGTGCGCAGTTCCCGGAACAGGTTGCGTTCGCGGATCGGGAAGTCGATCCAGCCCTCGTCGCGCCACTGGATCAGGTTCGGCGCTTCGGGCCAGAACTCGAAGGTGAGCAGCACCGGTTCGACGGCGCCATAGTCACGGAAGTGCATCGCCCGTCGCAGCGCCGAGATCGTGTAGCCACCGTCCAGCGGCGGGCGCAGGCGCGAGCCAGCGATGAAGTAGTTGGCCGCAGGGAAGCGGGTCTCGTCGGTGGCGTGCATGCCTACGGGTGCGGCCGGCTCGAAGACCAGGCCGCCAGCAGCCGTCACAGCACGCCCCGGTCGCGCCAGAGCACGAGCTGGTTCGGCTTGCGGGTGCGGGCACCGGTGCGCAGCGAGACGACCTCGCCCGTGGCGCCAGCGGCGAAGACCCGGGAACCCGGGCGGTTGTTCATGAGCTCATCGGCGAGTGCCGCCTCGAGTTTGCGGACGCGCTGCTGCAGTTCCACGTTCTCCCGTTCCAGGTGCAGGATCCGCTGGATACCCGCCAGGTTGATGCCCTCGGCACTCATGGCCGAGATCTGGCGCAGCATCGCAACGTCGCGCATCGAATACCGCCGGCTCTGGCCGGCGGTGCGCTTGGGCGAGACGAGGCCAAGCCGGTCATACTGCCGCAGCGTCTGCGGGTGCATACCCGCCAGTTCCGCTGCTGCGGCGATGGCGAAGACCGGGGCATCGACGTCCATGGCGCCAGCCTACCCCTGCGCCTTGGCGCGCAGCTCGGCGCGCGGGTCGGTGTCGGGCAAGGCAGCGGCGAGCGCTTCGATCGCGGCCTTCGCCTCGTCGTTCAGTTCCGAAGGCACCACGACTTGCACGGTGACGAGCAGGTCACCCTTGCCCTTATCGCTGGCGATGCCCTTGCCCTTGACGCGCAGCACGCGACCGGACGGGGTGCCTGGGGCGATCTTCAACTTCACCGAACCGGATCCCAGCAGCGGCACCTCGATGGTTGCGCCGAGGGCGGCCTCAACGAAGGTCACGGGTACGTCAACGCGCAGGTTGTTGCCGTCGCGGGTGAAGACCGGGTGCGGACGGACCGCCACGGTGATCACCATGTCGCCAGCCTCGCCGCCGTCGGGGCTGGGCTGGCCCTTGCCGCGCAGCTTGATCTTCTGGCCGTCCTTCACGCCCGCAGGGACCTTCACCGTGATCGTGCGGCCGTCGGCGGCACGAAGCTTGACGGTGTCGCCGGTGATGGCCTGCTCGAAGCCAATGGTGGCGCTCGCCACGACGTCGCGACCCTTGGTGGGTCCGGACGGATAGCCGCCGAACCCACCAAAGATGTCCTCAAAGCCAGCACCGCCGGTGCCAAAGCGCACGCGAGATCCGCCGCCACCGAAGAGGTTGCTAAAGACGTCCTCGAAGCCGCCCGCGCCGGTGCCGGTGAATCGGGCACCGCCACCCATGGCGCGCACCTGGTCATACTCGGCGCGCTGTTCCGGATCGCTGAGGACGGCGTACGCCTCGCTGATCTCCTTGAACTTGGCCTCTGCCTTCGCATCGCCCGCGGTGGAGTCCGGGTGGTACTGCCGCGCGAGTTTGCGATAGGTCTTCTTCAGCTCCTCGTTCGAGACGTCCTTGCTGACGCCGAGTACGGCGTAGAAGTCTTTCTCGAACCAGTCCTGGCTTGCCATGTGGTCTCCTTGCGGTTACTCCGCCGCGTCCGGCGTCGCCGCTGCGACGGCGACCTTGGCGGCACGCAGCACGCGCTCACCGATTCGGTAGCCGGTCTGCACCACATCGATGATGGTGCCCTCGGGCGTGCCGGGAACCGGCACCTGGGCGATGGCCTCGTGCAGGTGCGGGTCGAAGGTCTCGCCCTTGGCGCCGAAGGCTTCGAGACCACGCTCAGCCACCAGGGTGCGGAACTTCTGGAAGATCACCGCGAGCGGGCCCTCGGCGAGGTCCCCGTGGGCCTCGGCGAGCGCCAGGTCGTCCAAGATCGGCAGGAAGCTGGCGAGCACGTCACCGGTCAGCGCCTCGCGGAGCAGTTCGCGCTCACGGTCGGTGCGCTTGCGGTAATTGGCGTACTCGGCCGACAGGCGCTGCAAGTCCTCGAGGCGCTCGGCCGCCAGCGCAGCATCCGGGCTGAGCGCGGTGCCCTCGGGTTCGCCTGCGCCCTCGCCGGCGGCGAGGATGTCCTCGACCGTCAGCGGATCACCAGCGTCGGCCGCGTCCGGCGAGCTCTCGCTCACCGGACGGGCCTCACCCGTTTCCGGATCAATCTTGCGCTTGTCGCGGATGACCGGCTCTTCGCCGTTCGGGTTCTGTTCGGACATGGCTACTTCTGGTCCTCGTCCTCAACGACCTCGGCGTCCACCACGTCCTCGTCGTTCGAGGCGGTGTCGTCCGCGGCCGGGGCGTCCTCCTGCTGGGCGGTGGCATAGATGGCCTCGCCGAGCTTGGACTGGCTGGCGCCGAGCTTCTCGAAGGCCGACTTGACCGCGTCGTCGTCGCTACCGGCCAGGGCCGACTTCAGTGCGTCGAGGTCAGCCTGCACCTCGGACTTGACGTCCTCGGGCAGCTTGTCGGCGTGCTCGCCCAGGTCCTTCTCAATCCGGTACGCCAGCTGCTCGGCGCTGTTGCGCAGTTCGGCAGCCTCACGGCGGCGCTTGTCCTCGGCCGCGTGCTCCTCGGCCTCCTTGACCATGCGCTCGATGTCGTCCTTGGACAGACTCGAACCACCCGAGATGGTGATTGACTGCTCCTTGCCGGTGCCCTTGTCCTTGGCCGACACCTGGACGATACCGTTGGCGTCGATGTCGAAGGTGACTTCGATCTGCGGCACATTGCGCGGGGCCGGTGCGATACCGGTCAGTTCGAAGGTGCCCAGGAACTTGTTGTCGCGGGTGAATTCGCGCTCGCCCTGGTAGACCTGGATTGCCACCGACGGCTGGTTGTCGTCAGCGGTGGTGAAGGTCTCTGACTTGCGGATCGGGATCGCGGTGTTGCGCTCGATGAGCTTGCTCATGATGCCACCCTTGGTCTCGATACCGAGGCTCAGTGGGGTGACGTCGATCAGCAGCACGTCCTTGCGCTCGCCCTTGAGGACACCGGCCTGGATGGCAGCGCCGACGGCGACGACCTCGTCCGGGTTCACGCCCTTGTTCGGCTCGCGGCCGCCGGTGAGCTGCTTGACCAGCTCGGTGACCTGCGGCATACGGGTCGAACCACCGACGAGCACCACGTGGGAGATGTCGCTGACGTTGACGCCAGCCTCCTTGATCACGTCGTGGAATGGGCGCTTGGTGCGCTCGAGCAGATCCGCGGTGAGCTGTTCAAACTGTGCGCGGGTGAGGGTCTCGTCCAGGTTGGCCGGGCCGTTCTCGGTCAGCGACAGGTAAGGCAGCTGCACCTGCGTGCTGGTCTTGGAAGAGAGTTCCTTCTTGGCCTGCTCGGCGGCTTCCTTCAGGCGCTGCAGGGCGATCTTGTCGCCAGCAACGTCGACGCCGGTGGTCTCCTTGAAGCGCTTGATCAGGTGGTCGACAACGCGCTGGTCCCAGTCGTCACCACCGAGGCGGTTGTCACCCGAGGTGGCTCGCACCTGGATGGTGCTGAAGTCGTCATCCTTGCCCACCTCGAGCAGCGAGACGTCGAAGGTACCGCCACCGAGGTCGAACACCAGGATGAGTTCGTCTTCCTGACCCTTGTCCAGGCCGTAAGCGAGCGCCGCGGCGGTCGGCTCGTTGATGATGCGCAGCACGTTCAGGCCTGCGATCTCGCCGGCTTCCTTGGTGGCCTGACGCTCGGCGTCGTTGAAGTATGCCGGAACGGTGATCACGGCGTCGGTCACCTTGTCACCGAGGTACTGCTCAGCGTCGTGCTTCAACTTCTGCAAGATGCGGGCCGAGATTTCCTGGGCGGTGTACTTCTTGCCATCGATGTCCTGGGTCCAGTTGGTACCCATGTGACGCTTGACCGACGCGATCGTGCGGTCAACGTTGGTGACGGCCTGGCGCTTGGCGGTCTCGCCAACGAGCACTTCGCCGTCCTTGGTGAAGGCGACCACCGACGGGGTGGTCCGGAAGCCTTCAGCGTTTGCAATAACCGTCGGCTCGCCACCTTCCAGGACGGAAACGACGGAGTTGGTGGTGCCGAGGTCGATGCCTACTGCGCGGGCCATGGATGTGCTCCTTGTTGTTCTTACTGTTGCCGTCGTTGTGCGCCGACAACATTGAGTCTGTCTGACTCAAGTTTCTCACCGGCGGTTTTTCGGGTCAAGTTGGTTCACGAAAAATTGAGTCGATCACACTCAACTCTCAGCATTGCGGCGAACAGCGCCTCGCCCAGCATTGCCGCCACGCGCCACAAGGGGGATTCCCCGTGCCGCCGCAGCCGTGAGAGCGTGCAACACTAGTGCGGACGGGTGCGTATTTCCTCAGGCAAAGGAGCCGTAATGACCGAGTCCCGCAAGCCCGCTCGTAAGGCCGCCAGCAAGATTGTGCCGCCGATGAGCGTCGACACCGACGCGATTCCGGTGGTCGCGCTCGACCTGCAGGAAGGCCGCGAGATCCCACGCAAGCAGGTCTGGTCGTGGGCGATGTGGGACTGGGCGACGCAGCCGTTCAACACGGTCATCCTGACCTTCGTCTTCACCTCGCTGTATCTGACCAGCGCGAACTTCATCGATCCAGAGCTGGCCGCCCTTCCCGAGTCTGACCCGGGGCGCAAGGCCGCCCTGGCGGAACTCAGCAGCATCTTCGGTCTGGCCACGACACTCGCCGGCCTGCTGATTGCCTTCATTGCTCCGGTGCTGGCCCAGCGCGCCGACGCCGCCGGCAAGCGCAAGCGCTGGCTGCTGATCTACTCGACCGGTCTGATTCTGTCGATGGCGGCGCTGTGGGCTGTGGAAGCAGCCCCCGGCTACTTCCTGCTCGGTATCGCGCTGGTGTGCCTCGGCAGCATCTTCAGCGACCTGGCCAGCGTGAACTACAACGCCATGGTGGTGCAGGTGGCCACCCCGAAGACGGTCGGCAAGGTCTCGGGCCTCGGCTGGGGCCTCGGCTACATCGGCGGCATCCTGGCGATGGCGATCGTGGTGGTGCTGGACACCTTCAACTGGTTCGGCATGGATGTCTCCAACGGCCTCGCCTACCGCTGGATTGCTGTGGGCTGCGCGGTGTGGGGCGCCATCTTCCTCATCCCACTGATCCGCAATGTGCCGGAAATCGAGCCGCGCCCCGGCTACCAGCGCGTGTCCATCCTGGAGAGCTACCGGGTCCTCGGTCGCAGCATCATGATGCTGTGGCGCAACGCCCGCCAGACCTTCTGGTTCCTGATCGCGAGCGCCGTCTACCGTGACGGCCTGGCCGGCATCTTCGCCTTCGGCGCGATCATCGCCGCGCAGGCCTTCGGCTTCTCGACCACGCAGGTGATCATCTTCGGTATCGCGGCGAACCTGGTCGCAGGCCTGTCGACGATCATCGCTGGACGCATCGACGACGCGGTCGGCCCGCGTGCGGTGATCATGTTCACCCTCGGCGGCATGATCGTGGCGGCCACCGCCGTGTTCGCCCTGGCGGACCTGGGCGCGATCGTGTTCTGGGCCTTCGGCCTCTTCCTGTGCTGCCTGGTCGGCCCGGCGCAGTCGGCGAGCCGCTCGCTGCTGGCCCGCGTCACCCCGGCCAACATGGAGGGCGAGGTCTTCGGCCTGTACGCCACCACCGGTCGCGTGGCGAACTTCATGAGCTCGGCGCTGTGGGCCCTGTTCATCTGGATCACGAAGGACACCATCTTCGGCATCCTCGGCATCGTGGTCGTGCTGCTGGCCGGCTTCCTGCTGATGCTGCCGGTGAAGCTCGGTGGTCGCGACAAGGCTGCTGCGCAGTAAGCCTCGTTACGACTCCTTCGCCGCGGGCTGGCCACCAGGCCAGTTCGCGGCGAACTTCGTTAAGAGGTCCGCGAGCGTGGCCTGTTCGGCGGGGGTCAGGGCTGCGGCTGCGGCCTCGACGGCGGCCCGGCGCTGGGTGCGCTGCTGCTCAATCGCGGCGCGTCCGGCATCCGTGAGTTGCAGCACGCTGCGGCGACCATCGCTGGGGTCGGCGAGCCGACGGATCGTGCCGCGCCCCTCGGCATCGCGCACCAAGCGACTCGCTCGCGGCTGATCGACCCCGATTCGTGCCGCGATCTCGGTGACCGCCAGCCCATCCGAGCCTTCGAGCACTTCGAGCAGTCGCATTCGCGCCAGCTCGCCGCCCTGCGGTCCGGGTCCAGCGTGCCACTGGCCGTCAGCATCCTGATGCGGGCGCTGACCGGGGTGCATGCCGCCGCGGAAGGGCGGGTGTTCCTGGCCGCGGTGTAGGCGGTGGTGGCTTGGGGCACCTTCGGCAGCGTGGCGACGGTGCCGGGCTGCGGCTTGCGCCCGGCGCAGGTTGCGCAGGGCTTCGGCAATGCGGTCGATCGAATCCATGCTTGACTCCCTGATATATGTATGTCATCATACATTTACATGCATAGTGACATACAAGTGTCGGGACGAGCCCGACAGAACGGATTACCAACCATGAACACCCACACTCCTCGACTAGGCCGCCTCACGGCGGAACTGACCCACGACCTGCACCGCGCCCGCTTCGAAGCCCTGCTGAGCACCGGCCTCGACCGCGGCGAACTGCGGCTGCTGCGAACCCTCGACCGCGAACCCGGGACGCTCGACGAACTGATCGAGCGGCGGAAGCAGCGCTTGGAGGCACGGAAGGCAGCGTTCGCTGCTGCGGCTGCGGAAGCAGGCACCGCCTCGCCGACCGCTGAGGTCGACGACACCACCGACGCACAGGGTGCCGACGAACCTGGCGGGCGAGCCTTCTGGCACCGCCGCGGCCCGCGCCCGATGCATCGCGGCGCACACTTGCACGGCCGACACGGTCGCGCCCATGGTCGCGGCGCCTTCGGCCCGCACCACGGCACGCCGCGCTTTGGGCACCCGGACTCCCCGGCAGGTCGCAAGGCCCGCCTGCAGCACCGCTTGCACCGCTTCGTGACCCTCGGGCTTGCGACCACGGATGCGGACGGCCGCTACCAGCTCACTGCGCAGGGTGAGGCCGCACTGACCCGCGCCCGCGAGGCGATGGCACAGGTGCGCAGCACGGTCACCGCGAACGTGAGCGAGGCCGACCTCGCTACCACGATCGCGACCCTGCAGACCATGCGGGCCAACCTGCAGCGCTAGTCCGCTGCACGACCGCGGTGGATGCCGGCCGCGCAACCTGGGCACCACATGCCGTAGGTTGACGGCACCTGCCATGGGCCGACTCGAGTGCTGACTCGGGTCGGCCCATTCGTCGTTGGTGGAACTGAGTATGTGGCAGGAGATGACAGAATAAAGGGACCCGACGCCGCCCGGCGACCTCCCTCCGTCCGCCACCCTGACCCCACACAGGATTGCTCTCGTGACACTGCCCACCGGCGCGTCGGCCGCGCCTGCCGACTCGCCCGCCGCCAAGACCCTCAGCCCTGCCCGCCAAATCGTTGCCTGGGGCCTCTGGGACTGGGCATCGGCCGCCTTCGGCGCCGTCGCCACCAGCTTTGTGTTCGGCACTTGGCTCAGTAGCAGCGCCTTCGTCGCCGACGACATCGTGATCGCTGCTGACGTTGAGGCTGCCGCCGGGATCGTTGGCGGCCCGGCAGAGGCCGCACTGGACGCCGCACTCGCGGCCAACTCCTCGCTGATCGGTTGGGGACTGGGCATCGCCGGTGCCCTGGTCGCGCTGCTCGCACCGCTGTTCGGGATGCGCGCCGACCGCCTCGGCCACCGCAAGCTGTGGCTGGCCATTCACAGTTCGCTCGTCTTCATCACCATCCTGGGCATGTTCTTCGTCGTGCCCGACCAGGGTGCGCTCGCGGCGAACCTGCTGCTCGGCGTCGCGCTGCTGGCAGCAGGCACCCTGTTCTTCGAGTTCGCCAGCGTCAGCTACAACGCGATGCTGCAGCAGATCTCGACCCGCGAGAACGTCGGCCGCATCTCGGCGATCGGCTGGAGCCTCGGCTACTTCGGCGGCATCGTGCTGCTGCTGGTCCTGCTGTACGGCTTCATCGAGACCGATAGCTGGTTCGCCGTGCCGGCCGAGGACGGCCTCGACATCCGCTTCGCCATGCTGGCCGCCGCCGTCTGGTTCGGTATCTTCTCGATCCCGGTGCTGGTCGCCATCCCCGAGCCGCCCCAGCACCACCGCGGCAAGTACCTGGCCGAGGAGCGCGAACGCGTCGGCATCATCCAGCGCCTCACCTGGCCGATCGGCGCCTTCTTCGAGTCCTACCCGAAGCTGTGGCGCGACCTGCAGGCGCTGCGCCGCAATGAGCGCCCGCTGCTGAACTTCCTGGTCGCCAGCATCGTCTACCGCGACGGTCTCAACGGCGTGTTCGTCTTCGGTGCCGTCATCGGTGCCGTCACCTTCGGCCTCGGCTCGAGCGAGATCATCATGTTCGCCGTCGTCGCCAACGTCGTCAGCGGCATCATCACGCTGGTGTGTGGCTGGATCGACGACTGGGTGGGCCCCAAGGCGCTCATCATCACCTCGCTGGTCGGCATGATCATCGCCGCGGTCGCCCTGTTCCTGCAGCGCGACGCCGGCGCCAGCGCGTTCTGGATCTGGGGCCTCGTGCTCAGCGCCTTCGTCGGCCCGGCCCAGTCCGCCGGCCGCAGCTTCATCGTGCGCACCGCGGCCCCGCGCCGCCAGGCCGAGATCTTCGGCCTGTACGCCACGACCGGCCGCATCGGTAGCTTCCTGTCGCCGCTGGCCTTCGCCGGTTCGATCGCGATCGCCGGCCTGCTGGGCGCTCCGGGACAGTACTGGGGCATCCTGGGCATCCTGGCAGTGCTCGTCGCCGGCCTGGTGCTGATGATCCCGGTCAAGCCGGTGGTGCGCCCGCTGCGCTAGGCCAGCGGGCGGACGCACGGCACGCGATCGCGGGCCGACCCGGCAGGCCGGTGCGCTGTCGCGCTGCGGCGCAGGTTAGACGTCGACGCGGCTGAAGTTCAGGTACGAGCGCGACGCGGTCGGGCCTCGCTGTCCCTGGTAGCGGGACTGGTACTCGTCGGAGCCGTACGGCTTTTCAGCCGGGGACGAGAGCCGGAAGAAGCAGAGCTGGCCGATCTTCATACCCGGGTAGAGCTTGATCGGCAGGGTCGCGACGTTCGAGAGTTCGAGCGTGACGTGGCCGCTGAAGCCGGGGTCGATGAAGCCGGCGGTCGAGTGGGTGAGCAGGCCGAGGCGGCCGAGTGAGCTCTTGCCTTCGAGGCGGGCGGCAACGTCGTCGGGCAGCGTGATCATCTCGAAGGTGGCGCCGAGGACGAATTCGCCCGGGTGCAGCACGAAGGGCTCGTCGCCGTCGGTCTCGACCAGGCGGGTCAGCTCAGGCTGGTCCTCGGACGGGTCGATGTAGGGGTACTTGTGGTTGTCGAACAGCCGGAACGAGCGGTCCAGGCGCACATCGAAACTGGACGGCTGGAGGCCCGCCGGGTTGTAGGGGTCGAGGCCGATCCGGCCCGCCTCAATCTCGGCTCGAATATCGCGGTCTGACAGCAGCACCCGTCCAGCCTATCGGCCCCAAGCCTGCACACGCCCCATCCGCGCGCTACGATGGTTGCCGTGCCCCTTGCGGGCGCGCGCGGGTGTAGTTCAATGGCAGAACTTCAGCTTCCCAAGCTGATAGCGCGGGTTCGATTCCCGTCACCCGCTCCAAGGATTCATCTTTCGGCATGGACGTGCCCACGGCGACACGCGCATCGCCTACATCTGGATATCGTCATGGACGCCAACGCGGGCAAGTTCAATTCGGTTACCGACTGCCCAATAATGCAGGCGGCGCGCCGAGGCCACATTGATCTCGATGGCTGCTCGCCAGGCCACCGCACCATCCTCCGCGCGAATCCGCGGTGCGTCGCCGCCACCGTCACCGACCCGCAAACGGTGCAGGTCCCGGCCGGCCATGTCCTTGGCGCGATCCGTGAGCACGTCCACTGCGCATTTCATCGCTTTCTCAAACTGTCCATCGTCGAGGAGCTCGAGCGAAGCAACAAAGCCGGGTCCCAGGTCGTACTGCTCTGGCAGCGCGTACCGGTCCTTATCGACGCGAGGAACCCGCTCCATCCAGGCACGCCGGATCTCATCTCGGATCCATTCCTCATCGGTTGGCCAATGCTGGCGTCGGTCTCTCGGACTTCCCAGTGGCGCTGGTTCAGCGCTGCCGTTGCGCGCGTGCCGCAATTGTGCCACTGCCTTGGCATGCAAATTGCGGAAACGTTCCGCCTCCTCGCGGGTGTCACTCAGTTCCAATCGAAGGGCCCGGAGCTCCAACTTCAGGACCTCATTCCCGTGCCGCAATGCGTCGATCCCGGTCCCCTGTTGACGGAGCTGGTCAATTTCTGCCTGCAGCTTCGTGATCGTCATCGACATCGCCTGGACTGCCGCCCCACCGCCAGCGGCTGGCCCGGACGGCATCACTCGGCCCTGCGCCACCGTGGCTGGCGTCGGTACTGGTATCGGCGCCAGGGACTCCGGCGCGACCGGTTCGGGCGTTACTGGACTCGTCGCAGCTGCTTCCCGGAGCTGTTCCGTGATCGCAGTCAGGTCACCGGTGTCGAGGATTGCCGCTGGTTCCGGCTCTGTCCGCGGCAGCGATCGACCTTCCTCAAGCCAGGGTGTACCGCCTTCGATCACGGGGACCGCCGGTACCACCGATTCGTCGTCATCGAGATCGCTCATTCGCAAGTGCGGTTGTCCCGTTGAGAGGTGCACAGCGCGTACCCGCACCACCTCGCCCTGAACTAGGAACAAGTCGAGGTCATCGAGTGGGTTCGAACTGACATCGCGTTGGTAGATCGTGATCGGCAGGTCGGGATGCACACGCAGGACGGCCCGATCGGACTGCACTTCGTCGACGAGCGCGAGGGTGACTGCGCCGTGCGGGAAGGCGTCTTCGAACTCTTTGGGGCCGAAGGTGAGCTTGTTGGGTACGAAGCGGTTATGGTCGTGGTCCAGGGAGCCGACGAGTCTGCTGCCCTTCGCTACGACCCATTCCAGTGGGACACCGGGGCTGACCGTGTCACGCCACATCGCGACCGGCATGACCTTGCCCACGTCCACCAGGCACTGCTCACCCCCGCCGAGGAAGCCCTTTACCGTGGCGGTCACCGCTCCCGTCGTCGCGGTGGCAGCCTGGAGTAGCCCGGCCGCGTAGGCATGGCGGATCACGTCGCTGATCAGTGGTTCGGCGACGACCTCCCCGGGCCGGCGGCGGCGCAGCGGTGAGCGGTGAATGTCCGGATCTGCCAGGATGCCGGCCGGGTAGGAGCGACCGAACCCGTTGTACACATTCCAGCGGTCCGGCAGCAGCTCGTCCAGCAAGAATGAGGTCGCCCCGGTGATGATAATTGCGATGTCGGCCACGTCGCCGACGGCGTCTCGCAATTCTTCGGCTTCGGCCATGGTCTCCGCTGGCACCCTACTCGTGTCAGAGAAGCCAGGCGTGGTGAGCACCACGATGGGGCGCTGGCGCGACGGATCGAGGATTGCGGTCGCCAGTTGTTCGACCTCACCCTTCGAAACTGTTCCCCACCATTTCCCGGCCATGTCGTCAGGCTAGGCAGGACCACCGACATCGGCCAGAGTGATTCCAACCGTCCGTTCGACAGACTTCAGCCAAGCGCAAGCGGCAAGGGCAATGTCAGTGGCTCAGGCTACCGTCCTGGGTATGGAACAGCGTCCACCCCACCCAGGCACCGAGGCCGAGGGAAAACATGGGTCTGGGTACGAATCCCTGCGCACGTTCCTCGACGACCAGTTCCTGCCACAGCCCCCGCTACTGGACACGTTCGCGCCGCGGATTCGCCAGTGCTCAGAACTCTCATGGGGAACTGAATTCCTTTCCCCCATGGACCTGTACCTGTTCGACGTGCGCTATGCACTCGGCGAGATACGGGCAGCACCGCAAGTGTTTCACCTCTCCGTGGCCGGCCACGGAATGAACTCGTGGGGACTCAATCTCCTCGTGCGCCTCGGTCCGGTGGCGGTATTCACGCAACACGCCTGGGGCGGCATCTACCAGAGTCGAGCGAGAGCCCGCGAAAGTGTCGCAACCACCTTTGAACTCGTCACGCAGAGTGTCTCCCGCGTCACCCATCCGATGGCGCCCCTCCGGTATGTTGCGTGCTACTCCGAGTTTCGCGGTCACTGTCGGATTGTCGATGCCACCATATTCACATCTGGTGAAGGGTTGGAGGATTGCAGCATCGTCATCCCGCCGCGAGAACGCAGGGCATTTCCGTCCAGGCAAGAATCGCTGTTTGCCATGCTCGACAATTTGCCGCTGACCGAACCAGACTTGTGAGGACCTCGTCCGCACGGGAAGGATCCACCATGACATCACCCCACACCGCTCCGCGCCCGTCCAGCAACGCCATGATCGATGCCCACGGTGACCTCGCGCTCGCTGGCTGGGTCACGGAACTCGATGACGACGAGATCTTCGTCTTTGGCTCAAACGCCGCCGGCATGCATGCCGGCGGCGCGGCGGCGATCGCGCACCGGCTGTTTGGTGCGGAGTGGGGCAATGGCCATGGCCTGCAGGGTCGCAGCTACGCGGTGGATACCATGACCAACCTCGACGCAATGCTCGCTGATATTCAGGCGCTGCTGATGTTCGCCACCGAGCATCCAGAACTGCAGTTCCTCGTCACCGAACTCGGTTGCGGCATCGGGCCCTACCAACCTGCCGATGTTGCTCCGGCCTTCCGCGAGCGCCCGAGCAACATCGCGCTGCCGGAATCCTTTCTGACCGTGCTTCGCGGGGAGTAACGGCCGCAAGCCGTGGACTCCCTCCGCGGTCCCTCTGTTCTGCCGTGACGCCGACGGGCATGCTGGCCCAATGGGGCCGACGACCGAGGGGACGATCGCGCTGGTGAAGGCGTGCCTCGAGGCGGGGCGTGGGCAGGCGGCCGCGCAACTGCTCAGGGATTCCCTCCGCGAGGATCAGGGCTATGCCGCTCTTCGGGCCTCCTTGGTCGACACCTACCTGGTCACAGGTGAGCCGCAGCAGGCGGCACGCTACGACATCGTGAATTCGGCACGTGATCCCGAGGAGCGGCGGAAGTATCTGGGTTCCATGCCGCGATCCACTCCGATGCTGTCCGGGCTGAAACCGACGGGAATCGTACTGACATCCGCAATCATTATCGCGGGCATCACCACCCTAACTCTGCTACTGGGGTTCGTAGCCCTGGTTGGTGCAGGCGTTTCCGCCGCGGTCCTGCTGCCCCTGGGCTAGTTGCCCGCCGCGGGGGTTCGGGATCGCCCGCCCGCGTCCTGGCATCGCTGCCTTTCGGCTTCGCTCCGTTTCCACTGTTCGGCCGTTAGTGCTGGTCCAGGGCGATCCAAGCAAGCCCTAGGGCCTGTCGCTTGACAATAGTGTGTGTCACACAGTACCGTGGGTGACATGACACAGGATGAGTCACTGGATACGCACCTTCAGGAGCTGCGACGCGGCACCGTCGTGCTGGCCTGCCTGCAACTGCTGCGCACGCCGGGCTACGGCTACAGCCTGCTCGAAGACCTGAAGCGGCACGGCTTCGTGACCGACGCCAACACCCTGTACCCGCTGCTACGCCGGCTCGAAAAGCAGGGCTACCTGGTCAGCGAGTGGAACACGGACGAGGCCCGGCCACGCAAGTTCTACCGCACCGCACCGGCCGGCATCGAGCTCGCCGAAAACTTGACCATTGAATGGTCTGCCCTCACGCAGGCCATCACCGCACTCACCACCGAGGGGGAATCATGAAGGAAACGCTGACCGCCACGCTGACTGAACGCTACATCTACGACGTCACCGCGAGCCTGCCACCCGCCCAGCAGCAAGACGTGCGCACCGAACTGGCCGCCTCGATCGCGGACCAGATCGAGGCCCGCATCGAACAAGGCGAGGACGCTGCCGACGCAGAGCGCGCCGTCCTCACCGACCTGGGTGACCCGCTCGCCCTCGCCGCCAGTTACGCCGACCGGCCGCTGCACCTGCTCGGGCCCCGCTTCTACCTGACCTGGCGCCGCATCGCCCTGCCGCTGACCGGGCTGCTCGCCGGCCTGGTCGCCCTCGGCGTCACCATCGGGAACATTGTCGACGAGGTGCCCTGGCACGAAATCGTGATCGACGGCCTCGCCACCGCGGTGACCGTGGGCGTCCAGGTACTGTTCTGGCTCACCCTCGCCTTCGTCATCATGGATCGGACCGGCGCCGCCAACACCGAGGCATGGACGGTGAAGAGCCTCAAGCCGATCAGCGTCCAGCCGCAACTGCGCGGCAGCGCCTGGGGCGAGATCGTGGTCGCGACCATCGCACTCGGCGCGCTCGCCTGGGACGCGTTCATCGGCCTCGCCTGGGTCGACGGCGAGCGCATCCAGGTGCTGCACCCCGACTTCTGGCCGGTGTGGGGTGGCATCGCAGTCGCCTCGCTGGTGATCCCGGTCCTGATCAGCGTGCACGCCACCCGCGTAGGCCGTCGCACCGTCGCCAGCAGCATCGTCTCGACCGTCGTGAGCCTGGTCGGTCTGGCAGCCATGATCTGGTTGCTGGCCACGAACACGCTCTTCAGCGCCGAGTTCACTGCCCTGATCGACGGAGCCCTGAGCGAAGCCCTCGGCGGCTTCACTGCCTCGCCGGTGACCAATGCGCTGATCGCGCTGCTGGTCATCGTCACGCTCATCGACCTGGCCGACACCTGGCGGCACACCATCAAGTCGGAGCGCCTTTACCGCGCGAGCCTCGCCGCGGCCTAGCGAAATCGACAGCGAGCCCGTCCCCACCATCAGGGGCGGGCTCGCTGCACGTCCGCCCAGAATCGCAACCCCGCAGCCCGGCCGCTTCCTACACTCGGGGGCATGAGCGCCCTCTTCCGCAGATCCCTGCCCGGTACCAGCACCGCGAGCGACCCCGCCGAGACCGAGGCGGAACGCCTCAAGCGCAACTGGGCCGACATCCTGCAGGAACTGCGCGTCATCCAGACCGGCACCCAGATCATCACCGGCTTCCTGCTCTCGGTCGCCTTCACAAGCGGCTTCGAGCACCTCGGCGACGCTGAACGGATCGTCTACCTATGCCTCCTGGTCTCGGCGATCGCGACTACCGCCATGGGCCTCACGCCGGTGGTGCTGCACCGCAGCCTGTTCCGGCAGGGCGCGAAGGAGCGGCTCGTGCTGTTCGGCAGTCGCCTACTGGTGGCCACCGTCATCGGCGTCGGCATCACCCTCACAGGTATTGCCCTGATCGTGTTCGAACTCGTCGGGGGGTGGACGGCAGGCATCATCGCTGCCTCGATCTGCGCCGCGATATTGATCGGGTTCTGGGTGCTGCTGCCGTGGGGCGTGCGCGCGGGATTGCGACACGACGACGGGCAGTCGCAGGACGACGGGCGGTAGCGACCACCGCCTCGCCACATCCAGCCCCGACCGGGTCAGCGCTTAGCTGGGGCGGAAGCCACCGTAGGGGCCGACCGCCGGGAAGATCGAATCCAGTTCGGCGAGGTCCGCCTCGCTCGGCTGCCAGGCCAGGGCCTCGGCGGCGTTCTGCCGCACCTGCTCCGGCCTCGTGGCGCCAGCGATCACGGTGTCCACGTTCTGCTGCGCCAGCAACCAGCCGATCGCGACCGCGATCTCGGACACGCCCCGCTCCTTCGCGAAGGCGCTGAAGCGGTCGAGCTGCTCCCAGTTCGCCTTCTCCAGCAGGTGCGGCTTTTCGCGCACCAGGCGGGAGGCCTCGGGCCGGTTGCCGCCGGAGTACTTGCCGGTGAGCAGGCCGTTCTCAAGCGGGAAGTAGGGGATCAGGCTCACCCCGTGGGCGCGCGAGGACGGCAGCACCTCGGACTCGACGACGCGGTCCAACAGCGAGTACTTGTCCTGCGCGGTCACCCAGGTCGGACCGCCCGCCGCCCGCGCCGCCGCATCGGCCCGCGCGATCATCCAGCCGGCGAAGTTCGAGTGCCCGAAGGCGCGAATCTTGCCCTCGTCGACCAGCTCCTGCAGCGCCTCGGTCGTCTCCTCGATCGGGGTGACCCGGTCATGCTGGTGGTACTGGTACAGGTCGATGACGTCAATTTGCAGCCGCTGCAGCGAATTCTCGACCGCCCAGCGGATGTAGGCGCGGCTGCCGCGAGGCCCGTACTCCTCGCCCAGGCCTGCCAACTTCATACCGAACTTGGTCGCAATCACGGGGCGAGCTCCCAGGTCGCGCAGCGCCTGACCAAGCAGCCGCTCGCTGAGGCCCGGCTCGGCGCCGTAGACGTCAGCCACGTCGAAGAAGGTGATGCCCGCCTCCAGCGCGGCTGCAACCAGCTCGCGCACACCCTCGAGCGTTTCGGTCGCCGTGCCCGCGCGGCCCAGGTTGTTGCACCCGAGGGCTGCTGCCGAGACGGTCAAACCACTGGTACCAAGGGGTCGCTGCGCTGCGCTGCTCATACGTCCGATCCTACGTCCGGCTGCGGAAGCCGCCGGACCCCCGGGCAGGCCAGGGACATAGACTGGCAGGCATGGCTGAGTTTCCTGAGGCGATCGTCGAGGCGGTCCTGCACCACATGAACATTGACCACGCTGAGGACAGCCTCATCATCGTGCGCGCCTTCGTGGACGCGAACGCCGAGACCGCCACCATGATCGGCCTCGACTCCGAGGGCGGCCAGTGGCGCTACACCGCCGGTGCCGAGGAGCGCGTCGCCTCCGTCGGCTGGCCAAGCGGTGAAATCAGCGAGCGCCCGCAAATCCGCCGCGAGGTGGTGCTGCTGTACCGCGCCGCCTGCTCGGCCCTGGGTATCGAGCCGCGCGCCGAGGAAGCACCGCCGGCCGGGCTGCACCAGCACGGCAGCGAAGACGGCGGCGAGCACAGCCACCACTAGGCGATCGTCGCGCGTTCCGCCTCGTCGATCCCGCCGGTGACGGCTGAGTGATTGCTGGCCAGCGGTGTGGCCTGCCCAAAACAGCACCTATTATGGATAGGTAAACCTAACCTGAGCATCGGAGTCCTCAGCATGTCCGTCGAGACCGCAGCAGTTCCTTTCTCGGTCGAACTGAAGGAACGGACTTGGACCGGCCACAGCGAGAGCGAGCACGCCGGCTTCATGCACGACCTGATGAAAGGTGAAGGCACCCTCGAGGACTACATCGGTCTGGTGGCCCAGCACTGGTACATGTACGACGCCCTCGAATCCGTTGAGCAGCGCTTCCTGGACGACCCGATTGCCAGCCGCGTGATCACCCCGAAGCTCACCCGCCTGGCCTCGGTCGAAGCCGACCTGCGCACCCTGATCGGTGAGGACTGGCGCGACAAGATTGCCCCGCTGCCCAGCACCATCAACTACTGCGAGCGCATCCGTGAGATCGGCGCCCAGGGCTGGGGTGGCGGCTTCGTCGCCCACCACTACACCCGCTACCTCGGCGACCTGTCGGGCGGTCAGGCCATCGGTCGCCTGATGCAGCGCTACTTCGGCCTGGGCCCCGAGGCAGTCAGCTTCTACCACTTCGCCGAGATCCCCAGCCCGGTCGACTTCAAGAACGAGTACCGCACCGAACTCGACTCGATCGAGTGGAGCCCGGAAGAGCAGACCCGCGTCGTCGACGAGGTGATGGTCGCGTACCGCTTCAACACCCTGGTGTTCGAGGACCTCGGTCGCGCTAAGGCCGGCGAACTGGCCTAGTCCAGCCCCCCCATCGCTGCGATCGCGGCGCTACTTCCGCGTGCCGTCCGGCGTACGTCGGGCATACCGCGGCGCATGCTCGGATCGCAGGCCGTAGGCGAGCAGCCGAGTCGCGACCCAGCGGATTGGCGGCAGCGCGCGCACCGCGAAGGCCACCCAGCGCGGCACGCCAGTAGCCCGGCCCTGCAGCACCGGCACGAAGATGAGCTGGTGCATGCGGTGCTGCGCCGCCTGCATGGCACGCACCGGCAGCATGCGGCGCTGCTGCACCGCGCGCAGCGGCAGGACGGGTATCGGCTGTTCGGTCGCCCGCGCCTGACGCAGTGGCTCGGCAAGGATTCGCGCCGCGGCGGCAGCGTCCTGGACTGCCAGGTTCACGCCCACCCCGCCGATCGGACTCATCGCGTGGGCAGCATCACCGATCAGCAGGAGGCCGGGGCGGTACCAGCGGCGAGCGCGGTTGAGCCGCACCCGCAGGTGTCCGACCTCGTCCATCGAGGCGATGTCGCCGACCCGATCGGCCAGGTCCGGACGCAGGGCAGCGACCCGCGACCGGAACGCAGCGATGCCGGCGGCGCGGACCTGCTCGTCGGTGCCAGCCTCGCCAATCAGTCCGACCTGCAGGTGGTCTGGCCTGGTGAGCTGAATCATGAGGTCCCGGCCCCGGATGACTGGCTCCAGCCCCGCCGCCCGGTCGCGATCCGGATCGCGCGTCATGCGGAACCACCACACGTCGAAGGGCACGGGATATTCCTGCAGCGGTAGCTCGGCGGCCCGGCGCAGCACTGAGCCGCGGCCATCGGCGGCGACCACGAGTCGGGCAGCCACCTCACCCTGCTCGGCACCGCTGCGCCACTGCACGCCGGTGACGCGATCGCCATCCCAGACCAGGCCGGTCGCCTCGGTGTTCATGCGAATCGTCAGGGTCGGCTCGGCCGCGCCCGCCTCGGCGAGCATGGTCAGGAAGTCCCACTGCGGCACCATCGCGACGAAGTTATAGGGCTTCGGCAACCGCTCGAAGCCACCGAACAGCACCGTGCCGCCGCCATTGACCGGCAGGCTGAGGTTCCCAAGCGTCCCGACCGGCAGCGATCGCAGCCGGTCCCCAAGACCCAGCTCATCCACGATCCGCAGCGTCGCCGCATGCAGGGTGTCGCCGCGGAAATCGCGCAGGAAGTCGCCGTGCTGCTCGAGGACGGTCACCTGCGCTCCCGAGCGAGCGAGCATCAGGCCCAGCATGAGGCCAGCGGGCCCGCCGCCGGCAATCACCACGTCCTGCATTGCTCCCCCTTCGATCGCGCTACAGGTCTCCGCGCATGAACCGCACCACGTGCGGGTCCACGATCACGTCCCGCGGTTGGAGCGGGCGGGTCAGGTACAGCCCCTCTAGCGTGGTCAGACGACTCAGTGCCACATAGGTCTGACCGGGGCTGAACGCCCCAGCACCCAGGTCCACGACTGCGGCGTCGAAGGTTTGGCCCTGCGACTTGTGAATCGTGACCGCCCAGGCCAGGCGCAGCGGGAACTGGGTGAACTCGCCCACTGGCTCGCGTTCCAGGCGCTTCTCGATCGGGTCGTAGCTGTACTTGTGCTTCTCCCAGGTGGTGGGCTGCACCTCGTGACGGACACCATCGACCTCGACGTAGACGGTGTCGGTGATCTTCGAGACCACACCGATCGTGCCGTTCACCCAGCGCTGGTCGGGGTCGTTGCGCAGGAACATGACGCTGGCGCCGGGCTTCAGCGTCAGCGTCTCGTCGGCAGGGAAGGCGCGACCAAAGTCGCCGTTCACCTCGGCCCGAGCGGTCAGGCCCTTGCCCGGGAGGGCGGCGAGGCGCTCGGCATTGATCCGATCCACCGTCGCGTTGCGGGCGGCCAGCGTGATCGGCCGGTCAGCGGGGACCGGACGCGCGCCCATCTCGTTCAGGCGAGTGGCCTGGTCGATGTCGACGCGGCCATAGCGCACCGCGTTCAGCAGGCGACGGAACTCGTCATCGGTCTGGCGGTGCACTTCGGTGAGTTCCACCCGGGCCAAGTCGGCTTCGCGCCAGACCAGCGCGTCAAAGAACCAGATCGACCGGTAGTGGTCCTGGAAGTAGGCGAGTTCCCCCGGCGAAGACGGCGGCACCGGCGAGAGCTGGAACGGGTCACCGAACAGCACCAGTTGCGCCCCGCCGAACGGCAGGGCCGAGCGGCGAGCGCGGCGCAGCGTGCGGTCAATGGCGTCCATCATGTCGGCGTTCACCATCGAGACCTCATCGATGACGAGCACATCGAGGGTGCGCAGCACTTCCTTGACGTCGTCGCTCAGCCAATGGTCCTCGGTGCCGATCACGCCGAGCGGGAAGCGGAAGAGCGAGTGAATAGTCTGGCCACCCACATTCAGTGCGGCAACGCCCGTCGGGGCAGCGACCACGACCTTACGGTCCGTAGTGGCGAGCAGCGTCCGCAGCAACGTCGACTTACCGGTACCGGCACGACCGGTGATGAACACGTGCTCGAGGTTGTCCTCGATCCGCGCCAAGGCGGCCTGTTGCGCCTCGGTGAGGGTGGGGAGAGTATCGAGCGGCATCACGGGGTCCTTGCAGATGGCTGGCCAGTCCAATCTAGTCCCGCCCGGGTGGGAGCGACGTGCACCGCGCACCGCTGGTTAGGATGACGACATGGCACGGGCTGTGGACGACCGCGAGGCGCGCCTGCGCCGCGCCCGCTGGGGCTTTGGCGTACTCGGACTACTCCTGCTCATCGCCTTCGTGGCGGCACTCGCGGGCATCACCCGGGACGTCTACAGTCCCCAGGGTGTCGTACAGGGCTACCTGCAGGCGCTGGCGAACCACGACCTGCGCAGTGTGTCTGAGATTGATGGCGTCCCGGCCCCGGAGGAGTTCCCCGAGGATCAGCGCACGATCCTGCTGTCCGAAGCGGCCCTGGGACGCATCGACGACATTCGCATCGTCGAGTCCCTGGAAATCGAGCCCGGCCTCGTGCAGGTCACGGCCGCGTACCGCCTCGCCCCGGCCGGCGCCGAATCCCCCGGCTACGAGTACCAGCGCAGTTTCCTGATGGAACGTGGCGAACGCGCTTGGTTCTTCTTCGATCGCTGGGGCTTCGCGGAGCCGCCGATCGAGACCGTGCAGATCCAGATCAAGCATGACCGCCGCTTCACTGCGAACGGTCAAGCCGTGCAGGGCCTTGGCGTGGCCGCCGGCGCAGTCACCCCGTACCTGGTCTACGGCCCCGGCATCTACCGGATCGACTACCAGGATGAGTATCTGCGCGCCGACCCAGAGGATCTGGTGGTCACCGGTGATGGCGGCACAGTCATCATTACCCTGCGTCCCACCGACGCCTTCGTGGAGCGCGTGCAGCAAGAGGTGAACGCGTACCTGGACTCCTGCGCGGAGCAACGGGTCCTCCAACCCACCGGCTGCCCCTTCGGCCACTTCGTCAGCGACCGCATCATCAGCGAGCCACAGTGGACGATCACCAGGTACCCGGACGTCACGATTAAGTCGGACAGGGAAGGCTTCTACGTGCCGCGCAGCACGGTTGAGGCGCGGCTGCGCGTCCAGGTCCAGGCGCTCTATGACGGCTCGATCAGCACGCTCGACGTCAACGAGGGTGGGAGCACCGGCTTCCGACTCACGATCCAGCCAGACGGTTCCGTGACCATCCGCTTCGCAAACGTCGACTAGTCCGAGGCGCGCACCAAGAACCTGCCGGTAACTCGCCCAAGGCGGCAGCCCGGCGATTAGCCGCGGCGGTCCCGCTCGGCCAACCGCTCCAGCATGGCGTTGTATTCGGCGAGCTCGGCATCGTCGGTGCGATCCGCGTGCCGGTCGCGGCGCTTCGCCTCGCGTTCGTCGTCCCGGCTCCACATGATGGCCACCAAGATCGCCAGCGTCACCGTCGGCAACTCACCGATACCCCAGGCAATGCCGCCACCGTCCTGCTGGTCCTGGAGCGCACTGACGCCGGTGTCCCAACCCATCGCGCCGTACCAGTCCGCCAGCAGTAGGCCGCTGCCCATCATGAGGCTCAGGCCGAAGAAGGCGTGGAAGGCCATGGTGCCGAGTAGCACGATTAGACGCAGCGGGTACGGGGTCTTCACCGCGCCCGGGTCGATGCCCACCAGCGCCTGCGCGAACAGGTACCCGCTGATCAGGAAGTGCACCATCATCCAGTGGTGACCGATGTGGTCGCTGACCGCCCAGCGGAACAGGCCGGTGTAGTAGAACACCCAGAGCGAGCCCGCGAAGATCACCGCGGCCACGATCGGGTGTCCCACGAACTGCACCCAGCGGGACTGCACGAGCGCCAGAATCCATTCGCGAGGCCCGCGGCTGCCATCGCTGCGGGCCTGGATTGCCCGCATCGACAGCGTCACCGGCGCACCCAGCACGAGCAGCATCGGCACCATCATGGTCAGCAGCATGTGCGCGATCATGTGCACGCTGAACAACGTGGCCTGATAGACGTTCAGCGCACCGTTCGAGATCCACCACAGCAGCCCCAGGCCAAGCAGCCACCACACGGTCCGGTTCACCGGCCAACGGTCACCACGCCGGTGCATGCGCCACACGCCGACCAGGTACCAGATCGCGAAGAAGAGACACAGCAGCGTCCAGGCGATGTCGAAGCGCCACTCGGTGAGCAGGCGCTCGACACCGAACGGCGGGGGCAGCGGCTCGCCGGTGAGCACCTCGGCCGGGGTCGGGTTCGCAGGAGCGAGCTCCGGGATCGGCGTGGGTGTGCGGGCAAGAGCCGTGGCGACACCAGAGACGAGGCCCATCACAGCGACCTCGACCGCGATTAGCGACCAGAAGCGGCGGTTCGCGTTCGGGCGTTCCTCCTCGATGCCCTGAATCACCCAGCGGCGGAAGCCCACGCCGAAACTGGCCAGCACGGCCAAGAGTAGGAGCTTCACCAGCACCAAACCGGTGTAGGCCGTGAACAGGCCTTCCGGACCGATGCGCAGCCAAGCACTCACCAGGCCCGTGGCCGCCACAATCAGCGAGGCGACGAGCGCGATCGAGGAGTAGCGGCTCACCGCGGCAGCAGCCAGCGTGCCCAGTTGCGGTCGTAGCAGCGCCAACACGAGCAGACCGCCCACCCAGGCGCCTGCCGCGACGGCGTGCAGGAAGAGCGCGATCACGGCCTGTCCGTGGTTCGCGGTGCCGGCAGCGTGGCCCTGCTGGGCCAAGGGCATCACGGCCGCAACCGTGAGCAGCGTGAGGATCGCAAGCGGCCAGCCTCGCCGCACCAGGTAGGCAGCAGCGGTGATCGCAGCGGCGGCAATGGCGGTGATCAGATGTGCCTGGCCGTTCGGCAGGTCGCCGAAGTACTGCGCCATTGCCATCCCGACCGAGTCCTCACCGGACAGCGACATGCCGGTGAAGTCGAGGAAGGACAGCAGACCAACCAAGGCCGCCGCGACCGTCCAAGCCCCGGCCGAGGCTGCGGCAATGTCCAGGGAGCGGCGCTGCAGCGGCGAGCCGAACGGGAAGGCAAACATGGCCAGCAGCAAGCCGCCAAGCGTGCCGCCGTAGGCAATATTTGATATTGCCTTCACCACCGGCAAGCCCCAGCGCACCACGGGTCCGGGATCCAGGAGCACGAGTGGTGCGGCACCGCCACCGAAGGCGAGTGCCAGTGCGGTCGCCACCGCCGCGGCCAGCAACACCAGGGCCGGAGCGGCGATCCACAGACGTCGAGTCACCATGCCAGCCTAATCCTCTGCGCGTGAGCGTGCGCCGAGTGTGGATGGCGCCGTTTGGCCCCCGCTGAGCGCGCCTCGCAGGTTTCGCTTCGGTAGACAAGTCCCGGCCGAGCCGCAGATTTCAGCCAATACCTGGGATTGGGCCGGTAGCCTTGACCATCAAGGCCAGCATTCTGGAGACTGCGGCGTGCCCTGGGGTCTGAAATGACGCGCACTCTCTGCTAGGTGGAGCGTGTTGGTGGAACGCAACCCAGCAGACCGCGTCTGGCCTGCAATGAGCGGATGAATGGAGATCGGGACAGTGACAACGAGCACGGCCCAGCACCAGTCTGGTGCGAAGCATCGCGTTGCCTCGACCGACCGCGAGATGAAGCGCGCTGCCAAGGCACAGCGTCGCGCAGCCCGCAGCACCGGAGTGAAGCTCGCCATCGCGGTTGGCAAGGGGCTGGGGATTGCCCTCGGCCTCGTCGTGATCGTGGTGGGCGTCGTCGGCGTCATGCTGCTCAACCTCGCCCTGGGTACCAAGGGACAGCTCGAGGCTGCCAAGGACAAGATCGACGTCGTGGTGGACCTGGCCAAGGACCTCGACGTGGACGGGGTCACCCGCACGCTGTCCGAGATTGACGGCCACATGGCCGAGGCGGTCCGCCTGACCTCGGACCCGCTCTGGCAGTTCGCCGAATCCCTGCCGAGCGACCTGATCAACCAGAACATGGTGGCCGTGCGTGAGACCGCGAAGTTCGCGGACGACATGGTCGACGAAGCCATGCCGTACATCCAGGAATTCCTGCCGCTGCTGAACACCTCGAACCTGAAGAGCCCCGACGGCGGCTTCAACCTGGATCCGCTGGTGCGCGCCAATGAGATCCTGCCCGAGGTGGAAGCGATCATGACCGAGGCCGAGATCCGCCTCAACGGCATCGGTCGCGGCGACGAGGTGATCTCGATGCTCACCGAGGAACTCGACAAGTTGCGTGGGGCCCTGACTGAGGTGAAGCCGCTGCTGGAAGAGGCAAAGGAACTGCTGCCAGCCGTGCTGCCGCTGCTGGGTTCCGAAGGCAAGCGCAACTACCTGCTGATGTTCCAGAACAACGCCGAGGTGCGCTCGCTCGGTGGCCTGCCCTCCGCGGTGGCGTTGATCTCGGTGAACAAGGGCAAGATCAAGCTGGAGCGCCAAGCCTCCACCCTGGACTTCCACGCCTGCTGCATGTGGACCGACAACCTCGACCTGCCGGCCGAGGTGAAACACCTCTACCCGGCCAACATGACCCGCATCCTCGGTGACGTCACCATGCGACCCGACTTCCCGACGGCCGCGCAGATCGCGACCAACATGTGGAAGAAGCAGTATGGCGACCGCATCGACGCAGTGCTGTCGATCGACCCGGTGACGCTCTCGTACTTCCTGGAAAGCACCGGCCCGATCAAGCTCGCTGGCAAGGACGTGCTCACCTCCGACAACGCGCTCAAACTGCTGCTGTCCGAGGTCTACACGCGCTACCACCAGATGGACAAGCGCGGCATCGATGACTTCTTCGCGGACGCGGCCAAGCGCATTTTCAACGCGCTGGCAGGCGGCTCGGACGATGACGAGGTGAACCCCATCGAGGTGGCCGCCACCTCGCTGCGCGACGCGGCCAAGCAGGACAGGGTCGAGGGTTACTTCCTGCGCGCGATGGCCCGCGTCATCAAGGCCAGCGACTTCCAGCGCGGCGTGGACTATGTCGACCTGATCAAGCAGGCCTTCCGCGCCGCCGACGAGGGCCGCGTCTTCGCCTACAGCACCAAGCCCGCCGAGAAGGCGCTCATCGAGCGCTTCAACCTCAGCGGCGTCATGCTGAAGAGCAACAAGGAGAACACCCAAGTCGGTGTCTTCTTCAACGACTCCTCGATCTCGAAGCTCAGCTACTACCTCACCACCAGCATCGAGATCATCGCGGATCGCTGCCCGGACAAGGGCCAGCCCACCATTACCGCGAAGGTCAAGATCAAGTCGAACGTGCCGAAGAACGGCGCCGAGACCCTGCCGGTCTACGTCAAGGCGAACGCTGGTACCCTGAAGCGCACCGGCCACTCGGCCTACATGAGGGTCTCGACGGTGTTCTACGGTGCCCGCGGTGGCGAGCTCACTTCGGTGCCCCCGGCCAAGGGCTACTCGGCTGGCTTCTACAACCGCATCGGTAAGGACATGGAACGTCCGGTTGCTGCTGTGGACACCACGCTGGGCCCGGGTGAGAGCCGGACGCTGACCTTTGTGCAAAAGCTGAAGAAGGGCTCGAACCTCGGCCCGATCCTGCTGCGTCACACCGCGATGATGGGTGACACGCCAACCAAGATCACCGAGAAGAGCAGTTGCCCCAACGACCCGCCGGTCACCGATGAGGAGCCGGACGAGCAGCCCAAGGACGAGCCCGCTGTCGCTGAGGGTGCACTGGCTACGGTCGGTCGTCGCGACTAACCAGGCGACGAACGAGGTGTGCCGGCTGCGACGAAACGACGCCGCCGCATCGGGCCCGTCTAGTCTGCTGAGACGATCCGGCGCGCCGCCGCGTCCCGAAGCACCTCGGCGGTGAGGTCGCCGACCTCCACGAAGGTGCCGAGGCCCGCCTCGGCGATGTAGCGACCGATCTGCTCCTGGTGGTCATCCACGTGTTCGCCGCGCGCCTTCCGGCGCGGCACGATCACCGGATAGACGCCGAGCTCCAGCAACTGCAGCACCGTGCCGACGCCCGAGTGCGTGACCACCACGTCGGCCTCCAGCGCGAGCCGGTCGAACTCGTCGGCCGGGAGGAGCTCGACGCTGCGGCCGGGCAGATCCGAAGCCTTCGTGACCCCGAGCTGCCAGGTCGAGTCCGGGCCAACCACGCCAGTGGCACGCACCGCCTCGACCAGGGAAGTGAACTGGTACGGGCGGATCGTCCCGAGCGTAACCAGCACCTTCAGCGGGCGTTCGCTGGCCGGGGCAGGACGGTCTGCGGCGGCGAAGCCGGCGAGGACGCCCTGGAACGGCTGCCAGCCTCGACGGTTCCACAGCGGGTGCTGGGTGTAGCGCTTCGCGATCCGCGAGGCTGCCACCAGTCGTCCGGTCAGGGAAGGGCCCTGCACCCGCGAGAAGCTCTCGACGTAGACCCTGCGCAGTTTGTGCTTGCGGGCCCACAAGAAGCCGGTCATGGCGACGGCGGCACCGGTGCTGATCACGACGTCGAACTGCCGTCCGGTCAGCTCGGCATCAAGTTGCTTCACCGCGCGCAGCGTGCCACGCAGATCGCGGGAGGCGATGTACGGCAGCATCACCGCGTGCTTGTCCGCCAACAAGGAGAGGCTCTGCGGGCTCTCGAAACTCACCCACGTCGAATCGGGGTGGACCTGCGCGCGACGGCTCAGTCGCACCAGCTGCGCCAGGTGGCCTCCGGTCGAGGCGACAAACAGCACCCGCTGACCGACGAGCTGCCCGGCCGGGTCGTTCGCGATTCGCGCCCGCAGCCAGGCGCGTGCCTGCTCGGCCGCGCGCTGCTGCTCGACCAACACTCGTTCGCGCAGGGCCACCATGCCAGCGCTCCACTGCGCTCCGTTCGTCACCAGGTCGCGGGCCCCGTCCGCCAGGGCGGCCGCCTCGGGTGCGGCGTAGCGGGCGGCGTCACCGAAGTATTCGACCAGTACCCGAGTGGGCGTGGTCAGCAGCGGCGTGGCCGAGGCGAGGGCCTCGTAGCCCGCCGACTGCATGGTGCCTTCCTGCGTCGTGATCGCTGCAATCGCGCTGGCGTGCTGAATCAGCGCCAAATACTCCTCATCCGAGACGAAGCCGACGAACTCGACGTTCTCGGGCGCGGCATCGCGCACGTGCTGCGGGGCACGTCCGGTGAACTGCCAACGGAACTCTGGGGTCTGCCGTGCAGCCTCCAGCAGTGCCGTGATGGGTTCGTCGCGAGAGTAGGTCAGCGGCACCAAGATCCGGGGCGGCGAGGCTGGCGTGGCCGCCCGCTCGATCGGCTGGATGTAGGCCGGAACCACGAAGGTGGGGACACCAGCGGCCCGAGTGCGATCGGCCAGTTCCGCGTTCGGCACGATCGCGGCACCGCGCTTGCGCAGCGTCCGCAGCACCGAGCCGGCGGCCCACTGCCACTTCGGGTCCATGAAGACGCCGGAGTGCAGGTCGCCGAGCAACGGGATGCCGTGCTTCCGCGCATATCCGCGGGCAGCCCAGAGTGCCACCGGCGGCGGCTGCATCACCATGACCGCGGACGGCGACTGCCCCTTCAGCAACCGCTTCGTCGCTCGCCATTGCTTGAAGTAGCGGATCGGCAGCGAACCGCCGGGAGCGTAGATGAAGTGCGGCGTGACGCCGAGCGCCTGCGCCATCTCACGGCTGCGACGGTGACCCCGCACCCACGAGATGGAGATCGCCTCGCCGGTGGGGTGAGAACTCACCAGGCCGCTCCCGAGTACGCCGCCAGCGGGCTGTGCACGGTGCGCGATCGCAGCTGGTTCTCGACCGCGGCCGAGAGCATGCCGCTCAGGTCAATCACCGGTACCGGAGCGGCCGCGAGCACCGCATCGGTCACCTCGGCCGAGTTCGTGGCCAGCAGGATCGCCTCTGCGCCGTCGAGGGTGGACTCGATGGTCGGCTGGAGTGATTCCTCGAGCGAGGGGAAGAGCGTGAAGGCGTAGGCGAGGTTGGAGCCGATCAGGCGTTCCGGCTTAATGATCGGGTCGAAACTCTTCACCGAGATCCCAGCCTGCTCGAGGGCGGCCGCGACCTTCAGGTACGGGCTCTCGCGCAGGTCGTCGGTTCCCTTCTTGAAGGTCAGGCCGAGCAGCGCCACCTGGGTGATGCCAGCGCGCTGCACCTGGTCCACGACCTGACGAATATGCTCCTCGTTGGTCGGAATCAGGCTGTCCAGCAGCGGGGCGGCGACGCCTTGCTCATGGGCGTGGGCACGCAGCGCCTTCACATCCTTGGGCAGGCAGGAACCGCCGAAGGCGAAGCCGGGGCGCAGGTAGCGCGGCGAGATGTTGAGTTCGCGGTCCTGCACGAACAGTTCCATCACCTTACGCCCGTCCACGCCAGTGGCGTTCGTGATGCGCGCGATCTCGTTGCCGAACGCCACCTTGACCGCGTGGAAGGCGTTCGAGGCATACTTCAGGCCCTCAGCCACACCGGTTTCCACGACCTGCACCGGGACCGGTAGGAAGCTCAGCAGCGCCTCGGGCACTGCTGCTGCGGCCGACGACTCTACACCCACGATGGTGAAGGGCGGGTTGAGGAAGTCGGCAATTGCGCTAGATTCGCGCAGGAACTCCGGGGTGAAGCAGACAAAGAAGTCGGTGCCCTCGGTTTTGCCCGAGACGCGCTCGAGGATCGGCACAAAGGTGCCGCGAGTAGTGCCGGGCAGCACGGTGGAGCGCAGCATGATCGTCAGTGGCGCCTCGCGGCCGGCGATGATGCCGCCCAGTTCTTCGGCGACGCGCTCGATGTAGCGCAGGTCCAGCGAGCCGGTCTCGGTCGACGGCGTGCCCACACTCACGATGGCCAGGTCCACATCAGCAACCGCGTCCAGGTCGGTCGCGGCGGACAGGCGGCCCGCGTCCACGTTCTGGGCGATCAGTTCGGTGAGGCCGGGCTCCACGATCGGGGAGGACTTCTCGTTGATCGCGGCAACCTTCTGCGGCACCGGGTCAATGCCGATGACGGTGTGACCTGCCTCGGCCAAGCACGCTGCCGTCACGCAGCCCACATACCCCAGTCCGATGACTGCTACACGCACAGCTTGCTCCTTGATCTTTGCGCGGGAAATGATGCCAGCCGTGGGGGACGGCGTCGGCTCAGTACGCGCCCTTGCCTCGGAACATCGCAACGATGGTCCGGTAGATAATGACGAGGTCGCCGGTCAGCGACCAGTTCTCAACGTAGAACAGGTCCAGTCGGACGCTGTCTTCCCAGCTGAGTTCCGAGCGACCGCTGACCTGCCACAGGCCAGTGATACCCGGCTTGGCCAGGAAGCGCCGGTTCACGTGCTCCTCGTAGCGAGCAACCTCGCTCGGCAGCGGCGGACGCGGGCCAACGACCGACATCGAGCCGACCAGCGAGTTCACGAACTGCGGCAGCTCGTCCAGCGAGAATCGCCGCAAAATACGGCCCAGCTTGGTGGTGCGCGGGTCGTCCTTCATCTTGAACAGCACGGCGTTGCCGGCGTCTGCCTGTGCCTGGAGATCGGCCAGCAGTTCCTCGGCGTTGACCACCATGGTGCGGAACTTCAGCATGGTGAACGGCTTGCCGTGCAGGCCGATGCGCTGCTGCTTGAACAGCACCGGGCCGGGGCTGGTCAGCTTGACCGCGAGGGCGATGACCAGCAGGATCGGCGACAGTCCGATCAGGGCCAGGGCCGAGAAGATGATGTCGAAGGTGCGCTTGATGAAGCGACGTCCGCTGGTGTAGCTGGGCGCCTCAATGTGGATCAGCGGCAAGCCAGCGACCGGTCGGGTGTGCATTCGCGGACCGACGATATCGGTCAGCACCGGTGCGACCACCAGCTGCACATCCACCTGTTCGAGCTGCCAACTCAGCCGCTTCACGACCTGACTCGAGAGCTGGTCCGAACCGGTGACCGCAACGGTGTGCGCCTCGGTGCGATCCACAGCGTCAATGACCTCGTCCAGGCTGCCGAGCACGGGCACGTCACTGATCTCGCTCGGAGAGGCGTCGGTCACCTCCGGCAAGCAGACGCCAACCACCTCGTAGCCGGCATAGCGACGGGGCGCGAGCTCCTTGATGAGGTGCTGGACCGTCTGCTCCGAGCCAATGATGAGGGTGCGGTACAAGAACTCGCCGCGGCGGCGCTTGCGCACCAGCCAGTTGCGCCACACCCAGCGCGAGATCCACAACAACATCAGGCCGGCCAGGAAGGCCGTGAAGACATAGAGGCGGGAGACGTCGATCTTCAGGAGCAGCACGACGATCGCGACGAAGGCGATCAGCTGACCGGTTGCGGATGCAACGCGCTTGTACTCGTCGATGCCAGCACCGAGGACCGAGCCGGCGCGAGTTTCCATAAAACCCAACATGAGTAGCCAGGCGCCGCCGAGCACGACCGAGAGCACGGTGTAGCCAGCGGTGATGGCTGGATCGAGTCGGCCGCGCACCACCAGTGGTGCGTCATGCAGCCCGAAGGCGACCAATTGTGCGACGAGCATCGCGACGGCGATGACAATGGCATCGCTGATCGTTAGGCGGACGGCGTGGCTACGCTGCCAGTTCGCTGCTGCGTGCGCAGACGATGCTGCCGCGTTCGCAACGCGCTCCGTTTGCACCATCGTCACCTTGTCCCACCGTTTCGGTCGTTTACGTTTCTGATTCCCAGACCCGTCCCCCTGACACTGCAGGAAAGTCTAGTCCGTGCCGTATGGGAAGAACCCCCGGACTGCACACCGAAACGGTGTCGTCCGAGGGTTCTTCTCGTGGCTTGAGCCGTCTTACTTGACGGCAGCCTTCAGCTTGCTACCAGCCGAAACCTTGAGGCGCTTGCCTGCCGGAATCTGGATGGTCTCGCCAGTCGCGGGGTTGCGGCCGGTGCGGGCGGCGGTGTCGGCCGACTCGAAGCTCAGCCAACCCGGGATGCTGACCTTGTCGCCCTTGGCCACGGCACCAGCGATGGTGGTGAGCAGAGCGTCGAGGACACCGCTGACGGTGCTCGCGGTCTGACCCGAAGCCGCGGCAACCGCAGCGACGAGCTCGTTCTTGTTCAGCGTTCCAGCCATGTGCGTCCTCCTGGGACCTTTCCCGGTTCCCCGGGGGTTTGCCTATTCATGACGTTCCGTCAGGGCCTCGCGGCCCTGGCGGATCGGTCACAACTTACCAGCTTGACTTCGTGATACCGGGCAATTCGCCTCGGTGCGCCATGTCGCGGAAACGGACACGCGAGATGCCGTACTTCGACAGGACACCACGGGGACGACCGTCCACGACGTCGCGGCTGCGGACGCGAACCGGGCTGGCGTCGCGCGGCAGCTTCTGCAGACCGATGCGAGCGGCCTCGCGGGCCTCGTCAGTTGCGTTCGGGTCGATCAGGGTCTTCTTCAGCTCGGCACGACGGGCGGCGTAGCGGGCCACGATGACCTTGCGCTGCTCGTTGCGAGCAATCTTGCTCTTCTTCGCCATGATTAACGCTCCTCGCGGAATTCAACGTGCTTGCGAACCACCGGGTCGTACTTCTTCAGCACGAGACGGTCCGGGTCGTTACGGCGGTTCTTGCGGGTGACGTAGGTGTAGCCGGTACCCGCAGTCGAGCGCAGCTTGATGATGGGACGGACGTCCTGAGCCTTCTTAGCCATTAGAGCTTGACCCCCTTCGCGAGCAGCTCGGCAACGACAGCGTCGATGCCACGAGCGTCAATCACCTTGATGCCCTTTGCGGACAGGGTGAGGGTCACGTTGCGGCGAAGCGACGGGACGTAGTAGGTCTTCTTCTGCACGTTCGGGTCGAAGCGGCGCTTCGTCCGGCGGTGCGAGTGCGAGATGTTGTGACCGAAGCCGGGAACCGCTCCAGTCACCTGGCACACTGCTGCCATGATGATTCCTCCAATACCGTGAAGCCGGACGGCTTCACCCAAGATCCCTTGTCTGCCCATGCCATCGCCAGCGGGTGCCAGATCTGCGCACAGACGAATGCGGACGTGGAAGGTCCGCAACCGTTCAACTCTACGGCAGGAAGCCTGGGGATGCAATCCGAGCGCTAGCGGACCGAGGCGGTATCGACCTTCGTCGCCTCGTCCTGCGCTGCCATGGCGGCCTCCACGCGACGCAGCAGGTGCGGCAGCAGCGTCCGCCAGTAGGACGTGGTGATGTGATGCGTGTCGCGGTACACCGCCACACCACCGATCGCGGCGGCACACGTCTCCGGCCCGCAGTACAGGTCGGTCAGGTCGATGCCGAGTGCGCCATCCAGGGTTGCGGCGGCCTGCAGGTAAGGGTCTTGCGCCGGCAACGCCGTGGCCCGCTTCGCCGTGCACTTCCTGGCCTTCGCTATCGAGTCTCCGGATTGGGTCAGGCAGCGATAGGTGCGATCGCTGATCTCGGGGTTGTCCGTGATGGCGATCACGGTGCTGCCTGCCTTGATTGCTGGGGCCCAGGCCTGCTGCAGCCGCTGGATGCCCGCCTCGCCGCTGACCACCGGCTTGCCGTACTGACCGGTGGCGAGGATCAGGTCGTAGCGGCCTGATCGCAGGTCCTTTCGCGCATCGGCCAGCGATGCGAAACACGGATCCTTGGCTGCGTAGTTAGCCCACACGCAGCGGCCGAGATAGACGGTGACCTTCCAGTTCAGCCGCTGCAATTGTGGCTGCAATGCTGAGAACAGCATGGCGGCGTGCGAGTCTCCGATGACGGCGACCCTGGTCTTTGCCTTCGCTGGGCCATAGGTGCACCCGCGGAAGAGCACGCCGGGCTGCTGGGTGTAACAGATAAAGCCCTGTCCGACATCGTCGGCGAGCGCCGCCACTCTGGGCCGGAGCGTGTCAGTGCTGCGCTGCTGTTCGCAGTAGTCGGCCGGCGTGATCATGGCATTCGCGCCGCTGCAGCCGAATCGGACCGCCTCCAGGGCTGCCGCTTCGGCGAGCTGCTCCTTCGCCGAGTCAATGGCGGTATCGATGCGGCCCTGGGCCATTGCCCACTGTTCGGCGTCGGCCAGCAACGCCGCCTGACGGCGCTCGGCCTGCTCCTGCATCTGGGCGCTGTACTGCCAGGGCAGCAACCCCAGCAGCACGGCACCGACGACGGCGAGCGCGTACGCGGGGCTGCGGCGACGGCTCAGCCAGGTGGCGTGCCGGACCGGGTCCTCGACCAACCACTTGGTCACTGCGGCCAGCAGCAGACTGGCGGCGAGCAGGGCGAGCCCCCCGAGCAGGGACGGCGCGTCACCGAACAGGTACGGATACAGCACCACCAGGGGCCAGTGCCACAGATAGATCGAGTACGACCAGTCGCCGATGCGCTGCATGGGCCAGAGTCGCAACAGCCCGGTAGCACTCCACCATTGCGACTGCGTTCCGGCGGCAATCACCATCGCGGCGCCAACCACCGGCAGCAGCGCGGTGTAGCTCGGGAACGGCGTTGCGCCGCTGAAGCATAGTGCCGCAACCACAATGGCGGCGAGGCCGAGCCACGCCGCGGCCGTACGTGCCGCCTCGCTGGGAACACTCGCGCCCGCCCAGACGGGCACAAACGCGAGTAAGCCACCCGCCGCGAACTCCCACGCGCGGACGGCGGTCGAGAAGTAGGCCAGCCCTGGCTCGGCGGCAGTCTGCCAGATGCTCAGCGCGAGACTGCCCGCAAAAACCAGCACCAGCACCGCGGCAAGGACCCGACGCTCCGTTCGGCGGCTCGGCTGCGCCTCGACCCAGGTCTGCCGATGCACGCGACGCAGGCGGTGCAGGCGGCGAGCCAGTGCCAGTCCGCCGAGCGACAGCGTGATGAGCAGCGGCCAGAGAATATAGAACTGCTCCTCCACCGACAGCGACCAGTAGTGCTGGACAACGGAGGCCTCATTCTCGGCCGCCAAGTAGTCGATGGCATCGGCCGCAAGGACCCAGTTGACTGCGTATACCGCTGCCGCACCGATCTGCTTCAGCGTGCCCTGCCACACCGTCTGCGGCAACAGGGCAAGAGTCAGCCACAGGCTTACCGCCAAGACCAGCAGAGCGGCAGGCAGGAGCCGGCGAATGCGGCGAGCCCAGAACGCGCCGAGCTGAACCCGACCGCTGCGTTCCACCTCGCGAAGCAGGTGGGCGGTAATGAGGAACCCGGAGATGACGAAGAACACGTCCACGCCCACGAAGCCGCCAGGAGCCGCCGTCGGCCAGATGTGATAGATCACGACGGCCAGTACGGCGACCGCACGGAGCCCCTGTATATCGGGACGAAGATCGGCGGTTCCGCGGCCTGTGCGCTCACGCTGGGGTGGTCGCGCCACCGTGCTCCTCCATCTCTGCCAGGCAATCCTGCTGAGCAGAGATTAGGTCACGGGATACGCCCGGTCACAGTTGAGGACTACTTGGAGGGAGTGTTTCCACACGCCGCGCAGAGCCCGAAGACGTCGACGACGTGCTGGGGCTCGGTGTAGCCGTGTTCGGCGGCAACCGCCTTGGCCCAGGCTTCGACTTCGGCTGCCTGGATCTCTTCGGCGGCGCCGCAGGAACGACAGATGAGGTGGTGGTGGTGACCGGGCTGACAGGCGCGGTAGAGCGTCTCGCCGGTCGTGGACTGCAGGGCGTCCGCCTCGCCGCTGCCGACCAGGTCGTTCAGCGCCCGGTAGACGGTCGCCAGGCCGACCCGTTCGGCGCCCTCGGCCAGCCCGGCGTGCAGCGCCTGGGCGCTGACGAAGCCGCTCGCCCCGCGCAGGGCGGTGCGCACCGTCTCGCGCTGCCAGGTATTGCGACGGACGACGGTCACGGCGCCGACTCCTTTACGACGAGGAACTGCTGGTTTGCGGGACACGCTCCGCGTGCAACACCGCATCTCCACCGTACCCGCGGAAGCGTCGGTATACGAGGGCGAGCAGGTAGATGACCCCGGCGAGTACCGAGGCCGTCGCCCCAGCTGCGGTGTCGAACTGTGTTGACAACCAGATTCCGCCCACGGTGCTCATCACCCCGAGGAGCACAGCCAAGGCGACCGTTCCGCGCACGGTGCGAGCGATCAGACTCGCAGCCGCCGCCGGTCCGGCGAGCAGCGCAACGGTCAGGATCGCGCCAGTCGCCGGCAGCAAGGCCACGATCGCAATCACGGTCATCGCCAGCGCCGCCAGATCGGGCCAAATAGGGTTGCCGATGACGGCGCGGTACCCGGCGCGATCAAAGGCGCTGTAGCTGAGCGCACGCACCGAAAGCAGCATGAGCACTAGCAAGACGGCCAGGGCGGCCACCGCAAACCAGAAGTCCTGCGTGATCGTGGTGAGTAACCCGCCGAAGAGGAACTGTTCATGGTTGATGCCGCGCTTCGGGAACAGTGCCGAGATGAAGATGCCGAGTGCGAAACCACCGGTGAGCACGACGGCCGAGGCCACATGCTGCCCCTGCCGATTCACCCGCGCCAGCACCAACAGCAGGGGAACCAGCACGAGCCCGGCGACCGCAGCGCCAAGCGCCACCGGGAGTCCGAGTGCGACGGCGACGATCGCGCCCGGGAAGGTCGCGTGCGAGAGCGCCTGCGCGAACAGCACCTGTCGGCGCAGCACCACCACGCTGCCGGCGAGTCCGCCGATGACACCCAGCAGCGCTGCCGTCAGCAGTACGCGCTCGTACCAGGTCATGCCGTCACCTCGCTCGCCAGCTTCGTTGCACGGGGCGCGAGCCGTCGCTGGAGCGCGCCACGGAGCAGTGCGATCAGTACGCAGACCAGGTACACCGCGATGGCCACGAGCACGACGGTGCCGCCGCCTGGCAGCCGCAGCCCGGTGCCGACCGAGACACTGAAGTTGAGCCCGAGCCCCAGCCATACGATCGCCACGCCGAGCGCCGCCGTCAGCACCGGTAAGCGGCTGAGTCGGTTCGTGACCAGGCGAGCCGCGGCGATCGGCAGGATCAGCAGCGCCACCGCCAGCAACGTGCCCATCGTCACCGACGCGGCCACCGCCAGCACCGCCAACTGCGCGCCGAAGGCAAGTTGCAGTGTCGGCGAGTTCATGCCTGCCGCCCGAGCGCCCACCGGATCGAAGGCCGTGAATACCTGCGAGCGCCACGTCACCAGACTCACCGCCCACACCAGCACCGAGGCCACGATCACGATTACGGCTGTCTCGCCGCGTATCGCCAGCACCTGCCCGAAGAGCAGGTTCTCGAGCGGCGTCGTTCCCGACACCAGGCGCTTCGAAATCAGCATCATGCCGAGGCCGAATGCACTGCTGAGCACCACCGCGGTCACCGCGTCGGTGTGACCGGGGCGGCGTGCGGCCGCCACGCTAATCAGCGCGCTGGCGATCACCGCTGCCACGAGCGCACCAGGCAGCAGGCCCGGCTCGTCCGCAACGACGTAGCCGATGATCAGGCCGGGGAAGACCGCGTGCGTGAGGGCGTCGGTCGCGAACTGCATCCCGCGCAGGTGCATGACCGTTGCCGTCGGCGCTGCGGCAATGACCATGACGAGCAGCGTGGTCAGCGCCGTCGCCATGAACGGCAGCGTGAATGGCGTGAAGAATGGCTCAATCATGGTCGTGGTCGTGATGCACCGAGGTTCGGACCGCGACATCCATCGCCTCGGCCGCCAGCACCGACTCCAGCTCGCTCGTCGGCACGACGGCCACCTGGTTGCCGTTGAGCAGCAGCGCGCGATCGCAGGCCTCCATGGCCAGGTCGATGTCGTGGGTGGAGATGATGGCTGCCGTCCCCTCGGCCTTCAGTTCAGTGAGGATCTGGATCAGCGACTCGCGTCGCTCCCGATCGAGACCGTTGAAGGGCTCGTCCAGCAGCAGCACCTCGGGGTGGGAGACGAGTGCCCGTGCCAACAGCACGCGCTGGCGCTGCCCGCCCGAGAGGTCCCCAAAGCGGGCACTGGCCAGTTCGCCGAGCCCCACGCGTCGCAACGCATCGAGGGCAGCAACCCAGTCGGCTCGACGCAGCGGCCGCCACCACGGGGTGCGCGCGAACCTGCCCTGCGCCGCGACCTGGATGGCGGTGATCGGGAAATCCGGGTCCACGTCGAGGCGTTGTGGCAACCAGGCGAGTGCGCCTCGGCGGCGCTGGCTGGTCAACTGCACTTCGCCGCCCAACTGCTCGGCCAGGCCCATGACTCCGGCCATCAGCGTGGACTTGCCAGCACCGTTCGGTCCGATGAGCGCCACCGCCTCACCCGCGCGCAGGTCGAGCGTCACGCCGCGTACGTACGGCACACCGCTGTAGCCAAAGCGCGCGTTGCGCAGCGTGAGGACCGTGGGGGTTGGTTCACTCATAGGGCTATCCTGCCAGCGAGTCCGGCAGCGGTTTCGGAACGGCGTCGAAGGACCCCAGTGCCAGCCTGGTGTTGTGGATCTGACTGGTGATGTAGGTGTCCCCGTAGGTGCCGGTCGGCGCCAGCGAATCGATCAGCAATCCGACGTCACCGGCCACGAGTTCCAGGCCCAGCTCTTCGGCCACCGCTTGCATGACCTTGGAACTGTGGTGATCGGCACTGGCGACGATGTGGCTGACATCCACGCCCTCGGCCATCAGGGTGCGGAAGCGCTCGACGATGGCGGCGAACTCCTGCTCCGTCGGCTCCGCGTCACCCATGCCCAAGATGGAGCCGAAGGTCGCTTCGGTCACGTCGTACTCTGCGGCAAACCAGGTCAGGCTGGCGTGGCTGGTCACGATAGTGCGACTGCCCGGGGCGACCGGCTCGATCGAGGCGCGAATCCACGCGTCCAAGTCGTCGAGTTGCGCTTGGTAGCGAGTTGCATTCGCAGCGATAGTGGTGGCGAAGTCGGGAGCAGCTTCCTGCAGCGCCGCCGCAACGACGGCGACCTGTCGCTTCGCGAAGGGCACCGAGGTCCAGGTGTGCGGGTCCACGGGGCCGTGGTCGTGACCGTGATGGTCGCCATCCTCGTCCGCGTGGTCGTGGTCGGCCGCGTCCTCGTGCGTGTGGTCTTCGCCATCCTCGCCATGGTGGAGTTCCTCGAGGTATTCCTGCGCAATCTCGGGGAACCATGACTCGGTCGTGTCGACCACCGCACCGGTGTACCCGGCCGCGGCGAAGTTGGAATCCAACCAGTCGTCGAGTCCGCTGCCGTTGATGATCACCAGATCGGCCCGCGAGAGCGCCAGCAGGTCCGCGGCCGACGGGTCATACTCGTGGACGTCTTGGCCCGGCTGCAAGAGCTGGTACACGTCAATGGGGAGGTCGCTGACGAGATTTCGGGTCCAGTCACCGAGTTGGGTGGTGGTGACGACGACGTGGTAGTCCGCTTCGCTCGCGTCAGTGACTGAGGCGCAGCCAGCCAGCACCAGCGAGGTCGCCGCGAGGGCAGCGATGGGTTGAACGCTTCGCATGACGATGCTCATTTCTAGCGGCGCTCCTCGCCGCATTCCACAGCGTAGCGTTATTGATACTGATTCTCAACTCCAGGTACCGTGGCGGCCTACGAGCCTGGTTCCGCAACGGCATCACAGCGCCAGTGCAGCGGCTGCCCTTGCTGCACCTGCTCAATGCACCAGTGCTGACGCTGGATCATCAGTTGCTCGTACTCCACCGCGGTCGAGGCGTACTCCAGGCGCCCGGCCACCGGATCCACCATCACGAAGTAGCGGTCCGGCGTGTCCAGAGGGTCGACCGTCGCCTGCAGCACCGCCAAGTTCACCGACCCGATCGGGCTATCGGGGTAGCGAGCGATATTGTGCGTGGAATTTGCGTGCCGCAGCTTGCGCCACTGATCGATGGTCGAGGTCGGGTCGCCCAATAGCCCGTAGTCGCGCGCCACATACCGGGCCGTCGAATCCAGCAGCAGCGAGTCATTCGACCGATACCGATTCACGATCACCGCGGCCACATGTGGTGCGTCCTCGGTGCTACCGATCTCCTGCTGCACCAACGAGGCCACAATCAGCAACTGCGCATGGGCGGCCTGATCTGGCTCCACCTCCGCCAAGCGCTGCTGTGTGACCGCGACCAGTTGCCGCAGCACCGCCCCCGCGCCGGCCCCTACCGGCACCTCGATCGTGCCAGCGGCGAGGTGCCCTTCCAGACCCACCGCCCACTCCGGCAGCCCCAGGTCCTCCTCGGCGATCGCGGTCGTAAACTCTTCGACCGGAATGCCGGTCTGCACCGCGAGCGTATCCACCACCTCGCTGACCACGGCGCCCGCCGGGACCGTCACCGGCAAGGTGCGCAGGGCAGCAACCGTCAGCACGGCCCACACCCCGAGCCCGACGGCCAGCCCACCGGCCACCAGCAGCGGCCACCAGCGCCCGAGCCAGCCTCGCGTTCCCCTCGCCATACGCCAATGATGGCAAAGGCGGCCGGTCCAGCGGAACTAGTCCAGCAGGAGCGCGGGTTCTTCGATCACGCTCGCGACATCGGCGACGAAACGGCTGGCCACGTCACCGTCGACGACACGATGGTCGAAGCTGGCGCCGATCGTGGTCACGAAGCGCGGACGCACCTCGCCATCGACCACCCACGGCTTCTGCTTAATCGTGCCGAGCGCGACGATGCCGACTTCGCCCGGATTCAGAATCGGGGTGCCGGTGTCCATACCGAACACACCAATGTTCGTCACCGTGATGGTGCCGTCCGCCATGTCCGCTGGCGAGGTGCGACCGTCGCGCGCATCCAGCGTCAGCTTGTGCAGCGCCTGGGCCAACTCGCGCAGCGACATGTCCTGCGCATCCTTGATGTTCGGCACGATCAGGCCGCGCGGGGTGGCAGCGGCAACGCCGAGGTTCACGTAGTTGCGGACGATGATCTCCTCATCAGTCCACTTCGAGTTCACCGTGGGGCTGCGGCGCACAGCCCAGATCATGGCCTTGGCCATCACCAACAGCGGCGAGACCCGGATATCGGCGAAGTCCGGCGAGGCCTTGAGGCGCTTGACGAACTCCATGGTGCGGGTGGCGTCCACGTCCACGAACAGCGAGACGTGCGGGGCGGTGAAGGCGCTCTGCACCATCGCGGTCGCGATCTGCTTGCGCACGCCCTTGACCGGGATGCGCTCTTCGCGCTCGTTCGGCAGCTCGGGAGTCTGGATGTTGCGGAACACGCTGGCCTGCGAGGCGTGGCGGATCACGTCCTCGCGGGTGATCTCACCGGCCAGCCCCGTCGCCTCGACCTGGTTCAGGTCCACGCCCAGGTCGCGGGCGAGCTTCCGGATCGGGGGCTTCGCCACGATCGGCACGGCCGCGGCAGCCGGAACGGTGTCGGCCGGGATGGCCGGGGCCGCGATGCGGCGTCGACGAGGCGTGCCACCGCTGGCCATGCCGTAGCCAACCAGCACGTTGTTGCCGCCATCCTCATGCGCGACGGTCGAGGCGGCATCGGCAGCAGCCTGCTCGGCCTCACTGTCAGCCGGAGCTGCGTCGTCTGCGCCCTCGGTGATAATCGTGATCAGGGGCGTGCCCACCTCAACGGTGACGCCCTCCTGCACGAGCAGTTCGCCGACCTGGCCCGCAAAGGGCGAGGGCAACTCGACCAAGGACTTGGCCGTTTCGATCTCAACCAGGACCTGGTTGAGTTCCACGGTGTCACCCGGGGCGACCTTCCACGAGACGATCTCGGCGTCAGTGAGACCCTCACCCACGTCGGGGAGGTCGAAGCGCTGCTGAGCCACGGTGCTTGCTCCTTGATGGGTTAGTAGGCGAGGGCGCGGTCCACCGCGTCCAGGACTCGGTCAACGTCGGGCAGGAAGAGCTTCTCGAGCTTGGCCGGTGGGAAGGGGGCATCGAATCCCGCCACGCGCAGCACCGGTGCCTCCATTACGTAGAACGCCCGCTCGGTGACGGTAGCAGCGATTTCGCTGGCCAGGCTGACGAATCCAGACGCCTCCTGGGCGACGACGAGGCGCTTGGTGCGCTGCACCGACTCCAGCAGCGGCTGCCAATCGATCGGCGACAGCGAGCGCAGGTCCACGACCTCGATCGAGACGCCCTCTTCCGCCGCCGCGGCCGCAGCATCGAGCAGCACACTCACCATCGCGCCGTGTCCAACCACGGTGATGTCGGTGCCCGGACGAGCGATCACCGTCTTGTGCAGCGGCTGACTGGGGGCGTCGAAGCTGACCTCGCCCTTGTGCCAGTAACGGCTCTTCGGCTCGAAGTAGAGCACCGGGTCCTTCGACTGGATGGCCTGCTGGATCATCCAGTAGGCGTCGTTCGGGGTCGAGGGGCTGACCACCCGCAGACCGGAGGTGTGCAGGAAGTACGCCTCGGGGCTTTCCTGGTGGTGCTCCACGGCACCGATGTGACCGCCGTAGGGCACGCGGATCACCACTGGCAGCGAGCCGGCCCCTTCGAGGCGGTTCGTGATCTTGGCCAGTTGGCTGGTGATCTGGTCGAAGCCGGGGAAGATGAAGCCGTCGAACTGGATCTCACAGACCGGACGGTACCCGCGCATGGCCAGGCCGATGGCGGTGCCGATAATGCCGGACTCGGCGAGCGGCGTGTCCAGGACGCGGTTTCCACCGAATTCGGCGTGCAGCCCATCGGTGACGCGGAATACGCCACCGAGCGGGCCAACGTCCTCACCCATGATGAGGACCGACGGGTCCTCGGCCATGGCGCGGCGCAGGCCGGCATTGATGGCCTTCACCATCGGCAGAGTCTGCACACCGGTCGGCACTGCTGCGGCTTGCGGCTGCGCTGCGGCGGGAGCGCTGGTGGGCGTTGCGGTCGCGTCAAACTCAGTCACGGCACCCTCCAGGTCACGCGTGCTGCTGTCGTTCAACGTCATGCGCCCGCCTCCTCGAAGGAGGCCTCGTACCGCTCCAGCCAGGCCTGCTGCTCGGCCGTGACCGGGTGCTCTTCGGCGTAGACGTGCTGGAAGATGTTGGCCGCATCCGGGGCGGGCAGGGCCAACAGCCGGCGCCGAGCGTCAAGGGCAAAGTCGTGCGCGGCCTCGGTCGCGGTGGCGAAGTGGGCCTCCTCGACACCGAGGGTGCGCAGGTGCGCTTCGAGGCGAATCAGCGGGTCCTTCGCCGCCCAGCTCGCGTGCAGGTCAGCATCCTCGTACCGGGTCGGGTCGTCCGAGGTGGTGTGGGCACCGAGGCGGTAGGTCAGCGCCTCGATGAAGGCCGGCCCCTTGCCGGACCGGGCATCGTCGAGCAACTTCGCGGTCACCGCGTAGCTGGTGATTACGTCGTTGCCGTCGATCTGCACGCTCGGGATGCCGAAGCCCTGCGAACGCAGGTACAGCGGAGTGCGGCTCTGGCGCTGCACCGGGACCGAGATCGCCCAGTGGTTGTTCTGCAGGAAGAACACCTGCGGAGTCTGGTAGCTGGCGGCGAAGACAAAGGCCTCGGACACGTCACCCTGCGAGGTGGCCCCATCACCGAAGTAGACCATCACCGCGGTGTCCCGCTCAGCGTCGCCGGTGCCGACCACGCCATCGAAGCGCACGCCCATCGCATAGCCGGTGGCGTGCAGCGCCTGCGAGCCAATGACGAGCGTATAGATGTTGAAGTTGTACGCCTTCGGATCCCAGCCACCATGCGTGTGGCCGCGCAGCAGGCGCAGCACGTCGACCAGGTCAACACCGCGCACATGGGCGACTGCGTGCTCGCGGTAGGCGGGGAAGATGAAGTCGTGAGCCTTCGCGGCGTGGCCGGAGCCGAGCTGTGCGGCCTCCTGGCCCTTGCTGGGGATCCACAGCGCGAGCTGGCCCTGGCGCTGCAGCGCGGTGGCTTCGGCATCGAAGGCCCGCATCAGCACCATCTCGGCGTGCACGCTGCGCAGCCAGACCTCGTCGATCTGCGCCAGGTATGGCGCGTAGTCGTCCCCTAGGGCTTCGGGCGCGTAGCTGCCGTCCGGGCGCAGTGCCTGCAGCGGAGCCGGGTCAGTCACAGTGTCCTCGCTCAGCGATTCGGTCGGCCGAAGGGCCTTGCGGTTAGGGTCCGCCGGCGTCAAGGCGCCAGCCGTCACCAGCCTACGGGTCTGCTACGCCTGGATGTCTGTCAGCACGCCGACAGACTCTGCAGTGATGCTTAGGAGCCTTTCGACAGCCTCGGGTTCACCGATGCTGACCCGAATCCCGTCGCCGGCGAAGGCGCGAGTGACCAGTCCAGCCGCAAACAGGCGCTCGGCGAGCGCCTCGGTCGCCGCGCCGGCGGGCAACCACACGAAGTTGCCCTGCGCGTCCGGCACCGGCCACCCCTGCGCCCGCAGCGCAGCCACGGTCTCGTCCCGCAGCGCAGTAATCTGGCGTACCCGCTCGAGCAGTTCCGCCTCAGTGCCGGGCTGGAGCGCCGCCATTGCTGCGGCCTGGGCCGCCCCGGTCACCGACAGCGGAATCGCGGTCGCCCGCGCGGCATCCATCAGTGCGACCGGGCCGATGGCGTAGCCGACGCGCAGGCCGGCCAGCCCATAAGCCTTCGAGAAGGTGCGCAGCACCACCAGGTTCGACCAGCGGCCGAGCACGGCCTCGGCGCGGACCGCGGCCGGGTCGGTGACGAATTCAATGTAGGCCTCGTCCAAGATCACGAGCACGTGCTCCGGCACCTTCGCCATGAACGCCTCGAACTCGTCCAGGCGCACGATCGGCCCAGTCGGGTTATTCGGCGTGCAGACCAGCACGGCGGCGGTGCGCTCGGTGATGGCCTCGGCCATGGCATCGAGGTCGTGGGTGTGGTCGGCGCGGTTCGGCACCCCGACCCCGACGGCGCCGGCTACGGTCGTCAGCAGGGGATAGGCTTCGAAACTGCGCCAGGCGTACACGATCTCGGCTGCGCCCGAAGCGGTCGGCACCGCGACGGCCTGCAACAACTGCGCGATGATCGACACCGATCCCGCACCGACGTGCACCTCATCGACGGTCACGCCGAAACGGCTCGCCAGCGCCTCACGCAACGGAATGGCAGCACCGTCCGGGTAGCGGTTCGCCGGGGTCGAGTCGTCGATGGCGGCCTGGATGCTCGGCAGCGGCGGATACGGGTTCTCATTCGAGGACAGCTTGTAGGCGTCCGCGGCGGCCTGCTTGCCCTGCCGATACGGCTGCATCGCCGCAATCTCGGGGCGGAGCCGTACGTGCGTGGGCGGGAATTCCGGCATGCCGCGATTCTATCGACGCGAGGTGCGCTGCAGGTTTGTGCACACTCGCCCGGGTTCTCGCCCCGCATGCGTTGCGATCGCTACACTCAGGGGCATGTTCCTGTTCAAGCTGATCGTGCGCGCCGCCGTCACTGGCCTGGCCATTTACCTGACCACGCTGCTGATCCCGGCCGTGTCGGTGAAGACCTACGACGGCTCGTCGGAACTGCTGCCCGTGCTGCTGACCTACCTGATCTTCGGTGCGGTCATCACGCTGGTGAACATGATCGTGGTGCCGATCGTCAAGGTGCTGACCTTCCCGATCTACCTGCTGACCTTGGGTCTGTTCGGCCTGGTCGTCACGGCGGCGATCTTCTTCTTCCTCACCTGGTTCTGCGCCGAACAGCTCGGCTGGGGCATCCTGCTCAACGGACCGTTCATCATGTCCGGCGTCTGGGCCGCGCTGCTGCTGGCCCTGATCAACTGGGTGCTGAACCTGCTCTTCCGCCCGGTCACCAAGTAGCCTGCGCGAGGCGCGCGGCAGCGGCCAGCCCGGCCCGCGTCCCAGCTCGCACCGTCGCCCGCGCGGCGCAGCCCGCGCACACGTCGCCGCTTCCGCGGCACGCTCGCGCGCGATCGCAGCGCAGCCACTTGTCGAGGCGGCCGTCCCAGATATCGGGTCGCGCGCCTAAGATTCCGGTATTTTTCGGCTGATTCTCGCCAAAAAGGGTGGGGTTTCCGCGTTCTTGGCAATTCAGGCCTGCCCGGAATGCGTTTCCGCGGATATAGTAGTGACCGATTCGTTGTGAGAGCGCTCTCATGCGATCCGCTCGGATCAACCGCAGCGTCGCGGTTTCGCGATGGTGCACAGCTACCCCTGCGACCTGGGCCACCAGGGCGCACGACCCCGAAAGATTCGAGCATGCGTTTCGGCCACTTTGACGATCAGGCACGCGAGTACGTCATCACGACCCCGCACACGCCGTACCCGTGGATCAACTACCTGGGCAACGAGCAGTTCTTCTCGCTCATCTCGCACCAGGCTGGCGGCTACAGCTTCTACCGCGACGCCCGCATGCGTCGACTCACGCGCTACCGCTACAACAACATCCCCACCGACGCCGGCGGCCGATACTTCTACGTCAACGACGGTGGCGACGTATGGACCCCGAGCTACCTGCCGGTCAAGGCGGACCTCGAGCACTTCGAGACCCGGCACGGCCTGGGCTACACCCGCATCACCGGTCAGCGTGGCGGCATCGAGGTGAGCACTCTCTACTTCGTGCCGATGGGCGAGAACGCCGAAGTGCAGCACGTCACCGTCACCAACCGCGGCACCGAGGCCAAGAACATCACCCTGTTCAGCTTCCTCGAGTTCTGCCTCTGGAACGCCCAGGACGACCAGACCAACTACCAGCGCAACCTGTCGATCGGTGAGGTCGAGATCGAGGGCAGCGCGATCTACCACAAGACCGAGTACCGCGAGCGCCGCGACCACTACGCCGTCTTCGGCGTGAACGCGCCGATTGCCGGCTTCGACACCGACCGCGAGACCTTCGTCGGTGTCTACAACGGCCTCGGCGAGGCGAACGTGCCCCGCGAGGGCAAGAGCGCGAACTCGGTCGCTTCCGGCTGGTACCCGATCGGTTCGCACTCGCTTGAGATCAGCCTCGCGCCGGGTGAGTCCAAGGACTACGTCTTCGTGCTCGGCTACCTCGAGAACCCGCGCGATAACAAGTGGGAAGCGCCGGGCGTGATCCGCAAGGACGGCGCCCGCGAACTGCTGGCCCGCTTCGCCACCACCGAACAGGCACAGGCCGCCTTCGCCAACCTGAACCAGTACTGGACCAACCTGCTGGGCAGCTACGAGGTCGAGTCGGCTGACGACAAGCTTGACCGCATGGTGAACATCTGGAACCCGTACCAGTGCATGGTCACCTTCAACATGTCCCGCTCGGCCTCGTACTTCGAGACCGGCACCGGCCGCGGCATGGGCTTCCGCGACTCCAGCCAGGACCTGCTGGGCTTCGTGCACCTGATCCCGGAGCGCGCTCGCGAACGCATCATTGACATCGCCTCGACGCAGTTCCCGGACGGCAGCGCGTACCACCAGTACCAGCCACTGACCAAGCGCGGGAACAACGACATCGGCTCCGGCTTCAACGATGACCCGCTGTGGCTCATCCTCGGCGTCGCTGCCTACGTCAAGGAGACCGGCGACGTCTCGATCCTGCACGAGCAGGTGCCCTTCGACAACGACGAAAACAACACCGCGACCCTGTTCGAGCACCTGACCCGCTCGTTCCAGTTCACGCTGAACAATCTCGGCCCGCACGGTCTGCCACTGATTGGTCGCGCCGACTGGAACGACTGCCTCAACCTCAACTGCTTCAGCGAGGAGCCGGGCGAGAGCTTCCAGACCACCGGGAACAAGACCGGTGGCGTGGCCGAGTCGGTCTTCATTGCCGCGCAGTTCGTCTACGCCGGTCCCGAGTATGCCGCCCTGGCCGAACTCGCCGGCAAGCCCGAGTTGGCCGAGCCCGCCCGCGCCGAGGTCGAGAAGATGCGCCAGGCCGTGCTGGAGCACGCCTGGGATGGCGAGTGGTTCCTGCGCGCCTACGACTACTACGGCAACAAGGTCGGCTCGCAGGAGAACGAGGACGGCCAGATCTACATCGAGCCGCAGGGCTTCGCGGTCATGGCCGGTATCGGTGTGGAAGACGGCAAGGCGGTGCAGGCCCTCGACTCCACCGAGGAGCGCCTGGCCACCCCGCACGGCATCGTGCTACTGAACCCGGCGTACAAGAACTACCACCTCGAACTCGGTGAGGTCACCAGCTACCCGCCGGGCTATAAGGAGAACGCCGGTATCTTCTGCCACAACAACCCGTGGGTCATCATCGCCGAGACCGTGGTTGGCCGCGGCGACAAGGCCTTCGACTACTACAAGCGCATCACCCCGGCCTGGCGTGAAGAGATCAGCGAGATCCACCGCACTGAGCCGTACGTGTACTCGCAGATGATTGCCGGGAAGGACGCCGTCCGCCACGGCGAGGCGAAGAACTCCTGGCTGACCGGTACGGCCGCCTGGACCTTCACCGCGGTCAGCCAGTACCTGCTGGGCGTGCGCCCGGACTACAACGGTCTGGTCGTGGACCCGCAGATCGGTCCCGAGGTGGGCTCCTTCACCGTGCGCCGTCGCGCCCGGGGCAGCGAGTTCATCATCGAGGTCAAGAACTCCGGCGAGCGCGGCAAGCGTGCCCAGCTCACCGTGGACGGCCAGCCGATCGAGGGCAACCTCGTCGCCTGGCCTGCTGAAGGCAGCACCGTCCGGGTGACCGCGACGCTGTAACCCCATCGGGGGGGGGGGGGGGCGCCCGCCGCCCCCCCCCCCCCCCCCCCCCCCCCCCCCCCCCCCCCCCCCCCGGGG
>JAEZHW010000036.1 GCA_023436775.1 Actinomycetes bacterium
TCGTCCAACCCCCCGCGGGGGGGGGCGGGCCCCCGGCCCCCGCCCCACGATCGGCAAGACCGATCAGCCCTTCACAGCTCCAGCCATAATGCCGGAGATCAGCTGCTTGCCCGCAAAGATGAACAGCAGGAGCAGCGGCACCGTTGCAATGAACGTTGCCATGAAGATTCGCGAGTAGTCCGGCGTGTGACCACCATCGGCTCGCATGAAGGCCAGCACCGTCTGCACGGTCGGGTTCTGCGCGCCGAGCACCATGTAGGGCCACATGAAGTCGGTCCAGGTCGACACGAAGGTGAACAGACCCAGGATGGCCATGGCCGGTCGCGCTGCTGGCAGACCAGCGGTCATGAAGACCTTCCACTGGTTGGCACCGTCGACACGAGCTGCCTCAATCAGTTCATCCGGAATAGCATCCACCAGGTATTGGCGCATAAAGAACACACCGAATGCCGTGACCAAGCCCGGCATGATCACCGCCAGGATGTTGCCGACCAGGCCCCAGCTGTTGATCAAGATGAACAGCGGGATGATGCCCAGCTGTACCGGGATCGCCAGCGTGACCAGGATGAAGGCGAACAGGGTGTTCCGGCCCTTGAAGCGCAACTTCGCGAACGCATAGCCAGCGAGGGTGCAGAAGAACACCACCGACACCGTAATCACGGCCGAGATGATGAGGCTGTTGAACAGTGCCACCCAGAACTTGCCGCCCTGGAAGTTCATCACCCAGTCAATGTTGTTCCACATGTTGTCGCCGGGCAGGACTGCTGGCGGCCACTCGTTCACCGCGAAGGAGTCCCGGGTGCCGACCACGAAGGTCCACCACAGCGGCGCGATGCCGATCAGGGCCACGATGCTCAAGAACACGTAGCTCCAGAAGCCAGCCTTGTCGTAGATGAAGTTCCGCTTCCGGGTCTTCTTCTCGGCCGGCGCCGCAGAGGCGGCTGCCGGTACCTGCTCCTCGACGGGAGCGACTTCCTGGACGACGCTCATCAGCGACCCACCTTTCGAAGCGACACGCCACCGCGGCCGCGGCGAACATCTGCCGAGGCGATGGCCCGCGTGATGAAGAAGTTCAGCAGCGAGATGATCACGATGATCAGGAACAACACCCAGGCCATTGCGGCCGCGCGGCCGAAGTTCTGGCGGTTCATCATGACGTCCCACATGTACATGACGATGGTCAAGAACTGTTGCTTGTCGCCACCGTAGGTCGTCAGCCTCGAGAACATCAACGGTTCGGTGAAGATCTGCAGACCACCGATGGTCGAGGTAACGATCACGAAGATCATGGTCGGGCGAATCATCGGCACCGTGATGGACCAGAAGCGTCGGATCGCTCCTGCGCCGTCGATGGCGGCCGACTCGTAGACGTCCCGCGGGATGGCCTGCATGGCCGCCAGGATGATCAGGGTGTTGTAGCCGGTCCAACGGAAGTTGACCATCGTGGCGATCGCGATGTGCGATTCCAAAACGCCACCGTCCCAGTCGATCAGGAAGGCCGGCGCGGTCGGGTCGTCCGGCGACGGGAACAGGCTCTTGATAATGCCGGCAATTGGACCGGTGGTCTCGCTGAAGACACGACCGAAGATGATTGCCACCGCGGCCGGGGCGACCACGTAGGGCAGCAGGACCGACATGCGCCAGAAGGTCTGTGCCTTCAGCTGCTGGTCCAGCACTGCCGCAATGATGACGGCCATCAGGATCTGCGGAACACTCGACAGCAGGAAGATGCTGAAGGTGTTGAACATGGCCTTATAGAAGGACTCGGAGCCGTCGCCGAACAGGATCCAGGCGTAGTTGTCGAAGCCGACGAAGTCGCCCTGGCCGGAGAGGAAGTGCCACTGGTGCACCGACACCACGATGGTGAAGATCAGCGGGAATGCCCCAAACAGCGCAAAGAGGATGAAGTAGGGCGAAATGTAGAAGAAAGGAGACGCCTTGGTATCGAAGTTGGACAACTTCTGCCGGAACGTCAGTCCAGCGTGTCGTCCCCGAGGACGCTCCACCGGTGCTTGGGTCGTCATATGTAGGCTCCGTTACCTAATTGGCGCAGTCGCAACGAATGGATTCGTGTGATTGAGATGGTGTGAGGGAGGGGGTAGGGCGGTGCCCCCGGGCTTCGGGTAACCCGGGGGCACCGCTCTGTTGAGGCTCAAACTAGCTGAGCTGCTCCTTCAGGAGCTTGAGGGCTGCGTCCCATGCCTCGTCGACGGTGTTGAACTCACCGTTGTCGAGACGGCTCAGGATCGGACCGAAGACCTTCTCCTGGATGAGCGCGTCGTCCTTACCCTTGACCTGCGGGGTCACACCCACGGCGCGGTTGGCCAGGATGGCACCGGTCGGAGCGTTGTTGAAGAACGGGTCGAGCGCGTTCTCAGCGGCGACAGCCTCGCCACCTTCCTTGGTCGACGGGAACGGACCGGCAGCCTTGAACGCCTTGACCTGCTGCTCGGGAGCAGTCAGCCATGCGGCCAGGTCAGCAGCAGCCTGCTTGTTCGGCGAGTTCTCGGCGACGGCGAGCCATGCGCCACCCCAGTTGGTTGCACCACCCGGGTAGACGTCAGCGAAGTCCCAGCCCTGCGGCTTGTCGCGCTGGTCCTCGGGGTACCAACCCTTGACGACACCGAGCATCCAGCCCGGGGTCACGTGCACAGCGAAGTCGTTGTTCTTCTGTGCCTCAGCCGAGAGGGCGCCGTCCCAGAAGTTCAGGTTCAGCGACAGGCCGGCCTTCTGAGCGTCGAGCAGCTGGCCGAGGAAGCCCTTGAGCGCCTCGTTGCCCTCGATGTTCAGGGTGACGCCGTCCTTCTTGTAGTAACCCTCGGCCTGCTGGTTCACGAAGGAGTTCCAGATGGCCGACGAGTTCGGGTAGAAGGCCTTACCAGTGGCGTTCTTGTACTCCTTGCCCAGGGCGAAGAAGTTGTCCCACGACGCGTTGGCGCCACCGAGCTTGGTGGTGAACTCGTCACGGGTGCCGGCGCCAACCTTGGCCAGCAGGTCGCCACGGAACGACAGACCCTGCGGGCCGATGTCGGTGCCGTAACCGATGAACTTGCCGTCCGGAGTGGTGGCGTAGCCGTTCTTCCACGACAGCCAGCGGTCAGCGATCTTGTCGCCACCGAGGGTGTTCAGGTCAGCGAACTTGGCGGCAACGGCCGGGTCGCTGGTGATAGCGGCAACGAAGCCTTCTTCGATAGCGGCAACGTCGGCGACGGTGTCGGTCGCGATGCGCTTGAAGAGGTCCTCACGGCCGGCGCCACCGTCAGCAGCCTTGATGTGCTCGATGGTGATGCCCTCGTGAGCCGCCTCGTATTCCTTGAGGAGGTCATCGTAACCGAAGTTACCGAAGGTGGTGATGGTCAGGGTGATGGGACCACCCGGCTCGCCCGGGGTGTCGCCCCCACCGGCGCAGCCGGCGAGGATCAGTGCAGCTGCGGAAGCACCAGCAATGGCGCTAACAGCCTTGGTGCGGCGTGAAAAGCTCACGGTCACTCCTTTGTGTGCGTGGACATGATTGCTTGCGCGTTTGCCCCCCTGTGAGAGCGCTCTCGCAATTGGCCATAACACTATTCCGGCCGTTTCCGGGATGTCAAGAACAAAGACGCCAACATTGCAGACTTGTGACATCGAACCCCGTTTGGGGGGCATTTTTGCCGAGAAAACCCCTATTTGGGGGTCACAGACCTGACAACAGCCTGTGCTTCTGCCTGAATTTGCGACAGATGCTCAGGACCACGGAAGGACTCCGCGTACACTTTCGCGACGTCCTCGGTGCCGCTGGGACGGGCCGCAAACCAGGCAAACTCGGTCACGACCTTCAGCCCACCGATACCAGCACCGTTGCCGGGAGCCTCCGTGAGCACCGCGATGATGGGATCGCCGCCGAGGTGCGTGGTCGTCACCGCCGCAGGATTCAGCTTCCCCAGCGCCGCCTTCGTTGCCGCATCCGCGGGCGCATCCTGGCGCGCGTAGGCCGGGCGGCCATGCTCGGCAACCAGCTGCTCGTAGCGCTCCGACGGCGACAGACCGGTCACCGCCTGGATCTCTGCCGCGAGCAGGCACAGCAGCAATCCGTCCTTGTCCGTGGACCACACCGAGCCGTCCTTGCGCAAGAAGCTGGCGCCAGCGCTCTCCTCGCCACCGAAGGCCACCGAGCCATCCACCAGGCCCGGCACGAACCACTTGAAGCCAACCGGCACCTCGATCAGCGGCCGCCCGAGCGCCGCGACCACCCGATCGATCATCGAGGAGGACACCAGCGTCTTGCCGACGCCCGCATCCGCCGGCCAGTCTGGGCGGTGCCGATACAAGTAGTCGATCGCGACCGCGAGGAAGTGGTTCGGGTTCATCAGACCGCCGTCGCGGGTCACGATGCCGTGCCGGTCCGCGTCGGCGTCATTGCCGGTCAGGATGTCGTACTCGGCCTGCCGGGCCAGCACCCCCGCCATCGCATACGGCGAGGAGCAGTCCATGCGGATCTTGCCGTCCCAGTCCAACGACATGAACGGCCAGCGCGGGTCCACCTCGGGGTTCACCACGTCGAGGTTGAGGCCGTAGCGCTCGGCGATCAGCTGCCAATACTCGGCGCTGGCGCCGCCGAGCGGGTCCGCGCCGATCCGCAGCCCGGAGGCCGCGATCGCGTCCATATCCAGCACGCTGCCGAGGTCGGCGACGTAGTGCTCGCGGAAGTCGTAACCCTCCGGGTTTGGTTCGGCGCGGCGCACCCCGACGAGGCCCGCCTCGATCAATGCGTTTGCCCGGTTCGCGATCCAACTGGTCGCATCCGTGTCCGCCGGTCCACCATGCGGCGGGTTGTACTTGATGCCGCCGTCGCGCGGCGGGTTGTGGCTCGGGGTGAGCACGATGCCGTCGGCGAGGTTCGGATCGCCCGCCTGCGCCGCGAGCCGGTTCAGCCGGATGACGGCATGCGACAGCGCCGGGGTCGGCACCGGCGCGTTGCGCGAATCCGCGAGCGCGACCACGCCGTTGCCAGCGAGCACCCGAAGCACGGTCTGCTCCGCCGGCTCGCTGAGGGCATGCGTGTCGCGGGCCACCAGCACGGGGCCGGTGATGCCCTGGGTGGCACGGTACTCGACGATGGCCTGGGTGATCGCGGCGATATGCGCCTCATTAAAGGCAGCATCGAATGCGCTGCCGCGGTGGCCCGACGTTCCGAAGACCACGCGTTGGGCGGGGTTGCTCGGATCCGGCGTGAGCCGGAAGTAATCGGCGACCAGCGCCTCGACATCAATCAGATCGCTGGCAAGGGCAAGAGTTCCGGCTCGTTCGTGCACAGAATCATCCTTGCCGACCAACGGTGACGGCGCAAAGCCCGTGCCGCGCCCTAGGCTGTGACTATGACCGATTCGAAGCCGGCCTACAGTTACCTTGGCCCGCCTGGCACCTTCACCGAGGCTGCCCTGGCGCAGGTGCCCGAGGCGCAGGGCGCCGTCTGGCAGCCGGTCAGCAACGTCGGCGAAGCGCTGGACGATGTGGTCAGCGGTCGCTCGGTGGCGGCAATGATCGCCATCGAGAACTCGATCGACGGAGGCGTGTCCGTGACGCAGGACGCCCTGGCAAACATTCCGGGGCTGCGGATCCGCGGCGAGTACCTCGTGCCGGTGCGCTTCGACCTGGTCGCGCTGCCGGGTACGCAGCTGGACGAGATCGCCGTGATCGCAGCGCACCCGGTTGCCTACGGCCAGTCCTATACGAAGCTGAATGCCCTGCTGCCGAAGCACGCGCATCTGCCGGCCTCCTCGAACGTGGCTGCGGTGGCGGAACTCAGCACCGACGGGCCCGCGCAGGCGGCGGTGGGGCCGCACGGTATCGCCTCGCGCTATGACGTCCAGGTGCTCGCCGAAGATATCGGTGAGCACGCGAACGCCCTCACCCGCTTCGTGCTGGTCGGCCGCCCGGGCCCGGTGCCGCCGCCGACGGGCGCGGACAAGACCAGCCTGATCGCAGAGCTGCCACAGGATCGAGCCGGTGCGCTGCAGGAACTGCTGGAACAGTTCTCGACGCGAGGCGTGAACTTGAGCCTGCTGGCCTCCCGCCCGATCGGTGACGCCCTGGGCCGCTACCGCTTCATCATCGACGCCGACGGCCACATCCTCGAGGAGCGGGTCGCCGATGCCTTGCTGGGCCTCAAGCGCTTCAGCCCGAACGTGATCTTCCTCGGCTCCTACCCGCGTGCCGACCGGACCCCGGTGGTCGTACCGCCGCAGTACGCCGACGAGGTCTTCATCGAAGCGCGCGACTGGCTGCGGGGCCTGATTGCTGGAGAACCGGTAACGGAGTAAGGGCCGCAAGGTCCCCCGAGCCGGTGCGCACCGTCAATGCGCGCGGCTGCAACCAGGTGCGAAGTTCCACCACGGTGCCGAGGCATTCGCCGTCGAGTTCGAAGGCGACCGGGACCGCGCTGCGCACCAGCATGCCGCGAGCGCGCCAGTGACGGAGCGTGCGCACCTCGCCGTCTTCGTTCGTAATGCGCTGACCTGCCGGCGAGACGCGCTTGCTCGAGAACAGGCCACGCAGCAGCATCGCACCGATCAGCCGGAGCCAGCCGGTCGCACCTTTGGGGCGCATGGCGACGATGTCGAGCACGCCATCATCGATCAACGCGCCCGGCATGAGCTGCACATTCGCCGGGAGCAACCCGCAGTTGCCAATCAGCAGCGAGTGCACCGTGATGCTGCGTTCCTTGCGATTGCCGATTCGATAGGCCAGCTGCACCTGCCGCAGGTCCTTCAGCGATCGAATGCCTCCGTCGATGTAGGCGATCCAGCCGAAGCGTCGTTTCAAGGTCGGGTTGGTGTTGGCGATCATTTCGGCGTCCAGGCCGAGGCCAGCCATCACCAGGAAGCTGTGCCGTTCGGTCTCGCCGCCGCCGCGGCGCAGTTCCACCAGCCCCACATCCACTCCCCGGCGCTGGCCCGCGATCGCAACCGACGCCGCAGCGGGCAGCGAGAGTGGCAGGCCGAGGTTTCGCGCCAGCAGGTTGCCCGAGCCCACCGGCAGCAGCCCGAGCGGTATCGTGCTGCCAGCCAGTTCGCCCGCCACTGCTCGAACGGTGCCGTCGCCACCGGCGACCAGGAGCGAGTCAACACCATCGGCGATGGCCTGCCGCGTTTGCTGGCGGCCACAGGATGCTGCATCGGTTTCGTACCAGCGCAGTTCCACCTCGGATTCGAGGGTGTCCAACACCCGCTGCAGCACCGGTTCCAACTTGGCTTGCGTGACCTTCGTCGGGTTGTAGACGACGGCAATCAGCACTGCGTCGTCCTGCAGGGCTGGGTCGCGGGTCACAGGGAAATCGTAGGGACTGTGAGCGCGTCCAATCGAGCCTTCCTCCGATCTGTGGATAGAACTCTCAGCACACGTTCATTCAGGCCCGAGCGGTAGGCTGGACGCGTGATTGACCCGCAGCTCCTCCGCGAAGACCCCGACCGCGTTCGCCGCTCGCAGCAGAAGCGCGGCGCCTCCGTCGAGGCGGTCGACACCGCCCTCGCCGCAGACGCGCAGCGCCGTGCCGCCATCAGTGCCTTCGAGGCGTTGCGTGCCGAACAGAACGCGCACAGCAAGCTCGTCGCGAAGGCGCCGAAGGAAGAGAAGCAGGCCCTGGTCGCGCAGGCGCAGGAGCTGGCTGCTCGGGTCAAGGCCGCTCAGGCCGAGGCGCAAGCCGCTGAGGACGCTTTCACCGCGGCCATGCGCGCCATCGACAACGTCGTGATCGACGGCGTACCCGAGGGTGGCGAAGACGACTTCGTGGTGCTGCGTGAGGTGGGCACCCCGCGCGCATTCAACTTCGAGCCGCGCGACCACGCCGACCTCGGCGAGGCGCTCGGCATGATCGACCTGGCCCGCGGCGCCAAGGTCGGCGGCTCCCGTTTCTACTACCTCAAGGGCTGGGGCGCTCGCCTCGAACTGGCTCTGATGCAGATGGCCCTGGACACTGCGATCAAGGCGGGCTTCATCCCGATGATCACCCCGACGCTGGTGCGTCCCGAGGTGATGGACGGCACCGGCTTCCTCGGCGCCCACTCGGACGAGATCTACTACCTGCCCGCGGACGACCTCTACCTGGTCGGCACCAGCGAGGTGGCCCTCGCCGGCTACCACGCGGATGAGATCATCGACCTGACCGCAGGCCCGATCCGCTACGCCGGTTGGTCCTCCTGCTACCGCCGCGAGGCTGGCTCCTACGGCAAGGACACCAAGGGCATCCTGCGCGTGCACCAGTTCAACAAGCTAGAAGCCTTCGTCTACGCCGACCCGGCCACCGCCGAGGCCGAGCACGAGCGCATCCTGGCCTGGGAAGAGCAGCTACTGCAGGCCTGCGAACTGGCCTACCGCGTCATCGACGTCGCCGCCGGTGACCTCGGCTCCAGCGCCGCCCGCAAGTTCGACTGCGAGGCGTGGGTGCCGAGCCAGCAGCGCTACCGTGAGCTGACCAGCACCAGCAACTGCACCACCTTCCAGGCTCGCCGCCTCAGCATTCGCAGCCGCGGCGAGGCGGGCACGAGTCCCGTCGCCACCCTGAACGGCACGCTCGCCACCACCCGCTGGCTCGTTGCGATCATCGAGACGCACCAGCAGGAGGACGGTTCGATCCGCGTCCCGGCCGCCCTGGTTCCCTACCTCGGCACCGACCTCATCCCGGCCCAGTCGGTCTGATTATCGTGGCTTCCCCCCGCCGCCTGATTGCCCTCGACATTGACGGCACGCTCGTCAATGAGTTCGGTCACGCCTCCCCGCAGGTCCGCGAGGCCGTGCGCGACGCGATCGAGGCTGGACACGAAGTGATGCTGGCCACTGGGCGCTCCCCCTCGCAAACCTTCCCGGTTGCGGCGATGCTCGGCCTGCAGTCGAAGTACCTGGTCTGCTCGAACGGGGCCATGGTCTACGAGGCTGACCCGGTGGCCGTCGACGGCTACTCGCCGGTGCGGGTCGAGACCTTCGATCCCTCGGTCCTGATCGACGCCGTCGAACAGCGCCTCACCGAGCACGCCTTCGCGGTCGAGGACGAGGACGGCATCATGCACCACACCGCCGGCTTCCCCGAGCAGGCGGCTCGCGGCGTGCTGACCGAGACCGCACGGCTGCGCGAACTCACCGCGACCCGACTGGTCGTGGTCTCGCACGGTGAGCGAATGGACGACATGCTTGCCGTCGCCGCCGAGAACGGGCTGCACCGCTCGCACTACAGCGTTGGCCTGTGGTCCTGGCTCGACATCGCGCCGCGCGGGGTGAACAAGGCCACCGCGCTGGAATGGGTGCGCCAGCAACTGGATGTGCCGCGCGAGTCGATCATCGCGATCGGTGACGGCGAGAATGACATCGAAATGCTCGAGTATGCCGCCGGCGGTGGCGGACTTGGCGTGGCCATGGGCCACTGCGCGCCCGAGGTCGCCGAGGTCGCGAATGAGCAGACCGGTCTGGTCGAGGATGGCGTCGCGCAGATCCTGCGGAAGTACGCCGAATAGGCTCGAGCCGCCCCGTCGGCACCGCGCGCGAGGGCCGCACCGCTCCGGTCTGGATGCGATCGCGGCCTAGGTGCCGCCTCCGGGGTTCCCGACCGAGCAGGTGACGTCGGTCGCCAGCTGCCCCTTGATGCTGGCCGGCAACTGGACCGTGCCCTTCGTGTTGCGGTCGCCCTGGTCCTTCACGGTCGAGCCCGGGCCAGTGTTGCCCTTCTGCGGCACGACCTTCTTTCCCTTCTTCAGCGCGTCAAAGAGCGCCTTCGCGTCGGCCTCCACCGGCAGCACCTTGTTCTTGAACTCACCCGTGCCATAGCGGTTCGGGTAGCTCAGGAACACGACCCGGTCCATGTCGACCTTGGCGAGGATGCGCACCAGGGCGATGAGGGTGTCTACGTTGGCCAGCGAGCTGGACAGGGTCATGTTGCGGGTGGCCGCCTCGGCGAGGCTGTACATGCGACCGATATCGGTCAGCGTTTCGTCGCTCTTCACCTTGCGCACCAGCGAGGACAGGTAGGTCTGCTGCGTGCTCACGCGGCCCAGGTCGGAGCCGTCTCCGACGCCGTAGCGCACGCGGAGGTACGCCAGCGCGGTCGGGCCCTGGATAACGTGCTTACCGACCTTCAGCTTGAGGCGCTTGCCCTTGCCGACTCGAGCGTACTTGTCCTCGATCGGCTTGCCGGACACGCATACCTCGACGCCGCCGACGGCGTTCGACATCTCGATCACGCCACCGAAGGTGATCGTGGCCGCGTAGGGGATCTTCATGCCGGTCAGCGACTCGATGGTCTTCACCACGCACTTGAGTCCACCGCGGGACCAGGCCACGTTGATCGGCGCGGTCCAGCCAAGCTGGTCGCAGTTTGGCTGCGGGATCACCAGGTCACGCGGGAAGGTGATCGCGTAAATGCTTTGCTGGTCTTCCGAGATGTGAACCAACATGTTCACGTCATTCAGAATGCTGTCCGCGCGGCTGGCGAACTGGGTACCGGTGTCTTTCCGGCTATCGATGCCCACGATGAGGATGTTGGTACCACCCTCGATCGCGCCAATCTGCGGCGGCACCTCGCCCGGCTCGCCGATGTCGACGGTTTCGGTGTTGGTGACCAGTCCGTTCACGACATACACGGCGGCGGAAACGCCCGTGGCCAGGGCAACGACCAGGACCGAGGCGATGAAGGCACCGATGCGACCCCACGGGCCACGCGGCCGGACACGACTGTGCCGTGGAACCAGGACCTCGTCCGTACCCTTCGCCATCGCTTGCCCAATCAGTTCATCTCATTCCCACGCAGAGCGGGACCGCAGTCACCGTATGAACGGTGACTATGTCTCGCCTGTGAGCGTGTGGGAATTCCCCCATCGCTGCGGAGGGCGTGGGATTCGAACCCACGAGACATTTCTGCCCACCAGTTTTCAAGACTGGCTCCATCGGCCGCTCGGACAGCCCTCCCTGCTTGACCCCAGGGGTCAAGTCGGCCACCAGTCTAGCCGCGGTGCGCACGGCGGCGCATTTCCGGCTATGATGTTCGAGTGCCTGGAGACGTCGCATAGTCAGGCCTAGTGCACCACCCTGCTAAGGTGGAGTCCCCGTAAGGGGACCGAGGGTTCAAATCCCTCCGTCTCCGCTCTGACAAATACCCTGGTATTATGGTCAGGTTGCCCCACCTTGGGGCGCTGCGCCCGTAGCTCAATGGATAGAGCATCTGACTACGGATCAGAAGGTTGGGGGTTCGAGTCCCTCCGGGCGCGCATCAAGCGAGTGGCCAGTCACAACAGTGACTGGCCACTCGGCGTTTGTGCGTGTTCCGGGCGCTAGCGCTTCGGCGGGCGGAAGCGGTCGAGGTCGCCGTCGTCGATCTGCTCCAGCTTGGGGGCCGGCGGTGCGGCCTGGTTCGCATCCGCTGCGGGCTGCGCCTCGGCTGGGGAGGATCCGGGCGGGGGCAGCGTGGGCAGGGTGGCCAGTGGCTGGCGACGCGACGGCAGCGCTGGGAACACCTGCTTGGCATCGGCCTCGAGTGCCTGCGCCTGCGCCTTGGCTTCGGCGACGACGCGCTCCGCCTCACGTCGCTCCTCCTTGCGCCGCGCTCGCTCCGAGACACTGTCGAGCGCCCAGTACAGGCGGAACGGCGCGACCAGCACCGCGTACGCCAACACCGCAATGCCCGACATGAAGATGGTCGCCAGCAGGTAGAGCGGGATGGCGCTGGTCCATACCGGCCCCATGTCGCCGTCATACCAGTAGTGCCAGCCGCTGGCGGTGCGGATCGTGCCGATTCCGTCGCCATAGGGAACGAGCGCGATCAGCATCGCGACGAAGTTCACCACGCTCGCGTAGCCCAGGGCCCCGTAGCCGTGCTTGAACAATGCCTCATACGACCACCGCCGCTTGTGGCCAATGCTGTGCCACACCATCAACCACAGCGAGACCAGCGAGGGGGCGAGCCCGAAACCCAGGATCCAGGGGTTCTCATCGCCGACCGTATACCCGTATTCGTCCTTGGCTACGCCGAGCTGGATCGAGGAATACCACTGCAGCCAGGCGCCAATGCCGAGCACAATCCAGACGTCGAACGTGAAGAGTTTCGGCAACCCCGATGCTGCAGCGGTCTGTAGCCGAGCGTCCCTCTTGGGCTCCCGTCGCCCCGCGGCCTTCCTCTGCCCCTGCTGGGACTTCGCCCGTGACTCACTCATGCGGTGGCATCCTCATCCGCATCCCGCTCGGCAGCCTCGGCCGCCGCAGAGAGCCGCGTGGTGAGTTCATGCAGGGTGCGCAGCTCGTCCGGGTTCAGCGCGCCACCGACCAGGTCGGTGATGGACTGACTGTGCCGCAGCGACACGCGCCGGTACACGTCCCGGCCGTGCTCGGTCATCTCCAACACGACACCTCGCCGGTCCACCTCGTTCGGCTGCTTCACCAGCAGGCCGCGCTCGACCATACGGTCGACGAGGCGCGAGACACTGGGCTGGCTAATCAGCAACCGCTCGGTCAAATCGCGCAGCAATGCCGTGCCGCCCGCCTCGGAAAGGTTGAAGAGCAGGTCGTATTCGTTCAGGGTGACCACGCCGTCGGTGAAGTCGCGCTGCAGTCGGCTCAGGATCTTCACCTGGCTGCGAAAGAGGGTCTCCCATGCGGTGACGGCCGTCACTGCGCCGCGCGTTGCCGCCGACTCGTGATCCTGCTGCCTCGTCACTGTGGTCCTCCCCTGCGTCTTGGGGATCAGAATACCCGCCCCGTCGCGAGCGGGCGGCTATGGTCACACTGAGTCAGAAATGAGAGGAGGGGCCGGAGACGACTTCGCCATCCGACCCCTCTTCCCGCACCAAGAGTGTCCTGCAATCACATTCCGCGTCCGCTGCCACAGCAAACAACTAACGCTCTTTGACTATATAACGATTCGGTAACGCGCGCCACTCGGCGCAAGAAATTCCCGCCGAGAGTTTCCTGAGAGCCCGCGACCACCCTCCGGGTGCGGGCGCTTAGAACACGTCCGGACTCGGCGTGCTGGCGTAGCGAATCGACACGTCCGCGTGGCGGTCGAAACGGTAGCCGGCACCGCGCACCGTGCGCACGATGTCCTCGTAGCCAGCGAGCTTGGCGCGCAGGCGACGAATGTGGACGTCGATGGTGCGCTCGTTCGGCGCCTCGTCATCGTCCGAGGCCCAGAGGGTCTCGATGAGTTCCTGCCGCTCGATCGTGCGCCCCTCGCGCAGCACGAGGAACTGGAGCAGTTCGAACTCCTTGTAGGTGAGTCCGACGTTCTCGCCCTCGATGGTGACGCGCTTGCGGGTGATGTCGATCACCACGCCCGGCAGGTGTTGCGGCTCGGGGGTGGCCTGCTTCTTGCGCTCGGCCACCGCGGTGGGGTCGTTCAGGGCGAGGCGGACCACATCCACATCGCGCCCGCCAGCACCGGCCGGCGCCAGCGCGACCGCGGCGTAACTCTCGGCACTCGGGGCGATCTCTGCCAGTCGCTCCTTCAACGCCTCAACAATTTGGCTGAGGCGGACACCGTCCTGCAGGGCCTTCGCCTCGTCGATACCGACGTAGAGTACGAAGCCGCGCGCTTCGGTACCGCCGGGGGCGGTCGGTCCGCCCGGGCGCTCCCGGGCCGGAACCGGCTCACCCGGTCGCGGGCGCGCGACACCGGGGAGTGCGCCGCCGATGCGGCGGGCCGGGCTCCCGGCGGTGACGCCCGCAGCCGAACCGGGAACAATGCCGGCGGGAGTGATGATGCGGTGCTGTCGCTGAGTCTGGGTGATCGTCATTGGATCGCTGCCTTGAAGTGTCGAAGAAGCCCGAGCAGGGCCGCCCTCGCGGGGCGTGAGAGAAGGGGTGCCGCCAGAATCTGGCGTTGAAGCGTCGACTTGCGGTTCAGGTCCCTGAGCGTCACTGGTCATTCGCCGGACTGCTCTATCCGTGGCTTAGCGGCACATTCGACACATGCCGAGTTCGCGACGACACATCATGCCAGCGCCAAGGCGGGCGCCAGCAGAGGTCGGAAGGGACGCGAACTCAATCATGCGTACCAGTATCCTGGAGCCGTCTGGCACCGTCAAGCCGGACACAGCCTCAGGAGAGCCCATGTCCAGCCTCAACTCAGACACTGCCGAGCAGTGGATGCGGCTCGCACTCGCTGAGGCACGGACCGCCGCCGAGGCTGGCGAGATCCCGGTCGGGGCCGTCGTCATTGGTCACGACGGTGCCGTGATCGGCGTTGGTCGCAATGACCGCGAGCGCACCGCCGACCCCACCGCGCACGCCGAGATCGTGGCGCTGCGGCAAGCTGCGGCGCATACCGGCAACTGGAATCTCGCCGAGTGCACGCTCGTGGTCACGCTCGAACCCTGCGCCATGTGCGCCGGCACCATTTTGGCCGCGCATGTCGGCCGGCTGGTCTATGGCGCGTGGGATGAGAAGGCTGGCGCGGTCGGCTCGGTGTACGACCTGATCCGCGACCGTCGCCTACCGCAGCGTTGCGAAGTGCACGCTGGCGTGCTCGGCGACGAGGCCGTCGGCTTGCTGCAGCAGTTCTTCCGCGAGCGCCGCTAGTCCATCGCGCGGATCACGATGGCCTCGGTGTCCGGGGCCAGGGCCTCGGGGTTCCGCCACCGATCGGGCTCAATGTAAATGATGTGCTGCGCCGCGGGCACTGCCGCGCGAATGCGCTGCTCCACGGAATTGATGACCTGCGTAATTTCGTCGAGGCGCGGGTCACCACTCAGCGAGATCTTGGCCGCGACCAGCAGTTCGTCCGGTCCCAGGTAGAGCGTCTTCACGTGGATGAGGCGGTCGATCTCCGGTGCGGAATCGATCGCGGCCTTGATCTTGGCCAGGTGTTCCGGCGTGGCGCCCTCGCCGACGAGCAGGCTCTTCGTCTCGACACCGAGCACGATTGCCACCAGGACCAGCAGGACGCCGATGAACAGCGTGCCGATCGCATCCCACACCGGGTTGCCGGTGGCGACCGTCAGCGTGACGCCGAGGAAGGCAAAGACTAGACCGAGCAGCGCGGCAATGTCCTCCAGCAGAATCACCGGCAATTCCGGCGACTTGGCGCGGCGAACGAACGAGACCCAGCCCTCTTTTCCACGAACCAGGTTCGCTTCCCGGACCGCGGTGCGCAGCGAGAAGCTCTCGAGCGCGATGGCCACCGTCAGCACCGCGATCGGAACCCAGGGCATGGTCAACTCGTGTGGGTGCGTGAGTTTGTCCACCGCCTCGTAGATCGAGAACACACCGCCGATCGAGAACAGGATGATGGCGACTACGAAGGCGTAGACGTAGCGTTCGCGACCATAGCCGAAGGGATGCTCCTCATCGGATTGGCGCTTGGCGCGCTTGCCGCCCAGGAGCAGGAGCAGCTGGTTCGAGGAGTCCGCGACGGAGTGGACCGCCTCGGCGAGCATGGAGGCCGAGCCCGAGATGAGCCACGCGATGAACTTCGACAACGCGATACCGGCGTTGGCCAACAGTGCCGCCAGGATTGCCTTGGTCCCGTGCGATGCGCTCATCCGTGGATCCCCTTCCGTTCGCCAACTGGGCCCGATTCTACGGCGCTTCCCAGGTGCCGCCATAGGATGAAACCGTGAACGAGCCGACTGCCGCTGCACCTGCCACTGCCTCCCAGCCCTTCCCGCCAGTCGCTATCCTCGGCGCGGGCAAGATCGGCCAGGCCCTGTTGCAGGGCATCCTGAACGCCGAGATTGTCGCCCCCAGCGATATCCGGATCACGCGTCGTTCTGACGCGGCGGCCGCCTCGCTGGCCGAGGTGTTCCACGTGCAGGCCTTCGCCGAATCGAGTGACCCGGCCGCAAACCAGAAAGCCGTTCAGGGGGCAGGCGTGGCGATCGTGGCGGTAAAGCCGGCCCAGGTCGTCGAGCTGCTCAGCAGCCTCGCTGATGACCTCGCGGACAATGTCGTCGTGATCAGCGTGGCCGCGGGGGTGAAGATCGAGACCATGGCTGCCGTGCTGCCGAAGGGAGCGACCGTGCTGCGGGCCATGCCCAACACCCCAGCGCTGATTGGGCGAGCCGTCACCGGCCTCGCCGCCGCTCCGGACGCCAGCGCGGGCGCACTGGCCATCGGCAAGGCACTGTTCGCGACCGTCGGTGACGTCGTGGTCGTCGACGAGTCTCGCATTGACGCCCTCACCGCGATCAGCGGCTCGGGCCCCGCCTATGTGTTCAACTTCGTCGAGCACTTCCTCTCGGCCGCCCGGGCGCGCGGCTTCTCGGAGGAGGAGGCGAAGACGCTGGTGTACGGCACGGTCTCCGGTGCCGTCGAGCTGCTCGTGCACTCAGACCAGTCGCCGACCGTGCTGCGCGAGCAGGTCACCAGCCCCGGCGGCACCACCGCCGCCGCAATCAGCATCTTCGATGCCGCCGGCCTCGAAGGGATCCTGGACCGCGCAACCGCCGCTGCCGAGGCGCGCGCGGCGGAGCTCTCCGGCTCCTAGCGCCGCACTCCGGCGAACCGGCCTGTCACCGTGGCGGGCCAGGCGCCGCGAACTACTCGCCGAGCGCTGCGAACCGCTCTAGGTCTGCTTCCTTGCCCGCGACGATGATGAGGTCGCGGCCGGTGACCACGGTCTTTTCGGTGGCATAGGTGAAGGGCTTGCCCGGCGACTTCACACCCACCACGGTGACGTTGTACTTCGTGCGTACACCGGACTCGGTGAGGTTCAGGCCCCGGATCGGCTTCGGCGGGTACATCTTGGCCAGCACGAAGTTGTCATCGAAGGCGATGAAGTCGAGCATCCGGCCGCTCACCAGGTGCGCCACGCGCTCACCGGCTTCGGTCTCGGGGTAGATCACGTGGTGCGCACCGATGCGCGAGAGAATCTTGCCGTGCGACTGGCTGATTGCCTTCGCCCAAATCTGCGGGACTTTCAGGTCCACCAGGTTCGCGGTGATCATCACGCTCGCCTCAATGGAGGAGCCGACCGCGACGACCGCGATCGGGAAGTCGCCGGCACCGATCTGCTGCAAGGCATCGATGTTGCGGGCATCCGCCTCGACGGCGTGGGTGATTCGTTCCGCCCACTTCTGCACCAGCAGCGGGTCGGTGTCGACCGCGAGCACTTCGCGGTGCTGGCGTTCCAGCTGGCCCGCGGTGGCCGCACCGAAGCGGCCGAGACCGATCACCAGGACCGGGGCGTCATGACGAATGCGTTCAACCAACGATCGGCCTTTCCTCTGCGTGGCGGAACAACCGCCGCTTACTACTTGCCGCAACAGCCACCGCTAGGGTGACTGTACCAACGCGGCCCATCCACATCACCGCGACCAGCACCAGTTGTCCGAAGCCGTCCAGCGAGGCGGTCAACCCGGTCGACAACCCCGCCGTACCAAAGGCACTGATCACGTCAAACAGCACGAAGTCCAGCGCCGCCCCTGACGTATGCAGGATCAGGATGCACGCGGTGGCAATGGTGGTGGCACTCAGCATGAGCACGCTCAGCGCGACGCGCAGCACATCGTTCGGAATTCGACGACCGAAGGCCTCCATATCGGTGAAGCCGCGAGCCTCCGCCACGATGGCCAGGAACAGCACCGCCAGGGTGGTCACCTTAATACCGCCCGCGGTCGAGGCGGATCCGCCGCCGACGAACATGAGCATGTCCAGGACCAGCAGCGTGGAGCCGTGCATTTCAGAAATGTCCACGGTCGAGAAGCCGCCGGAGCGCGACATCATCGACAGGAACATGGAATGGAAGATCGTCTCGCCCGCGTCCAGGCGGCCGAAGGTCGCGGGGTTATCCATTTCGAGGATGGCCAGCATGATCGCGCCGGCCACGAAGAGGCCGAGCGTCACCGTGACGGTGAGTTTCACGTGCACGGTAAAGCGGTGAATCTTGCCGCGGATGCGACGGATGAAGGCGAAGATCACCAGGAAGCCGAGGCTGCCGAGGAAGACGCCGACCATCAGCATTGACAGCGCCCAGCCGTCGCCCGCAATCGCCTCCATGCCGCCGGGCACCAAGATGAAGCCGGTGTTCGTGAAGGCCATCGCAGCCATCACCAGGCTGTGCCAAAGCGCGAGGTACCAGGGCAGACCCGAGCTGAGCATGGATGGCAGCAGCAAAATGGCGAGCGCCACCTCGATCACCAGCATCGAGCCCGCGACCGTCAGCAGCAGCCCACCCATCTCGCCGAGGCGGATCGCCTGACTCTCGGAGACCGGTCCGTGGTGGATGCGCATCGGGTTGCTATCGCTGGCCGCCATCAGCTTCGCGCGCAGCCCCATGCGTCGCGACACCACCAGACCGAGCAACGAGGCGAGCGTCAGGACGCCGACCGCCCCGATCTGCACGCCAATAAAAATGACCGTGTGCCCGAAGGGTGACCAGTACGTGGCCATATCGACGGTGCTGAGGCCCGTCACGCAAATGGTCGAGGTTGCCGTGAACAGGGCCGTCGGCAGGTCGGTCCACTGGCCGCTCGCCGAGGCGATCGGTAGGGACAACAGCACGGCGACGATCGCGATCAGGCTGGAGAAGACCAGGATCGCAAAGCGCGCGGGGCTCGCAATCGCCTGATCCCGCCAGACGTCGTACCAGCGCTGCGGCTCGTCGGCGCGGCGCAGTCGCCGGTTGCTTCGACGAGCCATAGCCCTTCCCATCTTCCGCAGGCGCGGCGGATGTCGATTCTAGCCCGCAGCCACCGGAAATCTCAGCGCTCCGCCTCGCGTCGCGCCACGTCCTTCTTCGCTGGACAAGGCCTGAGAATCGGCTCTACAGTTATCAGGAGCAACTTCCGTCACGTGTGTCACAGGGACCACAGCGGAAGCGAAGAAAGGCACGCCATGACGCAGGGGTTCCAGGACATGCGCTTCCTGACCGTTGCAGAGGTCGCCGAGACCATGCGGGTCTCGCGGATGACCGTGTATCGGCTCGTGCACGCCGGTTCCTTGCCGGCGATTCGCTTCGGCCGTTCGTTCCGCGTGCCGGAAGCTGCCGTGCTCCAGGCGCTCACCACGCCTGCGCTCGTGCAGCAGGCCGAGGCCGAAACCCAGGCCGAATCGGGTTCCTCTGGAATCTCGAAGTCGGCCTAGCCGCGGGATTCCTGACAGCCGCGGTTGGAATGCCGCGGCATGATGCGGCTAGACTTACCCAGGCGCAGCCACAGGCTTTGGCCAATGTTCCGCGCCGTATAGGCATCCCGCCCCGACCGAGTGAGGCACCCAATGGGTTCAGTCATTAAGAAGCGCCGCAAGCGCATGGCGAAGAAGAAGCACCGCAAGCTGCTTCGCAAGACTCGCCACCAGCGCCGCAACAAGAAGTAAGCGCGCGATCAAGCATCCGAGCGTCCGGACTCCGCAGCAGCGGTACCGGGCGCTCGTTGCATTCGGGCGAGGCGGTGGTCACTCCCCTGCGCGCGCCACGACAGCGACCGCGAACTATCCGCGCGCGGCCTTCCGGATCGCGCGCGCCTCGGCCTTCGTCGACTTCCGCAGTCGGCGCATCTCAGCCCGAGCAGCGTCCTCGATCCGCCTCGCCTCGGCCTCTGCGGCAGCACGACGCGCCTTGACCTGGGCCCGGACCTCGAGCCGGACTTCCTTGCCAGCGGCCCGACGCGCCTTCGCTTCCTTCTTCTCGGCGCGGGTGCGGCGGTACTTGCCGATCGCGCGGATCGGCCAGCCCTTGGTCGAGGCGTAGCGGGTCAAGCCGCGGTCGGGGTTGACCGCGACCGCGTGACCGACCAAGTTCAGCATCGGAATGTCGTTGCGGGAGTCCGAGTACGCCCAGCAGTCCGCGAGGTCGGCGCCGGCTGCCGCAGCCACGGACTTGACGGCGGCCACCTTGCGCTCGCCGTGCATCACGTGACCGTCGAGCTCACCGGTGTAGACGCCCTCGAAGTTCGCCAAGCGCGTGCCGATCGCACCATCAAACTCGAGGCGTTCGGCCAGCTTCTCGGCCACCTCGGCCGGAGTCGCCGTCACGAGCCACACCTGGTGTCCCATCGCCTGGTGGTCGCGAGCCCACTGCAATGCCTCGGGCGCGATGCGGGGCAGGATGTCGTTGTCCACGACCTCGTTGGCCAACGCCTCGATCTCGGCCACGGTGTGACCACTGAGCAGGCCCAGCGCGCGCTCGCGCACGCTCATCAAATGCGCACGATTCTCGCCGACCGCGGTGAAGCGCATCTGCTGCCAGCCGAAGACCAGGATGTCCCACAGCCCAATGAATCCGTGGCGGAAGGCACCTTTGCCGAAGTAGTACAAACTGGCACCACGCAGCAGCGTGTTGTCAACATCAAAGAAGGCAACGGTCGCTGGGGCGTGCTGTGGGCTCGGCATGTCCTGTCCATCATACGGGGGGCGCCTGCCCGAATTGCGGGAACCACTGCCCGGTAGCATGAGGACGTGCACGAGATTCGGCTCACCCTGCTGACCCGCCCCAACTGTCACCTGTGCGAGGAGGCTCGCGTCGTCATCGACGAGATCCTCGCTGAACGTGCTGCCGCGGGACTCCAGGACGCAAACTTTGAGGAACTCAGCATCGACGGCGATGAGGTGCTCACGTACCACTTCAACGAAGACATTCCGGTGGTGTTGATCAACGAGCAAGTGCACGACATCCTGCGCGTCAACCCCGAGCGCCTCCGCCAGGCGCTGCGCGCACTCGACCAGACGAAGGAAGACTGATGATCCGCCACATTGTTCTTTGGAAGCTCAAGGACGACGCCGACGCGACCCGAGAGGAGCGCATCGCCGCGATCCGTGGCGCCATCGAGCCGCTCGCCCAGTCGGTGCCGAGCGTCCGGTCCCTGCAGGTCGTAGAAAACAGCGCCTACCACGAGGCCAACTACGAGGTCGCGCTGATCTCGGAGTTCGATGACGTGGCCGGCCTGGACGAGTACCAGCAGCACCCCGAGCACGTCGCCGCCGCCGCAATCGTGCGCAGCCAGGTGCAGGGTCGCGCTTCGATCGACTTCGAGGCCTAAAGCCAAGCAACGAAGAAGGGGAGCGGCAGCGCCGCGCCCCGTCTTCGTTGGTGAAACTTAGTCGAGCTCGACGACCTCAGCGTCCGCAGCGTTGCGACGCACCGAGTCGATGCCGTTCTTGGCGCTCGCCTTGCTGGAGTAGCCCTCCGAAACTGCGATGACTTCGCCGTTACCGGCCTTCAGACGGAAGCGGTACTCGCCCTTCTTGTCCTGGTACAACTCAAACTTGCCCGCCATGGGAACTCCTTCAAATAGGTGGGGTCGGTGAGTGCTTGCCTCGCCGGGATTCCACTGTAACTGTGTTCGGTCGTTTACGGCAGCAGCCGGTTCGGGCCGCGGAACAGGTACGTCACCTCGCGGATCGACGGCTGGTCCAGCAGCAGCATGATCAAGCGGTTCAGGCCCATGCCGAAGCCACCGTGCGGCGGGACGCCGTGGCGGAAGAAGTCGAGGTAGAAGCCGAGCTCTTCCGGGTCCAGACCCTTCTCACGAGCCTGCGCCTCGAGCACGTCGATGCGGTGCTCGCGCTGGGCACCGGTGGTGATTTCGACGCCCTTCCACAGCAGGTCGTAGGAGTTGGTGACGCTCGGGTCGGCCTCGTTGCGCATGTGGTAGAACGGGCGGATATTCCAGGCATAGTCCGTCACGAAGACGAACTCGTGGCCGTAGGTCTCCTTGACGTAGGCGCTCAGGCGGCGCTCACCCTCGGGGTCGAGGTCACCATCTTCCCGCGGCACGGTGTAGCCGTTCGCCTTTAGGATTTCGTGCGCCTCGGCCAGCGGGATGCGCGGGAACGGCAGCGAGGGGACGACCACCTCAACACCGAAACGCTCCTTGATCTCGTCGCCGTACTTGTCGGCCACGGCCTGGAGACCGGCGTGCAGCAGCTCCTCCTGCATGCGCATGACGTCTTCGTGGCTCTCGACCCACGAAATCTCGGCGTCGATCGAGGTGAACTCGGTGGCGTGCCGCGAGGTGAAGGACGGGTCGGCGCGGAAGGCCGGACCGATCTCAAACACCTTGCCAAGACCGGCCGGCTGGGCCATCTGCTTGAAGAACTGCGGCGACTGGGCGAGGTACGCCTTGGTTTCGAAGTATTCGACCTCGAACAGTTCGGCGCGGCTCTCACTGGCCGAGGCCATCAGCTTCGGGGTGTGGATCTCGATGAAATCGTTGTCGATCCAGTACGTGCGGAACGCGTGCTCGAGGGTGGTCTGCGCGCGCAGGGTGAGGTTCTGCTCGGGGCGGCGCAGGTCCAGGAAGCGCCAGTCGAGGCGCTTGTCGATGGACGAGTCCGCCGCGATCGGGGGCTCGGGGTGCGCCTCGGTGACGACGGTCAGCGAGGCGATCTTCACCTCGAGGCCACCAAGCTTCACGCGCTCGTCGTGCTTGAGTTCACCGATGACGGTGATGAAGGTGCCCGCGTTCAGCGCGCCAATCTGCTCGGTCAGGGCCAGCTTCGCCTCTGCCTCGGCCACCGCATCGCCGGTCAGTTCCGGATCGATTTCGCGGGTCGCCGGGTTGACCAACTGGGCAGCACCGGTCTCGTCACGGAGGATGACGAACTGCACCTTCTTCTGGTCACGGACCGTCTCGACCCAGCCGGATACCTGGACGGTGCCCTCCGGCAGTGCGGACAAATGCTGAATGGTTACGCGCGCGCTCACGAGGATTGAGTCTAGTGCGCTGACCTGGGCATCACCGGTCTTCGCACAGACTCATCCCCGTAGGATTGGCCTATGCCTGCAGCCCGAATTCATTTGGTGCGCCACGGCGAAGTCGCGAACCCAACGGGGGTGCTCTACGAGCGTCTGGACGGCTTCCCGCTGAGCGCGCGCGGACATGCCATGGCCGACGCCGCGGCTGCTGCCCTGCAGGCTGAGGGCGTCACCGTCGGTCGACTGCTCTGCTCGCCCCTCGAGCGCACCCGCCAGTCGGCGCAGCCCTGGGCCGATCGCTTCGGCGTCGAGGCCGAGGCGGACGAGCGCCTGATCGAACCGTGGAACCGCTTCGCCGGCCGCGCCTTCGGCATGGGCGCCGGCCTGCTGCTGCGGCCGTGGGCCTGGCGGCACCTGCTCAACCCGGCGAAGCCGAGCTGGGGCGAGCCCTTCACCGAGGTCGCTGCCCGCATGTTCGACGTCATGAATGTTGCGGCCGACGCGGCCACCGGCTCGGGCGACATTGTGATGGTCAGCCACCAGATGCCGATCTGTATGGTGCAGCGCTCGGTCGCCGGCCTGCGCCTCCCGCACGATCCGCGGAAGCGGCGCGTGGCGCTGTCCAGCATCACCACCTTCGATCGGGCCGAGGACGGCTCGTGGTCGGAAGTGGCCTACCGTGACCCCGCCGCGCAACTGGCGACCGAAGCGGTCGACCGAGGGGCGGTGTAAGGAGTGAGCATGCAGCAGCCTCGACGCGGCCTCGCCGCCATCGCGATCCTGATCCTGAGTCTGGGCCTGACCGCCTGCTCGAGCGAGGCCGACGAGCTCGCCGACCAGTACCGCGACGGTTCGGGCAAGGGCTACATCACTGCCTCAGGCGTGGTGACCGAGTTCCCGGCCGGCGAGCGCAGCGAACCGATCTCCTTCTCGGGCCCGCTGGACATCGGCGGCACTGCGAGCGCCGACCAGTTCCGCGGCCAGGTCCTCGTGGTGAACTTCTGGTATGCCGGGTGCCCGCCTTGCCGCGTCGAGGCCGAGCACCTCGAGGCCGTGTACGAAGAGCTCGGTGGCGACGACGTTGCCTTCCTCGGCGTGAATGTGCGAGACGAGGCGGCCACCGCGCTGTCGTTCGCGGAAGCCTTCCAGGTGACCTACCCCTCGATCCTCGACGCCCGTGACGCGCAGGCGCAGCTCGCCTTCGCGGCCACCGTGCCGCCGAACGCCATCCCGACCACGCTGGTGCTGGACCGTGAGGGCCGGATCGCGGCCCGTATCCTCGGCATGATCGATTCGCCGTCGATTCTTCGCACCATCGTGAAGGACCTGGTGGCCGAGCCCGGGTCGGGGTCGTGAACGCCCCAGAACTCGTCCTCAGCGGCAACCTGCTGATCGGCATCCCGCTGGCCCTGGCCGCGGGGCTACTGTCGTTCCTCTCCCCCTGCGTGCTCCCGCTCGTACCGGGCTACCTTGGTTACCTGGGCTCGTTGGCCGATCACGCGGACCCGGAGGCGCCCGGTCGCGTCGCGGTGAACCGCCGCCGACTCACCGCTGCGGTCGCCCTCTTTGTGCTCGGCTTCACCGCCGTCTTCGTGGCCTACAACGCGGCCTTCGGCGCCCTCGGCTGGTGGCTGATTCGCTGGCAGGACCTGATCATCCGTATCGCCGGCGTGCTGGTGCTGGCGATGGGACTGGTCTTCATCGGCCGGATCGCTTGGCTGCAGCGCGTAGCGAAGCCGCAGGTGGAAAGCCGCGGCGGGCTGTGGGGCGCGCCAGTGCTCGGCATCGCCTTCGGTATCGGATGGACCCCGTGCACGGGTCCGGTGCTGGCCGCGATCTCCATCCTGAGCCTCGACTCTGGCTCCGCGTGGGTCGGCGTGCTGCTGGGCGTGATGTACTCGCTCGGCCTCGGCATCCCGTTCCTGCTGGTGGCCTTCGGCATCGGCTGGGCCTCAGATGCGCTGCGCTGGGTGCGCACCCACATTCGCACCATCAACCTCATCGGTGGCGGCATGCTGGTGCTGCTCGGCATCCTGATGGTGTCGGGCCTGTGGTCCGGATTCATGAGTTGGCTGCAAGGAGTGATGCCTGGGTATGTCACGGCCATCTGATTCGCCGAACGACGCCGCGCAGCCAAGCAGGCCGCGCGCACAGTCGCGTCCCTCCGACCACATCGACAGCGCCGAGGTCCCGAACGAGCCGGTACTCGGCCTGGTCGGTTGGCTGCGGTGGGGCTGGCGTCAGCTCACCAGCATGCGGCTCGCCCTCGTGCTGTTGCTGCTGCTCGCCCTCGCCTCGATCCCGGGCTCGCTGGTGCCGCAACGCTCCGCCGACCCGAATGGTGTCATCGCCTGGCGGCAGGCCGACCCGACCGGCGCGCAGATCCTGGACGCCCTGCAACTCTTCGACGTGTACAGCTCGGTGTGGTTCTCGGCCATCTACCTGCTGCTGTTCATCTCGCTGATCGGCTGCGTCATCCCGCGCATCAAGCACCATTGGCAGGCGATGCGATCACAGCCGCCGAAGACGCCGAGCCGCCTGCAGCAGCTACCGGCCCATCGCCTCGTGTCGGTCCCGGCCGACGTAATCCCGGACGGTACGGCACCGGCCGCCATGATCGATGCGGCCGAGGCGCTGCTGCGCTCCCGCCGCTACCGCGTCCGCCGCGATGACCGTGACGCGACCGCGCGCGGCGGCGAGCGCTGGAGCGTGTCCGCCGAGCGTGGCTACCTGCGCGAGACCGGTAACCTGCTGTTCCACCTGAGTCTGGTCGGCGTGTTGGTCACCGTGTGGATCGGTGGCACGGTGGGCTGGACCGGGCAGCGGGTGCTGGTCGAGGGTGAGACCTTTGCGAACGTGCTGAGCGGCTACGACTCGTTCCGTCCGGGTCGGGTCACGCCGGAACTGCCTGCATACTCGATCACGCTCGATGACTTCGACGTGGACTACGAGGAGGCGCAGGCGAACGCCCTCGGCAAGGTGCTGGACTACCGCGCCTCGGTCACGGTGCGCACGCCGGAAGGTGGCACCGAGCAGTCGGTGGTGCGGGTGAATGAGCCGCTGCGCTTCGGCGGTACGAACGTGTACCTGCTCGGCAATGGCTACGCGCCGCGCATCATCGTCCGCGACCCAAACGGGACCGCCGTGTTCGAGCAGGCCGTGCCGTTCCTGCCGCAGGACTCCTCGCTGACCTCGATGGGCGTGGTGAAGGTGCCGGACGGCCTGAGCGAACAGCTCGGCATCCTGGCGAACCTGTACCCGACCCAGGCCGAACTGGACACCGGCGCCTACGTGTCGATCTACCCCGACCTGATCAACCCGGTGCTCACCGCGAACGTGTACGTCGGTGACTTGGGGCTGAACACCGGCGTCCCGAGCAACGTCTACGTGCTGAACACGGACGGCCTCACGCAGGTCGCCGGTGGCCAGTCGGGCGTGCGGGCCGTGGAACTGCGGCCGGGCGAGTCAGCGGAACTGCCGAACGGCCTCGGCACGATTGAACTCGTTGACGTGCCGCGCTTCGTCTCCTTCGACATTCACTGGAGCCCCGCGGACGGTTGGGTGCTGCTGTTCGCGGCGCTGTCGATGCTGGGCCTGTTCGCGGGCCTGTTCGTGCCGCGTCGCCGCGTATGGGTCGCTGCCCGCCGCGATGGTGACGCATTGATTCTGGAATACGCGGGGCTCGCCCGCGGTGACGATCCGGGCCTGGAGCAGGCCGTTGCCCAGATCGCTGAGGACCATGGCCTGCGGGTAGGGTTGCCCTCGTGACTGCGACGCTGATCACCATCTCGGTGTACTCCCTCTGGACCGCGATCGGTCTGTACATGGCTGCCTTCACGGCCTTTGCCTTCGACCTCGGTGGCCGTGCCGCCGCGACGACGGTGAACAGCGAGCCGGGCACCATCGCCGCGCCCACCCGTCCGCGCCGGGCCGCCCGCGTTGCGACCGCGCTGACCGTGCTGGGCTTCGTGATGCACCTCACCGCGACCGTGACTCGTGGCATCGCTGCCGAGCGCGTGCCCTGGGACAACCTCTTCGGCTTCTCGCTGGTCTCGACCCTGCTAGTGATGGCGGTCTACCTGCTGGTGCTGATCTGGGTCGACCTGCGCTTCGTCGGCGCCTTCATGACGATGCTGATCGTGATCCTGCTCGGTGGCGCCAGCACGCTCTACTACGTGGACGTCACCCCGCTGGACCCGGCCCTGAACTCGGCCTGGCTGGTGTTCCACGTGATCGTGGCCGCGATTTCGATGGGCCTGTTCGGTGTCGGCTTCGCGCTGTCGGTGGCGCAGCTGCTGCGCAGCCGGTGGAGCCTGGACGAGGCGAACCGCGGCGGCTTCCGTCGCCTGCTCGCCACCTTCCCGGAGCCGGCCCGTCTCGAGACCCTGGCCTACCAGCTGAACATCGTCGGTTTCGTGCTGTGGACCTTCACGCTGACCGCAGGCGCGATCTGGGCCGAGCAGGCCTGGGGTCGCTTCTGGGGTTGGGATGTGAAGGAGACCTGGACCTTCATCATTTGGGTGATCTATGCCGGCTACATCCACGCCCGCGCGACCCGCGGATGGCGCGGCGCGCGGTCGGCATGGCTGAGCATCGTCGGCTTCCTCGCCGTCATCTTCAACACCACGGTCGTGAACACCCTGTTCAAGGGTCTGCACTCGTACTCGGGACTCAGCAGCTAGCCTCCGCGATTAGGACGCGCTGAGCACCGCGTAACAGCGCTCGATTCGGGCTCGCCACCAGTCGTGGCGGGCCCGATCTGCGCTCAGGGCTCGGATGCGGTCCGGGTTCGGCTGCACCTCGCGCACCGCGATCGAGCCATTCGCGTCCGGCAGCAGCGGCTCGTCCGTGACATCCTCAGCCAGCAGCGCTCCCGTGCCCAGGCCACAGGCGAAGGGCAGTTCCGGCAGGGCGGCGGCCAGGTGCGCGCCCATGGCCAAGCCCACGGACGATTCCAGCGCACTCGAGACGGTGGCGGGCAGGCCGGCACGCTCGGCGAGGCGGGACGCGCGCGTGATGCCGCCCAGTGGCTGCACCTTCAGAATCGCCACGTCCGCGATCGCGGCCAGGCCATCCGCGGCCGCGTCCAGATCGGGCGACAGGCGCAGCGCCTCATCGGCCGCAAGTCGCACGCCCGTCCCGGCGAGCCGGGCCCGCAGCGCGCCGAGGTCTTCGGCCGCGACCGGCTGTTCGACGTATTCCAGGCCGTACTCGGCGAGCGACTCGATCACCCGGACTGCCTCGTCGACCGTCCAGCCCTGGTTGGCGTCGATCCGGATCGCACCGTCCGCACCCAGCCAGTCACGCGCGGCCGCGACCCGCGCCACATCGTCAGTCAGGGACTGGCCTGGTTCGGCGACCTTCACCTTGACCGTGCGCACGCCGCGGGTGCGGGCGAGCACCCCGGCAACCTGCTCGGCGGGGATGGCGGGCAGGATCGCGTTGACCGGGATGCGGTCCCGGACGGGAGCCGCGAGTGCAGCGTCGGGGGTCCAGCCGTATTCGATGGCGGCGGCCAGCCACCGGCTCGCCAGGGTGTCGTCGTATTCCAGGAACGGCGAGAACTCGCTCCACCGTTCCGGACCGGCCAACAGCACGACCTCGCGTTCGGTCACGCCGCGGAACCGGGTGCGCAGTGGCAGCCGCACCACGGTGGCGGCGGCCAGCACCGCGTCGAGCGGCGGCAGCGGGAACCCGGTCATGGGTTCAGCCTAGGCGCGCAGGTATCCTGACTGCATGGCCAGCGCGCAGGTGTCCGAGATCTTCGACCCCACCCAGTGGGAGCCGGTGCCGGGATTCGAGTCCCTCACTGACGTCACGTACCACCGGCACGTCGACGGCGGCATCGTTCGCGTCGCGATCGACCGGCCCGAGGTGCGCAACGCCTTCCGGCCGCACACTGTCGACGAGCTCTACGCCACCCTCGATCACGCCCGACAGGACGCCACCGTCGGCGTCGTGCTGCTCACCGGCAACGGCCCGAGCCCGAAGGACGGCGGCTGGGCCTTCTGCAGCGGCGGCGACCAGCGCGTGCGCGGCCGCAGCGGCTATGAGTACCGCAACGAGGACGGATCGCCAGCTGCTGCCAGCGATGGCGAGCCGGACGTCGCGACTCGCGCGCGCCTCGGCCGACTGCACATTCTGGAAGTGCAGCGCCTGATGCGGTTCATGCCGAAGGTCGTCATCGCGGTCGTCCCGGGTTGGGCCGCCGGCGGTGGCCACTCGCTGCACGTGGTCGCGGATATGACCATCGCCAGCGCCGAGCACGCCCGCTTCAAGCAGACCGACGCCGATGTCGGCTCCTTTGATGCCGGCTATGGGTCGGCGTACCTGGCGAAGCAGGTCGGGCAGAAGCGCGCCCGCGAGATCTTCTTCCTGGCCGAAACCTACGACGCACAGCAGGCCTACGACTGGGGCACGGTGAACGCGGTCGTGCCGCACGCCGAACTCGAGGCCAAGGCGATCGAGTGGGGCAAGACCATCCTCGGCAAGTCCCCGACCGCGATCCGGATGCTGAAGTACGCGATGAACGCCGTGGATGACGGCCTGGTCGGGCAGCAGCTCTTCGCCGGCGAGGCCACCCGCCTGGCCTACGGCACGGACGAGGCAGCCGAGGGCCGCGACTCGTTCCTCGGCCGCCGCGACCCGGACTGGTCCGCCTTCCCCTGGCACTACTGATCGGGGCCGAGATGCAGCGCAGCCGATCCGCCGTCCAGGTCCAGCGCCCGGGCCGCATCGTGCCCTTCGCTGGATCCACTATCGGCGCCGGAGCACCCGCCGGAGCCCAGCATGGCTGAGTCCGCCGACCGCCGCGTCCTGCTGGCTGCCAGTGCCGACCCGGCACAGCCGCGAGATGCCCTGGCGCTGCTCCAGGCGCTGAAGGATGCGATCCGCGGCACCGGCGGTGCCGTGATGCCGCTGTCCCCGCGCGTGGCGGCCGCCGTGCACGCAGGCGGCTCCGTCCCGGCCACGGTGCCGAGCGAGACCGCGCTGGTGATCGAAACCAGCGGCTCGACCGGCACCCCGAAGCGCGTCGCCCTGAGCGGCGCCGGCATGGTCGCCGCGGCCCGGGCCACCGAGGCCGAAATCGGCCGCGGCCACTGGCTGCTGGCACTGCCCGTGCACTACGTCGCCGGCTCCCAGGTGCTGGTGCGCTGCATGGTGGGCGGCACCGAGCCGGTGGTGCTCACCCCCAGCTTCAGTCCGGACGAGTTCGTGGACGCGGTGCGCTCGCTCGGTTCCGGTCCCGCGCACACCGCCCTGGTCCCGGTGCAACTGCAGCGCCTGCTCGACGCCGAGCACCCAGACGTGATCCCCGCGCTGCGCCGCTTCGACACGGTGCTGCTGGGCGGCCAGTCCGCGCCACCGGCACTCCTCGACCGGGTCGCCGAGGCCGGCATCCGCCTCGTTCGCACCTACGGTTCCACCGAGACCTGCGGCGGGGTGGTCTATGACGGCCGCCCGATCGACGGCACTGCCCTGCGGCTGCGCGAGGCGATGCTCGAAATCAGCACCCCCTCCCTCGCCCTCGGCTACCTCGACCACCGCGGCAACCTCGACGAGGACCTGACCAGCGCCGCCTTCGTCACCGACGAGTATGGCCGCTGGTTCCGCAGCCGCGACCTCGCCGAACTGGGCCGCGCCGCGGACGGCGGGCAGACCGTGCGCGTCCTCGGCCGAGCAGATGACGTGTTCATCAGCGGCGGCCTGAAGCTCGCCCTCGGCGAGGTGCAGCGGGTGCTGGAATCGCTGCCCGGCTACGAGTCCGCCATTGCCCTCGCGCTGCCGGACGATGAGTGGGGTCAATCCGTAGCGATCGCGGTCGATGGCACCCGGATCACCGCCGCCCCTGACGGCCGGATGCTGCACGCGGCCCTGGTCGAGCGGCTGGGTCCGGCCGCGACGCCCCGCCGCCTGCTCGTGCTGCGGGATGGGATTCCGCGGCTCGACTCTGGCAAGCCGGACCGGGTCGCCCTCGCCCGCGCCTTCGCTGCCCGCCGTCCATAGCTACGCGCTACTAGACTGCCGACTGTGATGGCACGAGCAGCACAGCGATCGAAGCAGAAGTCGTCGAAGCAGCAGGCCGCGGCCAAGCGCCGCCGACCCGGCGTCCCACCGACCGTGGCCAAGGCACCGAAGCCGACGCTCGGCTCGTGGATTGGCGCTGCCCGCCCCGCGACCCTCGGCCTGTCCATTGCGCCGGTCGCGATCGGGTACGGCGCTGCCACGGTCGCGCAGCAGGCGGACCTGCTGATCACGCTGCTCTGCCTCGCGGTGGCCGTCTTCCTGCAGATCGGCGCGAATTTCGCCAACGACTTCAGCGACGGCGTGCGCGGCACGGACAAGCACCGCGTCGGGCCGTCCCGCCTGGTCGGTTCGGGTGCGGTCGCGCCGAAGACGGTGCTGATCATCGCACTCGTGTTCTTTGCGCTGGCGGCCGCGGCAGGCCTCGGCATCGTGGTGCTCACCCAGTACTGGTGGCTGCTCGCGGTTGGCGCGGCGGCGTTGCTGGCGGCCTGGTTCTACACTGGCGGCCCGAAGCCCTACGGCTACTACGGCCTCGGTGAGGTCTTCGTCTTCCTGTTCTTCGGCCTGGCCGCGACGCTCGGCACCATGTTCGTGAACACGGGCGCGCTGAACCAGGAGGCCGAGTTCGGTGCCTACGGCATCGGCTCGATCGCGGTGGCCGTGCTGATGATCAACAACCTGCGCGACCGGGACCAGGACAAGGCGGCGGGGAAGCGCACGCTGGCGGTGCTGATCGGCTCGGTGGCGACCAAGGTGTTGATTGTGCTGACCCTGATCGTGGTGCCGGGCGCGATCACTGCCCTGCTGCAGTTGGCGTACTCGGCGGTCGGCTTCGCCTTCTTCGCGGCGATCCCCGCCATCCCGGCCGCGATCATTGTGATTTGGGGCAAGACGGCGCCGGAACTCGTCACCGCACTCAAGCTCGCCGGTCTGACCGGACTGCTGTGGGGTGTGCTGGTCGCCGTCGGCCTGATCGTCTAGCCGGCGGGCGCGCGACTACTCCTGCTCGAGTGCCGCGTCCTCGATATCTTCGTCGCTCGGGGCCTTGTCGGCCTCGGGCGTTTCCTTGTGCAGGGCGTCGTAGACCGCCTCGCTGTAGCGTTCGCGCAGCGGGTTCAGCAGCAGCAGCGAGAGCGCGATACCGATCAGGGCGGACACGATCGCTGAGAACCACAGCCAAGTCGGGCCCAGCAACCAGTTCAGCAGCAGCAGCGGCACCAGGAAGAAGCCCAGGCGCAGCAGGGTAAAGAGAATGATCGATCCAGCGCGTTGCACGCCATCAGTCTAGGGCGGCTGGCTGTGCGACGGCCTGCCCCGTTCGCTGAGGGCCGATGCCGATTCAGCCTCCGCACTGACCCCAGCCGATATGGTTGGAGCATGGGACGGGCCTTGCTTTCGATTCTGCCGTGGCTGATCGTCGTCGGCATCACGATCTACACCGTCGTGGACATGCTGAACACGGACGATTCCCGCGTCCGTGGGCTGCCGAAGCCGCTCTGGATTCTCGTCGCGATCGTGGTCCCGATCGTCGGTGCAGCGACCTGGTTCATTGCCGGGAAGGAACGCGACTCGCGTCGCCGCCAGACCTCATCCTTCGACCGTCCGACTCGAGTGGTGGCCCCGGACGACGACCCCACCTTCCTCAGTCAGCTTGACCGCGAAATCGACCGCGAGGAACGGCTGCGCAAGCTCGAGGAGCAGCTGCGGCAGCAGCAGGAGCAGTCCGATGAGGAGTCGGACGAATCCAAGTCCTAGGCTTGGTGCATGACCGAGCCTGAGGTGTCGAGCGCTGCCGGAGCGGCGCTCGGACTGCTGCAGCGCTTCGTGGCGCTGGGGCTGCGCGACATCGTCGTGGCACCCGGCTCGCGATCGCAGGCCTTGGCGTTGGCGGCCGCAGCGCTGGACCGCGCGGGCGCCGTCCGCCTGCACGTGCGCATCGACGAGCGGTCGGCAGCGTTTCTGGCCCTCGGCCTTGGCGTGGAATCTGGCGTACCCGCCGCAGTGATCACGACCTCGGGGACTGCGGTGGCGAACCTGCACCCGGCTGTCCTCGAGGCGCACCATGCGGGCGTGCCGCTGCTGCTGCTCACCGCCGACCGCCCCGAAGAACTGCGCGGCATCGGCGCGAACCAAACCACCGCGCAGGCGCACCTCTTCGGCGGTGCCGCCAGACTCAGCGAGGACGTGGACACCACCACCCTCGGCGAGGCCGGCCGCACCGCGCTGGCCGAACGCGCCTGGACCGCTGCGTTGCAGCCCGGTCCCGTGCAACTGAACCTCGCCTTCCGCGAGCCGCTCTCGGCAGCGCTGCCCGATCCGCTGCCCGAGCTCGCCACCGAGTACCTCCCGCAGCCGGCCGCGACCACCGGTCGCGACCTCGGCCCCACCATTGAGCTCACGCCCGAACCCGGTACCCTGGTCGTCGCCGGCGCTGGCGCCGGACCCGCCGCCGAGGAAGCCGCCCACCTGCTGCATGCGCCGCTGATCGCCGAGGTTGCCTCCGGTGCACGCTACGGCCGCAACCTGATCGCGCCCTACCGCGCCGTGCTGGCCGAGCCGGGCTTGACCGAGGCCGTCCGCCGCGTCATCGTCTTTGGTCACCCCACCCTCTCGCGCGAAGTGCCCGCGCTGATCGCCCGCGCGGACGTCGAGACTATCGTGGTGCGCTGCGCGGCCGCCGAGGACTACTCGCCGGGACGGCGGGTGCGCGACTTCGCCGGTGCGATCACCGTGCGCCCGGCTGCTCCGGAGGCGCTGGCCGAGGTGCGCTCGTGGCTGGGCGCGTGGGTGACCACGGCGCGCGCGATCGCGGCCGAGGCCGAGCAGATCGCGGCTCCCGACCTGGACGCGGCCCACGCCTCGGATCGACACCAGCGGGCCAAGTTCGTGCAGCAGGAATTCGCCGCGATCCGCACCCCGCTGACCCGCAGTCAGGTGGTGGATGCGGTCTGGGGCGCGACCTGGCCGCATGACCGACTTGTCCTCGGTGCCTCCCGTCTGATCCGAGTCGCCGACGAGGTGCTGCCGGGCAAGCGCGTGCCAGTGCACGCGAACCGCGGCCTGGCCGGTATTGACGGCACCATTGCTACTGGCATCGGCATTGCGCTCGCCCACCAGGCATCGGATGCCCGCGCTGGCGTGACTCGGGTGCTGCTCGGCGACCTCGCCCTGCTGCATGACGCGGGCAGCCTGCTCTTCGGTGACGGCGAGACGCGACCGCGAATCCAGGTCATCGTCGGCGACGACCATGGTGGCACCCTGTTCACCCAGCTTGAGGTTGCCGCCACCGCGCCCGCGGCCGACTTCGACCGGGTGCTGCGCACGCCGCAGTCGGTGGACGTGGCCGCCCTGGCCGCCGCCTACGGCTGGGAGTACCGACCCGCGAAGTATCGCGGCGACCTCGACCGTGCGCTCACCGCCGCAACCACCGGCCCCGTGCTGATCCACGTCACGCTCGCCGACGATCCCGCCTGAATCTTGGGCGCCCGGCGGCTGCGGCCGCATACTGCTGTCATGGGCAAGCACGACAAGGACGTCGACAAGAAGGCTGGCAAGCGCAAGCAGCGCCAGGATAGTGCCGAGGCGGTGATCGCCGCGCTGCGCGTCGGCCCCGGCTTCGACTTCGACCGCTTCGATCCCGCGGCCACGCCGGGCGCGGCCAGCGAGAAGAAGGTGCTGGCCGAGTTCGAGGACGATGCCGCGGAGCTCGCCGAACTGCAGGAGCGGCTCTTCGCCGCAGGCAAGGGCGGCGACCAGCGCCGGGTACTGCTGGTGCTGCAGGGCATGGACACCGCCGGCAAGGGCGGCATCGTGCGGCACGTGGTCGGCCAGGTCGATCCGCAGGGCGTGCGCATCACCGGCTTCAAAGCGCCGACACCGGAAGAACTGGAACACGACTTCCTTTGGCGCATCGAGCGGGCACTACCGGGCGCGGGCATCATCGGCGTCTTCGACCGCTCGCACTACGAGGACGTGCTGATCGGCCGGGTTCGGGAACTCGCCCCGGCCGAGGAGATCGAGCGCCGCTACGGTGCGATCAATGACTTTGAGGCGCGCCTGGCGGCAGACGGCATCACGGTGGTGAAGTGTGCGCTGCTGGTCAGCCTCGACGAGCAGAAAGCGCGCCTGGCCGAACGCCTCGAGCGTCCAGACAAGCACTGGAAGTACAACCCCGGCGACCTCGCCGAACGCAAGCTGTGGCCGGCGTACCGGGAGGCCTACCGGATCATGTTCGAGCGCACCGCGACCGAGACCGCGCCCTGGTATGCGATTCCGGCGAACGAGAAATGGTACGCGCGGTTCGCGGTGCAGCAGTTGCTGCTCGACGCGCTGCGCCGCATCGACCCGCAGTGGCCGGCGGCCGACTTCGACGTGGCCGAGCAGCAGCGGTTGCTGGCGGAGTCCTAGGACGGGCGGCCGTCCAAGTCGCCATCGGACGCGAGGCGGGACCTGCGACGCAGCCCGCGCCTCAACGCAGCGGGCGCCTCGACCTAGCGGAACGCCTCCACGATCGGCCGGAACTTCATCGAGGTCTCGGCCAATTCCCGCTCTGGCTCCGACTCGGCCACGATGCCGCAGCCGGCATAGGCGGTGATCAGGCCCTCGGGGCGCACCTGTGCTGAGCGGACCGCGACGGCCCACTCGCCGTCGCCGTTGCCGTCGATCCAGCCGACTGGGCCGGCGTAGCGACCACGATCGAAAGGTTCCAACTCGTCGATCACAGCGAGCGCGTCGGCCCGCGGAGTCCCTGCCACCGCAGCGGTCGGGTGCAGCGCCTGCACCAGGTCCAGGCTCGAGGAGCCATCGCCGAGGGTGCCCTCGACGTCGCTGGCGAGGTGCCAGAGGTTCGGCAGCTTCAGCGTGAACGGCAGCTCGGACACGCTCAGCGCCGTGGCGTGCGAGCGCAGTGCGCTGGTCACCGAACGCACCGCGAACTGGTGCTCGTCCAAGTCCTTCGCCGAGGTCGCGAGCTGCACCGCCGCCTCGGTGTCGCTGGCAGCGTCTTCGCCTCGTGCCATCGACCCGGCCAGCACGCGGGCCGAGAACGACGCCTGTGACACCTGGATCAGCGTCTCCGGGCTCGACCCGATGAAGCCGTCCACCGCGAAGGTCCAGCAGTCCGGGTAGCCGGTCACCAGCGCGTCCAGCGCGGTGCGCAGGTCACTGCCCGCGGGCAGGTCCGCAACTGCGTCACGGGCCAGCACGGTCTTCTCGAGCCGTCCGGCCTGGATGTGCTCGACGGCTCGGCGGACGGCGCTGACGAACTCGTCGCGACCCTGCGTGCCGGTGCGGAACGTTGCACGCGCGGGTGTGCCGAACGCGGTTGCGGCGGGGAGGGCTGGGGGCGCAGCGGGCGGGGTGGAGCCGGCCACCGCCTCGCCGAATCGAATCTGGGTGAGCCACCGTTGACCGTCGCGGACGCCGACGATGCGTTCGGGAACGATCAGGACGCTGGGCAGCGCGGAGCGGTCCGAGAAGGCGAAGGTGCCGAAGGCGACGAGGCCGGTTCCAGGCAGGCCCAGCGGATCCGTGACGTGCGTGCGGGCGGCGAGCTCGCGCCAGGCAGCGGCGGCCTGCGCGATGCGGTTCGCGCCGCGAAACTCCAGCCGGAGCGCTTCGCCGATGCCGACCATGCCGTCGCCGCGACGCGACCACAGTAGGGGCGCTGCAGGATCTGACAGCTGCAGCAGCGGGGCATCGCCGTCCAGCGGCAATGTGACCGCCGTGAGGGACTCCGGGAGCACGCCCCCATTCTATGCTCGGGGCATCCGGCCAGCCTGGGCGAGCGGGGCAGCACTAGGATGGAAGCATCGTGAGCACAGCGACGGCCATCCCTCAGGACTGGGCGGCTACCATGCGAGCCTTGGGGCTGCAGGGCCGCACTTTTGCGACCCCTGGGGGCCGTGCCCTCATCGGTGAGATCGAACGAGGCTTGAGCCTGGTTGAGGGCCGACTCGCCACCGAACTGCACTTCGGCGACGAACTCGCTGACGCCTCCGCCCGCTACCTGCTGGACGCCGGTGGCAAGCGGGTTCGCCCGGCCCTGGTGCTGCTCACCGCACAGCTCGGTGACGGCGTCACCGACGCGGTCCAGATCGCTGCCACCGCCATCGAACTCACCCACGTCGCGACGCTGTACCACGACGACGTGATGGACGAGGCCCCGCTGCGTCGCGGACGCCCCAGCGTGCACGAGGTGTGGGGGAACGCGGTCGCGGTCCTCACCGGCGACCTCATGTTCGCGCGCGCCTCCAGCATGGTGGCGACCCTCGGCGAGGTGGCCCTGCGGTTGCAGGCCGAAACCTTCGAACGCCTCTGCCTCGGCCAGTTGCGCGAGACCGTCGGTCCGCGCCCGGGCGAGGACGAGATCGCGCACTACATCCAGGTGCTGCGTGACAAGACCGGGTCGCTGCTGGCCCTCGCGGTCCAGCTCGGCGCTGTGTTCTCGAACGCGCCCGCATCGGTCGTGCAGCCGCTGGTCACCTTCGGTGAGCAGATCGGCCTGGCCTTCCAGCTCATCGACGACGTCCTCGACCTGTCGGCCGAGTCGAAGAAGACCGGTAAGCAGGTCGGCACTGACCTCGCCGCTGGTGTCCCGACGCTGCCGCTGCTGCAGTTGCAGGCCCGCGCCGCGGCCGGGGACGCAGACGCCCAGGCGCTGCTGGACCGGATCGAGCAGGCGCGCGCCGCTGGCGGCGACGACCCCACCCACCCGAGCATCGCCGAAGTGGCTGCCGCCCTGCGCGCCCACGACGTGACGGCCGAGACCGTGGCCTACGCCCGCGAAGTCGCCGCCGACGCGGTGGCTGCGCTCGACGAACTGCCGAAGGGCACTGTGCGCAAGGCGCTGACCGCCTTCGCTGAGCACGTCATCGCTCGCACTGGCTAACCCGCGCCGGGCGCGTCCCGGCAACGTCCCGCGCCAGCACCGCCTGGCACCGCAGGAAGGAACCCGCACGTGACCCAGCTGCGACTCGCGATCGTTGGCGCCGGCCCCGCCGGCATCTACGCCGCAGACCTGATTTCGAAGGCCGAGCGCGATTTCGACGTCTCCATCGACCTGTTCGAGCGCCTGCCCGCACCCTACGGTCTGGTCCGCTACGGTGTCTCGCCGGACCACCCGCGCATCAAGGGGATCATCACCGCCCTGCGCGAGGTGCTGGACCGCGGCTTCATCCGCATCTTCGGCAACGTCAACTACGGCACCGACATCACCCTCGAGGACCTGCAGCGGCACTACCACGCCGTCATCTTCGCCACCGGGGCGATCCGCGATGCCGACCTGAACATCCCCGGTATCGACCTGGACGGCTCCTACGGCGCAGCCGACTTCGTGTCCTGGTTTGACGGGCACCCCGACGTGCCGCGCACCTGGCCGCTCGAGGCCAAGGAGATCGCCGTGATCGGCAACGGTAACGTCGCCCTCGATGTCGCGCGCATGCTGGCGAAGCACCCCGAGGACCTGTTGCCAACCGAGATCCCGGACAACGTGTACCAGGGGCTGAAGGCCTCGCCAGTGACCGACGTGCACGTCTTCGGTCGCCGCGGGCCGATGCAGGTGAAGTTCACCCCGCTGGAGCTGCGCGAACTCGGTGAGGTGCCGAACGTCGACATCGTCGTCTATGACGAGGACTTCGACTACGACGAGGCGGCCCAGACCGCGATCCAGACCAACAAGCAGATCATGGTGATCAACCGGATCATGCAGGCCTGGCGCGAGCGTCCGGAGGGGAACGCCCCGCGCCGCCTGCACCTGCACTTCTACTCGAAGCCGCACGAGGTGCTCGGTGAGGATGGCAAGGTCGTGGGCCTGCGGATCGAGCGCACCAAGTCCGACGGTGCCGGTGGCGTCGAGGGCACGGGCGAGTTCCGCGACTTCCCAGTGCAGGCAATCTACCGCGCGGTCGGCTATTTCGGCTCGCCGCTGCCCGGCATCCCCTTCGACGAGCGTCGCGGCGTGATCCCGAACAGCGAGGGTCGCGTGCTGCGCGACGACGAGACCAGCCCCGGCCAGTTCAACGAGCAGATGCCCGGCGTCTATGCCACCGGCTGGATCAAGCGCGGCCCGGTCGGTCTGATCGGCCACACGAAGTCGGACGCCATGGAGACCATCGGCCACCTGCTGCGCGACCAGGCCTCGTGGTGGTCGCCGAGCCAGCCCGAGGAGGAGGCAATCCTGGAACTGCTGTCCAGCCGCGGCGTGCAGTGGACCGACCTCGAGGGGTGGCACCGCCTCGACGAGCACGAGATCGCGCTCGGCGCCGAGCAGGGCCGCGCGCGCATCAAGGTCGTGCCGCGCGAGGAGATGGTGCAGATTTCGCGAGGCGAGTAACGCCTCGAACGCAGCGACCCCGCCGCCCAGTGCTTGGGCTGCGGGGTCGCTGTAGTTTAGCTTGCGGTAGTGGGTGGGGGCCAGCACGCGCGTGCTGCGGTGCTGGCCGGTGCCCGGCCTCGCCTAGCGGTAGTTCGTGAACTGCAGGTCGAGCTCGATGTCCGCGCCCTTCAGCAGCGCGATCGCGGCCTGCAGGTCGTCGCGGCTCTTGGAGGAGACGCGCACCTCGTCGCCCTGGATGGTGGCCTTGATCGACTTGGGTCCCTCATCACGCAGCAGCTTGGTGATCTTCTTGGCGTTGTCGGAGTCGATGCCCTGCTTGAGGCTGGCCTCGAGGCGCACCTCCTTGCCGCTCTGCTTCGGCTCGCCCGCGTCGAGGCTCTTCAGCGAGATACCGCGCTTCACGAGCTTCGACTGGAACACATCCAGGATCGCGTTGACCCGCTCCTCGGTGTTGGCGACCATGACGATTTTGTCGCCGGACCAGCTGATGGAGGCACCGACACCCTTGAAGTCGTAGCGCTGCTCGATCTCCTTCGCGGCCTGGTTGAGGGCGTTGTCGGCCTCCTGCCGGTCCACCTTGCTGACAATGTCGAACGAAGAATCTGCCATGCCCTAAGCCTAGCCCGCGTCGGTTTCGTACATTGGCGAGAAACCGGTAAACTCATCGAAGCCTTCGGTTTGGTGAATACACTGGCCCGGGGGCTGCACGGCGAGTTACCCAAGCGGCCAAAGGGATCTGACTGTAAATCAGCTGGCTCTGCCTTCGGGGGTTCGAATCCCTCACTCGCCACTGCAACGCGTTGGGCCCCGCACTTCGGTGCGGGGCCAAACGCGTGTCGCGAAGTCTACTCAGTAGCGCCGTTCCCTAATTCAAGGTGGCTGTGGAGAATCTGTAAGAAGCCGAATTCTTCCTCGCTCACGGCGTCGTTGTGAGCAACCTTGTTTCTGACCTTGTTCAGCTGATCAAGCCAGTCCAGTTTTTGCCGCCAACTCTTCTTGGAATCACTCGGCAGCATGTATGTCCGTTCAAACAATTGCGCCCATACTTCACCGCCGGCATGCTGCATGATCTTCTTGTAGTCAATGAGATAGAGCGCATTCCACCAGTCAACTTCAATCCCGTCATCGCGCTCGTGCGTTTTCTCCGCAGCTCGGCTGTGGGCGTCCCGGTAGATCTGTTGGGGAACCGCTTCGCGGAACCAGTTGGAAGCGAACCTGTCTTCCAACCGCCTTCTTATATCGGCGTTCAGGAATTGCTCGATATCTCGTATCAGCCCAAACGATTCTTGGTTGAATAGCCGCATTTGGTCGCGTTTCCACTGTTCATATCCGTCCGGATTGAAGTCCGGAACTCTGGACACGAGTCCCTCTTGGAACTTCCGCAAGTACTTCATCGGCGCTCCCGCACCTAGCCAAGCTCGAATTTCGCTTATGGCCGCAGCATCTAACGATCGGATGAACTCAACGAACGCATGCAGCCCTGGCCGAATTTGGCCGAAAACCTCGCGTGCGGTTTGTGTCCGAGCATCCACAAGTCCAAGACGCTCAAAGTGACTAATCAGGTCGCCGACGAGTCGGAGTACCGCCTCTACCCCCGGGTTCGTAAATACAATTCCACCTTCTGCCCTGCCCCTGTTCCATTGATCCGGCAACTCATCACGGAGGCACTCGAACACTAGTTCGAGGAATGCCATAAGTGCATCTAACGTTGGCTGATTTTCCCCTCGGTAGAAGGAACCAACTCGGCGCATTTCGTTGGAAGTGAATTCACCTATGAAGCCGGCACGATCGATGCCGCGGTTAATCGCATCGAGAGAAATGCACCGACGGTCGTTGGACTTTTCTTCGCCGATAATCACTCTTCCTCGGAGGGGCGAGGTCTTGGATTCGCCAAGTAATTGACCCAGTTGTAGCTTCAGTGCTTGAGCTCGCCTACGTAGATCGGGACTGGTCCACTCCAGGGACGCCTTCAGCGTCAGCCGCAAGTTCTTTGGAACCGCCTGTTGGTTCTCATTGATCTCCATAAAAATCTGCAACTGTTTCGAACCGTCCAGGTCGACGAATGCGACCACTGGTATCAGCTCTGTCTCAGCGCGACTAGAGAAGGCATACCCAAACAGGCGATGCTGCCCGTCGACGATATAGGCGGATCTGTACTTCGCCGGTAAATGGAGAATTCCGATAGCTGGACCCGAGACGTCTTTCGACAGACGATCAAATTGCAGCTTTCTCTTGCCACTATCAATATTGATTATTACCGAGTTGGGAAAGAACCCGCCTGAATCTACGAATCTCGACACAGAGAGCAGGCGCGATCGCTTGATGAGCCGCTGGTAGGTCGGCATCCACCTTATGTTCGCGTTATTCCGATGCAAGACATAGGCAGTCGGGAGTAGTCTCGCGGGCTCAATGGCGAAAGCGTAGTACTGAAGACCGCCCATTCGGCCTTGAATGGCCGGCACCCGGATATCTAACCCTGGAACCTTCTGCCCAGCAAACAGATTGCCCAGTAACTGATACTTTGCAGCCGACCCCAAGTGCTTGGCCAACTCTAAGTAATAGTCCACAGCCTCTTCGTTCAGGTGATAGAGATCTGCTCCCTCTATTCGATCTCGGGCCTCATCTGTGACGACATAGTTGTTGGTAGCGATAATGAACTTAATCTTTCGTCCGGGGAACTCCGCCCGAAGTCGATCCGTCACTCCCTTCTTGTATCCCAGAATGATCTCTATCTCAGTTTTAAGGGCGCTCTTCCGAGGGATCTCTCCGTCGGCGGACTTGCATTCCACGACAAGAATTGCAGTGTCATCGACAGCAAGGACGTCGATCTGCTTGGCAGCTCCGTCATGTTTTCCATACTGAATAGTCAAACGGCGATCGCGATTCAGTGCGGAGAACCCCAATCGCGACAACATTGACCAGACGCGATCTTCGAACGCCACTTCATGTGGCTTCGGCTTTCGAAGCCAAGTGTGTGCCTTGAGTTCTCGGTCGATCACCCAGCCTTCCCCAAGTTCCAGGTAGTGCGGAACTTCATCGTGTCGCACCTTCTTCCTCAGGTATGGCGACTCGCGTCCTGGCCTGCTAGCAACGACTTGTCGACCCGACAACAAGGAATCACTGATCAACATTCACTCCCCCAAATTGGTAAACAAGTACTCGTCGGCTTGACCTCGAGTGGCGGATCGTCCACCGACAGCATTTGGGCGCGAGACGACAAACCGGCGTCCCAAATGCTTGAACAAGGCATCAATAGAGTCATGCGCTGCGTTAGTAAGGACGTAATACGCCTTCCGAGCGACAATTTGAGTGATGACTTCGGCTAACTTCTTCTGATCATCGAAGGAGAACAGCCTCTGGTTGTACTTGATAAATCCGTTGTTGTTGTGCGCCACGGTATACGGGGGGTCCAGAAACACGAAGTCTCCTTCGCGCACATTGGCCACCATTGACTCGAATGACCCGGCCGCCAGATGCACTTCTTGCAGTCGCAAGGCGACCGCCTGCAACACGTCGAGTGAAGGAATATTCGGGTTTGGCCGATTGCCAAACGGAACGTTGTACTGTCCAAGGCGATTTACTCGATAAATACCATTGAACGACGTGTGATTCAGGTAGATGAAGCGCGCCGCGGCTTCCGCCGGGTCAGAAGGTACCGCTGCTCGAAGTTGATAGTAAGTCTGCGCGTCGTTGACATACTTCTCTAAGTGATCAGTTATCGACTTGGCATCCGCCTTGACGGCCTGATAGGTCTGAATCAAATCAGCGTTTAGGTCCGCAAGATAGGACGTAGAACGCGGGTGAAGCCCAAAGAACATGGCCCCACCACCGAGAAACGGCTCGTGGTAGGCGCGATAATTGGTGCCGCGGAGGAGTTCTTTCACACTGGGAACGAGCCAGCGTTTCCCGCCGACCCATCTCAGAAACGGCCGGACCCTTTGGTCAGAAATTGCGGGCTCGCTCGGCTCAATAGTGCTGCCAGTTATCGAAACCAACACGCCCCCCGTGGCTGTTCTGTTGTTCGACACCATACCCAAGGCGAAGGGCGCGGCAAATGGTTGGCTGTGCGCCACTTCGGTTTCTACCCACATCATTGCTGAGAAGCCCTAAGCGCCCTACTCAGAATCAAGTGCGAGTTAGTGCGGAAGTGCCAGGGTCCGACGCCACTTAAGTCACTATGGATCACGCGCGGACTCCAACGCGTTTTTGTCGGAGCGTGCCTGGCTTAGCTGCCCATTTAGGTTAGGAGTGCGGCCGCCAACGCACCTACCGGGGCGTAGTCCCACTGATCCCCGTCGGTGGCTACGACTCAACGGGAATCCTGGGTTAAGTCAAAGATCCCATCTTGACCTCCGTTAGGTCAGCAGTCTTTAGAGCGGTGGCAGCGCGATGCCATGTCCCATAGGCCCCCTGGGACCGCCAGGCAAGTCGGTGCGCCTCGCATCAACTGGTGAAGCCAGGCCGCCGCTCCGACGGGCCGACCCGTGAGCAGGAACGTGTCAACATCAACCCGCCCTTGAGGTGTCCTTCCCGACTCCTTCCCTCCACATCTGACCACACTGCTCAACCGACTTGGCCCCGGATTTCGGCTTAGATGGGTGCCCGACATTTGTCCAGCTTGTCGCGCACCCTTGAGGAATCGAAGTCAGGCTAGCCTTGCCCCAGGAGGAGCAATGACCCTGGTGGTGAAGGTGTGCGGGTTGCGCACGGCGGAGGCGGCGGAGGTCGCGGTCGAGGCGGGGGCGGATGCGATCGGGGTCGTGTTCAGTCAGAAGAGTCCGCGGCGCGTGACCGAGGACGAGGCTCGGGCCGTCATTGACGCCGTTGCCGGGCGCGCCACCACCGTGGTGGTCACGAACGACCTGGACCCGGTCGAAGCGGGGCTGCTGGCCAAGCGCATCGGCGCGGACGTGCTGCAACTGCACGGGCGATACAACGCCGGCGACTACCGGCGCGCGGCCGACACCGGCATCCGGCTGTGGCGCGCGACGGCGCTGCGCGACGACACCGACCTCCGGGTTGGGGCGTGGGGCGAGGAGGCGCTGCTACTGGATGCGCCGAAGCCCGGTTCCGGCGAGCGCTGGGACCTCACCGCCCTGGCGAGCCGGCAGCCGGACGGCCCGTGGCTGCTCGCTGGCGGGCTGAACCCCGACAACGTGGCCGACGCCATTGCACAGGCTCGCCCCTGGGGCGTCGACGTGTCCAGCGGCGTGGAGTCCGAGCCTGGCGTCAAAGACTTGGACAAGATTCGCGAATTCGTCGCCGCGGCACGGGCAGCGCATCGGGCGTCGTCCGCGTAGGCTGTGACCAGCGGCAACGCAGCCGCCCGCATGGAGGGTTTTATGGCACGGTTCGAGCAGCATCCCAGCCCCGTTACCGCCTCGGCGCCACTGAGCCTCGTCCGGCTCGGCCTTGCCGCCCTGGTCGCGGTCGCCGTGATCGCCACCCTGCTCGATACTGCGAGCCGCAGCCCGATCAACCCTTTCAACTTCTTCGGCTACTTCACGATCCAGTCGAATATCGCCATCGGCGTGGTGTGGCTGATTGCGGCCATTCAGGGACTGCGCGGCGACAGCACCGGACGCGCGCTCAGCCTCGCCCGCGGCCTGACCACCAGCTACATCCTGATCGTCGGCATCGTCTACGCCGTGCTGCTCGCCCCGCTCGGCGCCGCCGGCGGCGTCCCGCTGCCGTGGGCGAATACGATCCTGCACGTCGTCACTCCGATCGCGGGCGCCCTCGACTGGGTGCTCGCCCCGGACCGCCGACCGCTGCGCTGGCGCCTGCTCGCACTCGTGCTCGCCTACCCGACCGTCTGGCTCACCGTCGTGCTCGTCCGAGGCGCCACCGACGGTTGGGTGCCCTACCCCTTCCTGCACCCCGACCAGGGCTACGGCACCATCGCCGTGGTCTGCGCCGGCATCGCCGTCACCGTGCTCGTCGTCGGCGCGCTCGTGTTCTGGATCAGCCAGCGCACCGTGCGCAGCCAGGTGCTGCGAGGTGCGCTCGGGCGGTCGGCCGCGACCACCAGCTAGAGCCCGCTACTCCGCCGCGACCCCAGCCGCGGCCTCGCGGGCGCGGCGACGGTTGCGGCGCAGCCGCAGCACCACGAACAGTGCGATCGCGACCAGGACCGCGCCGATGACGACCCACTGCAGCAGGTCCACGTAGGGCTCGACGAGGTGCCACTGCTCACCCAGCACGTAGCCCAGCACCACGAACACCGAGTTCCAGATCGCGCTGCCGAGAAACGTCAGCGGGACGAACACGCGCAGCGGCATCTTCTCGATGCCAGCCGGAATCGAAATCAAGCTGCGGAAGATCGGCAGAAAGCGGCCGAAGAACACCGCCTTCGGACCGTGCTTCTGGAACCACGCCACGGTCTTGTCGATGTCGTCGCCGTCAACCAGCGGCAGCCAGTTCGCGATGCGGACCATCCGGTCGTGTCCCAACAGACGCCCCAGGCCGTACAGCGCCAGCGCACCCACCAGGGAACCAGCGACCGTCCACACCAGCACCAGCCACAGGTTCAACGTGCCCTGGCTGGACGCGAAGCCCGCGAGCGGCAGGATCACCTCGCTGGGGATCGGGGGGAACAGGTTCTCGATCGCGATCGCGATGCCGGCGCCCGGTTCACGCAGCCCCTCCATCAACCAGAGGGCCGCCTCGCCGAAGAAGCCGAGGTCCTGATCCGTCGCCGCGTCGCTCGCAAGTGCCATGCCCACCAGGCTAGCGGGCGCGGCGGGGTCGGCACGACGCCCGTGCGCCGCGATCGCGACCCACCGCCCGCCTGCCGCATCGGACCCGCGGGGACCGGCCCGCGCCTCGCCGAATCCACGGCAGCATTACGGCCAGGCTCCGAGCCGTGCTCACTCCGCGGACGTAGGATGGCCCTGGCCGATTGGCCGAACGCCGCACGTTGTCAGGAGCATGCATGTCCGCCGGATCCATCGAACTCATGGAACTCGCGCGGTCGGTCGCGCTCCAGGCCGGCGAACTGGTCGCGGCCCGCCGCGCCGCAGGCATCGAAGTGGCCGCCACGAAGTCCAGCGCCGAGGACGTGGTTACCCTGGCCGACCGCGAGAGCGAGGCGCTGATCCGCCAGCTGCTCGCCGACGCCCGCCCGAGCGACGCCTTCCACGGCGAGGAGTCCGGGTCCGGCTCGGGCTCGAGCGGCATCACCTGGGTTGTCGACCCGATCGACGGCACCGTCAACTACCTCTACGGCATTCCCTACTACTCGGTGAGCATCGCCGCCATCGAGGGCGAGCCAACCTTCACCGGTATGAGGCCAGTCGCCGGCGCCGTACACAGCCCCGGTCTCGGCACCACCTACACCGCAGCACTCGGCGAGGGCGCCTGGCGCGACGGGCGCAGCATCGTCACCCCGCCAGCCCCGCCGACCAACCTCGCGCTGCTGACGACCGGCTTCGCCTACACCCAGGAGCGGCGGCAGATGCAGGCCGCGATGGTGGGCGAGCTCATCACCAAGGTGCGTGACATCCGCCGCTTCGGCTCGGCTGCGATCGACATCTGCAACGTCGCCGAGGGCCAGGTGAACGCCTACACCGAGGGTGGGATCAACCCCTGGGATGCAGCCGCCGGCATCATCGTCGCCACCGAGGCCGGTGCCTCCGTGCAGCACCTGCAGCTTGGTGACCCGTCACTGCACTGGCTGCTGGTCGCCCCGAGCCCGCTCGACGCGGCGCTGCGCGACTTGTTGCTGGAAGCCGCCGATTCGATTACCAACAGGTAAAACCCGCCAAACCTGAGAATTTCCCCTGGTCAGACGATTCTGACAGGAGTAGTCTGCCTGTACCCGAACGAACCTTTGGGGGGAAGTTCGAACAGTAGTGGCTGCCTCGCGCCCGATGCTTGGCGGTAGCGCTGCTAACCCTGGAGCAGTACGTCATGACGGATAGTTTGCGGTTCGACGCGGGCCAAACCGGCCCGGCGATGCCGCCCGCCGTCCGCCCGGGTCACTACAACGACCAGTTGCCCGCGTATCCGCTCCCGCAGGCTCCCGTATTGCCACCAGTGTGGCACCAGGGCGCACCGCAGGCCCCGCAGCAACACGCCGTGTCGCTGCCGGCCCCGCCGCCGCAGTTGCCGCCGCCGCCCGCCTTCCTCACCGGCCCGGTGCCGCAGGTCACTCCCGCCTCACCACCCGCTGCCCAGTCACCGGCCCTGGTTCCGCCAGCAGCGCCCGCGTCGTTCGCTTCGGCCCCCCTGCCGCCGCTGCCGCCGTTCCTGCAGGCACCCAGCCCCTCGACGAATACGCCGACCGCGGCACCCGCGCCCGCCGCACACGCTCCGGTCACCGCGCCAATTCCGCCCGTCGAGGCGGTCACCGCGGCTCCGATCGCACCACTGGTCCAGGCCACCCGCGTCGTGCCGGCCCTCGCCGTGGACCTCGAGGACACGATCACCGCCGAGCCGACTCCGGCCACCGCCCCTCCGCAGATCGACGTTGTTCCGCCTGCCGCCGAGTTGTGGGACGAAACCGCTACTGATGCGGATGCCCACGCGTTGACGGACTCCCGAGCCGAGGAACGGGCCCCAGCCGAGGAACGGGCCCCAGCCGAGGCGGATGCCGCGATCGAGCCAGCGTCGGTGCCGCTCGAACTGGCCCCCGCCACAGCGCCGGTCAAGACCTTCGCTGTCCTCGAGCAGCCACCCACCGATCCTGCCAAGCTCGCCGCGTGGGACGCCGTGGTGGCGCGGACCATGACCACTGCCTCGGCCACAACGGGCCGAAAGCAAAGGAGCGCCCGCTCGGCTCGACGCGCAATCGAGAGGGCTCTGCGCCAGAAGCAGCGCGCCGATCAGCAGGTCCAGATTGCCGCGGGCAGCAAGACGGCCAAGGATCGGCCCGCCTCGCGCCCGTCTGCGGGCAAGCGCCTCATTCGACCCGGCGTTACCCGCGTGGCCAGTGTCCACAGCGACGCCGCTGCTCGCCGTCCAGTGCACTCGACCCGGATCGTTGGCCTTGTGGGTCTGCTCGTGGCCATCACCGCGGTGATTGGCCTCCCGGCCCTGAACCCGACCGCGCAGGCGAACGTGGCAGAGCCCTTGACGATCCCACAGTCCAGCGAAGACGGAATCAGTTACAAGGTGGAGCACGCGGCCACCTCGGGCCTGGATCGCGAGGACTTCAAGATTCGGTCAATGATCCCGGGCTACAACGCCGGCAGCTACGTCTACACCACCAACACGCTGGCACCGATTCAGTGGCCGATTCCGTTCAGTGCACCGGTCCTGAGCTACTGGGGGTACCGCGGTGGAAACTTCCACTCCGGCTTGGACATTTCCCCGCCGATGGGCACCCCGGTGGTCGCCATCTCGAAGGGTGTCGTCACCAAGGTCGACAAGTACAAGAACTGGAACGCCTACGGCGTGCACATTGAGATCTGGCATGAGGAACTCGGCCTCACCTCGCTGTATGCACACATGATGGTCGGATCGACCCAGGTGGAAAAGGGTGACGAGGTCTACGCTGGCCAGGTGATCGGCAAGGTCGGCAGCACCGGTCGCTCCACCGGCCCGCACCTCCACTTCGAGCTCCACGACAAGCACGGCGTCCCCTTTGACCCGTTCCCGTGGATGACCAAGCACGCAAACGGGTAGTCTCAGCGGTTTGACCTGCCCCGTCCGGGGAACTCCCAGCGCCTCGCGCTACCGTGGACAAGCGCTGTAACCTACTGTGAACAGGCGAGTGCGCCCCCACAGTTCCGAATTGCTTGCCCCTGGAGCCCAGTTTGACGCTAGAAATGATCCCGACGGCCGATGCCGTCGGTGAGTCGGCTGACGTCGTGCTGCCTCCGTTGTCGGTCACGCCGCTGTCGATTACCCCGTTGACGACGCCCACAGGCAATGTCGAAACGGCCACCGAAACGACCCCGACAGACGCAACCCGGATGGGCACTCGCAAGTCCAGCCGCAAAGCGGGCCGCCAGATGCAGTCAGCACGCGCGCGCCGCCTCATCGAGAAGCAACTGCGCCACCCGGAACGGACTGTCACGGTCGCTCCGGTGACCACGAAGCGCAACCCATGGGCCGCCGCGTTCGCCGTCGCCATCGTCGCTGGCTTCGTTGCCGTGTTTGCGATCCCACAGATCGCGACCGAGGATGTGGCCCTGGCCGAAGGCGGCCTCGTCATCGATACCGCCGCCGCACAATCCGCCATGCAGGGCTTCACGGTCGCCGAACCGAGCGCCATCGAACTGAAGCGCGACGAAGTCAAGGTGCGCGACACCGTGCCGAACTCGATCTCCTTCGGTTCGTACTTTGTTGACCTGACCGCACCGGTCCGCTGGCCGCTGCCCTTCGTCGCCCAGATCTCGGATGGCTTCCGCTGCCGTGCCATGAACAACGGCACCTGCACCCGCTGGCACGCCGGTATCGACCTGCTCGGCCCGTACGGCAGCCCAATCACCTCGATTGCTGCTGGCAAGGTCACTGCAGTGGGTTGGTTCGGTGGCTTCGGTAACCGCGTCGAGGTCTACCACCCCGACCTCGGTGTCACCACGCTGTATGCACACATGAGCGCGACCTCGGTCAAGGTCGGTCAGCACGTGGAGCCGGGCCAGCAGCTCGGCAAGATGGGCAGCACCGGCCTCTCGACCGCCAACCACCTGCACTTCGAAGTGCACGTCGGTGGCAGCCCCGTCGACCCGTACGCCTGGCTGAAGAAGAACGCATCGGGCTAGTCCGCGCAGCAGGCTGAGTTCGCCTCAGCGCCGTGCAGCGAGTAGCGTAGGAACGCCATGTACATCACTGTGCTCAAGTCCAAGATTCACCGCGCGACGGTGACCCACGCCGACCTCCACTACGTCGGCTCCATCACCGTGGACCGCGCGCTCATGGACGCTGCCGGGCTGTTGGAAGGCGAACTGGTCGCAGTCGTCGATATCGACAACGGCAACCGTCTGGAGACCTATGTGATTCCGGGCGAGGCGGGCAGCGGTGTGATCGGCATCAACGGTGCCGCGGCGCATCTGGTACGCCAGGGCGACCTGGTCATCATCATGAGCTACGCCATGTGCACCCCCGACGAGGCGGCTGCACTGACGCCGAAGGTCGTACACGTCAACAGCAAAAACGAGATCGTTGCGCTCGGGGCCGACCCTGCTGAGCCGGTTCCCGGCTCGAACGATCAGCAGCGTCCGCCGCACGCGGTCAGCTCTGCTGCCGAATAGCCGATCCCCGCGATTGCGTCGTCGTCGCCTGCCAAGGTGACGTGTGCTGGGTCGTGAGCCGCGCCTCGCGACGTAGTGTTGATGCCATGGTGCGCGCGCTACAGATGAACTCGGCCGAATCCACTGCGGAACTGGTGGACCGTGACCTCCCCGCATTGCAGGACGGTGACGTCCGCGTCCGGGTCGACTGGTCGGGCGTGAACTACAAGGACGCCATGATCGTGACCGGTCTGCGCGGCTTCATGCGCGAGTTCCCGCGCGTGACCGGCATTGACTTGGCTGGTGTCGTGGTCGAGAGCCGCGACCCCGCCTGGCACGTCGGCGACCGCTTCATGATCAACGGTCGTGGCCTCAGCGAGCATCTGGACGGTGGCTTCACGGACGAGACCGTGGTGGCTGGTCACCTGGGCACGCGCGTGCCGGAGGTGTTCTCGCTACGCGAGGCTGCCGCGATCGGTACCGCTGGTTTCACCGCCGCGCTGTCCGTGCGCGCGCTGGAACGGTACGGCATCGGCGAGGGGCCGATTCTGGTCACCGGTCCGACCGGCGGCGTCGGCTCCATTGCGATCGCGCTGCTGGCCGCCCGCGGCTACACCGTCACCGCGGCCACCGGTCGCCCAGAACACGCTGAGCTGCTGCGCCGACTCGGCGCCACCGACGTCATCGACCGCAGTGCATTGACCCCGACCAAGCCGCTGCAGTCCGAGCGCTGGGGTGGTGCCGTGGACGTCACCGGCGGCGAGGTGCTCGCCGGCATCCTGACGCAGCTGCAGTACAACACCGCGGTCGCTGCGAGCGGCCGCGCCGCTGGACCCGACCTGACCGCCTCGATGATGCCCTTCATTCTGCGCAACGTGGCCTTGCTTGGCGTGAACTCGGTGCTTGCCGACGATCAGGCCCGGGAGGAGTCCTGGCAGATCCTGGCGGAGAGCCTGGACCGGGCATTGCTGGCGGAGTTGGTCACCGAGGTGGCGCTCGAGGACGTGGTGGACGTCGCGCAGGGACTGCTGGCCGGCCAGCGGGTCGGCCGCGCCGTGGTCCGTCTCTCGGGCGGCGACGCCTAGGTCGAGTCGTGCCTAGCTCTGGGCCGGCCTAGCTGAAGGCCTCCGCGGGGCGCGCCTCTGCAGTGCGAACCTCACCCGCGCGATCCTGCCCTGCCCGCGCCTGCCACGCGCCTTCGCTACGCAGCGCCTTGGCCGCCCCGCGGCCAGCCGCGATTGCCGCATTGCGTCGCGTCTGCTCGGTGTCCCGGGCCCGCCAGGCTTCGTGGTGTTCCACGTGCGCGTGACCAGCGTCGAGGTCTACGTGCAGATGTACGGTGATGCCGTCGTCTTCGAAGACGGACCATGCCCCGAGCCCGTCGGCCGGGGTGGCATGCAGGGTGTGCCCTGCGATCTGCTCGGCGAGGAGTTGCAGACCGCTCGCGACATGATGCAGCGTGCCGACCGCAGCAGCAATTGCCGGATCATCCAGCTGATCGGCCCGCGCCTCGAGCACCCACAGGCCGGCACCGAGGGCCGGCGCCACCCGCGTCGGCGCGAAGCGTTCCACGATCAGGTCGCTCTGCGCCAGCGCATCCATCGCGCTCGAGGGCAACACGAGGCCATCGATCCGCCCTTGCTCCACCTCGGCGAGGCGATCGTCCACATGCCCGCGCACCTCGACGATGTCCAGGTCGCGGCGCAAGCGCCGCAGCGCCCGCGCCTGCCTCGGCCACGAGATCCCCACGCGCGCACCCTTCGGCAAGGTCCGCAGCCGCTGTCCCTCGCGTGCTACGAAGGCTTCCCGCACGTCGCCACGCTCCAGCACCGCTGCCGTGACCACACCGTCGAGCACATCCAGCGGCACATCCGCGGCTGAGTGCAGCACCAGATCAGCCTGTCCGGCGAGCAGCGCCATGCGCAGTCGTTCGACAAAGACACCGGTGTCGCCGAGGGCACCCGGCGAGGCGCTGAGCAAGTCACCGTCCGCATGCACCGGCACCACGGTGACCGGAATATCGGTCGCGGCAGTAATGGCCTCAGCAACGCCCGAGGCCTGAGCGAGAGCAAGCGCGCTCGTCCGGCTGGCCAGACGGAGCGCCCGCGTCATCGGCGTGCTCGCCAGATGAGGATCCCGGCCACGGTCGCCGCGACCCCCGCTGCGGCAGCGACCCACGTGGTCGTGTTCTCTTGGTAGTTCTGCTTCAGGGTCCGACCCAGACGCTGCGCCTGCTTCGGTACGTTGAGACGGTCCTGCAGTTCTGCAAGCGTTGCAGCCAGTTCCTCCTGCGCAGCAACAGCTTCGGCTTCAGCTTGACGAATCTCGTTCATCATCCAGCCTCCGCATCCTGCTCCGGCTGCTCCGGCTCACGCAGTGCGCGCGAACCAACGGGCCCGCTGACCCCCTTAAACGAGCCTGCGGCAGCGATCCCGATCAGACCCCCCACCAGCACGAAGACACCGGCCATCACCAGCGCGGCCGCCCAGTTCGGCATGACCTGACCGAGGGCAAAGATCCCCGCCAGCAACAGCGACACAAAGCCAAGCACCAGCACTGCCACGGCCAACAAGCCCAGGAATACGCCAGCGGCCGCAGCCATGGCCTTCGCCTTCAGCTGCGCCTTGACCAGGTTCATCTCGCTGCGCACCTGGTTGGTCAGCAGGCGCGGCAGATCGCCGATCAGCCCGAAGACGTTGCGGCGGTCAGCGGATTCCTGTTCCTCAGTCATGGCGTGCGGTACTCACCCTTCGAGGTCTTCGACGCGGTCGAACGCGTGGCCGGCTTCTTCGTCGCGGTCGAACGCGAGGAGGTGGTCCGGCTCGTCTTCGCCGCCGGCTTCTTCACCGGCTCACCGGCTTCGAACGCGGCAGCGCGCTCCTCGGCCTCCGCGCTCACGGTCGAGGCTTCCGCGCTCAGGCTGTCCACGAGTGCCTTGGCACCCTCGACCACCTTGCCGGTAGCCGCGACGAGCGCTTCGGTGAGCTCGGGCGCGGTGCTGCGCGCAAACTGCTCCGCGGTCTGCAGGGGCTTTTGCACCGGCTCGCTGTTCCAGACCCGGCCGGCGACCAGCTTGATTTCTTCGTAACGCTTCCGGCCAGCCTTGGCACCGAGCACGTAGCCGGCACCGAGTCCGACCAGCAACAGCAGCTTCCCCTTCATGCCGCACCTCCATCAGTGGTAGTCGTTCCAGACTAGTCTGACGCAGCCTCGGTGTGGGCTGGAGGTTCCCTGAAAGGTCAGGGACTAGTGCACGTAGTCGAGCAAGTCGAAACCGACCGTGCGCATCGCCTCAAGCGTGGCGAGGCGACTGGCCAGTTCGTCGTCCTCGAACTGCACCGTCACCGAGTACGCCACCGCGGTGCGCGGTCCGCGCAGCACGCCGGCCTCAGAGCGAACGCCACCCTCGGCACCGGTCATGTGGGCCAGCGAGATCTCGTGGTCCAACTTGCCGTGGTTCAGCGGGTCCAGACCGAAGGCGCTGGCAACCATCGACAGGTCGGTGTTCATGGCCAGCCAGCCCAGCACACGGTTGCTGGTCAAGTAGTCGACGACGTCACCGTGGGCGAGTGAGCTGAACAGGCGCACCAGCTCGATGGAGGAGCCGATGGACAGTTGCGGGGCATCGTCCGGTCCGCGCACCTCACGCACGCGGTCGAGGAGCGCAGTGCGGCTCAGGCCAAGCGATTCAGCGCGGCGACGAACCGCGTCCAGGCCGACTCGGCCCAGCAGCACGTTGGTGGCCAGTGCGTCGCCGGTAGCGGCAACGAGGACGGCGAGGTCGGCGATCGGCAGGCTCGGTGCCTGCAAGTGGCTCCAGATACCGGCGCTGCCAGCGCGGTCCAGCGCGGTGCGGTCCAGGATCGAGTTTTCCTGGAAGCCCGGCTGCGCCATCGCGGCAGCAACCTCGATCAACAACAGGACGCGACCCACACCGGCGGTCGGCATCGCAACGGTGTCGTCAATGCGAAGCAGTTCCTGGCCGGTGGAAATGTCAGCGGCCGAAGCGGAAATCTGAGCGCCAGAGAAGGCGAGCTGGCTCAATGCCTTAATGGAGCGGCGGAAGTTTTCGGTCCGTTCAACGGCCGCGTGACGACCCTGCTTGGTCCGCACAGGCGCAGGAGGGGACAGCGGCTCAGCCTCTGCGACCCCCATGTCGCTCACCAGAGACTGACGCGTGAGTTGGAATCCATCCATAGCGCGTCACCCCACTTCAGATTAATGGCATTGTAGAGCGCTCCCACGTTTTTTACCACCTGGTTGCACCGAAATTCTGAGGGAGAGTGAGGATCGATCGCCAAAAGCCTGGCGACTTCCTGATCACGGGCCTTCTGGCGCCACACCATTCCCCAGGCCAGCACGAAGCGTTCGGCCCCGGAAAGCCCGTCAATCACTGGCGGCTCCTGTCCGTCCAGGCTCAACAGGTAAGCCTTCCACGCCATGCTCAGACCGCTGATGTCGGCAATGTTTTCGCCGACGGTGAGCCCGCCATTCACGCGCTGACCGGGGGTTTGCGCCGGCTCCAATTCGGAGTACTGCGCGATGAGCTGCTGTGCACGCTCATCAAACGCTGCCCGGTCCTCATCGGTCCACCAATCGGTCAATTTGCCATCGCCGTCGTACCGCGAGCCCTGGTCATCAAAGCCGTGACTGAGCTCGTGGCCGATGACCGCCCCAATCCCGCCATAGTTCGCGGCGGCATCGCGAGCCGCGTCAAAGAACGGCGGCTGCAGGATTGCGGCCGGGAACACGATCTCGTTGAATACCGGGTTGTAGTAGGCGTTCACCGTTTGGGGGTACATGTGCCACTCGCCGCGGTCGACCGGCTGGTCCAACTTGGCGAGCTGGCGCCGCGCCTCAAACTTGTACCCCGCCCGAACGCTGGCGAAGAGGTCCCCGTCAACCACCTCCAGCGCCGAGTAGTCGCGCCAGCGATCCGGGTGACCGATCTTGGGGGTGAACTTGCTGAGCTTTTCGAGCGCGCGCTCCTTCGTCGCCTCGCCGAGCCAGTCCAGGGTGCGAATGCTCTGCCCGTAGGCCTCGATCAGTCGCTGCACCAGCGCATCGCAGGCCTGCTTTGCCGCGGGCGGGAAGTGACGCGCCACGTACTCGCGACCAATCGCCTCGCCGAGCAGCGACTCCACCAGCCCGACACCGCGCTTCCAGCGTTCCCGCTGCTGCGGCTGGCCGGTGAGGGTGCGGCCGTAGAAGTCGAAGTTCGCCTCGCTGAGCGATGGCGACAGATACCCGGCCGAGGCGCGCACCAGGTGCCAGCGATACCAGTCGCGCCAGGCGTCGAGCCGGTCCGCGGACAGCAGCCCTCCCACACCCGCCAGAAACTCCGGCTGGCGGACCACCACCTCGCCAACCCCGGCCGGAGCGAAGGCTGCGAGCCATTCGTTCAGGTCGGCCTCGCCAGCGAACTGGCTGGCCGCCTCGGTCCAGGGCATCAAGTTGTAGGCCGCGACCGCGTCGCGAGCGCTCACCGCGTCACGGTGGTGCGCTGCGATCGCGGTTTCCAGTGCCACGATGCGCTCAGCCCGCGCCTCGACATCGTCCAGGCCCACCAGGTCGAGCATCCGCGCCACGTGTGCGCGATACTTCGCGCGCACCTCCTCGTGCTGCGGCTGGTGGTAGTAGGCCTCATCCGGCAGGCCCAGGCCGGCCTGGTGCATCGACATCCGATTCACCTCCGGATTCCCGGGGTCGGCGTCAATCCAGGTCGCGATCAGCGTGGGACCGAGGTCGAGCTCGGACTGGCCGAGCGCACGCAGCACGTCCGCGACGGTGCTGAAACCGTCGACCGCAGCCAGCAGCGGCTGCAGCGGGCTCACGCCCAGCGCCTCGGCCCGGGCCTCGTCCATGAAGGAGCGGTAGAGCGAGCGGGCCTTCCGCAGGTCCGCGGCCCCCTCCGCACCGGAGCGGTCATCCGAGCCGTCACCCTCGAGGATCTCGCGCACCGCGGCGAGCGCATCCTCCTGCAACTGATCGAAGGCCCCGTACCGGGCCCGGTCGACCGGAATCTCGGTGGCATCCAGCCACGTGCCATTCACGAAGCGATAGAGGTCATCCTGCAGGCGCACGGACGTATCGAACTCAGTGACATCGAAGCCCGAAGGCAGCGTCTGCTCGGCCATAGCGTCAGCCTAGTCGACCCTGGCGGTGCCTCAGGTTTACCCCTGATCGCACTGATTTCCGGCAACTAGAATGCTGGGATGCCCATTATTGAACCGCCCGCAACCGCACCCATCCCGTTGCCTACGGTCAAGGCGGATCAGACGGCTGGCAGCCACGGCCTCGGCATGATCCGCATCGGCCTGCTCTATGTCCTCATGGGCGCCTCGGTGGCGACCGTACTGGCGCGCGTGCCGGCCATGCGTGACGAGTTCCAGCTCGGCACCGACGGCGTCGGCCTGCTGCTGTTCGGCTACGGTCTCGGCGCCATGGTGGGTCTGCTCTCGACCCCGGCGCTGCTGGGCCGCATCGGCCTGCGCAAGAGCATCATGCTCGGCATGGCCATTTCGGTCGGCGGCCTGCTGCTGCTGTGCTTCTCGGCGAGCGTCTGGAACGCCTTCGTCCCGGGCTTTATCGGCTTGATCCTTGCCAATACCGGTATGGGCATCATCGACGTGTCGATGAACGTGGCTGGTGCCGAGCTCGAACGCATCAAGCAGCGCTCCCTGCTGCCGATTCTGCACGCCGGCTTCAGCCTCGGCGCAGCATTGGGCGCGTTGGTGGCCACCGGCCTCATCGCCATGCAGGTGCCGATGTTCCCGCACCTGCTCGGCTTCGTGATTCTGCTCGCCATCGTCGGCGGCGGGGCGGTGTACGGTTTGCGTTCCAGCAGCGACGCCTCCGGCAACAACGGCGGCGAGGAGGGGCTGCAGAAGGGCAGCATCCGCGCTGCCCTGAGTTGGAAGGTCATCTTCGTTGCGATCGCGATGCTGGGGTTCAGCTTCGCCGAGGGCAGCGCGGGCGACTGGATGCAGCTCGGTGCCTTGGACGGTCATGGCTTGGACGAGACCACCGCGGTGGCGTTCTACACCGTGTTCATGTGGACCATGTTCATCGGGCGCGTGGCCGGTGGCCCGGTGGTGGACCGCTTCGGCCGTGCCTTCGCGTTGCAGGTGAGCGCCGTGGTCGCCTTCGTCGGCATCCTGATGTACATCTTCACCAACGAGCCGTGGACCCTGTTCGTGGCGTCTGCGCTGTGGGGCCTCGGCATCGCGCTCGGATTCCCGGTGACCATGTCAGTGGCCGGCGACGACCCGAAGCACGCCGCTGCTCGCGTCAGCATCATTTCGATCGCTGGCTACGGCGCGACGTTGTCGGGCCCGCCGCTGCTGGGTCTGCTCGGGAAAGAAGTCGGGGTGCTTCCCTCGCTGATCGTGCCCGCCGTGCTCGTGGGCATCGCCTTCTTCGCCTCCATCGCGGCGAAGGAGCAGGCGGCGCCACAGGGCGAGGCTGCCTCGGCCGCTCGCTAGGCTGCATTCCATGCGCGTCGTCATTGCCAAGTGCTCGGTGGACTATGCCGGACGGCTGTCCGCGCACCTGCCGCTGGCGACCCGGCTGCTGATCGTGAAAGCGGACGGCAGTGTGCTGATCCACTCGGACGGCGGCAGCTACAAGCCGTTGAACTGGATGAGCCCGCCGTGCACGCTGAGCGTGCTGGAGCCGGATGCGGATCAGCAAGAACTCGGGGTCACGGAGGTGTGGCGGGTCAGCCACGCCAAGACCGCGGACTTGCTGGTGGTGAGCCTGCACGAAGTGATGCACGATTCCAATCATGAACTCGGCATCGACCCGGGCTTAGTGAAGGACGGCGTCGAGGCGGACCTGCAGCGGCTGCTGGCCGAGCAGATCCACCGGCTCGGCGAGGGCTATCGCCTGGTGCGTCGCGAATACTTCACCGCCATTGGCCCGGTCGACATCCTGGCCACCGACGCCGAGGGGCGCTCGGTCGCGGTCGAGATTAAGCGCCGCGGTGAGGTGCAGGGTGTGGAACAGCTCACCCGCTACCTCGAGCTGATGAATCGTGACCCGCTGCTCGCCCCGGTCACCGGCGTCTTCGCCGCCCAGGAAATCAAGCCGCAGGCGCGCACCCTCGCCGAGGACCGCGGCATCCGCTGCCTCATCCTCGACTATGACGAGATGCGCGGTGTCGAGCAGAACGACGGCCGCCTGTTCTGATGCGCGTCACGATCCGCGTCAAGCCGGGCTCGTCCCGCGATACCGTCGGGGGTGAACACGACGGCGCGCTGGTGGTGGCGGTGCGGGCTCGCGCCGTGGATGGCAAGGCAACGAGCGCGGCGCTGAAGTTGCTGGCTGCAGCGATCGGGGTGCGCGCCAGTGAGGTGAGCCTCGTCACCGGTGCTGCGAGCCGCACGAAGATTGTGGACGTGCCGGCCGAGGCGGCTGATCAGATCGCAGCGCTCCGGGGCGCTGCGAGCGCGACCTAGTCCGCGTCCGACCCAGCGGCGGTCGAGGCGGTGCCCACCTCGGGGCAATACAACTGCGTGCGCGGGCCCGAGCGGTCGATCTCGTGGTCTCGCATCGGCTGACCGCACAGCGGGCAGGGACGCTCAGCGGCGGGCGTCGGCGCCGGCTGGTCGTAGGGGCCCAGCGGCGGCGGGCCGATCCACGGGAACAGCACGCGGTTGACCTTATTCCAGAGCCCTTTGCCCTGGTACGGGTTCTCCATCTCTGCACCCATGGTCGCCTCCTCAGGTTCATTTGTTAGTGTACTAAGGAATTCTGGATGTCTGATCCGTGCCGGGTCGGACGTCGACCACACCACGACTGCGAGGCGAGATGAGCGAGGACCTGCTGAAACTGGATCGCCAGGTCTGCTTCGCTCTCTCGATCGCCTCGCGCTCGGTGCTGTCGGTGTACCGGCCACTGCTCGAGCCCCTGGGCCTGACGCACCCGCAGTACCTGGTGATGCTCGCGCTCTGGGAGCAGTCGCCGCGCAGCGCCGGCGAGCTGGCGACCGTGCTGCGGCACGAGCCGGCCACGCTCACTCCGCTGCTGCGGCGCCTCGAGGCTGCCGGCTTCGTCACCCGGCGCCGCGACCCGAACGACGAGCGCGTGCTGCTGATCGACCTGACCGAGACCGGCAACGCACTGCGAGCGCAAGCCGAAGCGATCCCGCCAGCCGTGGTGGAGCGCCTGGGCCTGCCGCTGGCCGAACTCGAGGCCCTGCGCGACGCCCTCACCCGGGTCATCGAGCACGCCGCCGACTAGGCTGGGGGCAATGTCTCTGCCGCGCTTCTCCCCTGTCCTGTTCGACTTCGACGGCACCCTCGTCGACACCGCCCCCGGGATCGTCACCGCCCTGGCGGCAACGCTGGACCACTTCGGTCTGCCCGCCGAGGAGCCGAGCACGCTACGCAACCGCATCGGTCCGCCGCTGCCCGAGATCGTGGCCTCCCTCACCGGCTTCGTCGACGAGCAACTCACCGAGGCGATCGCCTTCTACCGCGCCCAGCGCGGCGGAGGCCTCGCCGGGATCCAGAACTCCGAGATCTTCCCCGGGATGCTCGAACTCATCCTCGAGCTGAAAGGCGCAGGCGTGCCGCTGGGGATCGCCACCTCGCGTCCCCAGCACTCGGCCGAGAACGCGCTCAACTACTTCGAACTCACCAGCCACTTCACGGCCGTAGTCGGCTCAGATGAGGACGCCGGCCGCAAGACCAAGGGCGACGTGGTCGCCGAGGCGCTGCGCCAACTGCGGGCCGCCGGTGCTGAGGTGGACCCGGCGCGCACCTTGCTGCTCGGTGACCGAATCCACGACGCCGAAGGTGGCGCGGAGCACGGCATCAACGTGCTGCTGGTCGACTGGGGATATGGGACCGAGGCGGAGGCAGCCGGTACGCTCGGGTATGCGCGCGGACCGGAGGATGTCCGCAAGGTCCTCTTCGGCTAAGGAGCTGCTATGGACGGTCTCGGGGTTGCCCTGCTCGTCCTGATCATCGCCGTGGGCGTCAGCTTCGGCGTGGCCATCTGGCGAGTGTTTCGTCGCCCGGCGCCGATGCAACGTTCGATGGCGGGTGCGCCATTTCGCACCCCGCTGCGCGCGATCGAGCAGCAGGCCAGCCTCGGCCTGGTGGGCGCCGACGACGCGGTGATTGAAGCCGAGGCGGAACTCGGCTTCGTCTCCGCCCAGTTCGGTGACGCCGAGGGGCGCGAGTTCGCGGCCGTCGTCAAGGACGCTCGCGCCCGCCTCAACCAGGCCTTCACCCTGCAGCAGCGCCTCAGCAGCGCCGAGGCCCAGTTCTGGAGTGACCACAAGCGTCGCGAGCACGTCAAGCAGATCCTCGGCATCACGAACGCCATCCAGGACAGCCTGCTGAAGCAACAGCGGGCCTTCGACGATCTGCGTCGCCGTGAGCGCGGGGCGTCCGCTGCTGCCGAGCAGTTGCGCCGCGACCTCGACGGCTTGCATGAGCGTTGGCTCAGGATCGGCGCCGAGTTCCGCGACGCGAAGGACCGCTTCGAGGACCCAACGCTGGAACACAGCGGCAGCATTACCGCGGCGGGCTCTGAGGCCGGTACCAAGGCGTCCCGGCTCTTGGACGCGGTTCAAGGCCGGCTGATCAAGGACCCAAATGCCTCGGTGGTTCGGGATCTGGAAGCGGTGGAACGCGAGATGCTGCGCTTCCGCGAGTCGGTGGAGAGCCTCGAGCGGATCGTGCAGCAACTCAACGAGGCCCAGCGCACCCTGCAGTCGCGACTCCAGGAACTGCCCACCACCATTCGGCCCGCCCTGGAGGGTGCTGCCGCGAAGCGCGCCGGCGGCGACCCCGCCCTCAGTGCCGCCACCGACGCCGCGCGCGCCGAGCTGGAGCAACTGCTGGTGCGCGCCAGCGGACCCGAGGCCCAGCGCCGCCCGCTGGACACGCTGCGAGAGCTCGACGCCGCTTCCGCCGCGCTCGAGGCGGCGCTGCGCAACGAACGCAACGAGCAGCAACGCCGAGCCAACGCCGAAGCCGCGCTGGTGGGTGCTCGCCTGATCGCCGAGAGCCAGATCGGGGTCGCCCGCGATGTCATTCGCCGCGGCGCCGGGGCCGAGGCCCGGGCACGTCTGGTTGAGGCCGAGCGGCAACTGGCCAACGCAGCACTCGAGGCGCACCCCGTGGATGCGCTCGATGCCGCTCGACGCGCCACCATGCTGGCCAACGATGCCGAGGCCCTAGCCCGCTACGACCTGCTGGGGCGACGCTAGCGATGCAGCAGCGGCCTGACCCCCGTGAGGGCCAGGCCGCTGCGCTGCGACGGGCTAGGCGTCGGTCGCTGCCGCTGGGGCTGCCGAGGTGCCTCGGCGGCGGAGTGCGACGACGGCTGCGGCAGCGATCGCCACGGCGCCAGCCGCGCCGCCACCGATCAGCAGCGGCGTGTTGTCCGCGCCACCGACGCTCGACCCCTGGTCGGCGAGCCATGAGGCGTACCAGGACAGGGCCGAGTTCCAGTTAATGGTCATCTCGTTCACGCCCCAGGCCTGGATGTGGTCCACGTAGCACTGCTGCGGAGCACAGCCGAGGCTGAACAGCGCCGAGGAGACCGGGTCCGGCACATCCGAGTTCGGGCCGCCCGCGAGCGTGCCCTTCGGCGGGTGCGGCGAGTTCGGGCTCAGTTGCGCGGCGAACATGCGGCTGTGCTGGTTCTCGGAGTACACCGTGCCGTAGCCGGTGATGTACGAGTTGTTCATGCCGTTGCGGCCGAGCAGGTAGTCAGCAGCCTCGATCGCGGCCTGACGGTAGGTCTCGTCCTTGGTTAGGTCGTAGGCGACGGCCAGCACGATCGCGTTGTTCACGATGGCGCTGTTCGAGCCCCAGATGTAGGACAGCGAGCCCGGCTTGTAGGGCTGACCGAAGGCGACGCGACGCTGGTCACCGAGGTACCGCTTCGCCGCCTCGAGCAGGCCTTCGCGGACGCGCTCGCGCTGCGGGTGGCTGTTGTCCACCAGGGCGAGGTCGATGTGACCGAGCATGGCGGTGTGCTGCCAGTCGAAGCCGTCCGCACGGTAGAAGGTGTCCTTCTGCAACTCTTCGCTGTTGGTGATGAGGTCGGCGTACTCCTGCTCACCGGTGGTGAGGTAGAGCTCGACCGCGGCCCAGTAGAACTCGTCGGTGAGCGTGCCGTCGTTGTACGGTCCACCACCGTTGACGCCGTCCGATGCCGAGGCGTACACGTCCGGGATCCGCTGCGCCGCTGCGTACGCGGCCTTCGCCTCGGCGACGAGCGCGTCCGCGAACTCGGCGTCGAACTCCCGCCACAGGCGCGCACCCTGCGCGGCGACGGCCGCGAAGTTCAGCGTGGCTGCGGTCGAGGGACGACGCAGTTCGCGCGGCATCTCGTCCTTGGCCGGGTCGAGCGGCAGACCGGTCCAGCGCTCATCGTGAATCTTGTGGTGGTAGAGCCCGGCGTACTGGTCGCCCTCCGGCACACGCATCTTGCGCATCCACTCCAACTCCCACCGCGCCTCGTCGAGCACGTCCGGGATACCGTTGCCGGCCTCGGGGATGCGCATCGAGTTGTCGGCGAGCGCCTCCGCGGTGCCGCGCAACTTCGCGTGCTCGTAGGTGCTCAGCACCTGCGCCACCGAGATGCCACCGTTGACCATGTACTTGCCGTGGTCACCGGCGTCGTACCAACCGCCGGTCACGTCCAGCGTGTAGTCACAGGTCCAGCCGCCGTAGTACTCCTGCGGTGCGGCACAGGGGACGTTGGTGTCGCCCTTGTTCGGCGCAACGCCGATGTGGCCAGCCGGACGCGCATACTCCTCGCCGACGTACTGTGCCTCGATCTCGATACCACTGCGGGCGAGGTAGAAGTAGGCCAGGGCGTCGTAGCGCAGCTGGCTGTACAGGTCGGCCGCGATCGCGAAGGGGTAGCTGACGTCACCGTCGACTTCGAGGGTGTAGCCGGTGCCCTCGGTGTTCACGTCGCTGAAGTCGGCGATGTGGACGTGGGCGGCCAGGGTCATGTCCTCACCGAAGACCCGGGTCTTGCCGGTAGCGACCGCGTTGCCGTTGGCGTCGCGCAGCGTCCAGTCCAGCGGGTCGGTCTTCGGGTTGACGATGTTGGCGCGCTTGACGGCGCCCGGCAGGTAGCCGAGCTGGTTCACGCGCACGGTCGGACCGGTGTCGGGGCGGTAGGGCTCGGGCTCGGGTCCGGTGCGGAGGCTCACATCGTCGATGCAGAAGGTCCATTCGGTGGTGGCGCCACCGACCTGGAAGACGACCTGACCGATCGGGATGTCGGCCTTGGCGGTCCAGGCGTAGTTGTACTCCTGGAACTCCTGACCCATGATCGGGTTGCCCTCGTAGGACGCACCCCAGGGTTCGTGGCCTTCCTGAACGAGCGCGCGGATCGGGGTTTCGAGCGTGCCCTTGGCCTTGAAGCTGAAGTAGTAGTGCTCGTCCTTCTTGAGCACCACATTGTCGATGCCGACGATGTCCGACCATGCCGAACCGCCCTTGGGCGGCACGACGGTACACAGTGCGCCGCTGGAGTTGTCCAGCGTCAGGTCGGGCGTGCCCCACCAGGGCTCGTACTGCTTCTCGAAGCTGCTGTCGGGCAGCATATTGTCGCCGAACTCACCCTCGGCCTTGATGGTGATCGGGCTCTGGGCGGCGGCGAGGCCGGGGACGCCGAAGGCGAGGCCAACCGCGGCGATCGCCGCGAGGGTGCGCCTTGGCAGGACGGCAGCGGACATGGGTGCTCCTCGGGTGCTGTGGGAGCGCTCTCACAATTGAGCGCAGATCTTCGTTGATGCGCACGGCTGGTGCTTTCCCAGCACGATAGCGGGCGGAGTATTGGAACCGCTAGACCGAAATTTTCGACGAGGTGGTGGTTGGCCGCCAGCGTCAGTCACGAACCAGCGCGGATGGCCGCACGCGCGGCTGAAATTTTCCGGCCTAGGTTCGGTTTATCGGCAGGGTTCGCGCCCGGCCCTCGAGCGCCTACTCCGCCTCCGGCAGCTCCGCCACGGTCAGCGTGTCCAGGTCGAGCACGCGCAGGTTGCCGGGGCGCGCCTCGCGGTCGAGGGCGACGACGCGGCAAGTGAAGGCCTCGGGGGTGCCGGTGAGGTACTCCTGCTCCAGCTCGGCGGTGACGTGGTAGTGGCCATGGGCGAGGAAGCGCGGCCGAATGCCGTGGAAGGCGCGGGTCATCCGCTCGCGGCCGACGCGGGCGTACTCGCGGGCGCGTTCACTGAAGCCGAAGGGGTTGGTCGCGATCGTGTCGGCGACTTCCTTGGTGGCGCCTTCCGGCGCGTCGTGGGTGATCATCACCTCGGCGTGGCCGCCGGCGATGGCGTGGTTAACGTGCTCGTCGGTGAGTTCCTCGTTGGGCCAGAAGTCGACGCCCACGGTGCGCTTCTCGAAACTCAGGGTCGGGGCGCCGCCGAGACTCACGAAGCTGCGGCCGCCGTCGGTCCAGCGGTAGCCGCGCGGCAGCAGCCAAATGCCGGGGGCGTAGGGCGCCGGGGCGTCGCCGTACTGCTCAAAGAGTGCGTCGACCTGGTCCCAGTCCTCGTGGTTGCCCGGCGTGACCCACAGTTCCACGCCGTGCTCGACCAGCGCGTTCGAGACCGCGTCCCGGTAGGCGCGACCACCGTCGCCCGGCCAGACGCCGAAGTCACCCACGTGGTAGAGCCGGTCGATGCCCGCCGCCGCAACGTGCGCGATCGCGGTCTCGGCCCAGGCGGAGGCTCCGTGCCAGTCGCCCGCGAGCCCTACTCGTCGCCCACCCTGCGTCACCGTGGCACCGTCCCTTCCTACCCCTCCATTCTGCCGCAGTCACTTGGCAGCAGCCTGACCAGTGGAGGTGAGGCGCTGCGCTATCGGTCAGACCGCGCTTGGCGGCGCTGCGCTCGACCGATGAGCATGCCGAGCCCGGTGAGGCCGGCTACGAGGCCTGCCACGACCAGGGACACCATCACGGTCATGCCGAACCAACCCGACAGGAGAAAGCCGGTGAGCAGGTCCGCCACAAACACTGTGGGAATGGCGATCGTGCCCACCGACAGCGGCATCAGCGGGGACTCGTCACAGCGCCGATACGCCCAGACGACGAGGCCTACGGCAATGCACAGGTACATCGGCCACAGCCACATGCCAAAGAAGATCAGACTCACCACTGCCCCCTCTGCGCCGGTCACTCACGCTTGACCAGGCCCCTCGGTCGACGATAACCACCTGCTGCCAAGACGGTCAATGAAGCCACCGCGAGGCGGTGCTCGCGCGCCGATCGCCCCTTAGCTACCAGCCGACGTAGTTGGCGGCGCGGGCGGGGGCGCGGGCGTCGCCGCTGCTGCCGCGTCGCGCTTGCTCGCGCGCAGCTCCGAGCGGATCCGCCCGATTCCGGTGCCGATCCCGGTGGCCACGGCTGCGAAGAATCCGGCGACCAGGCTGGACACGATGCTCGGCACGACGAACGCCGAGACCAAGAATCCGACCGCGAAGTCGAGCAGGATCATCAGCAGCAGTACGGTCAGCCCGGTCACGAGCACCGTGCGCCACGGGCGACGGCACAGGAAGAAGCCGAGCAGGCCGAGGCCGACCAGGATGCCGATATAGATCGGCCAGTAGTAGGGCATGAAGAACAGTACGGTCATGTTCTGGCGCCGTCGGGGTTGTCACTTGCCGCTGGGGCCGGCCTTCCCGGCCGACGGTGTCGACCGAGCGATACGGCGAGGAGGGCGCCGACGCCTGCATAAAACAGCATCAGCATCGCCTGGTTCGCGATTGCCATGGCGGCATAAGGCCAGTACTCGCCGGGGTTCAGTCCCGGCACCACGAGCATGCCGACGATGCTCACCAGCACCGTCACCAGGACGGTGCCGATCGCGACCAGCCACCACCGGCGCACGAAGAAGAACCCGGCAGCCATGAACCCGACGCAGATCGCATAGGTGAGTACGAGGCTGCCACCGAAGGCGTAGTCGATCATTCGCTTGCCCCCTTCGCCTGGTTCGCGCCTCGCCGACCAATCAACCAGCCGAAGCCAACCCCGGCCGCGGCGGCAATCGCCGAGAACACGCCCTGCTGGGCCACCCCCATCGGGCCGAGGTAGCCGACGCGGTACTCGGTGAGGTTCATGGCGAGGTCAAGCAGCATGTGCAGCAGGATCGCCGCCACCATGATCAGCATCACCGCCTTGAACCGCTGCGGCGCCAGCCACACACCCGCCCCCAAGCACACGGCCAGGCTGGCAACCACCACCCACTCCCCGAGCTGCACCGCAAGCACTCCCATGGAGCGAACCTAGTCGCCCCAGCAATCATGAGACAAGATCCATCAGACAGTCGTTCCATTGACTCGGCATTCAGACAGACATAACGCCCGCGGCGACCATCCGCACCTCGAACTGACGTTCCCAACAACCTCCTCCAATAGTCGTGATGCTCGGCGGCGTCCTGGACACGTAACCACTTCCAGGATCCACGCATGGAATCATCGCCGCCCGGCTGGCGCATTTCACTATTCGAGATCAGATGTGACTCTTACTCCGAAGAAGGTCCCCTCAAGATGCACTAGGCATGTTCCCGTTATGTTCGATTGCTACTTCAGCCGGAATTCGTTGGGTAGCTCCAATGCTCTCTGCGCATCTCTCTGCCGCTGTTTAACACCGACGTAAAGAACCGTGCCTGCACGGGCCTCCCTGCGTATCCACCCCTGTGACACAAGCTCCGCAAGCACAGACGGCACCATGCCACGTTCGGCAAGTGACAGGCCTCTACTCAGAGCGGCCTCCTTCCTGGCTTTGCCCCTTTGGCTGAAGATTTTCCGCAGGACGCTGAGCGCGATTGCAGACTCCCGGTCAATGCTGAGTGCCATGATTCCTGCGTTTGTCTGACCGGCAGCGCTGAACGAGACAATCTCAGTGCCCACAAGCCTGGGTGCCAGTCTCACCGGAATGGTGGAGAGTCCGTCCACAAAATCAATAAGGCAGGACTGGAAATATGGGATCTGAATGTCTTCATCGACGTTTGAAGCATCCAGTCGCTCAATCAAGCAATTCTGAAACGTCGTTGCGGCCATAGCCGGATGGTCGGTCAACTCCAACTGCTCGAACATGACGCCAGCGACAACGTAGTTTGAACTGTAAATCTCCCTATCAGATGGCATGAGCGCCAGCGTGGCAAGCAGGTCCGCCAATACGGCGTCATGTCTCCCCGACTTCTGCCTTCTGTCCATCGCGCCAACAATTGCACCAGCCTGCTGCTGCTCAGCGATTAGGGCATCTGCTGCTACCTGAACGCCCAGTCCACTGGACGCATTAACCCATGTAGCCGGGCCTCCAAGAGGGTGATTCGTGTCGTAGGGATTCATAACGAACGAGGCCAGATCCAGTCCATAAGCGGCCTCAGCGAGTTCAGCATCTGCAAACGACCGTTGTTCCGCGCCACCGGGACCTTCGCCTGGCACAAGGCCTGGAAGACGAAGGAGCAACTGAACACCCTCGTTGTCCGGCTTTACGCCGTTTACGGCAGTAAAGATCTCCTCCATTTGGGAAATGGTCAATGGTCCGGTCATTGACGTCCCACCTCTTGCCATAGTGGCCACACGTGCGATGATTTGCTGAATCGTTTCTGGCCGGACAGCGGCAAACATCTTTGCTTCACGCAAGCACAGTTCTGAAAGGAAACGCCTCCACCCCTCGGCCCGGGTCACGGTGGAGGCAATTGCATCGGAGGAGTCGGCCCCGAGGGATACCAGGTAGCCCAACAAGAGTGGCCTCGTTGGAACCCAATCAGGTATGGCAAAGTCCGCGCCCGACTGTCTCAAGTACTCCGAGAGCTGCTCCTCGTCAAAGTCCGGAATTGACAGGATCTCCAACGGCTTGAAACCCAAGGCGTGAGTCATCTCCGCTTGACTTGAAAAGTAGTGGGATCGGCCTGCTACAACGACTCCCGCGGTGGCGGGCGTTTCGTCCAAGAGTCGCCGGATCGGCGCCAAGGCTTCCCATCGCACATTCTTGAGGTCGGCCGCGCTACCCAACCATCGGCTGGGCAAGACCTCATCGAAACCGTCCAGCAGTATCGAGCAAAGACCTGCCCGCCATGCAGATATGAGACCGTCCGCGTGGCTGAAACCAATCTCCTCTGCGTGCCTCCTCAAGATCTCGGAAGGCGTGCGGAGTCCGGCACAATCACGCAGATTGATGTGCAGAGGAAAAGCTTTGAGCTTGCCACCCTTGAAGTGAGCTTTCCGAAGCTCAAGATAAAGGTCTCTTAACGCATGACTCTTGCCTGCCCCATAATCACCGGCGATAAGAATCCTTTTCCCTTGCTGCGCCAAGGTCGCTATGTCGCGGACGTTGAAGGTGTTTCCTCCCGCACTCCTCAACCTGACCGGAACTCGAATTTCTTGCTTGAACGTCTGCGGGCTAAAAGCCGTACTTCCAAAGGGTGCTCTATCTCTGGCTTGCAGGTACATCTCTGAATCGCAGATGCGTCTATAGAGCTGAGTAATACTGATCGCGTGTATTGTCCTGCCGGACTTCTTAGCAACCCCTTGCACAGCAGTTCGCTGGTGGGCCGTAGGTTCTTCACGGCAAACGAACCATCCTGTCATCGACTTGTACTTGTTCTCAGGGTCAGCGGCCATCGATTGAAGGGCTTGAGCAAGCTTCTCGGCGTCCTTCATAGCCTTGTCCAGACGCGTGTCGGTGGTGAACTCGTAAATGTGCACCTCGTCATGCCCGACGAAGACTGCGTCCCGCTCCCGCCCGGTCATAATGAGCGAGCCCTGCGTGCCGATCGGGTCGTGAAGAGCTCTGGCTAGCTGTAACGCTCGAAGCTCAAAGTCGAACGGGTTTTCTTGCTCTTTGATGATTGCAGACACTCGGAAGCCCCCTACTTATTGGTCCGAAATACTGTCTCCAACTCGGTGGCACGTTTCAAGGTTGCAGCGTCAGAATTTGAGTTCAAATGAGGAAACTACACACCTGTCGCGCAGTAAGTCGCACAGGAAGTACCTGCCTTTACTCCCGGGCCGCAAGATTCCCAGCGCGGTCTCTTCAAGCTCGAACGGTAGCCCTCTCGATAACGCTTGGCGGAACAACGCCAAAGGCCCCGACGTTGCCGTCGGGGCCTTCGATTCTCGTGCGCGAGGGGGGACTTGAACCCCCACGCCCTTGCGGGCACTGGCACCTGAAGCCAGCGCGTCTGCCATTCCGCCACTCGCGCGAGATGCTGCTCGCATTGCTGCGATCAACGGAACGACAATACCACCGAATTTCTGCAACTTCCATTCGAGGGCACCCCGGCCAGCAGCAACGCCCAGGAAACCGCGCAATCCCAGCCCGCTGGCCCGGGCGTGGGTTCGGCGATCCGGCAGCCAGGGCAAGTACGATCAGTAACGATCCCGAGCGACTGGAGCATTGGTGGGCCTTCTCGACAAGCTGGAACGCGGACTGGAACGGGCCGTCAACGGCGCGTTCGCGCGGGCGTTCCGCTCTGGCGTGCAGCCGGTCGAAATCGCTGCCGCACTGCGCAAGGCGCTCGACACTCGCGCGGCCATCGTCTCGCGCGATCGCATCCTGGTCCCACACGCCCTTACCGTCTGGCTGTCCCAAGCCGACAAGGACCGCGTCGACGAGCTCGGCGCAAGCCTGACCCGCGAACTCGACCGCATCCTGCGCGAGCACGCCGCGGAGCAGCGCTACTCCTTCGCCGGCCCGCTGCACATCGCCTTCGAGGTCGACCCGCGCCTGCGCGAGGGCATGCTCAACGTGACCACCGAGTCCAGCGAGCGCGTCGCCTGGGTGCCGACGCTCGAGGTCGCTGGCAGCCGGCACCGCCTCGCCGCACGCAGCACGATCGGCCGCGGCGAAGACTGCACCGTCACCCTGAGCGACACCGGCGCCTCGCGCCAGCATGCCGAGATCCTCTGGGACGGCCAGCGCGCAGTGCTGCGCGACCTCGGCTCCACCAACGGCACCAAGGTGGACGGCATCAAGGTCGCCACCGCGGAATTGCAGAATGATGCCGTGATCAGCATCGGTCGCACCCGACTCATTTACCGGCTCGAGGCCGACGCGATAGGGTCAGACCACGGCGCAGCTCCCACACCCAACGTCCGGGGGGACCGATGAGCGAACTCACTCTGCTGGTACTGCAGCTGGGGTTCCTCGCCCTGCTGTGGTGCTTCGTGTTCGCCGTCGTCTTCGCGCTGCGCACCGACCTCTTCGGTGCTCGCGTCCGGAAACTGCAGGACGAGGCGCGCAGCAACCACCAGCCCCCCGTCGCCGTCACCGCCCCCACCGCCCGCAAGCGCGGCCGCGACGAAGGCCCAGCCACGCGCCTCGTCATCACCTCCGGTCCGCGCGAAGGCCAGGAGATCGTGCTCGGTGCTGAGCCGCTCACCATTGGCCGCTCCGCCGAGTCGGGCCTGGTGATCCGCGACGACTACACCTCCACGCACCACGCGCGCCTGGTGCTCTGGGATCAGGGCTGGATGATTCAGGACCTCGACTCCACCAACGGCACCTTCCTCGACGGCGAGCGCGTGCGCACCCCCCAGCTCGTACCGCTGCGCACCCCGATCCGCGTCGGCACTACGACCTTCGAACTGCGGAACTAACCATGGTGGGTGTCAAGGCGGCCGCCGTCTCGCACGTCGGCAAGATCCGCTCCAATAACCAGGACTCTGGCTATTGCGGCCGCCACCTCTTTGTCGTCGCCGACGGCATGGGTGGGCACGCCGGCGGTGACGTGGCCAGCGCGGTCGCGGTGAACCGCATCCTGCAGCTTGACCAGGAATTCGGCAACGTCGAGGAGGCGCGCAACGCCCTCGAGGCAGCGCTCGTTGCCGCGAACACGCTGCTGACCGAGACCGTGGCCGAGCACCCGGAACTGGCAGGCATGGGCACCACGGTCAGTGCCGCGCTCCGGGTTGAGCACCGCTTCGTGATCGCGCATATCGGTGACTCTCGCGTCTACCGGGTGCGCGATGGCGACGTGGAGCAGCTCACCAGCGACCACACCTTCGTGCAGCGCCTCGTGGACTCCGGCCGTATTACTGCCGAGGAGGCGCTGACCCACCCGCGCCGCTCAGTGCTGATGCGCGTGCTCGGCGATATCGACGGCACCCCCGAGATCGACACCCTGATCGTGGATGCGCGCCCCGGCGACCGCTTCCTGCTCTGCTCGGACGGCCTCAGCAGTTACGTGCCCGAGGCGAAGTTCAATGCGCTGCTCAGCGACGACCTCACCCCGCGCCAAATCAGCGAACGCATGCTCAAGCTCGCGCTCGATGGCGGCGCCCCGGACAACGTCACCGTGGTCGTGGTCGAGGTCACCGACGACGCATCGCTGCCACCGGCCCCGGTGCTGGTCGGCTCGGCCGTGGCGCCACTGACGTTCCAACCGACCACCGAGCGCAAGTCCTTCCGGATCACCACCTCGATCCTGCATCCGATCAGCGCGATCACCGCCGCTGAGGACAGCCACTTCGAGCCGGACAGCGACGAGTACCTCGACGCCCTGATCGCCGAGGACATCCGCCGCGCCCGCTTCCGCCGCATTCGCTGGCTAGTCGGCTTCATCCTGGTGATCCTGTTCATCGTGCTCGGCGCAGTGCTGGCCTATCGCTGGACGCAGACGCGCTTCTACATCGGTGAAGAGGCTGGCTTCGTCGCCATCTACCGCGGTGTGCCGCAGGACGTGGGCCCGATTCAGTTGTCCAGCCTGCACACGGTCTACGACGACCTACCGCTGGACGAGTTGAGCCCCTACTTCCGCAGCCGCATCGAGGGCACCATCGCGGTCGACAGTCTGCAATCGGCCATCGAGACCGTGGAACGGATCAGCCATGACGCCCGCTGATCCGACCTCGGCTGCCACCCTGCCTCGCGTCGGCGCCCCGCCGGCGAAACTGCCGCGTCGCCGTCTCCCGCGACGGCTGCGCAACATCGAGCTCCTGCTGCTGCTCTTCGCCTTCGGTATCAACGCCTACGCGCTCATGCTGGTGCGCTTCGGCCTCGGCCTCGAACTCGATACCGAGATGCTGCAGTTGGCGATCCTGCCGACCGTGATCGTGCTCGGCCTGCACGTGGTGCTGCGCATCAGCGCCCCGGACGCCGACCCCTTCATGCTGCCGATCGTGACCCTGATCAACGGCCTCGGCATCGCCATGATTCACCGCATTGATATTGCGCGAGGCGACAGCGGCTGGGACAGCTTCGCCGTGCGCCAGCTGGCCTGGGCCGCCATCGCGGCCGGCGTCGCCATCGCGGCCGTGCTGCTGCTGCGCAACCACCGCGTGCTGCAGCGCTACAACTATCTGGCCATGGCCGCCGGCGTCATCCTGCTACTGCTGCCGTTGCTGCCCGGTATTGGCGTGGAGTCCTTCGGTGCGAAACTCTGGGTCGACCTCGGTGTTTTCACCTTCCAGCCGGGCGAGTTCGCGAAGATCGCCCTGGCGGTCTTCTTCGCCGGCTACCTGGTGACGCACCGCGACAGCCTCTCGCTGACGGGCAAGAAGTTCCTGGGATTGCAGCTGCCGCGAGCGCGCGACCTGGGTCCGATCCTGTTCGTGTGGGCCGCCTCGATCGGCGTGCTGGTGCTGCAGCGCGACCTCGGAACCGCCCTGCTGTACTTTGGCCTGTTCGTGGTGATGCTCTACCTCGCCACCGGCCGCAGCTCGTGGATCCTGCTCGGCCTCGGGCTGTTCGTGGCGGGCGCGGCGATCGCAGTGCAATTCCTGCCGCACGTCTCGGCACGCTTCCGCGGCTGGCTCGCCGCCTTCGACCCGACCGTGTACGAGGCGGTTGGCGGCAGCTACCAACTGGTGCAGGGCCTGTTCGGCCTCGCCAACGGCGGCATGCTCGGCACCGGCTTCGGGCGGGGGCGGCCGACCATCACGCCGCTGGCCGAGAGCGACTACATCATCGCCAGCCTCGGCGAAGAGACCGGACTGGCCGGCCTGTTCGCCATCCTGGTGCTCTACTTGCTGCTGATCAGTCGCGGCATTCGCATCGGCTTCGCCGGGCAGGACGACTTCACGAAGCTGCTGGCCTCCGGCCTGGCGTTCGTCATTGCGCTGCAGTGCTTCATCGTGATCGGTGGCGTGACCCGCATCATTCCCTTGACGGGCCTGACCACGCCGTTGCTCGCCGCCGGTGGTTCCTCGCTGGTCGCCAACTGGCTGATCGTCGGCCTGCTGCTGCGCCTGAGCGACACGGTCCGCAACCAGCCAAGGCTGGTGGTGTAGATGCATCGCGAACTCAAGCGCGTCAGCACGCTCATTCTGCTGATGTTCCTCGCCCTGTTCACGTCCACGACCGTGATTCAGGCCGTCGAGGCGGACCAGCTGCACGACCATGCCTGGAACGTGCGGTCGCGCTACGACCAGTTCTCGGTGGAGCGCGGCTCGATCATTGTTGCCGGCGAGGCGATTGCTCGCTCCACGCCGGTCAGCGACCAGTACCGCTACCAGCGCGAATACCCCGAAGGCAGCCGCTACGCGCACATCACCGGCTACTTCACCCTCGACCAGGGCAACACCGGCCTGGAGGCGAGCCTGAACCGATACCTGGTGGGCCAGTCGGACGCGCAATTCCTGGATCGCCTGCTTGCCACCATCACCGGGGGCAGCAATGCCGGTGCCACCGTCGAGCTGACGATCAACCCCAAGGCGCAGGAGGCCGCGCAGCGCGCCCTCGGCGGACGCCGCGGCGCTGTGGTCGCGATCGAGCCAGACACCGGCCGCATTCTCGCGCTCTACTCCAACCCCTCCTTCGATCCGAACACGCTGGCGGTGCACAACTCCAAGCAGGTGATCGAAGAGTACGAGCGCCTGCTCGCCAACGACGACGACCCGCTGATCAACCGCGCCATCAGCGGCGACCTCTACGCGCCGGGCTCCACCTTCAAGCTCGTCGTTGCCGCCGCCGCCCTTGAGAACGGCTACAGCGCGAACACCGAGCTGGACAACCCGGTGCGCCTGCAGCTGCCGCTGTCGACCTCGACCATCAGCAACTACAACAACGCCCGCTGCGGCTCGGATCCGGACAAGGTCACCATCGCGACCGCGATGATGCTGTCCTGCAACGTGCCTTTTGCCGAGCTCGGCATCCAGCTCGGTGATGACGTGATCCGCAAGTATGCGAAGGCATTCGGCTTCGACGCCTCGCCGGACTTCCAGTTGCCGGTCACCGCCAGCACCTATCCGGCCGATATCGACGAGGCCCAGACCGCGCTCACCGCGATCGGTCAGTTCGACGTGCGCGCGACCCCGCTGCAGATGACGCAGGTCTCGGCCGGTATCGCCAACAACGGCCTGGTGATGCAGCCGACCATCGTGGAGCGCATTCTGCGCCCCGACTTCCGAGAACTGGTGGGCTTCACCGCGTCGGAGCAGAATCGCGCCATCACTGTGGAGACCTCTGACATCTTGACGCGAATGATGGTTGCCAATGTGAACACTGGTGTCGCATCCGGTGCCAGAATGGAGGGGGTAACCGTGGCAGGAAAAACGGGAACTGCGCAGGGAGGGACCAACCAGGCCCTGACCTACTGGTTCACCGGGTTTGCTCCCGCGGAGAACCCCAAGATTGCAATCGCAGTGGTGGTCGAGGGACACACTGGCGAGGCGGGCACCGGTGGTGGCCTCGCAGCTCCGATTGCAAAGCGAGTCATGGAGGCGGTGCTGCGATGAGACCAACCCGCGGCACTGTGCTCGGCAACCGCTACCAGCTCGCCTCCCGCATCGCCATCGGCGGTATGGGTGAGGTGTGGCAGGCCGAGGACCAGATCATCGGTCGCATCGTCGCGATCAAGATCTTGAAGGACGAATACCTCGGCGACCCCGACTTCCTGGAACGCTTCCGCGCCGAGGCGCGGCACGCTGCCCTGGTGAACCACGAAGGCATCGCGAGCGTCTACGACTACGGCGAGGAGGATGGCTCGGCCTTCCTCGTGCTCGAACTGGTCCCCGGCGAATCGCTGTCCGCAGTGCTGGACCGTGAGAAGTCGCTGCCGGCGGACCGGGTCCTCGACATCGTGGCGCAGACCGCGTCCGCGTTGCACGCCGCACACTCGGTCGGCCTGGTGCACCGCGACATTAAGCCCGGCAATCTGCTCATCACGCCGGACGGTCGGGTGAAGATCACCGACTTCGGTATCGCGCGCGTCGCCGACCAGGTGCCGCTGACCGCAACCGGCCAGGTGATGGGCACCGTGCAGTACCTCTCGCCCGAACAGGCGAGCGGGAAGCCGGCAACCCCGCTGACCGACATTTACTCGCTCGGCATCGTCGCCTACGAGGCGCTGGCCGGTCACCGCCCCTTCACCGGCGAGAACCAGGTCGCGATCGCGATGGCGCAGATCAACGATGCACCGCCGCCGCTGCCGGCATCGGTGTCCGAGCCGGTGCAGGCCTTGGTGATGTCCTGCCTGGCCAAGAAGCCGGACCAGCGTCCGCAGTCGTCGCTGCTGCTGGCCACCGCTGCCGAGGCGCTGCGCAAGGGTGATCTGCGCACCGCCGCTGAGGCCGTGCCCGCGGTGCGATCGCTGGCCGGCACGGGCGTGGTGCACGACGACCACACCGAGCGGCTCGACACTGAGGGCTTCCGCCAGTTGGTCGAGGATGAGGCACGCCACTACCCTTCATCCGCACCGACGCGCACCCGTAGCCCATGGACCTGGCCGCTGGTGGCGCTGATCGGTCTACTGACGCTGGTGCTGATCGCGACGATTGTCACGTTGCTGGTCTCCCCGACCGATCCGGTCGAGCCGACCGTGCCGCCGACCACGACCACGCCGACCGAGGAGCCGACGCCCACGCCGACGGATCCACCGACGGACGAGATCATGGTCGACCCGGACGACTACATCAACAAAACCTACGATCAGGTCGCCTCGGCGCTGACGCAGCTGGGCCTGCAGCCGGTGCGTCGCAATGGTGATGTGGCTGGGGACCCGGGTGAGGTCGGTCGCGTCTACCGCCTCGAGCCGATCGGTATCGTCCAGCCGGGCGACTCCATCGAAGTCTTCGTGTACACCAAGCCGGACAACCCGCCGGCTCCAGCGGTGGCCGCAAGCCGCGTCACTCCGGACCCAATTCACCCTGGCCAGCAGGTCAAGGTGACCTGGCCGGCCTACAACTCCTGCCCGCTCGGCTTCCGCCTGGTGAACTACATTCTCACCATCGACGGTGGGGCCTTCGGTGGCGGTCAGCACGAGATGCCGGTGGGCGCGACGACGACCGAGGCGGACTTCATTGTCGGCAACGGCGCCTCGGCGAGCTTCCACTACCGCGCAGTCTGCGACGGCGGTTTGACCTCGTCGGCATCACCTGGTCTGTCAATCACCATCGTGCCCGAGGCCGAGGAATCCGAAGGCTGATCACGATTCTGTACACCGCCAACCGCGGCATGCCCTCGGGCGCTAGGCTAGAGCCGCCAGGGTTCAGAGTGCGGGAGACAGTGTGACAACGGGAGCAAAGCCGGGTCGGCAGATCGCCGGACGCTATGATCTCAAGTCATCGCTCGGCGAAGGTGGCATGGCTACCGTCTGGCTCGCCCGGGATACCGTGCTCGGCCGTGATGTGGCCGTCAAGTTGTTGCGTCCAGAACTGGCCAAGAACGCCGAACTGGTGAACCGCTTCAAGTCCGAGGCGACCGCCGCGGCCAAGATGACGCACCCCAGCATCGTCAAGGTCTTCGATGCCGGCACCGACCGTTCGGACGGCGCCGCCTCGAAGGGCGTGCCCCAGCCGTACATCGTGATGGAGCACGTGCCTGGCACGCTGCTGCGTGACAAGATCAACGGTCAACCGCTGCCGGTGGACGAGGCCATCTCGATCGTGAGCGGTATCCTCACCGCGCTCACCTTCTCGCACAAGGCTGGCGTGGTGCACCGCGATATCAAGCCCGGCAACATCATGATCACCGACGACGGTGGCGTGAAAGTGATGGACTTCGGTATCGCCCGGGCCGCGAACGAGGCCGGCCGTAGCCTCAGCGAGAACGACGCCATCCTGGGCAGCGCCCTCTACTTCTCGCCGGAGCAGGCCAAGGGCCTCCCGGTCGATGCCCGTTCCGACCTCTACTCGACCGGTGTCGTGCTCTTTGAACTACTCACCGGACGCCCGCCCTTCCTTGGCGAGACGCCGGTCGCCATCGCCTACCAGCACCTCAGCGAACCGGTGCCGCCGCTGCGCGCTCTGAACCCGGAGGTGCCGGCGAACCTACAGGCCGTAGTCGCCAAGGCGATGGCGAAGCAGCCGGCCTCCCGCTACCGCAGCGCCGAGGAATTCCAGGCCGCCCTGGACGAGGCCGTGCAGTCGACCGGCCGCAAGGGTCGCGCCGCGCGCGTCGAAGAACCGACTGGCCGCATCCTCTTCGGCATTGAGCATGAGGATGGCGCCCGCGCCGTTGAGCAGCTCGCCGCCCGCGCCGTCACCGCACCGCCGACCCAGAAGGGCCCGCCGGTGGCGTGGCTGTGGGCCGGCATTTTGGTGCTGGCCGCCATGGTGGTTGGCATGGTCTTTTGGATCTCGAACCTGCAGACCGGGCCGATCGACCTCAAGGGCGTTGTGGAAGTGCCGAACCTGGTGGGACACACCGAGCACGAGGCGCGGGCGCAGCTGGATGCTAAGGAAGCGTCCTACGACATCCAGTTCGAACCGCACGACACCCTGCCCGAAGGCACCGTGATTCGCACCGACCCGCTCGCGGGTGAGCGAATCCACAGTAACTTCCGGATTCAGGTTGTGGTCTCGAGTGGTCCGCAGAAGGCGACCGTGCCGAACCTGGCGAATGTGTCGCTGAGCACGGCGAAGGCGCGCCTGGAGGCGGCTGGCCTGAAGCTCGGCCAAACCAAGACGTCCAATTCGGCCTCGATTGCGCAGAACCGCGTGATCTCGTCCACCCCGGCTGCCGGCGAACTGCTGCCGATCGGGAGCACGGTGGATCTGGTGCTCTCGACCGGTCGCGTGCGCCTGCCGAACCTGGTCGGTAAGTCGCTCGCCGACGCCATGGCCGAGATCACCAAGCTGGATCTGACACCGAACCCGGTGGGCAACACGAATTGCCCGATCGAGTCCGGGACGCCGGTCATTTCGCAGTCGCCGGGCGCCGGGAACATTAAGCAGCGCTCGAAGGTCACCATCACCTACTGCGTGGGCTAGGCCCGCCAGCGCGAACGGCTCCAGCGCGAACGGCTGCGTTCACGGAGGCGTGCACGGCCCGGGACCGCGCGAGCCGAGCCTGCCGACCCCAGGGCCGCACGGACTGCGCACACCCGGCGGATGCAGGTTACGCGGCTGGGACCGCGAGTTGGCCAAGCCAGTTGCGCAGCATATCCTCGCCGTGCTCGGTGAGGATCGATTCGGGATGGAATTGCACCGCCTCGATCGGTGCATCACGGTGCCGCAACGCCATGATGACACCGTCCTCACTCCGGGCCGTGACAATGAGGCGGTCCGGGATGGTGTCCTCGACCGCGGCCAGCGAGTGGTAGCGGGTTGCTGCGACCGGATTCGGCAGACCCCGGAACACTCCGTCGCCGTCATGATGGATCGGCGAGGGGATCCCGTGGCGCAGCGTCGGCGCCTGCGCCACCGTCGCCCCCTCTGCAATCGCAATGACCTGCAAGCCGAGGCATACCCCGAGCACCGGGACCCCGCGCGCCCGCGCTGCGTCCAACGCCGCGATCGAACCCGCAGCCTCCTCGGGCGTCCCGGGTCCGGGCGAGATCAGCAGCCCATCCGATGCATCGAGCGCCGCCGCGAGTGCCGCGGCTCCCGCCTCACCTTCGAAGTGTTCGCGGCGTTCGATGCGCACCTCGGCGCCATCCCGGCGCAGCAAGTCCACCAGGATGTGCACAAAACTGTCGTGGTTATCGACCACGAGGATGCGGGGCGCTGCGCTCATCGGCCCCAAGCGGCGGCGCCTTCCACCTGCACCTCGTCCAGGCCCAGCCACTCCTGCACCCATGGGAAGCCCCAGAAATGCAGCGCGGCCAGTGCCCCCACAATCAGGATCAGGACCTGAATCAGTTTCAGCCAGGTGGGGCCGGGCAGTACATGCCAGAGTGCGCGATACATTAGGCGGTTCCCCCGTTCAGCTCAGCCGGGGCGCCGGCACTGCGCGGCTGGAAGCGATCGAAGACGCCGTAGCCGATGATGCGTTCGGCGGCCGAGAAGCGCGGGTGGCAACTGGTCAGCGTGATGACCCGGTCACCTCGCGGGTTCTTTGTGCCGTTCTGTGGCACCGGCGCCAGTACACCGGTGCCGGTCGGCCAGACGTATTCCGTGTTGCGCCAGCGGTAGATATACCAGCCGAGCTTCGTCTCGACCACGAGAGCATCACCGAGGCGGAGCTCAGCGATTCCCGCGAAGGGGCTGCCGTAGGTGGTGCGGTGACCGGCGATCGCGAAGTTGCCCACCTCGCCGGGCATCTGCGTCTTGTCATAGTGTGCGATGCCGCGCTTGAGCGTGTCCGTGGTGTTGCTCGCGATGATCGGCACCTTGTAGTCGCTGCCCCAGCGCGGCACCTTCAACACCGCGAACGTGGTGTCATAGTCGGGATCATCCAGGATCGGAATCTCGCCGGGCTCGGCCGGTGCCGGAGCCGGTGGCTGCTCCTCCCAGACCGTGGTGACCTGGACCGCTGCTTCGCGTTGCGCCCCGGCACTGATCGCGTCGTTAAACCACAGCAACCAGGCCACATAGAGCAGCACGAGCACACCAGCGGTGATCGCTAGTTCCGCGATGACCTCAACGAAGGTCACGCGGGGACGCGTCGCCGACTTGCTCATGGCCCGAGTCTAATCGTGCGCCTGCATTCCAGCGTGCGCGCTGCGCTAGACTCTCCCGCATGGCACGTTCCTCGAAGTCTGCTCAGCCGAACCGTGAGTCCCAGCCCGTCGCATCGGGTGAGGCCGCTCCGAACCCCGCATGGTTCAAGCCGGTGATGTTCGGCTTCATGATTGTTGGCCTGCTCTGGGTGGTGACCTACTACATCTCGGAGCAGCGGTTCCCGATCGCCTCGCTCGGCTCGTGGAACATCGCGATTGGCCTCGGTCTGGCCTTCATCGGCTTCTTGATGACGCCGCGCTGGCGTTAGCCAGCCCCACAAGCTGGGGGCGGATTACACCGTTGTAAGTTGTCCCCTTGTGAGTAAGCCTGTGGATAACTTGTTCCGATCTCCATAACAACGACAGCGGGCGCATCGTGAGGATGCGCCCGCTTCGTCATGTTTCGGTGGTGCTCCGCCACCGCCCGCAGTCCTAGCTGATGATGACCTTCAAGACGACCAGGGCGAGCAAGACGCCAGCAACCAACAGCAACTCCTTCTGCTGCGCTGCCGAACCTGCGCTGCCGTAGCGGTTCCGGGTATAGATCCAACCGACGAGGGCGCCAACCGCCATCGAGCCCAGCGTCAGCGGCCAGGTGAAGCCATAGCCCATGAACGCGAGCGCGACGTTCGCCACAATCATCACCAACATGAAGATGGCGCGCTGGCCCATGGCTCGTACCAGGACGAACATGGCCGTGAACAGACCAAACACCGGCGCCGAGGCACCGAAGGTCACTGCCAGCAGGTCCCCGAACCACAGCATCGCCGTCATACCCGCGGCACCCGAAAGCGACAGCAGCCAGATGAACCGGCGACGGCCAAGCAGCGGTTCCAGCTGGCTGCCGAACAGCCACAGTCCGTACATGTTGAACAGGATGTGCAAGATCGAGACCGGCGAGTGCACCAGCAGGCCCGTGACGAAACGCCAGGGCTCAAAGACGATCGACGGCATCATGGCTGCCGGGAGAAAGACCAGCCACTGCCAGAGCACCGGCACGATCAAGGTCAGCACCCAGAGGGCCGTGAGCCCGATCATCAGCCACAGCGTGATCGGGTACTCAATCGTCCGAACGCGCCACTTCAGTTGAGTCCAGAAGTTGCTGCTCGGCTGCTGCCACGCGCGCGGGTTACTCACGCTTCGACAACCGTGACCGAGTTGATGACGACATCCTCGACCGGACGGTCGCCAGCGCCGGTGCGCACCGCCTCGATGGCGTCCACCACGGCGCGCGAGGCGTCGTCAGCGACCTCACCGAAGATGGTGTGTGCACCGTTCAGGTGCGGGGTCGGCACCGTAGTGATGAAGAACTGCGAGCCGTTGGTGCCCTCGATCTGCCCGGTGATTGCGTTGCGTCGCTTGCCAGCATTCGCCATCGCCAGCAGGTACGGGCGGTTGAACTGCAGTTCGGGGTGGATCTCGTCGTTGAAGGTGTAGCCCGGACCACCGAAGCCCTGGCCGAGCGGGTCGCCACCCTGGATCATGAAGTCCTTGATGATGCGGTGGAAGATAACGCCGTCATAGAGCGGTGCGTTCGACTTCTCGCCAGTGGCCGGGTGCGTCCATTCGCGGCCACCAGTGGCCAGATCGACGAAGTTCTTCACGGTCTTCGGCGCGTGGTTGCCGAAGAGGTTCAGGACGATGTCCCCGTGGTTGGTGTGCAGCGTAGCAACGGCAGTGTGGATCGACATGCGCTCATTCTTTCACAGCGCCCTTCACTCAGCCCCGGTTCATGCAATCATCAGTACCCTCTCAGCACGTTGAATGGCAGGATGGCTCTTACCAGCGACGTCAGGAGGGCATCGTGGCACGGAAGCAGGTTGAAGACGTTCGACTTTCGGCGGAACTTGCCGACTTGTGGGATGCGCAGCGTGAGGTGTTGGCCCAGGCCGGACATGTCGTCCAGGAAGCGAGCCGCAAGGTGGGGCAGTTCGCCGGGGACGAGGTTGCGCCTCGGTTGCGGGAGGCAGCCGGCGTCGTCGGCCACGCGGCCGCGCTCGGTGTGGACGCGACGCGTCGTGCCGCCAGCACTGCCAAGGACCGTGTCGTCCAAGACGTATTGCCCGCAGTGACCACTGCCCTGCGTTCCGCCGGCGCTATGGTGGAGGTAGCGCGGCAGAGCGTTGCTCGCGGTGCCAAGTCGACGGGTGAGCTAGCAAAGGCGGTTGTGGTGCCCGAACCCAAGAAGAAGCTCGGTGCCGGGGCGATTGCCCTGATGGGCGTTGGCATTGTGTTCGCCGCCGGCGTTGCCTACGCAGCCTGGCGCACCTTCCGTGCGGATGATGACCTTTGGCTCAGCGAAGCGCCGGTCGACGACGCTGTGGTTGAGGCGAACGAGGACGACGAGTTCTTCGGCTAGGCCGACGGTCCGAGCCTCACTCGCTCACTGCATAGGCTGGTCGTATGGCTGTGCAACGACCTGCGACCGCTGGCGAGCGCCTCGGCGCCTTGATCCAGATCCCCACCGTGTCGGCGTTTTACCCGACCGAGGGGACGGATTCGTTTCGGCGCCTCGCTGAGCAGCTCGAGGTGAACTGGCCACTGACGCATCAGCGCCTGGAGCGCGAGTGGGTCGGTGAGATCGGCCTGTTGTATCGCTGGCCGGGCCGCGCCTCGGATCGTCCACTGGTTCTGATGGCCCACGGCGATGTGGTGCCCGCGGACCAGGCCGATGGCTGGGACTACGACCCATTCCTGGGTGCAGTGCACGACGGCTGGGTGCTAGGACGCGGCGCGCTCGACGACAAGGGCGCGCTGGCCAGCATCATGGAGGCTGTCGAGTCACTGTTGGAATCCGGGTTCGAGCCAGAGCAGGATATCTACCTCGCCTTCGGTGGTGACGAGGAAAGCTTCGGCGATACCGCGTCCACGATGGCCGCGCTGCTGGCGGATCGCGGCATTCAGCCCTTCCTCGTCCTCGATGAGGGCGGCGCGGTGGTCGATGCTCCGCTGCCGGGCATCTCGGTGCCGCTGGCCGTCATCGGTGTTGCCGAGAAGGGCATTACCTCGCTGCGGCTCAGCACCGACGGGCCTGCCGGGCATGCTTCGGCACCGACCCCGGCGAGCGCGACACGCCGCCTGGTGCGTGCCCTCGAGCGCATCGAACGCAAGCCCGTCTTCCCCGGCAACGTTCCGGAGATCGGCCATGGTCTGCTGCGTTCGGTCGCCCCGCACGCGGCACGCCCGCTGTCGTTCGTGTATCGGCACAGCAAGTTCTTCGCCCCGATCCTGCGTCGCGCCTTCGACAAGGCCGGGGGCGAGGCGGCCGCCCTGCTGCGCACCACGGTTGCGCTGACCGTGCTGCGGGCTGGCGACGCGAACAATGTGATCCCGGCCCTGGCCTCGGCGGTACTGAATTTGCGCATCGCGCCCGGGATGTCTGTGGACGAGGCGGTGGCAGCGATTCGCCGACGCATCAACGACCCGGCTGTGCGCATCGAGATCCTCGAGGCGGATGAGCCCTCGCCGATCTCGCCGAGCGGCTTCGATGGTGAGCCCGAGGACGTTGCCGCCTGGCAACTGCTGGCGGACGCGGTGGCTGCTGGCTATCCGGATGCGGTCACCGCCCCGTACTTGATGGTGGCCGCCTCGGACGCCCGGCACTATCACCGCCACTTTCCGCGGGTGTATCGCTTTGCCCCGCTGCGGATGCAGGCGGAGCAGTTGCGCAGCATCCATGGCCTCAACGAGGCGGTGAGCGAGAGCAGCCTGGAATCCGCGCGCGAGGTCTACGCGGCCCTCATTCGCGGCGTGCGGTAAACCCCAACGCGCCTCAATCTCGTTGGCCGGTCGCGCCACAATCCGGGAGTAGGGTGGCAAGAACGACCCCGCCGGGTCAATCCACCGCACGAGCTGGGAGGCCGCATGGCATCCGCGCGAATTCCGATGCGCACCGTCTGGGCAGTCATGGGGCTGCTGTTCGTTGTTGAGTTCACCAGTGGCATCCTGCAGGGCTACTACACCCCGCTGCTGACGGACATTGCCCGGTACCTGGACATCCCCGACGCCGACGTGAACTGGTTCGAGGGTGGCCAGTTGATGCTCAGCGCCCTGATCATTCCGGCGATGGCCCGCCTCGGCGACATGTTCGGTCACCGCCGCATCCTGCTGATCTCACTGGGCGTGACCGCCATCGCTAGCTATGTGCTTGCCTTCGCCGGGGACTTCTGGAGCTTCCTGATCGCCTGGTCGCTGCAGGGCTTCTACATTGTGTGGCTGCCGATGCTGGTGGCCCTGATCTACACCCGCGCCCGGGAACTGCCCGAGGCGTCGCGCATCACCCGCAAGGCGGCCGGCATCCTGGTCGCCTCGTTGGAAACGGGTGTGATCGTCAGCGCACTGCTGGCGGGCCAACTGGCCGAGCCGATGATTGCGGCCGGTCAGATCCAACTCATGCTGCTCATCCCCGCCTTCGCCGTCACGGCCTGCTTCTTCATCGTGCTCCTTGGCGTGCCGCACACTCCGGCCGCGGGCGAGGGTGGCTTCGACACGGTCGGTGCGGTGCTGCTAACTCTCAGCCTGCTCGTGACGACCGCTGGCCTCAGCTTCGTCCGCATCAACGGCATCGAGTCGCCGCTGCCGTGGATCGTGATCGTGCTCGGCGTCGTGCTGCTGATCCCGTTCACGATGTGGGAACTGCGCCACGAGGACCCGCTGATCGATATCCGCATGGTGCGTCGCCCGACCACCTGGCCGGTGTTCGTCACTGCAGCGCTCTTCGGCGTCAGCGTGCTGGGCGCGCAGGCACCGCTGTCCACCTTCGCTCGCACCGATCCGGCCGAGGTGGGCTATGGCCTCGGCGCCAGCGCCGGTCTGGTGTCGATTCTGCTGGGTGCCTACGTGCTCTCGCTCGTGATTGGTGCACTGTTGTTCCCGCTGGCTTCGCGCCTAGCCACGCCGCGCACCGTCCTCATCGGTGCTGCCCTCTTGGTTGCGGGTGGATACTTCCTGTTCCTGCCCTTCCACCACTCGATGGCCCAGGCCCTGACGAACATGATCATCGCCGGCCTCGGTTCGGGCGCATTGGTGGCTGCACTGCCGGCCGCGGCCGCGGCTGCGGCCCCGCCGACGCAGACGGGGGTTGCAACCGGCCTGACGAATGCGACCAAGACCGTCGGTGGTGCGGTCGCCTCGGCGGTGTTTGGTTTGGTGCTGCTGCAGCAGATTGCCGAGACCACCGGTGGCGTGGCCTCGACGGCCGGTGCCTACGAGGGCTACCTCACGGTATGGATCCTCTGTGGCAGCACCGCACTGCTTGCGGCGCTGCTGTTGTGCTTCGTGCCGAAGGTCGCCTTCCAGGATCCGGACGAGCTGCCGGCCGACCAGGTTGCCGCGGGCGTCTAGCCGGGCAGCCTTGCACCTGCGAGGGGGGGGGGGGGGGGGGGGCGCCCCCCCCCCCCCCGGGGGTGGGTGGGGGGG
>JAEZHW010000049.1 GCA_023436775.1 Actinomycetes bacterium
GGCGCGGCCCCCCCCCCCCCCCCCCCGCGCGCCGGCCCGCCCCCCCCCCCCCCACGACACCTATCTGGCTGCGTCCTCGAAGTAGGACGTCACACACAAGGAGCTACAACACATGGTCACCCTGGAATCCGAAGCCGCCCAGTACGGCGAGGTCATCACCGAACTGCGCCACGAACTGGTGCAGCTGCACCGCGAACTGGTGCGCTACCGATTGGTGATTTGGACCGGTGGCAACGTCTCGGCCCGCATCCCCGGCCACGACCTGTTCCTGATCAAGCCCAGCGGCATCGACTACGACAACATGACCGCCGAGGACATGATCCTGTGCACCCTGGACGGCGAGATCGTTCCCGGCAGCCTCGGCAGCCACGGCAAGCCGTCCAGCGACACCGCTGCGCACGCCTATGTCTACCGCCACATGGCGCACGTGAACGGCGTGGTGCACACGCACTCGAACTACGCCACCGCCTGGGCCGCTCGCGGTGAGGCGATCCCGTGCGTGCTCACCGCGATGGGCGATGAGTTTGGCGGGGAGGTGCCGGTCGGCCCGTTTGCCATCATCGGCGACGACTCGATCGGCCGCGGCATCGTGCAGACCCTCACCGGACACCGTTCGCGTGCCGTGCTGATGCAGAACCACGGCCCGTTCACCATCGGTCGCAACGCCCGCGACGCGGTGAAGGCGGCAGTGATGGTCGAGGACGTGGCCAAGACCGTGCACCTGGCCCGCCAGCTCGGCGAGCCGCTGCCGATCGCGCAGGAAGCGATCGACTCGCTGTTCGACCGCTACCAGAACGTCTACGGGCAGCAGCCGCAGGGCGAACTGCAGACCGGTCAGTAGGCGCGCCCGGAGCGGGCAGCGTTGATCTTCCGCGGAGCGACCGTCAGCCGCGGCTGTCGGTCGCTTCGTAGTATCCGGTGATGTGGGCGGTGATCCGCTCGAGGAGCAGTTCGCGATCGGCGGCCTCGGCCGCGTCCACCAGCGCGGCATGTTCCGCGCGCAGCCTTGCGGCCAGCGCTGGCCAGTCGGTGACTTCGGTGGCGCGCTGGCGGGTGTAGTTGCTGATTGCCTCGCGGATGGCGGCCATCAGGATGCCCAGCAGCGGGTTGCCGCTGCCGGCGGCGAGTTGCACATGGAATTCGGCGTCCAGGGCGAGGAACTCGTCGATGGACAGGTCTGGGTCGTCCATGGCGGCCAGCAGTTCACGCAGGCGCTGGACCGAGTCGGCGCTCGCGGCGTGCTCGCGGGCGGCGGCCTGTTCCAGCGTGAGGCGGACCGCGACCACGTCCTCGGTGTGGATGTGTCCGGTGGCCAGGTGCAGCCGCAGGCCTGCGCCGATCGCGGGGCCCGGTTCAGCGACGACGAAGGTGCCGGCGCTGGGGCCCGAGCCGACGCCGGAGCGCACGATGCCGAGGGCTTCCAGGATCCGCAGGCCTTCACGCACGCCGGCGCGGGAGACCTGCAGTTGCTCGGCGAGTTGGCGTTCGGCGGGCAGCCGTCCGCCGAGCGCCAGACGGCCGGCGCGCAGTTCGGTCTCGACCCAGTCCAGGACGAGCTCGTGCGATCGCATGGCCTCAGTGTAGTCTGATTTCTATGTGGTCAGACCACATAGGTTTCGCCGAGGCGATGACGCCCCGCGCGGTGAGTACGAGAAGGACAGCATCATGGCGCGACGCGCACCCCTGGCAACGGCACCCGGCCCGAAGCGGCAGTTCCCCCGTCCCAAGGACGTGATGCAGCTGCTCAAGTTCAAGCCCATCACCTGGAGCCTGAAGCGCCGCCGCCTGGCCAACGCCTACACGATCGACGACCTGCGTATGGTCGCCAAGCGCCGCACCCCGACCGGTCCCTTCGACTACACCGACGGTGCCGCCGAGGACGAACTCTCGCTGGCCCGCGCGCAGCAGGCCTTCAAGGACATCGAGTTCCACCCGGCCGTGCTGCGCAACGTCGCCGACGCGGACACCACCACCACCGTCCTCGGTCAGACCTTCAACCTGCCCTTCGGTATCGCGCCGACCGGCTTCACCCGGATGATGCAGACCGAGGGCGAATATGCCGGAGCGAGCGCCGCGGCTGCCGCAGGGATCCCGTTCTCGCTGTCCACGCTCGGTACCGTCTCGATCGAGGAGGTCGCCCGCGCCGCTGGCGAGGGCAGCCGCAACTGGTTCCAGCTCTACATGGTCAAGGAGCGCGAGCAGTCGATGGCGCTGGTTGAGCGGGCCAAGCAGGCTGGCTTCACCACCTTGCTGGTCACCGTGGACACCCCGGTCGCCGGCGCCCGCCTGCGCGACAACCGCAACGGCATGACCATCCCGCCCACCCTGACGCCGAAGACGATCATTAACGCGATCCCGCGCCCGGCCTGGTGGTGGAACTTCCTGACCACCCCGCCGCTGACCTTCGCGAGCCTGTCGAGCTGGCAGGGCACCGTCGGTGAACTGCTGGACTACCTCTTCGATCCCACCCTCAACTACGAGGACCTGCGCTGGATCAAGGAGCAGTGGGACGGCCCGGTCGTGGTCAAGGGCGTGCAGACCCTCGAGGACGCGAAGCGCCTGACCGATCTCGGCGTCGACGGCATCCTGCTGTCGAACCACGGTGGCCGCCAGTTGGACCGCGCGCCCGTGCCGTTCCACTTGCTGCCGGACGTGGTCCGCGAGGTGGGCAAGGACACCGCGGTCATGCTCGACACCGGCATCCGGCACGGCTCCGATATCGTCGCCTCGCTCGCGCTGGGGGCGAAGTTCACCCTTGTCGGTCGTGCCTACCTGTACGGCCTGATGGCCGGTGGTCGCGCCGGTGTGGACCGCACCATCGAGATCCTGGCCGGCCAGGTCCGCCGCACCATGAAGCTGCTCGGCGCGAACACGATCGAGGAGCTGGAGCCGCGTCACGTCACCCAGTTGCAGCGCCTGATTCCGCGCCGCTTCGACGGGTTCGAGGCGGGCAAGTAGCCCCCACCGTCTCGGTGTGAACGCAAGCCCCGAGACGTGCTATTCTGCTTTGGTGCCTTGCGCGGTGTGCCAGGTGCAGAACGCCCCGATAGCTCAGTGGTAGAGCACTTCCTTGGTAAGGAAGAGGTCACGAGTTCAATCCTCGTTCGGGGCTCGGAAGTCCCGCGACAGTGCGGTGCTACCGCGGCAGGGTAGCTCAGTTGGTGAGAGCGCACGACTCATAATCGTGAGGTCGCGGGTTCAAGCCCCGCTCCTGCTACCGAACAAAACCCCCGGTCATCCGGGGGTTTTTCCGTTCCCGCACCTCGGTCGTTGAGCGAGCGCAGCCGGTCGTTGAGCGAGCGCAGCGAGACGAAACGCTTCGGTCGTTGAGCGAGCGCAGCGCGACGAAACGTGGTGGCACCTGTACCCGGGCGCAGTGCCTACCTCGGCTTCGCCGTCGAGGCAGCCATGGCGCGGCACATCGCCACGCTCCGCGACCACGGGGAGCGGTTCGCC
>JAEZHW010000054.1 GCA_023436775.1 Actinomycetes bacterium
GCTTTGCCGCGCCCACACTGCGTGATTCTGACTAGTCGATGCCGAGAATGTCGATCACGAAGATCAAGGTGCTGTTCTGCAGGGCGTGACCTTCAGAGTCGCCGTACCCCTCGCTCGGCGGCACGACTGCCAACACCTGCGAGCCGACCTTCTGGCCGACCAGGGCCTGCTTGAACCCGGAAATCATGTTGCTCGGGCTGAAGGTCACCGGCTGAGCATCGTCCCAGCTGGTCTCACGGATCGTCTTGTCTCCCCAGACCATCAGGCTGTACTGCAGCGTGACTTGGGAGTCCTCGGCCACGACGTCGCCGTCGCCCGCCTTCAAGTTGACGATCTTCAGTTCAGTCGGAGCGTCGGTCTTCGGCACCGAAATACCGGGCGTGCCGTCCGGAGCGGTGATCACCGTGGGCAGCCCCGACTCGGTCACCCACACCGGAGCGCCATCGGCCTTCTGCTTGTACACCCGCTCGACCTCAATGAGGTAGATCAGGTTGTCGGTGTCCTCCAGGCCGACAGTGTCGATGTTCTCTGGTAGCGAGGACACCGGCATGCTGATCAGGCGACGCTCTCCCTCCCGGGCACAGGCCATGGCGGGCGCGAAGGCAGACACCGTCGGGTCGACCGACATGCCCAAGAGCTCGTCGCCGTCATAACCGGCCATGCCGAGGGCACCGAGGGCGGCGTCATTGGCGCCGAGGTAGCCCGCGAGCTTGACCCGAACAAAGGTGCCAGCGCTCACCACCGGGCCGTCGCCCTCTTCCAGGACTCGCACCTCAAGACCAGGGCTTGAGAACGGCACCGGGTAATCCAGCGTAGGAACGCCGCTGGCGTCGTAGGTCACCTTGATCGCGTCAATCGCAGATCCGGTCGGGGTCACGATGCAGTCCGCGGACGGCGCCGTGGAGCATCCAGTCAGCACGCCGACAGTGAGTGCGGCTCCAAGCAGCAGGGCAGTTCGACGCGACACGATTGCGTGTTCTCCTCGTTCGGATTTCGGTACAGAAGGTGCTGCGGCATCGCCGCCAAGTCCGCGGATCAGTCTAGCGGGGCGGTGCTGTCTGTGGGGTGCACTTGTTCATCAGCCAATTGGCGTGCCGCCACCGAGGCGGTGGCCTGGCGAACGGTCTTGCGCAGGCGCTTCTCACTCAGCGGTCGAATGCCGAGTGCGCCCGGCGTCCAGGCCTCGAGATCCTCGTCGCTAAACTCCGTCTTGGATGCCCGACGGGCAACTGCGGGCAACTCCGCACCCGGAGCCAGTCGGCGGGCAGTGACGAGGAATGCGGTGTGCGCGACCATGCGGTGGTCGGGACGAACTGCAAGTCCCTCGACGTGCCAACCGCGAATCAAGGTCTCGGCGGTTTCAGGAGCGGTAAAGCCGCCGTGCGCGCGCACCGTCTCGACGAACCGTGAGACCTGCGGCACGGTTGCTACGTAGGCGACCAGCACACCACCCGGAACCAGTGCATCAGCGACGGCATCCACGCATTCCCATGGTGCCAGCATGTCCAGAATGACGCGGTCGACCGAGCCGGCGGCGGCCTGTTCAGGCAGCGCTTCGGCAAGGTCGCCGAGGACAACATCCCAGTTGCTCGGGGTAACGCCCAGCCAAGCAGTGACGTTGCCGCGGGCAACCTCAGCAAACTCTTCACGGCGTTCAAAAGAAAGCAACTTGCCGTGGCCGCCGAGTGCCCGCAGCAGCCACAGGCTGAGTGCCCCCGAGCCCACGCCCGCTTCGACGACGGTGGCCCCCGGGAAGATGTCTGCCTCGGCCAGGATTTGCGCCGCATCCTTGGGGTAGATCACGGCAGCCGCGCGCGGCATGGACACCGAATAGTCCTTGAGTAGCGGACGTAATGCCAGGTATTCCACGCCCTCGCTGTTACGAACGACACTGCCGTCGGGCAGGCCAATCACGTCGGCGTGACGCAGGAAGCCCTTGTGCGTGTGGAACTCGCCATCCGGCTCCAACACGATCGTGTTGATCCGTCCCTTTGGGCCGGTGAGCTGAACGCGGTCACCAACGCGGAACGGCCCACTGGCCACCCGTCCCAAGTTCTCGGTGGATTCAGACATGGCTTGCTCGCAGTTCCGAGTAGAGCGCCGAAAGACGGTCGACCGTCATCTCGGACAGGTCGGGCAGGATCACGTGTGCGGCCTCGGCCGTCAGCGGCACATGTGCGATGACGCCAAAGGTGACGGCTCCGGCCGCCATTGCAGCTGCGGTCCCGGGGGTGGAATCCTCCACGGCGACGCAGTCGCGAATGTCGACGCCGAGCTGGGCAGCAGCCCGCAGGTACGGGTCGGGATTGGGCTTCGGGAACTCGACGTCGTCGCCAGAGATCACGACTGAGATGACGCCATCTCCGAGTTGCTCGGCCATCCACACCGCGGTTGGCCGCAGCGACATCGTGACAATGGCTTGCGGGACGCCGGCCTCATGCAGGGCGTGGAGCAGGGCTGGGACGCCGGGACGCCACGGAATGCGTTGCCGCATCATGTCGAGGACCTGGTTGCCCAGCAACGTACCGATCTCGTCGCGCTCCATAGCCACGCCCGCGGCCTGTAGTACGCCAGCGGAGTAGTCGAGGCCGCTGCCGATCAGCGCTTGCCCCTGTTCGAGACTCCAGGATCCACCAAAGGATTCCACCAGGTCACCTTCGGCCTGCCACCAATAGGGTTCGGTATCAACGAGGGTTCCGTCGAGGTCCCAGAGTACGGCGGCAGGCAAGGCAGTCACACGCTCAAGTCTAGCCGTGGACTCCCAGGTCGACGCGTATCCTGAGGGCAGGGCACGGTTCGCCCGTGCGAAAGGAGTCGAGGGTGACCAACGGAGCGTTTCATGACCGCCACCTGCTCGTGATTGCCTTCGAAGGCTGGAACGATGCTGGCGAGGCGGCCACGACTGCTGCTCGCCTGTTGCGGGACAGCGTGGATGCGATTCCGTTGCACGTCATCGAGAGTCAGGACTACTTCGACTATCAGTTCAACCGTCCGATGGTGGCCAGGCCCGACGGGGGTGCCAGCCAGATTGTGTGGCCGAGTGCCGTGTTCTCTGGCGCCGAGGGAGGCCTACGGCGTCGCGGCCGAGGCGATGACTTCGATGCCCCGCGCATGAGTTTCCTGATTGGTACTGAACCGGCGCGTGCTTGGCGTGACTTCGTCGACGAGGTGGTCGACTATTCGCAGTTGGTGGGCGTTACCGGGGTGTTGATCCTCGGGGCCATGCTCGCGGACGTGCCGCACACCCGCCCGGTGGATGTGTCGGTGACCAGCGAAAACGAGGCGGTCCGCGCGGAGCTTGGCATCGAGCGCAGCAGCTACGAGGGCCCGGTGGGCATCGTCTCGGTCTTGGCGCACGCCTTTGAAGCCATTGGTATTCCGGCCGTGTCCGCGTGGGCAGCGCTCCCCCACTATGCGCATCAGGCTCCGTCGCCGAAGGCGACGCTGGCACTCATCGACGCGGTGGAGTCGCTGCTGCGCATCGCTATTCCGCGCGGCGATCTGGAGTCGGATGCTCGCGAATGGGAAGCCAACGTCGACGCCCTCACCGGCGGTGATGACGAACTCGCCGGCTACATCGCCGATCTGGAGCAGACTCGGGATGCCGCGGACGCGGTTGAGGCTTCCGGTGACGCCATTGCAGCGCAGTTTGCGCGATACCTCGAAGAGGCGGGCCGCTCAGCGGAATCCCCGATCGAGCCCTTTGATGCCGATGCTGAGGATGATCTCGGTCCGGACCAGCGCGAGGAGTAGGCCGCCCACGCACGGCCTGTGACGGCGCCGCCTACGGCTGCAAGATGCCGAGGCTCAGCAGCACGATGATCGCGGCACCGAGCAGGATGCGGTAGATCACGAACGGCAGGAAGCTGTGCTTGCTGATCCACTTCATGAGGAACGCAATCACGGCGAGGCCCACCACGAACGACACGCCTGTGGCGAGCACCGTCTCAGTCATGCCGTAGCCGCCAGGGGCCGCCTCATCGAGCTTGGTCAGTTCGTAGAGCCCTGAGCCGAACACCGCTGGCACCGCAAGCAGGAAGGCGAACCGAGCCGCCGCCGGACGCTCGTAGCCGAGGGCGCGACCAACGGTGATGGTGGCGCCTGACCGGGAGACACCCGGCACCAGCGCCAGCGTCTGACCGAGGCCGTAGAGCAGGCCATCGCGGTACGTCAGGTCGGTGAGGCCCTTGGTGCGCTTGGCGAGGGCATCGACCAGGCCGAGCAGGACACCGAAGACGATCAGCACGATGGCGACCAGCCACAGCGATCGGAAGACGCCTCGGATGCATTCCTGCAGGAAGTAGCCCACCAGCACGATCGGGATCGTGCCAAGGATGATCAGCCAGCCCATCCGTGCGTCGGGGTCGTTGCGCGGTACGCCGCCGTACAACGATTGATACCAGCGCTTGATGATGCGCACGATGTCCTTGAAGAAGTAGACCACCACGGCCAACTCCGTGCCGAGCTGCGTGATCGCAGTAAAGGTCGCTCCAGGGTCCCTGCCATCGAAGAACAGCGCGCCGGTGATGCGCAGGTGAGCACTCGAGGAAATCGGGAGGAACTCCGTAAGGCCCTGCACAATGCCCAGAATCAGCGCCTCAATCATGGAGCCCATGGATCACCCTTTCCGTCTCTCGCTCTGCCCCAGAACGGGTCTGCGCGAGCGCCGCGTCTCAGCCTAGCGCCCTGCGTGCAAAGTGCTACGCAGAGTGTGCTAATGTCGATTCTCGGTTCACACCACACCCTGCCCGGGTGGCGGAATGGCAGACGCGCTAGCTTGAGGTGCTAGTGCCCTTTATCGGGCGTGGGGGTTCAAGTCCCCCCTCGGGCACGAACAGATGCGGTTGACGGTAACGTCAGCCGCATCATTCGTTTCTGGGCGCATCGGCCCATCGGCGCCGCGACCGGGAGCAGGTCGGGCTTAGTACCCGACCCACTTCCGCAGCAGATCAATGCGAGCCTGCAACTGGGCCACGCTGGCCCGGTTGACCGGCGGCCCGCCACAGCGACGTCGCGCCTCGGCATGCACGTGGCTGTGGGGCTGATTCATGCGCCGGGCGTAGATCGCCACCAAGCTATTGAGCAACTGCCGCTGTTCCTGCAGCGTACGGTACAGGGGCTGATCGGGATTGGCGGGGATCGTGGCCGTGGCTAGATCCGGATCTGCCTTGCTGCCGCCGGCCAGAATGGCAGCCTGGCGCGCAGCGGCGCGTCGGCGCGCCTCGGCTGCGGCCTTGCGTCGCTGGCGCTCCTGGCGGGCGCTGAGCAGGTCTTTGACCTGGTCTGGCGACAGGATGCCGGGCAGTCCCAGGTAATCCTCCTCCTCGACGCTGCCGACCGCAGCAGGCAGGCCGAAGGCGTCGCCACGGTAGAGCATGCCACTGAACTCGGCTTCGGATTCGAGGGCGGTGAACTCGAAGGGTTCGGTAAGGTCCTCACTGGCACGATCCTCGCGGTTGGCAGCGTCAAGGTCGTCGAGCAGGCCATCCTCGTCCCCCGCGCCGTCTTTGCGGCCGAGTGCGTGATCGCGTTCACGCTCAAGCTCGGCGGCAAGTTCGTGCAGGACCGGAACGGTCGGCAGGAACACACTGGCCGCCTCGCCACGCCGCCGCGCGCGCACGAAGCGGCCGATGACCTGAGCGAAGTACAGCGGCGTCGAGGCGTTGGTGGCGTACACACCGACGCACAGTCGCGGCACGTCCACACCTTCGGACACCATGCGAACCGCCACCATCCAGCGGTCATTGCTCTTGCTGAACTGTTCGATTCTGCCCGAGGCGCTGGGATCGTCACTGAGCACCACGGTCGGTGCCTGGCCGGTGATGCCCTGGAGGATTTTGGCGTAGGCGCGGGCAGTGCGCTGGTCGGTAGCGATGACGAGGCCACCCGCATCGGGAACTTCGGCCCGCACCTCGCTCAGTCGCCGGTCCGCCGCGCGGAGCACGGACGGCAGCCACTCCCCCTCCGGGTCGAGCGCGGTGCGCCACGCTTGGGCACTCACGTCCGCGGTGTCGGGGTCGCCAAGCTTCGCGGACATCTCCTCGCCGAAGCGGTCTCGCCAGCGGGCCGTACCGCCGTAGGAGTGGAACAGCACTGGGCGAACGACGCCGTCCTGGAGGGCGCGGCCGTAGCCGTAGCGATAGTCGGAGCGCGAGACCATGGTGCCGTCCGCCTCGCGTTCGTAGTGCACGAAGGGGATCGTGGCCTCGTCCGAACGGAATGGCGTGCCTGATAGCAGCAAGCGCCGGGTCGCCCCCGAGTAGGCGATGCGGATGGCATCGCCCCAGCTCAGGGCATCGCCACCATGGTGGACTTCGTCGAGGATCACCAGGGTAGACACGCGGTCAGTGATCCGGCGGTGCAGTTCGGCGGCGACCGCCACCTGTGCGTAGGTCACCGCAGCACCGTGATAGTGCCGGCTGATGGCGCTGTTCGCGTTCTGGAAACCTGGGTCGAGCCGGATCGAGACTCGCGCTGCAGCATCGGCCCACTGTCGCTTCAGGTGCTCGGTGGGCGCCACCACGATGATCTGCTGCACGATGCCGCGTGCGCGAAGTTGGGCAGCGAGACGCAGCGCGAAGGTCGTCTTGCCTGCGCCTGGGGTTGCTGCAACGAGGAAGTCCTCGCTGTCGGCCTCCCAGTAGCGCTGCAAGGCCTCTTCCTGCCATGCGCGCAGCGGTTGGACGGTACCGCGAGCAGCCCGCTCTGGGAAGGCCGGCGACAGGTGTTCTGCCGCGGCCAACCCACGGGGTTGCCCGGGCGGGGTGATCACACTCACGCGGTAGCGCCTCCGGCGGCCCCCATACTCAGGCCCAGGGACTGGCCCGAGGCGATCAACGTCTGTGCCGAGTGATGCAGGGCAGCCCGCTCGGCCTCGTCCAGGGGCAGTTCAATGGTTCGTACGATGCCTTCGGCACCCACGACAACGGGCAGTGACAGTGCGACGCCGTGCAGACCGTATGCACCGTCCAGCACCCCCGACACCGGCAGGACGGCGTGCTGGTCCTGCAGGATGGCCTCAATAATGCGGGCACCGGCGAGGCCGATGGCGTAGTTCGTGGCACCCTTGCCAGCAATCACCTGGTAGGCCGCGTGCGCGGTGTCGTGCGCGATCTGCTCGAGGTACTCGGGGGTGAAGGGCTGGCTGCCATCTGACTGTCGCCAGTCACGGATCGGGACGCCGCCGATCGTGGCGGCGGACCAGACCGGGAACTCGGTGTCACCGTGTTCCCCCAGCATCATGGCGTGCACACTGCTCGGCATGACGCCGGCTTCCGTGGCCAGGCGCCAGCGCAGGCGCGATGAATCGAGGACGGTGCCCGAGGACAGGAATCGACCGGCGGGGACAGCGCCGCCGGCCGCCTCGTACGCGGCGACGGTGAGCACGTCGCAGGGGTTGGTGACGAGGACGTAGACCGCGTACGGCGCTTGCTCGATGACCGCGGGGATGAGGTCGCGAATGATGGCGACGTTGGTGGCGGCGAGATCGAGGCGGGTCTGGCCCGGTTTCTGACGAGCGCCGGCGGTGATCACCACGACCTCTGCGTTGGCGATGACACCGAGATCCGCACCACCGGTCACCGCGGCAGCGCCAGTGAACTGGGTGCCGTGAGCCAGGTCGAGGACTTCTCCCTCCACCTTCGGTGCGTTCAGATCGTAGATTGCGACCGTCCGCGCGGAGCGACGGATCAGCGTCGCATAGGCAACAGAGGTACCCACACTTCCTGCGCCAATGATTGCGACTTTGCCGCGTTCCCGTGCCATCTGTGCCCCCTCCGTGGTGTGTGCGAATCCATCCTATGACGTGACTCTCGGCCAACTTCTGGGAAGTCCTCGCTAGTTTTTCGGTATGACCGATGAACGTTCTTTCAGCAGCGAAGCGCAGCACCCGTGGCAGCGTTACGTCGCCCTGGGTGACTCGTTCACCGAAGGGCTCGGCGACCCAGAACCGGCAGCGCAGGGTGGCCTGCGTGGCTGGGCGGACCGCGTTGCCGAGCAGCTCGCCATCCGTACCGAGGGATTCGCGTATGCCAACCTCGCGATTCGCGGCAAGCTCATCGCCCAGATCGTCGAGGAGCAGGTTGAGCCGGCCCTGGCCTTGCGTCCCGATCTGATCACGATCTCGGCGGGCGGGAATGATGTGCTGCATATCGGCAGCGACCCCGACGACATCGCCGAGCAGTTCGATGCAGCGGTCGCGAGGCTGAGTCGTGACAACGCCACGATCGTGCTGTTTACCGGCGTCGACGTGCGCTTCTCCCCTGTGTTCCGACCGTTGCGCGGCAAGGTGGCGATCTACAACGAGAACATTCGCCTCATCGCGCGCAAGTATGACTGCATCGTGGCCGACATGTGGGCGCTCCATGAGGTGCAAGACCAGCGCATGTGGTCCGAGGACCGGCTGCACATGAATGCACTCGGCCACCACACGGTGGCCCGGATGGTGCTGGAGGCCCTGAACGTCGAGAACGACCTGGAGCCCATGCTCCCAGCTCCGATGCCACCTCAGTCCTGGCGCCAGGCGCGGGCAGAGGACTTGCAGTGGGCGCGGGAGCACTTGGTGCCGTGGGTCATTCGCCGGATCCGCCACCAGTCCAGTGGCGACGGTCGGCTCCCGAAGCGGCCGCGTCCGAGCAGCATCACACCGATCGAACTGCTCGAGCCGCTTGAGGATGGGGCAACGGCCGAGCGCTCGGCCTGACCCGATGGATCAGCCTCGCTGCTCGCGCAGGTGCCACATGGTGACCGCACTTGCGGCAGCCACATTCAGTGAGTCCACACCACCGGACATGGGGATAATCACGACCTGATCGGCGGCTTGGAGCGCTCGACGGCTGAGGCCATCGCCTTCGGTGCCGAAGACCACCGCGTACGGCATGCTGGTGTCGACGGCATCGAGGCTGATGGCATCTGGGGTCAGGGCGAGGGCCAGGATGGTGAGGCCCGCCTCGTGCAGCATGTCGGCTGCGGCGGGCCAGGCCGGCAGGCGCGTCCACGGTACTTGGAAGACCGTGCCCATGCTGACCCGCACGCTGCGGCGGTACAGCGGGTCCGCGGCCTCCGGCGTCAGCACCACTGCGTCGGCGCCGAAGGCCGCCGCGCTGCGGAAGATGGCGCCGACATTGGTGTGATCCACGATGCTGTCCAGCACCACCACGCGGCGGGCGCCACGCAGGATCGCGGCCGGTTCCGGCAGTGTGGGCCGATGCATCGAGGCCAGGGTGCCGCGGTGGACACGGTAGCCAGTAATGGACTCCAGTTCGGCAGCATCGGCGACGAGGATCGGCACATCGTTGATGCCGGGGTGACGCGCCAAGACTTCCTCAAGGTCCGGCAGCCACTTGGCCTCAGTCAGGACTGAACGGGGCCGGTGCCCTGCGCGCAGGGCGCGGTCCAGGACCTTCAGGGATTCTGCGATGTACAAGCCCTCCGCGGGCTCGCTGATGCTGCGCAAGGCGCTATCGGTGAGGTCGCGATAGTCCCGCAGCAGCACCAGGCGCGCTGCCTCGTCGATGATCGGTCGGGCTTGCTGCATGGTTCCAGGCTAGCCGCACGACGAGGCCGGCCCAGCGCCGGCAAAGATCGAGGCTGTCCAGTCCAGCAACTCAGGAATCAAGGCGGATTCTGGTTGCACCAGCCCCAGGTGATCCAGGCCAGGGTACTCGCGGTATTCAATGGCTCCCCCGGCCGCGCAGGTCTCTGCAACGTAGCGACGCTGCGTCGCGGGCGTAATCAGCGGATCCGCACCACCCTGTGCCAGGAGGACCTGGACGCCGGGCGCGGCCGGCGGCACATTCTCTTCCAGCCGAGCGGCAAAGGCGCCAGTGGTCGGATCGACGCGAAACAGCTCCGGATCGAAGTGCAGTGACAGGGCCTCCAGGACACTCACCAGCACGCCCGGTTCCGCCAGGCAGCGCGAAGCAATCGCGCGCAGGATAGGCTCTGCTCCCGGCCGGATGTACTCGTTCCAAGTGACGTCCGGGTAGGCATCCGCATATGCCTGGAAGGCGAAGGCGCCGAAGACGCTGCCGCCGATAACGTGCGGCAGGTGAGCGAGCAATTCCGGCAACATGGCAGCCGGTGCGAGGGCGGCCGCGTGGGTGATCCCGAGATCCGGTGCGTACTCCCCTGCTCGGGCAGCAGCCCACAGCGCGGCACCGCCACCTTGCGAGTGGCCCCACAGCACCGACTGCGTACCGAGTTGCGCATCCGCCAACTGGCTCGCGGCGCGGCGGGCATCGAGCACGGCGTTCGCGCTCTCCACCCCGATGAGATACGGATGCACCCCGTCGGTCCCGAGTCCGAAGTAGTCGGCCGAAACCAGGGCCCAGCCCTGTTCCACGATCGCGGGCAGCACGTACATTGCGCCCGCATCAAACGGGTCCTCGGCCAGTGTCGGAGCGCACTGCTGTGCAGCACCGGTCGTGCCATGCGCCCACGTGATGACCGGAAAGCGGCCAGTACCGTCGCGTGGTGTCACGACGAGGCCGCTGGCAAGCGCGATCCGACCGTCTGCGCGGGTCGAGGTATACAGGATCCGCCAGGCCTGCGCGGTCGCTGGCACAGCACGATCCAATGGCTCCGCACGTAGCAGCACGCCCGGTTGGTCGGGGAGGACATCGGCGTAGTCATAGAAGCCGTCCACCACCGGTGATCCAGCATGGATTCGACTGGATAGCTGCATACCGAGGACTGCCAATGCAATCGCTGCGACCGCACCGATGGTTCGCATCCAGCGCTGCAGCAGGTTGCGGCGAGGCGCTGCTTCCGTCGCCAGCCCCGGCTGGGCCGCCGGCGCAACTCGCCCAGCAATCGCGGACCAGGCCAGGCGCAGTCCAAGCAGGATAAGCCAGGCCCCGAAGCCCACCGAAACAACGAGCAGCGTCACATCCGGCCAGGACATGGCAAGCACACCGGCGACGATGCCCGCAATACCCAGCAGGCCAGTGGCAATCCGCTGATCCAGCGACTCCCGCTGCCGTACCGCAGTCACCGCCGTGGCCAACGCCTGCAGCAGCAGGGCAGCGCCCACGACGAGTGCCAGGGCTCGCACGCCGAGACCGGGCCAGCTCAGCACGAGGACGCCCGCAAGCACGCTGCCGAGCCACAGGATCCACGGTGTAGCAGCCCCACCTCGCTGCAGTACCGTCACAATGCCGATCAGCCCAGACACGATCAGCCCGAGCGCGCACAGCAGGATCAGGACACCGAGTGCCGTCGTGGGCCGGATGGCCAGAACCGCACCGAGTGCGGCGATACCGAGGCCCGATGTCAGACGGAACCACCACGGCAGACGCAGGTGCATCATCCAGTCGGCGCAGCGACGCAACAGCACGTTCACACCATGAGCCTACGCGCGTCCTGTTCTGCCAAATGCGCAGCCGCACGAAACATTCCCGAAAACTACTCGGCGTAGATTATTAACGTGCCGGGCGGCAGAGACTGTCCTCGGCCAGGTCACACGAAGGGTTTTGGGTGCGCATGTCGATGATCACGGCGCCAGCCGGCAGCACCCTCGAGACCCTCGAAGCGGCTCGTGCGGTGCTGGATGGGCGTCGTTTTGCCGTGCTCACGGGGGCTGGTGTGAGTACCGACTCTGGCATTCCGGACTACCGGGGCAAGGGGCGCAATCACCGTACCCCGATGACCTTCGGTCAGTTCGTCGCCGACCCTGCCTACCGTCAGCGCTATTGGCTTGGCGGCCACCTTGGCGGCGCGGTCTTTGAGAAGGTGCAACCGAACCCGGGGCATACGGCCATCGCCGCCTTCGAGCAGCATGGTTTGATGACCGGCCTGGTCACCCAGAATGTCGATGGCCTGCATCGACGCGCCGGATCACAGCATGTGGTTGAACTCCACGGTGCACTAGATCAGGTGGTCTGCCTGAGCTGCGGCCACCGCTTCCACCGGGACCGTATCAATCAGCAAATCCGCGCCCTCAACCCGTGGATCAACGACTCCACCAGCCTCGAGTTCCGTCCTGATGGCGACGCGGCGCCGTTCCCGACCGACATTGACCGATTTGTCGTGCCGGATTGCCTGGTCTGCGGCGGCCTGCTCAAGCCGGACATGGTCTTTTTCGGCGAGTTTGTTCCGGTCGAACGCTTTGATCGGGCTCGCAAAATGGTCGACACTGCCGAGGCGCTGCTGATCGCCGGCTCGTCGCTGGCGGTCAACTCTGGCGTCCGCTTGCTCGAAGTGGCGCGCCGACGCCGCATGCCAGTGGTTGTGGTGAACCTTGGTCCATCGAAGGCGGACTCGCGGGCCACGGTCCGGATCGAGTCGGGGACTTCGGAGGCTCTCTCGTGGCTCGCCGAACGACTCACTGCCTAATCCGTCCTGACCTCTACGCCCCGTTCGCTGGCGGCGCAGGGCAATTCGGTCAGAGCCGGGGCAATCCCCCGGAACCAGTGCCTGAACTGTCGTAGGCTCGAATCATGGTTCGACTCGCATTAGTCCGGCACGGTCAGACGGATTGGAATCTTGCAGGCCGGGTGCAGGGCTCATCCGATATCGAGCTGAATGACACGGGTCGTAGCCAAGCCACCGATGCCGGGCATGTCCTCGCGCAGAGTGGCTACGGCTGGTCAGTCTTGATGAGCAGCGGCCTGCTGCGGGCGCGAGAGACCGCCGAGCGAATCGGTGCGGTCATTGGACTGGACTACGCCGGTGCACTCCCCGCCTTCGCTGAGCGTCGCTACGGTCGGGCAGAGGGATTGCTCAGCGAGCAAATCCGGGCGCGCTTCGGCGCGATCGATCGTGCCCCGGGCATTGAACCACGCGATGCCGTCATCGAACGCGCCTTCGGTGCTGCCCTGGAACTGGGCGCCGAGTATCCGGCTGACACCGGCATCATCGTGGTGAGCCACGGAGGGGTCATTGGCTCGCTCATTCGTCACCTCAGCGACTGGAACCTGCCCGCCCCAGGTGACTACATTCGCAATGGCGGCGTGTACGAGTTCGAGTCGGATGGCTCCTCGCTCACCCTGGTGAGTTATCCCAATGACCCGGATGCCATCGAGGGCATGCCGCTGTCCCGCACCCTCTAGGGCGCTACCGGTCGTTCCCAGTCCGCCACCTCGCCCGGTCGCACTCGGAATAGTGGGTGGACGAGCTCCCCTGGTGTATCGAGGATCAGGAGTCGCTCCGGCGATCTGGTCGCGAGCTTTGCTCGCAGGTGCTGCAACTCATAGTTGACTTGACCCTCGGTGACCGGAATGGTCACGCTGCGATCGCAGTGGATGATCTTGTCGCCAGCGAAGCGGTATCCGCGGGCATGTGCCTCGGCGACCAGCCCCGCAAGATAGGCGCCGACTGCCCCGGGCGGATCCGTGCAGGCTTGGAAGCGTTGCAGTTGCGGATGATTGCGGTAGCCGCGTGTCTGCTCGAGCAGCACCGCTTGGGCCAAGAGGCCCTCCCGCCAGCACGCCAGCAATCCCTGCCGATCGAGTAGTCGCGGATGCAGACTCCAGAGCCGCATGAATGCTACGCAGTGCGATCCGAGCCGGGCAAGAAAGCGCGGATCGCCTCAGCCGCCTGCGTGGGGGTCTCGTAGTGGATCAGGTGCCCCACGCCCTCGATCACCACCAGCGTCGCGTCCGGAAAGCGCTGCTGGAGGTCGTGCTGGGCAGCGACGGGCGTGATGTCGTCCTGGGCGGCTGCGATCAGCAGCGTCGGTTGCGGAATCGCCGCAGCCGCCTCGGCGACATTGTGCGAGACGCTGGTCTTGAAGGCCTGCAACAGGCTGTCCCGGTCGGCGAAGCCACCGAAGTACCGGTCATGCTCCTGGTGAATCCAGCGCCGCAGGGACTTGTCCTTGGTCTTTGCCATGGTGACCGACATGATCCGGGTGACCAAGCGCCAGCGCAACGCCCAGAACCCGAGCCGCTGTGGCAGTTTCGACCCGACCCAGTAGTAGAAGACAGCGAGACGAGTCAGCAGGCCACGTGGACCCTCAAGGGCCGGCGCAGCGATAGGGTTCACGAGGATCACGCGCGGCGTGCGCAGGCCCGCTGCCGCTGCCGCTGACACCACAATCGAGCCGAAGGAGTGCCCGAGTACCGCGAAGGTGGTGGGCTCGCCCGGAACCACCTGCTCACGGAATGCAATGAGCCAGTCGACAAAGGCCTGCAAGTCATGCTCGCGTTCCGGCAGCACCTCGGAAGTGCCGAAGCCAGGCAGGTCTGGCGCGATGATGCGGACGTTACCACCCAGGTGAGCGACGACTGGTTCCAGGCCGTGATGATCCCCGCGGAAACCATGCACGAACAGCAACACGGTATCGGCGTCGGCGGGCCCATACTCCCAGTACTGCGTCACGGCGCCAAGAACACTGATCTGGGCCTGCCGCTGGGGAATCGCCGCCAGGGCGCTGGCGTAGGGGGACTGCGCATTCATCGTGGCCAGTCTACGGTGGGCTGGGGATGGCGCCGTAGGAATGGCGGGGGCGAGCCCTACAGTGGTGGTGTGACTGATGTGACTGAGGCTTTGCCCGACTGGGCCGCTCCCCTGGCCGTATTCGACCTTGAGACCACGGGGGTGGACGTCCGCACGGCGCGGATCGTGACGGCCCACCTCGGGGTATTGGACGCTGACGGTGGTGTCACTGCGGCGTGGAACTGGCTCGCCGATCCAGGCGTTGAGATTCCGCCCGCCGCCGCTGCAGTGCACGGCATCAGCACCGAACGCGCTCGCGCGGAAGGCCGTCCCGCCGCCGAGGTGGTCGCGGAGATCCTGGATCGACTTCGTGGCTTGCAGGCAGACGGCCTAGCGGTTGTGATTTACAACGCACCGTATGACCTGACGATCCTGCGCGAGGAAGCCCTGCGATACGGGCTGGAACCCCTCGGCGAGCCGATGGCCATTATTGATCCGCTCGTCATTGATAAGGCGGTCGATCGTTACCGTCGCGGCAAGCGTCAGTTGGGCGTGACCGCGGAGCACTACGGTGTGCCGCTCACGGACGCGCACGAGGCCAGTGCGGATGCCATTGCGGCCGGCCGGATCGCTCAGGCTCTCGCTCGACGCTTCCCGGCGGATTTGCACCTCCCGATTGCGGAGCTACAGGTACGGCAGGCTCAGTGGCATGACGACCAGGCGGCGAACTTCGAGGCGTACATGCGTGCGCAGCGTGACCCGAACTTCCGGGCTGCGCGCGGGTGGCCACTGCGATAACTGCTCGGACCCAAAGTTCGGGTTTACAGAACGGCGAAAGGGCGAGTGCCGAAGCACTCGCC
>JAEZHW010000091.1 GCA_023436775.1 Actinomycetes bacterium
CCACATCGGTGGCGGGGCCCGCGCCCCCGGCGGCACGGTCCGGGATTGAGGGGGCGCAGCCCATCGACTGCACCGCCAGCGAGCCGGCCAGCAGCGCGCGCTGCAGACCTTCCGCCAGGGGCATCCCCTGCTCAATCGCTGCGGCCAACACCCCGCAGCATGCATCGCCCGCGCCGGTAGTATCGACGGGCTCAACGTTGAGCGTGCCAAACCGCTGTACCGCTTCCCCGCGCTGCGCGAGCACACCTCCCGCACCGCCCAGGGTCACCACCACGCTCGGTACCCATTGCAGCAGATGCTGCACCGCCGCGTCGAGAGACCGGTTGCCCCCGAGCTGGCGAACCTCCACCTCGTTGACGATCAACACGTCAACGAGGCGCAAGACTGCTTCCGGCAGCGACTGCACCGGTGCCGCATTCAGCACCACCGTCGTCCCGTTCGCGGCCGCGTGCTGGATGGCCGCAATCGGGGCAGCGGTACCAGTCTCGAGCTGCACCAGCAGCACCCGAGCCGCCGCGATCGCTGCCAGATCCGAGTCAGTGAGCGACTGCAAGTGCGCGTTCGCGCCACGCTCGACCAGGATCGAATTCTCGGCAGCAGCGTCGATCATCACCACCGCGCGGCCGGAGCGAACCCCGGGCAGCACGCGCACGAGCTCGAGGCTGACGCCAGACTGATCGAGGTGGCGCAGGCTGAGTCGTCCCGCCTCGTCGTCGCCGATCGCTGCGATCAGCCGAGTAGGGCTGCCGAAGCGGGCGGCTGCCGTGGCCTGGGCCTGCCCCTTCCCACCAGCGAACTCGAAGGACTCCTGCGCCAACACCGTTTCACCCGGGCCCGGGAAGGCGTGCACACGGTGCACCTGGTCGTGGTTCACACTGCCGAGCACCACGACGCCTTGGCCGTTCAGGGGCTGTGCTGTTGCAGTCATAGCGGTCCTGCCTTGTCCGGCTCGGTGGCCGGCCCGAGCCAGTGCAAGTATAAGTGACTGACTTGGGCCGCCCCCCGGCGCCTCCGATGCTGACGGGCCTACCGCAGGAAGGCTGCGGCCACGCCCGAGTCGACGGTCACGTGCAGACCGGTGGTCTTCTCCAGGTCGCCACCGACGAGCGCGAACACGGCGTTCGCGACATCCTCGGGGAAGACTTCACGACCCAGCAGGGTGCGGCTGGCGTAGTACTCGCCCAGCTTGTCCTCGCTGACGCCGTAGGTCTTGGCACGCTGTGCTCCCCAGCCGTTGGCGAACAAGCCCGAGCCGCGCACCACGCCGTCCGGGTTGATGCCGTTGACGCGGATGCCGTGGGCACCGAGCTCGGCGGCGAGCAGACGCACCTGGTGTGCCTGGTCGGCCTTGGTCGCCGAATAGGCGATGTTGGTCGGACCGGCGAAGACCGAGTTCTTGCTGGCGATGTAGATGATGTCGCCACCCATGTTCTGGGCGATCATGACCTTCGCCGTCTCCCGCGAGACCAGGAACGAGCCGCGCGCCATCACGTTGTGCAGCAGGTCCCAGTCTTCGACCGTGGTGTCGACCGCGGCCTTCGAGATGGACAGGCCAGCGTTGTTCACGACCAGGTCCACGCCACCGAAGGCGAGCACCGCCTCGTTCACGGCCGCAATGATCTGGTCCTCTTCGATCACGTTCGCAGCCACACCAACGGCCACGTCGGTCGAGCCGATCTCGGCGGCCGCTGCCTGGGCCTTCTCCAGATCCAGGTCTGCGATCACGACGCAGGCACCCTCAGCAGCAAGGCGCTGTGCGGTGGCCTTACCGATGCCGCTGGCAGCACCGGTGATCAGAGCAACGCGACCCTGCAGGGCCTTCGGCTTCGGGGCGCGACGGAGCTTGGCCTCCTCGAGCTCCCAGTACTCGATCCGGAACTTCTCCTTCTCGGGCACCGGCTGGTAGCTCGACAGCGCCTCGGCACCGCGCATCGCGTTGATGGCGTTGACGAAGTACTCACCGGCAACGCGGGCGGTCAGCTTGTCCTTACCGAAGCTGAACATACCCACGCCCGGCACCAGCACGATGCGCGGGTCAGCGCCGCGCATGGCAGGCGAGGTGGGCTCGACGTTGCGCTCGTAGTACGCGCGGTACTCCTCGCGGTAGACCGCGTGGCCAGCGCGCAGGTTCTCCAGCACCGCCTCCACCGAGTCGTTGTTGGTCACGGTCGCAAACAGCGGGCTGACCTTGGTGCGCAGGTAGTGGTCCGGGCAGCTGGTGCCCAGCGCTGCGAGGGCTTCCGCCTTCTCGCTGGCCAGGAACTCCAGCACCTCGTCGCTGTCGATGTAGTGACCCACAACCACGCCATCGGTCGAGGCGAGGCCACGGATGGTCGGCAGCAGTGCGGCGGCGCGGGCGCGGCGCTCCTCACGCGGCAGCGGTTCGCGACCGGCAACCACGCCACCGAAGGGGTCGGGCTTGCCGTGCTTGGCGATGTACTCCTCAGCGGTGCGGATGATCCACATCGAGTTGGCTTCACACTCTTCCGAGGTGTCGCCCCAGGCGGTGATGCCGTGGCCACCGAGAATGCCACCGATCGCCTCGGGGTGGGCTTCCTTCATGGCGGCGATGTCGAGGCCGAGCTGGAAGCCGGGGCGACGCCACGGAATCCACAGCACCTTGTCGCCGTAGATCTTGCGGGTCAGTTCCTCACCGTCGGCGGCGTTCGCGATCGCGATACCCGAGTCCGGGTGCAGGTGGTCCACGTGGGCGGCATCCACCAGAGCGTGCATCGAGGTGTCGATCGAGGGGGCAGCACCACCCTTGCCGAACATGCAGTACTCGAAGCGCGCGACCATCTCGTCTTCGTACTCGATGCCGCGGTACACGTTCTTGAGCTGGTGCACCTTGTCCAGGCGCAGCACGGCCAGGCCGTTCTCGTTCAGGGTGCGCAGGTCACCGCCGGAACCCTTCACCCAAACCAGGTCGACGCTTTCGCCGCTGGCAGGGTCGATGGTCGAGCCCTTGGCGGAGGTGTTACCGCCACCGTAGTTCGTGTTGCGGGGGTCCTCGCCGATCCGGTTGGAGCGAGCGATGAGGTCACTGACTGGCTTGGGGAGAGTCATCAGATGCTTTCTTGTTGTGGTACCGAGCAAACGCCGAGAAAGAGAATGGCTCGGCCGCTATGGGGGCGCGGCCGAGCCATCAGTGGCTACAGGCGCGCAGCGCTTCGCAGCTGTGCCTCGATGAAGCCGCGTGCGTGACGGGCCAGGTCGAGGTTGTCTTCCCAGAGGTTGCGCCAAATGGCGAGGGTGTAGCTGAGGTTCGGATCCACCACGGTCGAGGAGAAGCTCTCGAAGGTGATGGTGCCGGTGTAGTTGATTTCAGCCATCGCACGGAACAGGCTGTCGAAGTCGACGGTGCCCGTGCCCAGGTAGCCCCGGTGGCTGTCACCAATGTGGACGTAGCCGAGCAGGTCACCACAGGTGCGCACTGCCTGGCCGAAGTCGTTCTCCTCGATGTTCATGTGGTACGTGTCGAGGTGAACGTACAGGTTGTCGGCGCCGACCTCCTTGATGTACTCAACGGCCTGAGCGCCGGTGTTGAGCAGGTTCGACTCGTAGCGGTTCACCACTTCGAGACCGATCGGGAGGTTCGACTTCGCGGCCAGTTCGCACATGCGGCGAACCGCCTCGATCGAGTTCTGCCGCCCCTTCGGGGTGACCGGGGCGCTGTACTTCTGCAGCGCACCGAAGACCACACCACCGAGGTATTCGAGACCCAGGTCAACACCCACGTTGACGGCCTCGGTGAGCAGCTTGTTGCCGGCTGCGACCGCGTCCTCATCCTCACTGGACACGTCGGTGGCTGCCGACAGGCCGAGCGTGGCCGCGGCGCGCATCTCGTACTCGTCCAGGATGCGACGGGTCATCTTCACGTCGATCGAGGACGGGTCCATAAAGAGGACCTCGATCAGGTCATAGCCTGCGGCCTTCGCCTTCGAGATGGCGGAGTGCGCGTCCGCCTCGCTCCAGGCGCCGGCCCAGACCAGGCCGTGCACACCGATCGTGTTCTGGTACGGCTTCGCTGCCGATCCGCTCATGGAATCAGTCCTCCTTCAGGGCTGCGTCACGAATGTCCAACATGTGCTTCATCACTGAGCCGAGCACGCCGGTCTTCGCGAAGGCGTCGTGGACGGCAGTGAACTCGGCGTAGATGCGGTTGTAGACCTCAGCCGCGTCTGCCGAAGGGGTAAAGACGTGGTCGCGGTAGTGCACCAGACGGTCCTGGGCCTCCTCGATCGACTCGAACTCGCCCGCAGCCACGGCGGCGACCAGGGCAGCACCAAGGGCCGAGCCCTGCGCCGAGGCGGTGGCGATGATCTCGCGGCCAATCACGTCGGCGTACACCTGAATCATCCACGGGGCGTGGCTGGGCAGACCACCAGCAGCGACCACGCGGGTGATCGGCGAGCCGCCGGCCTCGACGGTCTCGATGATGCGACGGGCGCTGAAGGCGGTGGCCTCGACCAGGGCGCGCAGCACGTGGTGCGGCTCGGTGTGCAGCGTCAGGCCCAGGATCAGACCAGTGAGGCGCTGGTCCACCAGCACCGAGCGGTTGCCGTTCTGCCAGTCCAGGGCCAGCAAGCCGTGCTCGCCGGCGCGCAGCTGTTCGGCCCGGGCGCCGATCGTCGCGAGGTCGTCGGTGGCACCAGCGCCGCCGAGGAATTCGTTCGACAACCAGTTAAAGATGTCGCCCACCGCGGACTGACCAGCCTCGACGCTAAGCTTGCCGGGGATGATGGCGTCCGGGACCACGCCGCACATACCGGGGATGTCCGGGATGGAGCCGTCCGCGGGAGCCGGGATCACGGTGACGTCGCAGGTCGAGGTGCCCATCACCTTGACGAAGGTGCCTTCGCGCGCACCACCAGCCACACCGGCTGCGTGCGCGTCGAAGTGCCCAACGGCAACCGGGGTGCCGACCTCGAGGCCGGTACGCTCGGCCCAGTCCGGAGTGACGTAGCCGGCGATTTCGGTGGTCGGGTACGCCTTGTCGTACAGGCGGCTGCGCAGCGCAGCGAGCTTCGGGTCGAGGGCGTTCAGGAACTCCTCGTCCGGCAGACCGCCCCAGGCCTCGGAGTAGAAGGCCTTGTGGCCGGCCGGGGTGGCGCTGCGCTTGAGCTTGTCCGGAGCGGCGGTGCCGGTGAGCGCGCCGACCAGGAAGTCGGTGAGCTCCACCCAGCTGTAGGCCGCTTCGAAGACCTCAGGGTCCTCGACCGAGCAGTGCCAAATCTTGGCCCAGAACCACTCGGAAGAATAGGTACCGCCATAGGCGCGGATGTAGTCCGGGCGCATCTTCCAGGCGGTTTCGGTGATCCGGGCTGCCTCCTCGTGCGAGGTGTGGTCCTTCCAGAGCCACGCCTTGGCAGCGAGCCGGTCCTTGAACTGCGGCAGCAGCGAGAGCGCCGTGCCCTCGCGGTCGACCGGGATCGGGGTCGAGCCGGTGGTCGCGAAGCCCACCGAGGCAATCTCAGCCGGCACAAAGCCGGGCACGGTCGCCACGGCCTTGGCAATCGCCTCGCGCGCGGTGAATTCCAGACCGGCCAGGTAGTCGGCCGGGTCCTGGCGGGCCAGTTCGGGGTCGGCGTCGAGCGTGATGACGCCGCCGGTGCCGGCCTGGTAGTGATAGACCGCCTCAGCAACCTCACTGCCGTCGGTCAGATCGACGACGATCGCCCGGCACGAGCTCGTGCCGTAGTCGATACCCAGGGAGTAACGGTTCATAGTTCGCGTGTCCTGCTTCGTGAGATGCGGTGAGGGAGGAGGGCCAAGGGGAAGAGAGCCTGAGGGGGCTGGGGGGCCCCGCCCCGGGGGGCCCCCCCGGGTTAAGAACA
>JAEZHW010000026.1 GCA_023436775.1 Actinomycetes bacterium
CCTCCCGATTTGAATTGAGCGTTACTGCTGCGCCGGGGGGGGTCCCGGGGGCGCGACCGCTGCCGCGCTCGCCGGGGCACGCCGTCCGCGACGCAGCCGGGCGATCAGCCAGACCAGCAGGCCGAGCACGACCAACAGGCCCAGCCACGGCAGGATCAGCCCGAGGCCAACCATGAGCACGCTGAAGAAGCCGACCAGTGCGTTCCAGCCGGCCAGCAAGCCGCCTTCGAAGCCTTCCGGCTCGATCGAGACCGGGGTCGGCTTCGCAGTCAGTTCCACGGTGAGGGTGGCCAGCGCCACATTCTCGTTCAAGTACGCCTGCTGGCTCAGCAGCGATTCCAGTTCGGACTGGCGCAGCGAGAGCTGTGACTCCGCCTCGAGCAGCTCGGTGACGTTGTCGGCCTCGGCCATGAGCTGTTCGAGCCGCTCCACCGAGGCGCGCAGGCTGGAGATGCGGGACGCAAGGTCGGTGACTTGCAGCGTGACATCGTCCTCGCCGAGGCGGACCTGCTGCACGGTGCCGAGCTCCCGCAGCGCCTCGATGAAGGGGTTCACCGAGGTGGCTGGTACCCGCACGGTGATGCTGCCGGTTGCGTCCATGCCCTCGCCGTACTGGGAGCGCGACTGCACGTGCCCACCGTAGGAGGCAGCGAGCGAACCGAGCTCACTGACCGCCTCGGCGACGTCGGGCACCACCACCGAGGCCCAACCGTTGACGATGACCTGGCGGTCGTTGGACTTGGCGTCCGGACTCGTCGGGGCCTCCGCGATGGAAGCGCCGCCGAAGTCATTGGAACCTCCCATGATGCCCATGTCCTCGCCTGCCATACCGCCACTCATGCTGGTATCGCCGCCGAACTCGCTGGCAAGGTTCTTGTCGCCGCCAGCGCTAGCCGGGCTCGCAATGTCGACCGGACCGCCGAGGCCGCCAGTCGCCAGCGAGCCGACGACGGTAGCGGCGACCAGCAGAGCGGCGCCGCCGCCGAGTGCGACTCGACGCTGCTGCTTGTGGCGTTCGTGCACCGAAATGCGGCCCATGACGGCGGATTGCATCCGCTCAAGGGCGTCACCCTGTAGGGCGGGCAGGTGGTTGTCGTTCATGACTTCGTTCCCTTCGCGCCAGCCAGCGGCTGGTCTGCGGAGATGCCGGCACGCAGCCGGACGCGAATGCGAGCCAGGCGGTTGCGAACCGCGCCCTGACTCACGCCGAGTGCCTTCGCGGCGGCCTCGTAGGTGTGGCCTTCGAGCAGGCAGGCTCGGTAAATCTCTTGGTCGAGTGGGGCCAACTGCGCCACAATCCCGTCGATCGCGGCCATCACAGCGCGCTGCTCCACCTGGGCTTCGGTGTCGAGACCGGTGTGGACCGCCGCTTCCACGGCGAACTGGTCAATATCGGTGGCGCGGCGCTGGGCCAGCCGAAGGCGGTTCATCGCCTGCAGGCGACAGGTGGTGAGCAGCCAGGGCAGCAGCGAGATGCCGACGATATTGATCTGTCCGCGCTTGTTCCAGGCAGTGAAGAACACCTCCTGGGTGAGGTCTTCGGCATCTGCCGCCTGCCTCAGCAGGGTGTGCGCCAGCCAGTAGACCGGACGGACGTGGCGCTGGTAGAGCTGCCGGAACGCCTCCTGGTCGCCGCGCGTGGCGGCGTGCAGCAGGGCACGATCGTCGTGCTCTGGCGTGGGCGGAGCGGTTACCGCCTCGGTCACAAAGGCCTCCATACCTGGGAAATGTCGCGAGCGGCTCCATCGTCTCATTCCGATTCGAGTCGCGGCCACTTCACAGTTGGCTTGTACTGTTCCGCAATACGACTGCGGATGAATCGCTGCTGCTTTGTGGGGTTACTGTGCAGAGCCCACGCGTGTGCTGCAACAGGGTTAGCCTGTGCCTTGAGATCAAGGAAGGGATTGCCATGAGCACTGTTGATCCGACCGCATACACGCTCGACAAGGACTGGGTGCACCGCGCTCTCCTCGGGCGTTGGGCGAAGGAGCGCACTGCCGCACGTGCCGCGGCGCTCGATCCTGCCCTGCAGCATGTGCCGGGCCTCAGCATGGCCGATCATCGCGCTCGCGTGCTTGAGCAGTTGCACAAGCTCGTCGATATTGGCGCCGTGCACCGGGCCTTCCCCAAGCACCTCGGCGGCGAGGACAACCATGGTGGCAATATCGCGGCCTTCGGTGACCTCGTGCTGGCCGACCCCTCGCTGCAGATCAAGGCTGGCGTCCAGTGGGGCCTGTTCGGTGCGGCCGTGCTGCACCTGGGCACCAAGGAGCACCACGACCGGTGGCTGCCGGACATCATGAGCCTCAAGATTCCTGGCGCCTTCGCGATGACCGAGACCGGCCACGGATCCGATGTCGCCTCGATCGCGACCACCGCGACGTACGACCCGGAGACGCAGGAGTTTGTCATCAACACGCCCTATCGCGCGGCGTGGAAGGACTACCTCGGCAACGCGGCGCTGCACGGCAAGGCGGCCGTGCTGTTCGCCCAGCTCATTACTCGCGGCGTCAACCACGGCGTGCACGCCTTCTTCGTGCCGATCCGTGACGACGAGGGCAACTTCCTGCCGGGCGTCGGTGGCGAGGATGACGGCCTCAAGGGTGGTCTGAATGGCATCGACAATGGGCGACTGCACTTCACGAATGTCCGCGTGCCGCGCACGAATCTGCTGAACCGCTATGGGGACGTGGCCGAGGACGGGACCTACTCCTCGCCGATCACCAGCCCCGGTCGCCGCTTCTTCACCATGCTCGGCACCCTGGTGCAGGGCCGCGTGTCCCTGACCGGTGCTGCGGTGACCGCCAGCGCGGTGGCGTTGACCGTGGCGCTGCGCTACGGCAACGAGCGTCGCCAGTTCACCGGCGGCGACCCGGCCGAGGAGCAGGTGCTGCTGGACTACCAGCGTCACCAGCGCCGCCTGCTGCCTCGGCTGGCCGAGACCTACGCCGGGAGCTTCGCCTACGAGAAACTGCTGATCCAATTCGACGAGGTGTTCTCGGGCGAGAACGACACCGAGCAGTCGCGCCAGGACCTCGAAACCTACGCCGCTGCCGTGAAGTCGCTCACCACATGGCAGGCGCTCGACACCTTGCAGGAGGCCCGCGAGGCCTGTGGTGGCGCCGGCTTCCTGTCCGAGAACCGCCTGGTGCACCTGCGCCCGGACCTGGACATCTACGCCACCTTCGAGGGCGACAACAACGTGCTGCTGCAACTGGTGGCTAAGCGTCTGCTCACTGACTACAGCAAGCAGTTCGCCAACGCCGGTGCCGGTGCGCTGGTCGGGTACGTTGTGGACCAGGTCGGCGACAGCGTCTTCAACCGATCGGGCCTGCGTCAGTTCTCGCAGGCGATCTTCGACTTCGGATCGACGGCGCGGTCGGTGGATCAGTTGAAGCACGCTGATGCCCAGCGCGCCCTGCTGACCGACCGCGTCCACGAAATGGTCGCCACGATCGCTGGCCGTCTGAAGGACGCCAAGAAGCTGCCGCCGCTGGAGGCTGCCGCCCTGTTCAACGCGAACCAGAACGAGCTGATCGAGGCCGCCCGCGCGCACGCGGAACTGCTGATGTGGGAGGCCTTCACCGAGGGCATCGCCGAGGTGCCGGACGCGGACACCAAGCAGATCCTCACCTGGCTGCGTGACCTCTACGGCTTCACCATCATCGAGAAGAACCTGGCCTGGTACCTGATGAACGGTCGCATGAGCGCCCAGCGCGCCCAATCGGTCACCGCCTACATCGACCGCCTGCTGCCGCGCATCCGCGCCCACGCGATCGCGCTGACCGATGCCTTCGGTTTCGAAGACGGTCACCTGCGTGCCAAGATCGCCACGGGCGCCGAGAAGGCGCGGCAGGACGAGGCGCGCGCCGCGGTTGCTGCCGCCATCGCCTCGGGCGAGGCACCGATCGATGAGAAGACGCTGCAGGCCCGGATGAAGAAGGCCAGTAAGGCGCCAGGCGCCAAGTAAGACCCCCATGCGACACGGGCCGGGCGAATGCCTGGCCCGTGTCGTCTGCCTGCCGCTTAGTCCGCGAGGGTGTGGGTCTGCTCGACGGCCAGCGGAATGTAGCTGCCGCCACCCTGCTCGACAGCCCACTGCAGGCGCTGGTGATGCAGACCGAGGCCGAAGTCGCTGAGCGTGCCCTCATGGATGGGGAAGGCGGCTCGCGGAGCCAGTGCCAGGATCCAGTCCATCATCTCGCCGACTTTCAGCCAGGGTGCACCGGCCGGGGCTGCTAGCAGTTCCACGGCGAGGCCGTCCTCAGGAATGAAGTACGAGTCACCCGGGTGCACCAGGTGACGATCCACCCGCACCGCCACATTCTCGACCGGGCTGATGGAGGAGTGGATCACCTCGTGCCTGCCGCCGAGGAACTCGAGGCGGAAGGGGCCTGCCTGGGCGGTGTCGCCGGGGCGCACCAGGTGGACGTCGATGCCGTGGCTGGCAGCTGCGACGGCAACGGCCGCCGGTGCGTAAATCACCGCATCGGGGTTGCTGGCGAGGATCCGCTGCAGGTGGTCGGGGGACCAGTGGTCCACGTGCTCGTGGGTAATGGTGACTGCCGCGACGCGGCCGGTGAGCTCGAATTCCGGGGTGAGTGTGCCCGGATCCATCACGAGCTGGGTGCCGTCCTTGTCCAACAGCAGGGCGGAATGTCCAAGCTTGGTGATTTGCATGCCTTCCAGTCCAGCCGGTTCCCGGAAGGTTCGCAAGTCATACCCAGGTTCAGAAGATACCCCCTGGGGGTATCATGGGGATATGGATGCCGAGTTGAAGCGCCGGGCACTGCACCGCGCCAAGATTCTCGAAGGCCAACTGCGTGGACTGCAACGCATGATCGAGGCCGACGAATACTGCATGGATATCGTCACGCAGTCTCTGGCGGTACAAAAGGGGCTCGGATCCCTGAATACCCTGGTGATTGAAAATCACCTCCGGGAACACATCGGACACATGATGGCTGCGGGTGGGGAGCAGCGTGAGCAGGCAGTGCAAGAACTGCTGCGCATGATCGACTTGAAGCAGAATCGAGGAGACTGACCATGGCTGCCCGCCGCACGACTGCAGACGCCCACGACCACTCGCAGCACGAGCATGCTGGTCACGACCACACCGCGGACATGCACGCTGCCCACGATCATGGCGCCCACGACCACAGCGCCCACGATCATGGCGCGCACGACCACGCCGAGCACGAGCACGGTGGACATCATCACCACGACCCCGCCCAGTTCCGGCGCCTGTTCTGGATCAGCCTGATCCTCAGCATCCCGACGGTCGTGTTCTCGCATGGCCTGCAGGACATCCTCGGCCTTACCGGCCCCCGCTTCGCAGGCAGCGAATGGATCCCCGCGGGCTTCGGTACCGCAGTGTTCCTCATCGGCGCCTGGGTCTTCATCCGAGGCGCCGTGCCGGAGGTCCGCGCTGGCAAGCCCGGCATGATGACGCTGATTTCGCTCGCCATCCTGGTCGCCTTCACCTACTCGGCTCTGGTGACCTTCCGCGTGGTGCCCGGCATGGACTTCTGGTGGGAGCTGGCGACGCTGGTCACGATCATGCTGCTCGGCCACTGGATTGAGGCCAAGGCGATCTCGGGTGCCCAGGACGCGCTCGGTGAACTCGCCAAGCTGCTGCCGGACTCGGCCGAGATCTTGGACGGCACCTCGGTGCGCAGCGTTGCGCTCGCGGAGGTCCGGGTCGGCGACCTGGTGCTGGTGCGGCCTGGCGCCGCAATCCCGGCGGACGGCGAGATCGCCGAGGGCGAGTCGGAGGTGGACGAGTCGATGCTCACCGGTGAGTCGGTGCCAGTCGCGAAGGCTGCTGGCGACCGCGTCGTCGCCGGCAGCATCTCGAGCGGCGCGCTCACCGTGCGGGTGACCGCAACGGGGGAGCAGACCGCGCTCGCCGGCATCGGACGCCTGGTGCGAGAAGCGCAGCAGACCAGCTCGCCGACCCAGCTGCTCGCCGACCGCGCCGCCGGCTGGTTGTTCTGGCTGGCGCTCGCTGCCGCCGCCATCACCGCCCTGGTGTGGTTCCTGATTGCTCCGACCGAGCCGGAGAATCTGTTCGCTCGAGTTGTCACGGTGCTGGTGATTGCCTGCCCGCACGCGCTGGGCCTGGCCATCCCGCTGGTGGCACAGCTGAGCGTGGCCATCGGGGCGCGGCACGGCATCCTGGTGCGCGACCGCCTCGCCCTGGAACAGGCTCGCGAGATTGACGTGGTGCTGCTGGACAAGACCGGCACGCTCACCGAAGGCCGCCAGTCCGTGGTGGCGATTCACCCTGCGGCTGGTCGCACCGAGGAGGAAGTGCTGCAGATCGCGGCCGCGATTGAGCGCCGCGCCGAGCACCCGATCGGTCGGGCCATTGTGGCCGAGGCGAAGGCTCGTGGCCTCAAGTCGCTGCGGTCTAAGGGCTTCACTGCCCTGCCGGGTCGCGGCGTGCGCGCCAGCATTGGCGAGGATGCCTACGGTGTGGTGAGCGCCCGCGTCCTCATCGAAGACGCGCTGAAGCTGGATTCCGCGTTGGTGTTCGCCGCGCGTGAGGCTCAAGCCACGGGCCACAGCGTGGTGTACCTGCGCTCGGACGAGGCGGTGCTTGGCATGCTGCAGCTCGCCGATCAGGTCCGCGACACGTCGCTCGAGGCGGTGTCCTCGCTGCAGCGTCGCGGCATCCGCGTCGCGATGGCGACCGGTGACTCGCAGGCGGTTGCCCAGTCGGTGGCGCGCACCCTTGGCATCAGCGAAGTCTTCGCCGAGGTGCTCCCCGCCGAGAAGACCGCGGTGGTCGCGCAGCTGCAAGCTGGCGGTGCCACCGTGGCAATGGTGGGTGACGGCGTGAACGATGCCCCGGCGTTGGCCAAGTCCGATATCGGCATCGCGATCGGTGCCGGTACAGACGTGGCGATCGAATCCGCCGAGGTGGTGCTCGCCGGCAGCGATCCGCGCGGCGTGATGGACGTCATCAAGCTCTCGCGAGCCAGCTACCGCAAGATGCGGCAGAACCTGGCCTGGGCGGCTGGCTACAACGTGATTGCACTGCCGATCGCCGCGGGTGCGCTGACCTGGGCGGGCATCGATCTGTCGCCGGCCGCTGGCGCTGTGCTGATGTCGGTGTCCACCATCGTGGTGGCCTTGAACGCGCAGTTGCTGCGTCGAGTCAAGCTGTCGACGGCGCCGATCGCAACGGTGCCGGCGGACGAGTTCGTAGACGAGGCGGACGCGCTGGACGACGAGCCCTTTGGCGACACGGCCGAGCCGGTGCACGGGGACCACGCCGCGCACGACCATGCGAACCACGACCATGGCACGCACGATCACGGTGCACACGGTCACCATCACTAAGGCGCAATACTGGTCGCATGACTGAGCACAGCGCGCGCCGCTACGCGGTCGCGGTGAACCCTTCCGCGTCCTTCGGTGGCGGCAAGGCCGTCGGGCCGATGCTGGTCGAGGCCTTGCGCGCCGACGGCCACACCGTGACCATGCTGCAAGCGGACAGTTACGTCCGCCTCGAGGAAGCGGTGCGCGCGGCGCTCGCTGAGCAACCCGATGCCTTGATCGTGGTCGGTGGCGACGGGATGGTGCATCTGGGCATCAATCACGTCGCCGGCACTTCCATTCCGCTCGCGGTGATGCCTTCGGGCACGGGGAACGACATGGCCCGGGGGCTTGGCATGCCGGTCGGTGACCCCGCAGCGGCAATCGAATCGCTCCGCGCCGCCCTGGCCGCGCCGCCGGTGGCGAGCGACGTGCTCCGGATCGAGAACGCCGAGGGCGTGCGGTACGCCGCAGGGGTGCTGTCGGCCGGGTTTGACGCGCTGGTGAACGAGCGGGCCAACCTGATGCGTTGGCCGAAGGGGCGGCAGCGCTATAACCTCGCCATCGCGCGCGAGTTGGCGGCACTGAAGCCGCGTGAGTACCGTCTCGTCGTGGATGGTGTCGAGCGCAGCGAGCAGGCAATCCTGATCGCCGTGGCCAATAACACGTCCTTTGGTGGCGGCATGCAGATCGTGCCGCAGGCGGACATGACTGACGGCGTCGTGGAACTGTTCCTGGTGCGACCGCTGTCACGGACCAAGTTCCTCGCGGTGTTCCCGAAGGTGTTCAAGGGCGAGCACGTCGGTCACCCCGCCGTACACATCGAGCCGGTGCGTCACGTCACGATCGCGGCGGACCCCACCCTCGCCGGCTACGCGGACGGCGAGCGGGTCGGGCTGCTCCCCGCAACCGTGTCGGTGATGCGAGGAGCGGCCCTGATCCACCGCCCGCCGGTCGCGACTAGCTAACTCGCCGGCGCCACTTCGCCAGCCCCAGCAGTCCGAGCCCGCCGAGGGTCAAGCCGCCACCGAGGGCGAGGGCCATCGAGTTGTCGCTGCCGGTGCTAGCCAGCACCTCGGTGGCGGTCAGTCGGTTCGTCACCGTGACCGCCACGACCGGGTTCGTGGTCGTGGGCAGCGTGAACTGGATGCCACGCGCTTGCAAGACGACGTCCGTTGCCCCGACAGCGGTGAATAGCGGCTCGAGCCACACATAGCCATCAGCGACGTTGGGAAGGTTGGCTTCGGTCACCGTGCAGTTGCTACCGATGCCAAGGTCCGAAATGGTGACCTGCTCGCCGATCCGCAGCACGATGGTGCCAGTCCGCTCCTCGAGTCGGGGGTGCGTGCAACGGTAGTCGATCAGGTAGGAATGACGCCGCGCCTCGGCCTCGGCCTCCGCAAACAGGTCAAAGGCCTTGCTCACCGTCATCGACGTGAGCTCGAGGTCCTCCTCGCGGAAGGTATTGGTGAGCGTCAGTGCGATGGGGGCGTCCGGCGCGGTCTCGATGATCGTCACCGAGGTACTCGGTCCATCCTCAGCATTGTTCGACCATCGAGTGCTGCTGTACTCGCCGCTGACTGGCGGGGTGAAGCTCGTCTCAGTAAAGGTGCACTCAGTGCCGACCGGCAAGTCCGCGATGCTGACCGGGACGTCAGCGGTGAGCGTCATCGTGCCGGATACGGCATCGCAGACGTAGCTGACGATGTACTCGGCATCAGCGGCAAGTTCCACATCGCCGATGGTGACCACCCGCTTCACGACCGACACCGAGCCGGTGGGGGCGTCCTCGGCCAAGATGCTGACCGTCGCGGTCAAGGCATCGCTGGTGAGAAAGTTGAAGGCCGCAAAGACTTGGCAGCCGTCGTCCCCGTTGTGATACCAATGCAGACTTTGCGTGGTGGTGGGGAGGCCGACCGCGCGGAACGTCAGGGTGGTTGCCGCGGTCGGCGTCACGCAGAGGTTGACGGTCCGAGGCTCGTCCGGGGGAGAGTCAGTGGCGTGCAGGACGGTGAGGATGCCGCCGGAATACGTGACGTCGCTCTGGCCCGAGCACACGGCGACGGCCGCGTTATTGACCGAGACGGAGAGCGGGGCATTGACAATGTTGGTGCGCACGGGCACCGTGACTACCTCGCCGACGACGCCGGCAAAGGTCGGTCCGCCAACGACCTCCAGGACCTGCGTCGTCTGCGGAGTGTTCAGGAAGCCGAATCGCTCCTCCAGGTCGTCGGCGCCCAGGTTATTGAGCTCGCAGAAGGCACCGTAGCTTCCATCGTCCTCCTGGAAGTCCGTCACGCACCAGATCAAGTACTGCAGGCGGGCGCGCGAATCGGAGCTCAGGTCCGAGCGAGCCGGCGTGCCGGCGGCGCCCGGCATCGGAAAGAGGTCGTCCTCGCCGTCGTCGTTGACATAGGGCAACGCCTGGAAGACGGTGCCATACTGCACCAGATAGGCGACGATGTTGCGCTCAAAGTCGCTGAGGCTCAGGTTCTGGTCGGCATCCACGTCCAGCGCCTCGCCGTTCAGGCAGGCGCTGCGGTCGGCGTGGGTGCAGAACAGCCAGGCGGACACCGGACCACCGCCGACCGGACCGCCCTCGGCCTCGCTGAGGTAGCGCACCGCGCACAGGGGCGGGAAGGCTTCAGCGTCGGGGCTTCGGTACCCGTAGGCGTCGTAAATCGGGACGATGTGACCGGCGTTGTATGCCGCGAGCTCGTCGGCGGTCAGTGTCCGATCCGGGGTTGCATTGGTCGTGCCCGCACAGGCGTCCATGGTTAGCTCGGCCACTGGGGGTACCGGTGCAGCGGCAACGGCTGGTGCGACAGTCGGGGCGCTAACGGCCACGGTCGCGCCAAGCAGGAGTGCCCCAACACTTGCCAGCAGGCGGCGAGTGACGAGGCGGGAGTGCTGAGTCATGAGAACGTCCTTGTCCGGGTCTTCACCAGTGATATGCCGCCGAAAATGCAGCGGCATACTAGAGAGAGCCCGTCAGACAAGATCTGTGACGCGATACTCGAAAATTGTTCAGGCACTGAGAAAACTCCCAGATTCCAGCGCTTCGGCAACGCTCCTGACTCGATTCGCATCCAGACCGCAGGTATGCCATAATCGTTGAGTCGCAAAGACGGCCCCATCGTATAGCGGCCTAGTACGTCGCCCTCTCACGGCGGTAACGCGGGTTCGAATCCCGCTGGGGTCACCAAAGAAAGAATCCCCCGGATCAACAGGTCCGGGGGATTGTTGCATGCCTGGCGCGAGTGCCCTACGGACCCTACCAACAGTGCCGAAACGCAGCGAGGACCGTGGCGGCTGCCAGCGGTCCTCGACGACAGGGTCGCTCGATGTTAGTGCTCGTCGTCCCCGTTGCGCTTGCGGCGGTTGCTCGGCGCCACCGAGTGCGAGAGCTTCTCGATCCATGCCAGCGCGAGGGCCGAGACGATGAAGGATAGGTGAATGATCACCTGCCAGAACACGCCCTGCTCGGTGTATTGCTCGCCGGTCACGCTCGGCGTGTTCAGGCCCAGGTCCGCCACCTCGATAAAGGTCTTGAGCAGGTGGATTGATGAGATCGAGATGATCGAAATTGCAAGCTTGATCTTCAGCAGGTTCGCGTTCACATGTGACAGCCAGTCTGGCTCGTCCGGGTGTCCCTCAACGCCGATCCGGGAGACGAAGATCTCGTAGCCGCCGATGATCACCATGATCAGCAGGTTCGCAATCATCACCACATCGATCAGTCCGAGCACCGACAGCATGATGTCGGCCTCGTCCAGGTGGGCGCCGTCGATGTGGAAGATGCCCTTCCAAACGTTCTCAATCAGGTGCGCCAGATCGAACCCAAACACGATCACATACACCAGCTGCGCGATGATGAGACCGAGGTATAGCGGTGCCTGCAACCAGCGGCTGGCGAAAATAACGGCGCCGAGGGTGGCTGTTGCCGCAGAGTAGCGGGTGGGTGACGACTTAGCACCTATGCCATTCTTTTGCGACCCGATAGCCTATTCCCGTAGGGGTTACCACAGTAGGCGCCACCGGGTGCCGTCCCCTCATGACGGACATGGAGGCACTTGCTGATGGCAAGCAACGAAGAACTCCTGCGCGAGGCCGCGAATCCTGCAACTTCGCCGGCCCGCCTGCAGGAGATTGCCCAGGCTGACCAGAGCACCTGGGCAGCAATTGCGGCGAACCCCGCTGCATACGATGGCCTGCTCACCTGGCTCGGCGAGCACGGCGATGCAACGGTCAAGGCAGCGATCGCTGCTCGTTCGGCCGTCGCCGCACCGCCCGCGCCTGCGGTTGCCGCAGCTCCGGCCGTGCCGGCTGCTGCACCGGTGCCGCCGACCCCGCCGGTTCCCGGTGCTCCGGCCGCCGCTGGTACCAAGTCCAACACCGGTCTGATCATCACGGTCGTGGTGCTGGGCATCGCCCTCGTGGTGGGTCTGGTCTTCCTGCTGATCAACCTGCTCGGCCCGAAGAACGACGTCGCGGACCCGGGCACCGGCCCGGTGGTCACCGATCCGGCCAACCCGCAGCCGGATCCCAACCCGATCGACCCCAACCCGCAGCCGAACCCGAACCCGACCGGTGGTGACGTCTGTCAGCAGATCCTGGCTGCCACCATGCAGTGGGGTCAGCAGAACCAGAACAACGAGACCATGGACTTCGGTAGCCTCTACGTCGCATGGGGCAACGCCGTTGGCGGCCAGCTCGGTGACGACTTCAAGCTGGTCGGCGAGGCCTTCACCAAGATGATGGACGGTGACATGACGCTGATGCAGGACCCGCGGGTCAGCGCAGCCAGCGAGCGTGTCGAGCAGGCAGTCAGTGGCTGTGAGGATGCGTTCCAGAACATGGGTGGTTTGGGCGGCTTCGGCTTCTAGTCCAGGATCCTTCTCAGTGCGGCCGGGTACCGAATGGTGCTCGGCCGCACTGGTATGCTGATGCCCGCGAACGGGAGTATCCCACTTCGCTGTGTTCGTCAGTACGGTCGGTACCATTACGGACCCGGGCACAGCGGCGCATCTGGTGCGCGGGAGAGACATTCGTCACTACGACGTTCCCCGAAAGGTGCCGTATGACTACCGTCCTGCCCCTGTGGTTCGAGATCGGATCGCTGGTCGCAATCTGCCTGATTTTGGCCTTCGACCTCCTCCTGGTCGTGAAGCGACCGCACGTGCCGTCGATGAAGGAATCTGCCCTGTGGGTGGCCTTCTACGTGACGCTCGCCCTGATCTTTGCCGGCTGCATGTTCCTGCTGGGCGACGCCGAACACGGCGGCCAGTTCCTCGCCGGATGGCTCACCGAGTACAGCCTCTCGGTCGACAACCTCTTTGTCTTTGTGATCATCATGGCCCGCTTCAGCGTGCCGAAGCAGTACCAGCAAGAAGTGCTGATGTTCGGCATCATCCTCGCCCTGATCTTCCGCGGCGCCTTCATCCTGGCCGGTGCCGCCATCATTGAACGCTTCGTGTGGGTGTTCTACATCTTCGGTGCCTTCCTGGTCTGGACCGCGTGGAAGCAAATTGCTGGCGAGGATGAAGATGAGGAAGACGGCGCCAAGGAGAACGTCCTGGTGCGCCTGCTGCGCAAGCGCGTCCGGATGACCGACGATTTCTCGAGCAACAAGTTGCGGGTGACCATTGACGGTCAGAGGTACTGGACCCCGATGCTTATCGTGTTTATCGCGATTGGTTCGACGGACATCCTGTTCGCCCTCGACTCCATCCCGGCGATCTTCGGCATCACGCAGAGCCCGTTCATTGTCTTCACTACGAACGTGTTCGCATTGATGGGTCTGCGCCAGCTCTACTTCCTGCTCGGTGGTCTACTGGACCGCCTGGTGTACCTGAAGTACGGCATCGCCTTCATCCTGGCCTTCATCGGCGTGAAGTTGGTTTTCCACGCCATGCATGAGAACTCGCTCCCGTTCATCAACGGCGGTCAGCACATCACCTGGGTGCCGGAGATCACCACCTGGATGTCGCTGATTGTGATCGTCGCCTCGTTGGCGATTGCGGTGATTGCCAGCCTGATCAAGTCCGCCATCGATGCACGGAAGAGCGGTGAGCGTCTGCACCTGGGCCCAGCCGAGGCAGAGGTCGACGAGGAAGGCCACGTGCACATCGCGCACCACGAGCACCCGGACACCGACCAGAACCGCTAGGCTCGGGGCCGGGGCCAAGCCTGGGAATACTCGTCAGGTTGGCGGTGTTATTCTGGGCATCATGCGTTTCCGGCACCTCCTCCTTGGCCGCCGCGACGGGATTTAGCCTCAGGCCTCACCCGTCGCGGAGTCCGTTCTGGGCCGCACATTTTGTACTGAGGAGCAGTAAGCATGACTACTGACACGAATTCTGGTGTTGCCGCGAAGCCGCGGACGCTGGCTGAGAAGCTCTGGGACGACCACGTCGTTGTCGCAGGCAAGGACGGCGAGCCCGACCTGATCTACATTGACCTGCACTTGGTGCACGAGGTCACGAGCCCGCAGGCCTTCGACGGGCTGCGCCAGGAGGGCCGTCCGGTCCGTCGCCTCGACCTGACGATCGCCACCGAGGACCACAACACCCCGACGCTGAATATCGACCGCGAGATTGCGGACCCGACCAGCCGCACCCAGATCGAGACCCTGCGGCGCAACGCCGAGGAGTTCGGCGTGCGCATCCACTCGCTGGGTGACGTCGAGCAGGGCATTGTGCACGTGGTCGGCCCGCAGTTGGGTCTGACCATGCCGGGTATCACGGTGGTGTGTGGTGACTCGCACACCTCGACGCACGGTGCCTTCGGCGCCATGGCCTTTGGCATCGGTACCAGCGAGGTCGAGCACGTGCTGGCCACGCAGACCCTGCCGCTGAAGCGGTTCAAGACGATGGCGATCAACGTCGAGGGCACCCTGCGCCCGGGCGTGACCGCGAAGGACATCATCCTGGCCGTGATCGCCAAGATCGGCACCGGCGGTGGCCAGGGTTACGTCCTGGAGTACCGCGGCAGCGCGATCCGCTCGCTGTCGATGGAAGGGCGGATGACCATCTGCAACATGTCCATCGAGGCGGGTGCCCGCGCCGGCATCGTGGCGCCGGACGAGACCACCTTCGAGTACGTCAAGGGTCGCCCGCACGCGCCGCAGGGCAAGGACTGGGACGAGGCGCTGGCCTACTGGAAGACCCTGGTCACGGATGAAGGCGCAACCTTCGACGCCGAGGTGTTCATCGACGCGAACGAACTCGAGCCCTTCGTGACCTGGGGTACCAACCCGGGTCAGGGCCGCTCGCTGAGCGACGTGGTTCCCTCCCCGGAGGAGTTCGCCGACACCAACGACCGCGACGCGGCAACCCGCGCGCTGGAGTACATGGACCTGCAGCCGGGCACCCCGCTGAAGGAGATCGCCGTTGACGCAGTGTTCATGGGGTCCTGCACCAACAGTCGCATCGAGGACCTGCGCGCCTTCGCCAGCGTGATCAAGGGCCGCAAGAAGGCTGACAATGTGCGCGTCATGGTCGTGCCGGGTTCGGCTCGCGTCCGCCTGCAGGCCGAGGCCGAAGGCATCGACCAGATCGTCAAGGAGTTCGGTGCCGAGTGGCGCTTCGCCGGCTGCTCAATGTGTCTGGGGATGAACCCGGACCAGCTGGCTCCGGGCGAGCGCTGTGCCTCAACCAGCAACCGAAACTTCGAGGGCCGTCAGGGCAAGGGTGGCCGTACCCACCTCGTCTCGCCGCTGGTGGCGGCCGCGACCGCAGTGCGCGGCACGCTGTCGAGCCCGTGGGACCTGGGCATGACCCCCGAGGAACTCTCGGACCCGTCGATCATTCTGGGCTCGGCCAACGGTGTTCCGCTGGCTGGCTCGTCCGAACTGCCGCTGACTGTCAAGGGGGCCTGAGATGGAACCGTTCACCACGCACACCGGCGTCGCGGTTCCGCTGCGCCGCGCCAACGTCGACACTGACCAGATCATCCCGGCGGTGTTCCTGAAGCGGGTCACTAAGACCGGCTTTGACGACGCACTGTTCTACTCGTGGCGTCAGGACGAGGACTTCATCCTGAACCAGGAGCCATACCGCAACGGTTCGGTGCTGGTCGCCGGCCCGGACTTCGGTACCGGTTCCAGCCGTGAGCACGCCGTCTGGGCCCTGCGCGACTACGGCTTCAAGGCCGTGTTGAGCCCGCGCTTTGCCGACATTTTCCGCGGCAACGCCGGGAAGCAGGGCCTGTTGGCCGCCCAGATTTCTGAGGACGACGTCGAGAAGCTCTGGAACGCCATCGAGGCGCAGCCGGGCGTGCAGATTACGGTGGATCTGCACCAGAAGACGGCAGTTCTTGGCGACCTGACGGTAGCATTCGATATCGACGATTACACCCGCTGGCGCCTGCTGGAGGGTCTGGACGACATCGCGCTCACCCTGCGCGAAGAGGACAAGATCGCCGCGTTTGAGGCCCGCCGCGAAGCATGGCGGCCGCGAACGTTGCCAATCCGATAACAGAACGAGGCAACAACTGGTGAATGCACTGCTCGAGGAGTCGCAGCGTGCGGCCGCGCTAACCGGACTTGGCGCCGAAGAGATCGTCATCCGTGGTGGTCGTCCCCTGCAGGGGCGCATCCGGGTGCGAGGCGCCAAGAATCTGGTCACCAAGGCGATGGTCGCATCGCTGCTGGGGGACACTCCCAGCGTGCTGCGTGACGTGCCGGACATTAGTGATGTCAAGGTCGTCGCGGGGCTGCTGAAGGTGCACGGTGTCCTGGTTGAGGAGGTCGCCGAGGGCGAACTCCACCTGGACCCGGCAAATGTCGAAACGGCGCACCGCGCCGACATTGACGCGCACGCAGGGTCCAGCCGGATTCCGATCCTGTTCTGTGGTCCGCTGTTGCACCGCCTCGGCGAGGCCTTCATCCCGGACCTCGGTGGCTGCCGCATTGGTGACCGTCCCATCGACTTCCACCTGGACGCCCTGCGTAAGTTCGGTGCCATCGTGGACAAGCAGCCGACCGGTATTGCGCTGAGCGCGCCGGATGGGCTCAAGGGTGCGGAGATCGAGTTCCCGTACCCAAGCGTTGGTGCGACCGAGCAGGTGCTGCTGTCGGCCACGCTCGCCGAGGGCGTGACGGTGCTGCGCAACGCCGCGATCGAGCCGGAAATCCTCGACCTGATCGCGATTCTGCAGAAGATGGGTGCGATCATCTCGGTCGAGCCGAACCGCGTGATCGTGATTGAAGGGGTGGACAGCCTCCGCGGCTACACCCACACCGCAATTCCGGACCGCAACGAGGCCGCGAGCTGGGCTTCGGCCGCGCTCGCTACCAAGGGTGACATCTTTGTTGAGGGCGCGCAGCAGAAGGAACTCACCACCTTCCTCAACGTCTTCCGCAAGGTCGGTGGCGGCTTCGACATCCACGACGACGGCATCCGGTTCTACCACCCGGGCACGCCGCTGAAGCCGGTCGAGTTCGAGACCGACGTGCACCCGGGCTTCATGACCGACTGGCAGCAGCCGCTCGTGGTGGCACTCACCCAGGCGGAGGGCGTCTCGATCGTGCACGAGACCGTGTACGAGAAGCGTTTCGGCTTCACTGAGGCGCTGAACGAGATGGGCGCCAACATCGTGGTGCACGAGCACGGCATGGACACTCCGAACCGCCGGGTGCCGCGTCGTCCGCTCGAGCAGGCAGCCGTGATCACCGGCCCGACCCCGCTGCACGGCGCCAAGGTCGCGGTTCCCGACCTGCGCGGTGGTTTCAGCCACCTGATCGCAGCGCTGGCTGCTGAGGGTGAATCGGTCATCTCGAACGTCGGCATTATCAGCCGCGGATACGAGCATTTCATCGACAAGCTGCGGCTGCTTGGGGCCGACTTCGATTACGAAGGTTAGGCCTGAATGCAGGAACAGCCCGACGTCGCGCCCAATCCGGATCAGCCCCTGCCGCAGCCGGTGAAGCGCCGCCGCGAGAAGCCCGGGATCTTCCGGTTCTTCAGCATTGTGCTCTGGCCGATCATGACCCCGACGGTGAAGTACACCTTCATCGATGGTGACAAGATTCCGGCCACTGGCGCCTTCGTGCTCTCGCCGAACCACTTCTCGAACATCGACCCGGTTATCGTCGGCTATGCCGTGTGGAAGTTGGGTCGCAACCCGCGGTTCCTGGCCAAGGCGGGCGTGTTCAAGGTGCCGGTGCTCGGCTGGTTGCTGCGCAAGTCTGGCCAGATTCCGGTGGATCGCACCAGCGCATCGAAGGGACGCGAGTCGCTGACGGCGGCCAGCGAACTGGTCACCCACGGCCGCGGCGTCATCGTGTACCCGGAAGGCTCGCTCACCCGCGATCCGGACCTGTGGCCGATGCGCGGCAAGACCGGGGCTGTGCGCCTCGCCTTGGAAGCCGGTGTGCCACTGATCCCGGCCGTCCACTGGGGCACGCAGGAGATCATGCCGCGCTACAGCGGCAAGCTGCGCCTGTTCCGCCGCAAGCCGGTCACCATTCGGATCGGTGACCCGGTGGACCTGTCGGCCTACCGCGGTCGCCCGCTGGACTCGGCCATGCTGACCGAGGCCACCGGCCGGGTGATGGACACGATCGCGACGCTCCTGGGCGAGGTCCGCGGTGAGCAGCCGCCCGCCAAGCGCTGGGATCCGGCCGAGCACGGACAGAGCGAGACCGGGCGAATTTGATGAACATTGCAGTGCTGGGTGCCGGCAGCTGGGGCACGACGTATGCCAAGGTGCTTGCTGACGCAGGTCAGCAAGTGACCCTGTGGGCCCGTCGCCCCGAGCAGGCGCGCGAGATCGCGATTAGCCGCCGGAACAGCGACTACTTGCCCGGCATCACCCTGCCGGAACTCTTGACTGCCTCCTCGGACATGGCGCAGGTGGTCGACGGCGCCGAGGCGGTGTTCCTGGCCCTGCCCAGCCAGGCGCTGCGTGCGAATCTTGGCGCCCTCGCGCCCATGCTGCCAGCCGACGTGCCGGTCGTCAGCCTGATGAAGGGCGTCGAGCGCGAGACGAATAAGCGCATGAGTGAGGTGATCCTCGAGGAGCTCCAGATCGAGCAGGACCGGATCGCGGTGGCCTCAGGGCCCAACCTGGCGCTCGAGATAGCCAAGGGCTACCCCACGGCCGCGGTGGTGGCCTCATCCTCGTTGACCACCGCCCAGGTGGTCGCGAAGGCAGCAACCAACTCCTACTTCACCTCCTTCGTGAACCAGGACGTGGTGGGCACCGAGTTCGGTGGCGTGTTGAAGAACTTGATCGCGGTGGCCATCGGCATCGTGGACGGCGTCGGCTACGGCGAGAACACGAAGGCGTCGATCATTACCCGTGGTCTGGCCGAACTCACCCGGTTCGCGGTGGCCTACGGCGCCAAGCCCGAGACGATGATGGGGCTGGCGGGCCTTGGCGACTTGATCGCCACCTGCGAGTCGCCGCTGTCGCGCAACAATCAGGCCGGGCGGCTGCTCGGTCAGGGCAAGCCGCTGCAGGACGTGGTAGCGAGCATGCGCCAGACCGCGGAAGGTCTCGCCTCGGTGGGTCCGGTCCTTGCGCTCGCGGCCGCGAAAGGGGTCCATCTGCCGATCGTCGAGCAGGTCGGCGCAGTGCTGGACGGCACGCTCGACCCGAAGGAACTGGCGCCGTATCTGACCAGCAGCGACGACGACGCTCCGGCTCCGCGAGAGCACGACGCGTAGATCGCGCTGGCCGTCGTGACCGTTCTGGTCGCGAGCGAGTTACTGCTCGGGGACGATGACCGCGTCGCCGGGGTCCACGCAACGGTGGCCGTCGAGCGGCAACTGCGCCACGGCTCGGTCCACAGCGCCGAGCGCCGTCGACCCGCTGACGACGGTGTTGTCGATGATGACTTCGACCGCAGGCGTACGGCCGTAGCTGGTGAAACGGTAGGTCGGGGCTTGGCTGTCATCGACCAGCCAGGAGACGTCGAGGTCCTCGGTTTCGAGGCACACATCGTTGCTCAGCACGGCGGGTTCCAGGCCGCAGCGCAGCAGCACGGCTGAGGGCTGGCCCCAGGCAGCGGTGGCCTGCGCATTGGTCTCGCGCTTGGCCAGGTCATCGATCGATTGCGGCAGGCGCACGCTGACCGCCGCGCAATCGGGCGACGCCGCGTACTTGGCGGGTTCGAGCGCCACCACGGGCGCGCAGCCGCTCAGCACGAGGACGGCGACAGGCAGCAGGCCGAGGGAGACACGGAGCACAGATCGACGCACCAGTTCAGGCTACCGTGTGAATATGAGCAGTCAGCCGCAAGCCGCCTGGACGGGTGGGGATCACCCCGAGACGACCGAGCAGGATCTGCTGCGACGCATCTTGCCCGCCGTGCCCGCCGCAGACTCCGCGGTGATCGGCACCGGCGACGACGCGGCCTTGCTCTCGCTGCCGGGCGGCACGGTGCTGAGCGTCGATACCCTCGTCGAGGGACCAGACTTCCGCAGCGACTGGTCCACGCCTGAGGACCTCGGATGGAAGGCCGCGGCCGTGAATCTCGCCGATATCGCCGCGATGGGTGCCGCCCCGCGAGCCTTGCTGGTGGCGCTAGTGCTGCCAGTGCGCGTGCCGGCGGATTGGGCAAATCGCTTCCTGGTGGGCATGGGGGAGTATCTCGCCTCGCGGGCCCCTGGCTGTGGCATTGTGGGCGGCGACATTGCCTCGGGCGAGGTGCTCACCATTGCGGTGACGGCGATCGGCGAGCCGGCGGGCAGTCCGCTCGTCCGTCGCAACGGCGCACGGCCCGGCGACACGATCGCGGTCGCCGGCACGCTCGGTCGAGCAGCGGCCGGACTGCGGCACCTGATGGCAGGTCGTGCTTCGGCCACCGAGCTGCGCGAGCGGTATCCCGAGGTAGTCACGGCACAACTTCGGCCCGATCCGCCGCTGCAGGTGGGTGTGGCGGCCGCGCGGGCGGGCGCGACGGCCATGATGGACGTCTCGGACGGGCTGTCGACCGACCTGGCGCGCCTCGCCGAGGCATCGGGGGTGCAAGCCCAGTTGGATCCGCAGACGATGGAGTCCTGGGCAGCACAGCTTGCGTCCATCAGTGACTTCGAGCTTGATCACGCCCGCCAGTGTGTGCTGCACGGCGGTGAGGATCACGCCATGCTCGCCACATTCCGGCCCGGTGCCGTGCTGCCGCCAGGCTTCCAGCCGATCGGTGTGATCGCCGAGGGGGCGGGCGTTTGTCTAGCAACCGAGCCGCTCCGTCCGGCGGGGTGGGACTCGCTCTGGGGGTCTTCCACCGGTATTTCCGGGAGCTAGGGGACAACAGGGGACGGGATTACCCCCACTCTGGGGGTTGTTCGGTGGAAACCCCCATGGACGCGCTCCCATACGTGGGTTAGTTTCATCTTGCTGGTCACGATTCCAGCGGTCAGGACCCGACCTGACCTAACCCGAAAATCGCTGATGTCCCCCACGCCGGATGCGACGTTGGTTCGGCAGAGACGCTGAGCCAGTCCCGCAACACCTGCACGGGGGAGATTGGCCATGTCATGGTCCGCCATGGGATGGAGTACACACATGTCCAAGCGCAAGGCACTCGCGGTCGTCATCGGCGCCGCAGTCTTTGCCATCGTCGGCGCATCCGCTGCGACCCTCGGTGGCATCCAAACCAACAACCTCGGTGCCAACAGCAACGTGGTCGAGGCTCAGATCGAGAACGGTGTCCGCCTCTCGTGGCAGACCGCCTACTCGTCGGGCGAGTCGGCCTACACCGTGACCGGTATCACCCTGTCCACCATCGACGGTGCCGAAAGCATCCCGGGCACCGCCCAGGTGAAGGTCACCCTGGTCGACGCCAACGGCGACGCCCTGGGCGAGTTTGTCAGCGCCAACGGCGGTTCCACCTGGACTGCTCCGTCCGGCGCGGTGCTTGCCGCTGACGTCTACGGCGCATCCGTCGTCATCAACGGTGGCAGTGTCACCGCGGTGAGCACTGCCCCGTAAGCAGCAGCACTCCAGGGCATGACCATCATGGACACGGCGTCGGTCGAGATACCGCTCGGGGTCTCGACCGACGCTGCCGTCCCGGCATCGCCAACTCGCAGCGAGCTGATCGCTGCAGAACGCCGCAGCCGACGCCGGCGCCGGGTCATCCCACAGCTGTTCGGCTGGCTTGGCGTGCTGATGCTGGTGGCCATGCTCTGGCCGGCCAGTTGGGGCGGCGTCACTGGCCTGACGGTTGTCCAGGGCAACTCGATGCTGCCGACGTACAAGACTGGCGACCTGATCGTGTCGATTCGCTGGTTCTCGTATCAGCCGGGCGATGTGATCTCCTTTGTCGTGCCCGACGGCCAGTCTGGGGCGGGCGGCCGAGTCATTCACCGCGTGACCGAGCGCGACGAGCTCGGTCGGATGCGCACCCACGGTGACGGCAACCTGACGCCCGACCCGTGGCTGATCGAGGACGTTGACGTCATGGGCAAGGCGGTGCTGCAAATCCCGGGCGCTGGCGCCTGGTTTGGCGGCAACTCGCAGTGGCTGATCCTGGCTGCGGCGGCGGGTCTTGCCGTCACCATCTTGCTCTGGCCGAGCAAAGCGCCAGAGCAAGCCACGCGAGCGCGGCGCACGACGGCCGACTCCCAGAGCGATGTCGACGCGGACTCCGCGGGCGACCCGGTGCGATGAGCGTGTTGCGGCGGGTGAGCGCGGTGGTCATGGTGCTCGGCGGCTTGCTTGCTGGCGCGGCCCCTGCAGCGGCCACCGATCTGGCCGCGCCGCAGGTGCACATCGCCGCTGCCGTGAACCCGGCCGCGTGTTCGGCCAATCCGGTGCGCGCCTCGTGGGGCGTCGCCTTCTGGGACGGTCAGTACCGACTGTCCCGCGTACAGTTTTCGGGCTTCTCGCGCGACTGTGTAGGGGGCCTCTTGGACGCGGTGCTGCTGCGCGACAGCGTGGTCATGGGGCGGGTGACCACCACGGTCCGCGGCAGCACCGTCACGATTGGGGTTCGAGCGCTGAACATTCCTGCCGCGGACCTCAACGGCGTGGCGCTGGCACTGCAGACCGCCTCGAATCCGGTGGGCGCGCCACCGAGCGTCGATGACGATGGCCTCGTGCTGGATGCAGTGATCGACGACCCAGAGCCGGTCGACCCGCCAGTGCCGACCAATGGCGGCCCGGACGGGACTGTCCCGACCGAGGTGCCGCAGTTGCAGCAATGCCACTGCATCAACTGCAGCGGCGACCCGACTGCACTCGCCGTGCCCTGGGCAATCAGCGGGGCGCTCGCGGCAGCGCTGATTAGCTCGTGGCTGTGGTTCTTCGTTGTGCTGCGTCGCCGTGACGATGATGCGCACGCTGACTCCGAGGCCGCTGGGAGTGCCGAATGAGCACGTCGCAGCGTTGGTTCAGCGCACGTCCCGCCATGCAGGCGGGCGTGCTGGCCGCGCTGCTGTGTGCCGCGCTGGGTGCGGGGACGGTGGGGGCCGCCGCAGCCAGCCTCGGCCAAGCCAGTGGGGGCTTGCAGACCAGCGGCCTCGGCGCGGTGGGTGCTGCCGCGGTCGATGGTGTGGACGCGGCCAGGGTCGAGCTCATCCCGACCCTGAGTGGCACCACATGGGTGCTGCAGCGCATTGATGTGCGCGGCCAGGGTCGCAACCTCGTCAACGGCGAACTCGTGCAGTTGACGCTGCTCAACGGCTCGGGCGCAGTGCTGTGCGAGGTGTCGGCCAGCGCGAGCGGTTCGGTCGCGGCGGTCTCGGCGGGGCAGGTCTCGAGCGCCTGCGGCGCCCTGCCGATCGCGCAGATTCGGCGCGTTGCGGTCGCTGTGTCCGGGGGTGCCTGATGCGGCCTCGTCGCTGGATCGCCGCGGCGGCCGGCCTCACCGTTGCGCTCGGCGTGGTGGCGGCGAGCGCGGCTGCGATCCAAACCCTCGATACCCACTCGTTGTTCGGTGGGCAGGGCGGGGCGAGCCTCGCCTCGGGCACTCGCAGCGCCACGATTGAGTACGAGGTGGGGGCGAACAGCCTGACTGTCACGGTCACCGGATCGAACCTGTCACAACTGGTCGGCCAGCCGCTGCGTCTTGCGCTGATTACCGGCAGCGGACCCACCATCATCAGTCGTACGATCAGCACCGGCAGCGGCGGCAATGCGGTGATCGGCTCGACTGCGGTGATTACGCTGCAGCGCGGCTCGGAGACGTGGCCGGGACGGGCAGACGTGACTGACTGGGCGCTGATGCTCGGCGGTGAACTGTTGGTGGAGCGCGGTGACAATGCCGGCGCCAGCATCACGGTTGCCTCTGGCGTCTTGGCCCCGGTCGTCCTGGAACCGGGCGACCCCATCACCGAGCCAGAGGGCCCGCCCCCGCCCTACGATGTCACCGTCATCGACTGGGAGCTGCTGCACCGCAACCCGGTCCAAGTCTGTGCGAACGTGGTAGTAACCGGCACCTCGCCGACGCCCGAGCCGTGGCGGGTGCGCATCGTGCACACCCAGGCGCCGTTCTATGGGCAGAACACCGGCTTCCAACTGCAGAACTACCCCGGCACTGGTGACGCCTGGCGCTACGCGATCTTCACCGATCCGGTCACCGGCGAACCCTATGTCACGGCAAACGCGGCGAACCAGGCAACGCACGGCACCGTGGCGACTGGTCAAACGCACCGCTTCCGTATCTGCAACTACGCATTGCCATCACCGGCGAATGAGCCCGAGCTCTACACCGTAACGTTCGGCCCCGTCTTCAACGGCGACAGCGGCTTCCAGCGCTGTCAGACGGCCACGATCGCAGGCGTCAACGCCAACTGGAAATGGCCATTTGGCTGGTCCTTCACCTTCGACCACACCGCGATCCGCCAAGCGGTGACGAGCGCGGGCCGGACAGTGAGCACGATCACACACGGACCGAGCGCCTGGGAATTCACGGTAGTCACTTCGGGCACCAGTGCGCAGATCACAAACAACGCACCCAGCAGCCTGATGAAGTTGGAGACGCGCAGCATCACGGCCTGCGCGGTCAGTTACTAGCCGCATCGAGGCGGGACTGCCGTCAGTCCGCCGCTGGCACCTCGGCCCACCACAGCACAGTCTCGCCATAGTCCTTGCGGCGGAACGGCTGGAGGCCTGCGGGCCACGCCGGCTCGGGGGAGCGGCTGGAGCGTTCCACCACCACGATCGCGTCTTCGGCCAGCAGCGGCTGCAGGGCCTCAAGGTCGCCGGACAGGTCCTCATCGCTGAGTTCGTACGGCGGGTCGACGAACACGACGTCGAAGGCGCGGGCACCCTGGGTGGACAGCCAGGTGCGCACTGCTTGGGCTGCAACGCTGATCTGCGGCGCTCGGCCAGCGGGGGCGGCGGCGCGGATTCGCTCTGCGTTCTTGGCACAGATTGCGGCGGCCGCGGTGGCGCGTTCGACCAGGACCACCTCGGCGGCACCACGGCTGGCCGCCTCCAGCCCGACAGCGCCTGAGCCGGCATACAGATCGAGCACGCGCGCGCCCTGCGGCAGTCCCATCGTCCCCAGCGCCGAAAACAGCGCCTCGCGGACGCGGTCGCTCGTCGGGCGGGTCCCGGACTTCGGGACCTGCAGGGTCTGGGAGCCAGCGAAGCCGGCGATGATGCGCGTCATAACGAAGTGAGCCTATCGGGCGTCGGCAATAGGATCGACTCATGGCGACGGTCACCATCGACAGCACCCTGTCTGGCGTGCTCGGTGACCGCACGGCGAAAGCGATCGAGAAGGCCTTCGGATACCGCACCGTTGGGGAACTGTTGGGGCATGCGCCGCGCCGCTACGCGCTGCGCGGTGAGCCGACGCCGATCGCGCAACTGCCGCTGCATCAGCCGGTGACAGTGATCGCCGAGGTGCGCCGTGCTACGAGTCGGGCGATGCGCGGTCGCAAGGGGACCCTGCTGGAAGTGGAACTCACCGATGGCCGCGGCAGCCTCACCCTGACCTTCTTCAATCAGGCTTGGCGCGCGGACCAGCTGGTGCCGGGCGCTCGCGGCTTGTTCGCCGGCAAGGTCACCCTGTTTCAGGGGAAACGGCAACTCTCGCACCCGGACTACGAACTCTTCGACGATATCGGCGGCACCTCAGAAGAACGCGCCGAGGCGGCCAAGCGCTGGGCGGAAACGCCCATTCCGATATACCCGGCAACCGGCACCGTGGCGAGCTGGCAACTGCAGCGCGCCATCGGCGTGGTCCTGGACGTCCTCGACGCCTACCCCGACCCGGTACCACCGGCCTTGCGGGAACAGCACCAGTTGCTCGATGCGCTGACCGCGATCCGGCAGTTGCACCGGCCCGAACACGCCGCCGCGTGGAAGCAGGCGCAGGCGACCCTGCGGTACCACGAGGCCTTTCTGTTGCAGTTGGCCCTGCTGCAGCAGCGGGCTGAGCGCCGGTCGCAGCGGGCGGCGCCGCGTCGCTCCGGTGCCAAGGGTGTCCTGGAACGATTCGATGCCGCCCTGCCCTTCCCGCTCACCCCGGATCAGCGCAGCGTCGGTGACGAGGTGCAGGCCGAGCTGGCCGGTGAGATTCCGATGCACCGGCTCGTGCAGGGTGAGGTGGGTAGCGGCAAGACGCTCGTCGCGCTGCGGGCGATGCTGGCCGTGACCGAATCCGGCGGTCAGTCCGCGTTGCTGGCCCCCACTGAGGTGCTCGCCGCCCAGCACTTCCGCTCGATTACCCGGACGCTCGGGCCACAGTTGTGTGCCGAACTGATGCCGGTGCTGCTCACCGGCCAAATGAGCGCTGCCGAACGCAAGCACGCCATGCTGCGCATCGTCGGCGGCAACGCCAAGATCGTGGTCGGCACGCACGCGCTGCTCGGGGACAAGGTGCACTTCTACGATCTCGGCCTGGTGGTCGTTGATGAGCAGCACCGCTTCGGGGTGGAACAGCGCGAGGCGCTCCGCCTGAAGGCGCAGACCCCGCCGCACTTGCTGGTGCTCACCGCGACCCCGATCCCGCGCACCGTGGCGATGACCGTCTTTGGCGACCTTGACGTGTCCACGATCCGCACCATGCCGGCAGGTCGTGCCGGGATCGACAGCTTCACCGTGCCGCTGGCGGACAAGCCCGGCTGGGCGCAGCGGATCTGGCAGCGCATCGCTGAAGAAGTCGCCGCGGGACGCCAAGCCTTCGTGGTGTGCCCGGCTATTAGCGCCGCGCAGGACGAGGAGGGCTCGGTGCTCACCGGCGAGCCGCTGCTGAGTGCCGACGGCACCGAAACGGCGCCGGCCGCCTCGGTAGAGTCGGTGCTCGCCGAATTGCGGGCCATGCCGGCCCTGGCCGGGCTGCGGATCGAGGCGCTGCACGGCAAGCTGGCGAGCGAAGAGAAGGACCGGGTGATGACCGAGTTCGCCGCGGGTCGCATCGACGTGCTCGTATCCACCACGGTGATTGAGGTGGGCGTGGACGTGCCGAACGCCTCGACGATGGTGGTGCTGGATGCCGACCGCTTCGGTGTTTCGCAGCTGCACCAGTTGCGCGGCCGCGTGGGTCGCGGCGAACACAAGGGTCTGGCCCTATTTGTCACTCGCGCCGAGGTCGGCACCCTGGCCCGGGAACGTGTCGATGCGGTCGCAGCGACCCTGGACGGCTTCGAGCTGGCGCAGAAGGACCTGGAACTGCGGCGTGAGGGCGACGTGCTCGGCGAGGCGCAGTCCGGCGGCCGTTCCAGCCTCAAGCTGCTGCGCGTGCTGCAAGACGCCGACCTCATCGCTGAGGCGCGCCAAGACGCTGCTGCGCTGCTGGAGGCTGATCCGATCCTGGTGAACCATCCGGGGGTGTCCGCGGCGCTGGCCCGCCGCCTCGATGAGCACGAACGCTCCTTCCTCGCCAAGGCCTAGCGCACCCGTGCCGCAGGCAGCGTGCCTGCTCCGGTTCGGCGCACTCGGGGATAGGCTTGGCCCATGTCGAGCATCGCAGTCGTACCGGGCTCGTTCGACCCGGTCACCCTAGGGCACTTGGACGTTATCGGTCGCGCGGCGGCCCTGTTTGATCAGGTGCACGTGGTGGTGGGGCAGAACCCCGACAAGCTGGCGATGCTGCCGGTCGAGGACCGGATCGATCTGCTGCGGGCCGCCACCGCCGAGCGCGGGATCGAGCGCGTGACCGTGGACCGCCTCGAGGGCGGGCTGCTGGTCGAGTACTGCAAGCGCGTCGGGGCCACGGTCCTGGTCAAGGGGCTGCGCTCGCAGGCTGACCTCGCTTATGAGACGCCGATGGCCATCGTGAATCGCGACCTGGCCGGGGTCGAGACCGTGTTCCTGCTGCCCGAGCCCGGCCGTGCGCACGTGTCCAGCTCGCTGGTGCGTCAGGTCGCGATGCTGGGCGGTGACGTGGCGCACTACGTGCCGGATGTGGTCACCAAGTTCCTCGCGGAGCGCTCGCGATGAGTCAGGCCCGTCGAGTCGTCGTCACGGGGGCATCCTCGGGCATTGGCGCCGACACCGTTCGAGTGCTGCGCGAGCATGGCTTCGAGGTCGCGGCGGTTGCGCGCCGGGCCGACCGCCTCGAGGCGCTCGCTGCCGAGACTGGGGCGGTCGCGTACGCAGCCGATCTGACTGATCAGGCGCAGGTGGACCGCCTCGCGGCGGACCTGCTCGCCGACGGTCCCGTCCATGCCCTGGTGAACAACGCCGGTGGCGCGTTTGGTCTGGAGCCGCTAGAGCAGGCCAATGAGGACCACTGGCAGCGGATGTACGACATTAACGTGCTGGGCACGATGCGGATTACCCGCGCGCTGCTGCCGCATATGCGCGAGTCGGGCGGTGGTGACTTCGTGTTCGTCACCTCCGTGGCTGCCTATTCCACCTACCCGGGTGGTGCCGGGTATGTCGCGGCCAAGCACGCCGAGCGGGCGATGTCGCGCACCCTCCGACTTGAACTGATCGCCGAACCCTTCCGGGTGATCGAGATCGCCCCGGGCGCGGTGCAGACCGAAGAGTTTTCGCTGAACCGCTTCGGTGGGGATGCCGAACGCGCCGCGAAGGTGTACGAAGGCTTCGACCCATTGCAGGCGAGGGACATTGCCGAGGCGATCGTGTGGGCGCTGAGCCGACCGCCGTACGTGAACATCGACACCATGATCATCCGCCCCAGGGCCCAGTTCGAGGCGGGCAGCCCACACGCGAAGCGCCCCTAAGGTTGCGGCGAGGAGCGCCCCGCGCCCAGACAGATCGGCCCGGCCTGGAGTAGACTCCTCCGGTGACCAGTAAGCCTCAGTCGTCGTTCTCGGTGTCGGTGCATGATCTTGTGCACCGTCCGGGGGAGCAGCGCACCGTCGACCTCGCCGTCGAAGTCCCCGAAACCTGGGGCAGCGGCCTCGCCACCGTTCCGGCCGGTGAAACCATCGACATTGGCCTGCGCCTCGAGAGCGTGCACGAGGGCATTTTGGTCACTGGCGACGTCTCCGCCGAGGCGGAAGCCGAGTGCGCACGGTGCCTGAAGGCCCTGGCCCTGCCGCTCGATGTCGTTTTCCAGGAGCTTTTCGCGTATCCTGGACAGGAAGGTTTCGACTACGCGGTTCACGATGATCATGTTGATCTCGAATCCGTAGTTCGTGACGAGGTTGTGCTGGCGCTCCCGTTCCAGCCTGTGTGCCCCGATGGGTGCCAGCCGGAAGCGGGCGATGGAGTGAGTATCTACCTGTCTGGGGACGTCCCCCCGGAACGGTCGAATTCGCCCTGGGCAGCGCTCGGCAGCCTGGTCGAACAACAGGGCCGCGACGGCGGCGAAGCTCAGAACCAAGAGAGTAAGTAGGACAATCATGGCTGGTAACCCCCCGAAGCGCCGCGTCTCGCGCTCGAACACTCGCTCGCGTCGCTCGCAGTGGAAGGCCGAAGCCCCGAAGCTGGTCAAGACCATCGAGAACGGCAAGGTCGTCTACAGCCGTCCGCACCAGGCTCGCGTGGTTGAGGACTCGGCCGGTACCCCCCTGTACCTCGAGTACAAGGGTCGGAAGGTCGCCGACGTCTAATCGGCATGCTGGGGACAACCCACATGTCTGACGAACGCTCTGCGGCAACGCAGCAACTCCTCGACACGCTCGGTATCGAGCTGCCTGATGAGTTGCTGGAGCTTGCCCTGACGCATCGGTCCTACGCATACGAACACGGTGGCATTGCCACGAACGAGCGCCTCGAGTTCCTCGGGGACTCGATTCTGGGCAAGGCGGTCACCGTGCGCCTCTTCGAAACCCTCCCGGATGAACCCGAGGGGGTTTTGGCGCGCCGTCGCGCAGCTCTGGTGAGCACGGCTGCACTGGCCGAAGTGGCCCGTGGCATTGGCCTTGGCCCCTGCGTGCGCCTCGGCCGCGGTGAGGAACTCACCGGCGGGCACGATAAGGACTCGATCCTCGCTGACGCGGTCGAGGCCCTGATCGGCGCCTACTATCTGCACGCTGGCAGCGAGGCGGCAAACAACTTTGTGCTCTCGCTGATTGAACCGCTCTTTGATGACCCGGAACGCTTCGGCGCGGCGCAGGACCCCAAGACGAGCCTGCAGGAACTCCTGGCCTCGCGGCAGCTTCCGGCACCGCGCTATGTGGTCTCCTCGGCCGGCCCCGCGCACGATCGGACCTTCACGGCCGAACTCTGGGTTGGCGACGAGGCGATGACCAGCGGCACCGGCAGCAGCAAGAAGTCCGCGGAAGCCGCGGCAGCACTGGCGGCGTGGCAGCTGCTCACCGCACAGGCCGACGAGGCCGCCGCGGACCCTGACCTTGCCTGAACTGCCTGAAGCCGAGGTCGTCCGCGCGGGACTCGCTCCGGCGGTATCGGGCGCAACCGTGCGCCACGTCGACGTCGCTGATGCGCGGTCGCTGAAGCGGCATCGCGGCCCGGCGCAGGACTTCGTGGACCGGCTGACGGGTCGCAGCCTGCTGGCGGCGGTGCGGCGTGGCAAGTTCATCTGGCTGCCGATCGCGCCCGCCTCGGCGTCACAGCCGGTGCCGGACGAGGCAGTGGTGCTGCACCTGGGCATGAGCGGCCAGGCCTTGCTGCGCACCCTGGACGCGCCGCGCGAGCGACACCTGCGTGTGCGGTTGCACCTGGCTTTGCCCACGGGGGAGGAGTTGGCGCTGCATTTCGTGGATCAGCGCATCTTCGGCTCGCTGGCCATCGACGACTTGCTGCCGGAGGATCTGCCGTCCGGCCATGCTGGCGAGGCGGACGGGCCATGGCGTCGCACCGTCCCGGCCCAGGTTTCGCACATCGCTCGCGACCCTCTGGACCCGGACTTCGACGCTGCTCGTTTCGCTGCCGCGCTGCACCGGCGCCGGAGTGAGATCAAGCGCGCCCTGCTCGACCAGACCCTAGTCAGCGGCATCGGCAACATCTATGCCGACGAGGCGCTCTGGGCGAGCCGCATCCACCCGCGCACGCCCGCGGACTCACTCACCGGCGAGCAGGTGGCGACGCTGCTGGACGCGGTGCGCACCGTGCTCCAGGCCGCGCTCGCGGCCGGGGGTACCAGCTTCGATGCCCAGTACCTCAATGTGAACGGCCAGGCTGGCTACTTCGAGCGGGAACTCAACGCCTACGGCCGCCACGGCGAGCCGTGCCGACGCTGCGGCGCCACGATCGTGCGCGAGTCCTTCATGAACCGCTCCAGCCACTACTGCCCGGTGTGTCAAACGACGACCTGAGGCTGATCAACACAGCCTGCCCGCGTTAGGAGTTTTGATGAAGGAAAACTCCTTGCGGGCCATATAGCTGGTCGGCAAAATCGTGAGCATGCCTAAAGGACTGCTCATCACCGCCTGCGTCGCTGTCTTTATCCTGGCCTCCTCGATAGCGGGAACCGGAGCGGCAGGCGTGATTCCCGTGCTCTTAGTCTTGGCCAGCAGTCCCATTATCTGGCGGTATCGGAAGAACAAGTACTTCAAGTCCGACGAGTTCAACCAACTTCGCGGAGCTTCCGCTGCGCTCGTGCGAGAACACAATGACATCGTGGACTACATTCGGGCGATGCGCGCGGAGGGTTCATTCGAACTCGGGCATTCAGCCAGTGGACAGCACGCGCACCTGGCGCATTTTGGGAATACCTCGTCCTGGAATTATCAACGCGATCGTCATGTGGCGTCTTACGCGCCAAACACGCACAATGCGAGTCTGCAGGTGGTTAGGAGTGCGAGCAGAGAGCCTTTGAAGTACTTGATGAAGTACTTCAACATAAGAGCCGATGTCGAAACTCTTGCCGATGTCCAGCGGCTGGCACTCGAAGTCTCTCGACTTGAGGAAGCCGTAAGAAACGTTAAGCAGCGGGAAGCCGTCATCCAGTCCAAGATCCATCCGCCGCAGTTCATTCTGGATCGGTACGCGTCCGAGTTCTGGAACAAAGTCGGGGTGGAGTTGTCGCCAATTACTGTTCCATACCAGACCTACATTTTTGAGTACGTGTCTGCCGGCGGGAATAGCGGTCAACAGACGACAATCACGCTTAATACTCCAACGCTGGATGCTCTCTCAACGACGTTGGACGGAAAAATCCGATGGGTAAAATCGGCCGCAGGTCAACGGGCACTGATGACTGCTGCGCTCAGGGAAGCTATCAAGAAGAGGGATTCGTACACGTGTCAGAGCTGTTCGCTCTCTGTGGCGCGTGAGCCGAATCTCCTTCTTGAGATCGACCACATCATTCCTGTTTCTAGGGGTGGGCTGAGCCAGGAAGACAACCTGCAAACACTCTGCTGGCGATGCAATCGGGCAAAGGGCGCCAGAATGCCACCCGGGGTCCCGCCACGATCGGCATAGGACTCGATCCGTCTCAAGAGGCTGCCAGCGTGCAGAATCGGAATCGGCCCGAATAGCCCCGCCGACTCCTGACGGGCCGGAGGGACGGCCCGAGGCCGTGGATGAACTTTTGCCGTGCTCCGACACCTGCTCAGATCGTGCAGCGAACGGAGGGGACTTCTGCATCGAACGTGGTCGCTCGCGGGTACTCGTCTGAGACGCAGCAGGCACGGCTGGGGCGCGCCGCATGTGCGCTCCCAAGTTGAGCGAGAACAGCGTCACGCTATGAATCGCGTGGCGGGCAGGCCTCGAAGATGTGCTCGGGGGATCCGGCCGGGACCAGGTCTCGGTCGCGGAGGATGACGCGGGCGGGATAGGTGGCGGCGCGACAGAGGGCGTCGAAGGGCTGGGGCAGGTCGTCGACGTATTCGATCATGAGCACCGCCTCGCCATAGACCTCGGTGTAGGAGTCGCATTCGTTCCAGACGGCGCATTCCTCGGCGACGGCGAAGTCGAAGCCGGCCTCGGCGCGCAGCAGGGCCGTGTCCTCGGCGGCATTCTTTTGCCCGGCGGCGAGGCCGTGCTCGTGCGCGATCTGCACGAAACCCCGCGCCAGGGCCAGGTTGCCATCGCGGCGGAGCATCCCCTCGCTGCGGGTATAGGTGTCGAGGTTGTCGAACTCGACTGCCTGGAAGCCGTCCCGCGCGCACTGCTCGATCCATGGCGCCACGGTGGCCGTGATCGCGGCACGGGACTGCTCCGTCCTGGTGTCCAGCAGCGCCTCGTCCGGCCAGTCGGGGTCCCACACCGGGGCGCCATCGCGCCGCAGGATCGCTGCATCCGGCCAGAGGTCCAGATCGCCGGGCTGGGTCTGAAAGCCGTTCACGTAGCAGATCGAATAGTGCTGGGGCGAGGCGACGCCCGTCCGGTCTCGGGCCACGATCGCCACGCCGGGGGTCGGCTCGTAGCCTCCGCCGAGCTGATAGTCGAAGCCGCCAGGCGGCAGCGGCTGGGCTGCCGGAGCGGGGGACAGGGTGGGTTCGGGCTCGGGCTCGGGTGACGTGGTCGGTGCTGGCGTGCCGTGCGCGCAGCCGACGAGCAGGCCAGCCAGGGCGATGGCAGCACCGACGTTTCCGAGCATCGTGGCCCGCACCGTGCCTCCTCGCCTCGCCGGAACATGGCTGCAGCCGATGGTAGGCCGAATGTGGCGGAAATACACTTGTGGCCCGTACCCCCGCCCTGCTCAGATAGTGGGGATGAGCCCGTACTCCTACTTCGACGACCCTGCCGTTGGCGTCTCGCCGAGCACCTCGCATCCGAGGTTCGTGGAACTGGCCCCGGCGTTCTTCTACAACGTTGCCGACGACTTTTCGCCGTTCGGCAGCGACTCCGGCGCCGACACCTACAACTTCCTGCAGCAGTGGTACCAGGCCGAGCAGGGCGATGCGGCAGCCTTCCTACCGGTGCAACTCTCCGGCTGGGCGCTCCAGATCACGCCCGCGATCCTCGAGACCAGCGACGAGAACCTGCACGATTTCCTGGACGCCAAGCCCACGAACTGGATGTGGCTCGTGGACTCCGCGACCGCAGTGGTGACCACAGCCTTGGGCCAGTTGAAGATTGAGGGCATCATCGACCCGGGCCTGCTGCAGCATGCTCGCGTCGCGCTTGCGGTGATCCGGCGGCTGTACAGCGACACCGCGCACGCACCGGACTGGGCGCACCAGGCCCGTGGCCTCGCCTCGTTGGATGCTATCGAGGCCGTGCTGCAGCGGGTGGCCGACGAAGATCAGTAAGCGGCGAGGCGGCATCACGCGCAGCGGCCGCGACACAACTTCGCCGCACGATTCGGCGGCGCGCTCGGGTACGGTAGGAACACAGATTTTCTGTCCCACCTGCTCGTCGTGAAGGAATCACTGTGCATCTGAAGAGCCTGACCCTGAAAGGGTTCAAGTCCTTCGCGACGCCGACCAGTTTCGTGTTCGGGCCTGGGGTCACCTGCATCATCGGTCCGAACGGTTCCGGTAAGTCGAATGTGGTCGACGCCCTCGCCTGGGTGATGGGTGAGCAGGGTGCCAAGAGCCTGCGCGGCGGCAAGATGGAAGATGTCATCTTCGCTGGCACCGCGACGAAGGCGCCGCTGGGCCGCGCCGAGGTGCAACTCACCATCGATAACAGTGACGGTGCACTGCCGATCGAGTACACCGAAGTCACCATCGGCCGCACGCTGTTCCGCAACGGCCAGAGCGAATACGCCATCAATGGCGAGAGCTGCCGACTGTTGGACGTGCAGGAACTGCTGAGCGACTCCGGCCTTGGCCGCGAGATGCACGTCATCATCGGTCAGGGACAGCTGGACCGCATCCTGCACGCCTCCGCCGAGGAGCGTCGCGGCTTCATCGAAGAGGCAGCGGGCATCCTCAAGCACCGGCGGCGCAAGGAAAAGACGCTGCGCAAGCTCGAGGCGATGCAGGCGAACCTGACCCGCCTGAACGACCTGTCCGGCGAGCTGCGGCGGCAGTTGAAGCCGCTGGGGCAGCAGGCGCAGGTCGCCCGTCAGGCGCAGGCGATCGCGGCCATCGTGCGCGATGCCAAGGCGCGCCTGCTCGCCGACGACGTGGCTGGGCTGCGCGCCGCGCTCGCCGCCGCCAGCCAAGACGAGCAGGAGCGCGCCACCGAGCGCATGGTGCTGCAGGAGCAACTGGAGCAGGCAGCGCAGCGCAGGCAGCGCCTCGAGGCCGAGGTCAGCAGCGTCGAAGTCGATGAGGCTCGCCGCATCAGCTTCGCCCTGGAAGCAGCGCAGCAGCGCATTCGCGGCTTGACCACGCTGGCCATGCAGCGCCAGGCACTGTTGGCGACCACCGCTGACGAGTCGGCTGCTACCTCCGGCGTTTCCGAGGCCGAGGTGCAGGAGGCCCGCGACGCGGCGAAGGCGCTCGACGCTGAGGCCGTCGCTGCCCAGGCGCTGGTGGCTGAGGCAGCCGCGAAGGTCGCTGCCGCCAAGGGCGCGCTCGATGCGGTGGACGACGAGATCGCGGCGCAGTCGGCCCTGATCTCGCAACACGAACTCGCGCTCGGCAAGCTGGCCGGTGCGGTGCAGGCGGCCGAGTCCCGCCTCGCCGCCCTGCGTGGCCAGGCCGAGCGGCAGCAACGCGCCTACGACGAGGCGGGCCTGCGCCGCGAACACTCGCGCACCCTGTTCACCGCGCTCGAGGCCGAGACCGACCAGAGCGAGGACGGCGACCAGGGACTGAACGAGGCCTACGAAGCTGCGGAGGCCCAGGTGACTGCCGGCCAGGCTGCGCTCGAAGCGCTGCGGGAGGCCCTGCACGCGGCCGAGCGTGAGCGCGACGCCTACGCGGCCCGCGTCTCGGCACTCGGCATGGCCCTCGGCCAGCGCGACGGCACCACGGAGCTTGCCGAGCGCGGCCTACCGGGGATCCGCGGCCGGGTCGCCGAAAGCGTCACCGTCCAGTCCGGCTACGAGGCGGCCATTGCCGCCGCCCTCGGCACCCTGGCCGACGCACTGCTGGCCGACGACTTCGATTCCGCCGCCGCGGCCGTGCAGGCAGCGATGGAGGCCGAACTCGGCCGGGTGGAAGTGGTCGTCGCCGAACCCACCGGTTCGACCGCGCTGCCGGCCCTCGACCTGCCGACTGGCCTGCGCGCTGCCAACGACCTCGTCACTGCCCCGAGCGGCGTGCGCCTGCTGCTGGCTGCCACGGCCGTGGCCGACGACCTCGAGTCTGCGCGCCGCGCTTGGCAGACCGCGGGCGGTCGTTTGCCGGAGTCGCTGACCGTCATCACTCGCACCGGCGAAGTGCTCACGCGCACAGTGCTGCGCGGCGGCACCGGTTCGGCCCGGAGCCGCATCGAGCTCGCCGCCGAGCGCGATCAGGCCCAGGTCAGCCTGCTGGAAGCAACCACGACGATTGAACGGCTCACGGTCGAGATCGCCGAGGCAAAGGAAGCCCTGCAGCAAGCCCGCGAGGCGGCGAAGGCGGCGCTGACCGCACTGCGTGAGCACGACTCCGAGGTGGCAGCCCGCACGGAGCAGCTCGGTCGCCTCCGTCTGCAGTTCGAAGCGGCTCAGCAGGAGCAGGAGCGCCTCGCGGTCACGCTCGAGGAAGCCCGCGAAGCCGTCCGCACCGCCGAGCAGGCCCTGGACCGCGCCCGCGCCGAGCACGACGAGTATGCGGCGCTGCCGAAGCCGATGTTGGACGCCTCGAGCCGTGACGCGCTGGTGGTTGAACTTGAGGCAGCTCGCGCTGCCGAACTGGAACAGCGCGTGGCCCTCGAGACGCTGCGCGAACGGGCCCGCGCCGAGGCCGCCCGTGCCGCCTCGCTGCAGCGGCAGCGCGAGGCCGAGCGCGCCCGCGCCGAGGAGGCGGCGCGCCAAGCCGTGCTGCGCCGTCGTCGGCTCGAAGCGGCCGAGTCCGTCCTCGCAGCCCTGCCAGCCGTGCAGCAGAGCGTGGATCGCTCGCTGGTCGAGGCGCGGATGGAACTGGAGCGCCAGGAAGCGTCCCGGCGAGAGCAGCACGAGGAACTCGGCCGCGTCCGCGAAGAGGAAGTACGCCTGCGGGAGCGTCTCTCGCAGATCACCGAACGGGTGCACGGCCTGGAGCTGCAGATCCACGAGAAGCGGCTGCACCTTAGCCAACTGCTCGACCGCGCCGCGAACGAGCTGGGCCTCGGCGAAGCGGTGCTGATTGCCGAGTATGGACCCAACCAGCCGGTGCCGATGCTGACGGTGCCGGACGTGGATCTCGCCTCGCTGGCGGAGTCTGTCCGCGAGGCCGCCGCCGAGTCTGAGGCGCAGGCCGCCCGGGACGACGACGAGGCGGCTGAGCAGACCGCTACCGATTCGGCAGACCGAACTTCGGACGAGGCCGCCCCGGCCGAGGCGGGCACCGTCGAGATTGACGGTGAGGTCTACCCGACCCAGCCCTACGTCCGCGAAGAGCAGCAGCGCCGCCTGGCCGACGCCGAGCGCAAGCTCAGTCGCCTCGGCCGCGTGAACCCGCTCGCGCTCGAAGAGTTCGCCGCGCTCGAGCAGCGACACAAGTTCCTCACCGAGCAACTGCAGGACCTGCAGCAGACTCGTCGCGACCTGCTCGCCATCGTCGAAGAACTCGACACCACGATGCAGACGATCTTCATGTCCGCCTTCGAGGACACCCGGGCGGCCTTCGCCGAGGTGTTCCCGCTGCTGTTCCCGGGTGGTACCGGCAGCATCGCGCTCACCGACCCGGATTCGCCGCTGACAACCGGCATCGAGGTCACCGTGCGCCCGGCTGGGAAGAAGATCGAGCGACTCAGCCTGCTGTCCGGTGGTGAGCGCTCGCTGGCAGCGGTTGCCTTCCTGGTCGCGATCTTCACCGCGCGGCCGAGCCCGTTCTACATCCTGGACGAGGTTGAGGCAGCCCTGGACGACGCGAACCTGGGGCGCCTGCTCACGGTGCTGGAACGACTGCGGGAGAACTCGCAGTTGATCGTCATTACGCACCAGAAGCGCACCATGGAGATTGCCGACGCGCTCTACGGCGTCTCCATGCGTCAGGATGGCATTTCGGCTGTGGTTGGACAGCGAGTTTCGGACGAGGCGCTCCGATAACGGGTCGTTAACACAGCGACACACCTCTCGATACCTGGACCGGGCTCGGCTAACGTGGCACTGTTGCGGTGCGCCGACTGGACGTGCCGAAAATCCCATGACTCAAGTGAGGGGAATCACTGATGTCCGACGAGACCGTGCCTCCGGCACCGCCCGCCCCGCCGGCTCCGCCCGCACCCGCTGCACCTCCGGTGCCACCCACCCCGCCGGTCCCGCCGGCCCCGCCCGGCAGCTACGCGGCTGCGGCTGAGCAGCCCAAGAAGGGCAACGTCGGCAAGATCGCGGCCATCACCGCTGGTGTGGTCGTGCTCGTTGGCGGTCTGGCCTGGGGTGCCTTCGCGCTCTTCGGTGGTGGCGGCCTGCCGACCAGCGACAAGCCGCTGGCTGCGGCCTCGGTGCTGCCGGCCGATGCCATCGCCTACGTGGGCATCGACGCTGCCGAAAATGGTGCTGCCTTCAGCGGCCTGCGAGAACTGCAGGCGCGCTTCCCTGCGCTCGAGGGTCAGTCCACGGACGAGGTCCTGACCGAGGGGATCGAGGACCTCTTCGGGGCTGACGGTATTAGCTATGAGGCTGACATCAAGCCGTGGTTCGGCGGTGCGGTTGGCTTCGCCATTACCGGCGTTGACGCCCAGGGTGAGCCGCAGGTCGTCATCGCTGCTGAGGCAACGGATCTGGCCAAGGCCCGCGACTTCTTCGCTCGCGTGAGCGCCAACAGCTCGAAGGCCACCATCGCAGAGCGTGGCAACTTCATCCTGGCCAGCAACGCGGGCGCACCTGCGACCTCGGGTCCGGTCCTGGCGGACCGTGCCGAGTTCACCCAGCCGATTGGCAAGCTCGGTGGTATCGGCGCGGTGTACGCCTGGCTCGACGTCGCCAAGCTCGGCCCGCTCGTGCAGCAGGCGAGTTCCGCCTTCGGCCCTGGCGCCGGTGCACCCTCGATCGCCGGCTTCCCGACCTCCGGTCACATGGGTGCGACGCTGCGCCTCGGTGGCAAGGGTGTTGAATTCGTGACGGCCGCCAGCGGTGAGGCAAGTGGTGCCCCGGTGGGGGCGATCGTGAACAGCCTGGTTGCCAAGCTGCCGGACGACACCCTGCTGGGTCTCGAACTGGCCGGTCTCGGCGACCAGGTCCAGTGGCTGTACGAGAACGGTGAGCGCCTCTACGGTGCTGAGTTTGCCGAGTTCCGTCAGGCGATCGATGACCTGCTGACTGGCACCGGCGCGACGTCGGTGAAGGAATTGGTCGGCGAACGTCTCGCTGTGGCTGTGCTGCCCGAGGTGCTGGGCGCGGTAACCTCCGGGGCGCCGCAGGGTATCGTCCTGGTGCTGCAGGGCGGCGACCTGAACAAGCAGGAGCAGGCGCTCTGGGTCGCACTGAGTGGTCTGGCTGGTGACGGCCTCACCATCGAGCAGGACGCAGCGAACCAGCGTCTGTACGTGAGCACTGACGCGGCCTCGATCGCCAAGGTCAAGCAGGGCGGCAACTTCGGTGGTCGCGAAGGGTTCAAGGCCTCTCTGCACCGTGTCGAAGGCGCCAGCACCATCCTGTACGTGGATGGCGCCAACGTGCTGAGCCTGCTGAGCAACTTCGGTCTGCCGGACGACGTGGCACGCAGCCTTGAGCCGATCCAGGGCCTGGGCCTCTCCGCGGAGGGTACCCAGACCGAGGGCTACTCGGTCTTCAAACTCAGCCTGAAGTAAGCAGTCACTGCACTGCGGGCGCGATCGGATCCTCCGGTCGCGCCCGCAGTCGTTCAGCGCGAACCCTAGACTGGGGTCATGGCAGAGAAGGCGTCCTGGTCGCTCGGTGGCATGCTCCGCGGAGTCTTTGGTGCCCGTCGCACGATCGACGAGGACACCTGGGACGATCTCGAGGGTGCCCTGATCGGCGCCGATTTCGGCCCGGACCTTGCTGACTCGCTCATTGCTGAGCTGCGCGAGAAGGTCGACCGCTACCGGACCACCGACCCGGAGGACCTGCAGCGCATGCTGCGGGAATCGCTGGAGGAGCGCTTCGCGAAGTATGACCCGACGCTGCGGCTGACCGAGCGCCCCTCCGTGGTGCTCGTGGTTGGCGTGAATGGCGTGGGCAAGACCACCACCATCGGCAAGTTTGCGAAGTTCCTGGCTGGCTACGACCGCAAGGTCGTGGTCGGGGCTGCCGACACCTTCCGTGCGGCCGCTGTCGACCAACTCGCCACCTGGGCGGAACGAGCCGGTGCCGCGATTGTCCGTCCGCAGCAGCAGGGGCAGGACCCGGCCTCGGTCGCATTCCAGGCAGTGGAACGTGCTCAGCTCGACGGCGCTGACGTCGTCATTGTGGACACCGCCGGCCGCTTGCAGACCAAGGCCGGTCTGATGGACGAACTCGGCAAGATCCGCCGCGTCGTCGAAAAGCTGGCACCGGTCAGCGAGGTGCTGCTGGTGCTGGACGCGACCACTGGTCAGAACGGCCTGTCGCAGGCCGAGGCCTTCATTGAGCACGCCGGCGTGACTGGTTTGGTGCTGACCAAGCTGGACGGTTCCGCCAAGGGCGGCTTCGTGCTCGCCGTCCAGCAGAAGACCGGTCTACCGATCAAGTTGATCGGCCAGGGGGAGGGCATTGGGGACCTCGCCGGCTTTTCGCCCGAGCGCTTCGCCGCGCAACTCGTCGGCTAAGACCCAGGCCAGGATAGAGCGCGGCCGGATTGTCGGGGGTCGCAGGGCGCCTGGTCATCGCAGCAATTGTGCCAAGACCGCCATGGTGTCGAGTGTGCTGTATCCCCAGACACCAGCGACCGCGGCCAGGGCAACCATATTGCGCCCGGCGTTCCCCTGCAGACCTGCGGTCGAGCGCAGGGCCTGGTAGTTCCGCGGCGTGAAGGGGGATGCGTGCTCCGTGACGGACGTTCCGAGGTCCCGGAGATGGTGCACTACCTGATCGAGGACCGGGGCGGGCCAATCCCATTCGGTGAACTCCGCGCCAGCCTGCCGGTCCTTACGGGTGATCAACACTGCAGTGACCAGACGGCCACCCGACCGTCCGAACTGTGCTCGGTGGACGGTGTCCAGATGTGTGGCTGACAACGGCTTCGACGCGCCGAATACCCCGTATCGTTTGAGGCCATCGTCAGTCAGGACCACCCGCATTCGAGAGTGGTAGCGGTGCAGTATCCACAGCAGCAGCGCACTGGCGGTGATGAGGATCACTGCTTTGAACCGAAGCGCAAATGTGGGAGGAGCGAACCCGAGGATCGCTGCGCCCGCGACGGCGGTGATGACAGCAAGAATCCGAACCACGGCCAGCGCAGCGGACTTGCGTGGGTACAACGTCGTTGTGGTAGTCGTCATGAAGTCCCCCTGGATCCCCTGAGCCTCATTGCGCCACTAGGCTAGCGCCGCGGTTGGTCTCAGGCTAGGGCAGGACTGTGGTCTTCGGGCGGCCAAACGTAGGAACTGCTCGGCGCGGAGACGTCAGCGGTCGGCGTATCCACCAAAGAACCAGACGCCGACGGCGACGACCGCAATGATCACCACCGCGATGAGCGCGCCGAGCAGCATCCCGTGTCGTTCCCAGTACGGCAAGGTGCCTGGGAAGCGTTCTGCGGCTTCAGCCGTGGACAAGATCCCGACCCGGTCGGTCGTGGGCACACCCAGACGTTGCAGGTGTGCCAGCACGCGGAGAAAATCGTTGCGCTGCCAGGCGCCGGCCGTGATGACCGCGCCTTGGCCGCCATCGCGACGACGCAGCACGAGGCGTTCGGTCGGTCGGCCGCGCGGGGCTACGTGCGTGAAGGTTGCCGCCTCGGCGAGGTCTGCTGCGAAGAGCTGGCGCTCGCGTCCGATCCACGTCTTCCAGACGAGGCCGGTGGGGGTGAGCGTGATGCGGCTCACCAGGCCGTGCAGTGCTACGGCGATTGCGCCAAGAATGAACAGCGGCGTGATGATGCCAACGCGGACCGAAATGTCGATCCGGCTCCGCGTAAATTCGGTCAGGACCAGGGTGGCGATGCAAGCCAAGGTCAACAGGCCGAGATGCTTCCAGGTCTGCCGTTGGGACGGGCGAAGTTCGTCGGTGTTCACGGGCGGTGCTGCTCCTTCACGGCGGTCGGATGCCTCGCCCAGTCTCGCAGGAGCGGCCGATCGGGGCTAGCAACCACGCTCAGGTCGGCGACGGTGATCGGACCATGCACCGCCCCTGGACATTCTTTCCAGGGGCTTCGAGCGCCTGCCCGGTAGACTCGAGGCACTATGGCGATGTTTGGGAACCTTTCCGATCGACTGATCGAGACCTTCAAGGGTCTGCGCACCAAGGGCAAGCTCACCCCGGCCGACGTGGACGGGACGGTCCGCGAGATTCGTCGCGCCCTGCTGGAGGCGGACGTCGCGCTGGACGTGGTGAAGTCCTTCACTGCCGCCGTGCGCGAACGCGCGCTCTCGGACGAGGTCAACAAGGCGCTGAACCCGGCGCAGCAGGTCGTCAAGATCGTCAACGAGGAACTGATCGAGATCCTCGGTGGCCAGCAGCGTCGACTGCAGTTCGCCAAGAATCCGCCGACCGTCATCATGCTGGCCGGTCTGCAGGGTGCTGGTAAGACCACCCTCGCCGGCAAGCTGGCCAAGCACCTCGCCGGTGAAGGGCACACCCCGCTGTTGGTGGCCGCTGACCTGCAGCGCCCCAACGCCGTGAACCAGCTCCAGGTCGTTGGCGAGCAGGCCGGAGTGGCAGTGTTCGCCCCAGAACCCGGCAACGGCAAGGGCGACCCGGTCAAGGTCTCCAAGCAGGCAGTGAAGTACGCCAAGGACAAGCTGCACGACATCGTCATCATTGACACCGCCGGTCGCCTCGGTGTGGATGCGGAACTGATGCAGCAGGCCTCGGACATTCGCAAGGCCACCGACCCGGACGAGGTGCTCTTCGTCATCGACGCCATGATCGGTCAGGACGCGGTCACCACGGCCAAGGCCTTCCAGGACGGCGTGGGCATTACCGGTGTGGTGCTGACCAAGCTCGATGGTGACGCCCGAGGCGGTGCCGCGCTGTCGGTCGCATCCGTCACCGGCGCTCCGATCATCTTCGCGTCCACTGGTGAGCGCCTCGACGAGTTCGAGCCCTTCCACCCGGACCGCATGGCTAGCCGCATCCTTGACCTCGGTGACATGCTCACCCTGATCGAGCAGGCCCAGCAGAACTTTGACGCCGAGGAAGCACGCAAGGTCGCCGAGAAGATCGCGACGGACCGCTTCACGCTCGAAGACTTCCTGCAGCAGATGCAGCAGCTCAAGAACATGGGCTCGATCAAGAAGATGATCGGCATGCTGCCAGGCGCGGGTGCCATGCGCCAGCAGCTCGACGCCTTCGACGAGCGCGAGATCGTGCGCACTGAGGCCATCATCCAGTCGATGACTCCGGCCGAGCGTCAAAACCCGAAGCTGCTCAACGGTCAGCGCCGTCTGCGCATCGCCAAGGGTTCGGGCATGACCGTCACCGACGTGAACCAGCTCATCGCCCGCTTCGAGCAGGCCGCCAAGATGATGAAGACCGTCGCTCGCGGCGGCGTGCCCCAGGTTCCCGGCGTCGGGCCAATCCCGGGCGCGGGCTTCGCCGGCGGTCGCGGCAAGCAGCCTGCTGGCAAGAAGAAGAAGGGGTCGAAGTCGGGCAACCCCGCCAAGCGCGCGGCTGAGAACGCGCGGCTTGCCGCGGGTGGAGCAGCCCAGGCGCCGGCAGCAGGCTCCGGATTCGGCCTCGGCGGTGGGGCGGCGGCGCCCGGCGGCCTGGCTGGGGACGAGCTCGAGCAGATGCAGCGCTTGCTGCGTGGCGGCCGCTAAGCCGCACGGCGGTCTGGGAAGCGCCCACCGGCTCGTCGAATCAACCGTCCAAACCGGTCACGGGATTACCGAAACCGGCCGAAGTCTGTCAGAATGGTCTGTTGTTGAGTCTTAACGCCGACCCTCTCTCACGGCAGACGGATTCCCACCGAGCTTTCGCGCGCCCCGTGCACCCCACCGTGGCGTCGAGTTCACACGTACCAACTCAAATGGAGAATTTGTGGCTGTCAAGATCCGCCTGAAGCGCCTCGGTAAGATCCGTGCGCCGTACTACCGCATCGTTGTGGCCGACTCGCGCACCAAGCGCGATGGTCGCGTGATTGAAGAAATCGGCAAGTACCACCCGACCGAGCACCCCTCGTTCATCGAGGTCAATTCGGAGCGTGCCCAGTACTGGCTGAGCGTCGGCGCCCAGCCGACCGAGCAGGTCCTGGCCCTCCTGAAGCTCACCGGTGACTGGGGCAAGTTCAAGGGCGACAAGAACGCCAAGAGCACCGTCCTCCCGGTCGAGGCCAAGCCGGTCTTCCAGGCCGACGAGAAGAAGGCCCCGGTGCTGAAGCCGAAGAGCGAGAAGAAGGCCGAGAAGGCCGAAGCCGCTGCTGAGGAAGCCGCCGTCGAGGCTGCGACTGAAGAGGTCGCCGCTGACGAGGCTGCTGCCGAGGCTCCCGCCGAAGAGGCCTGATGACGGTGCTCGCCAGCGCGCTGCAGCACCTCGTCGAGGGCATCGTTGAGCACCCGGAGTCGGTGCGCGTGGAATCCTCTGAGGGTCCCCGTGGCGAACTCCTGGAACTCGTGGTGCACTCCGACGACCTCGGCCGAGTGATCGGTCGTTCGGGTCGCACGGCCAAGGCCCTGCGGACCGTGGTGGGCGCGCTGGCGAAGGATCGTCGAGTCCGTATCGACATCCTCGATACTGACGAAGCGTGAGCAGCGAATCGCAGTCTCAGCCCGCGACGAATCGTCGTCGCGGTCGGGACGAGGTGAAGGCGCCCGCCGAGGGCGCGCTGCGTATCGGCCGTGTGCTCAAGCCACACGGTCTGAAAGGCGCACTCAAGCTTGAACTCCACACGGATGCGCCCGAGAAGCGTTTCGCCTCGGGCGCATCGGTGTTGACCGTCGCTGGACCGACCTCCACCTGGATCGGTTCTGAACTGACGGTTCGCGAACTGCGCTGGTACAACGACCAGCCGGTCGTGTTCTTCGAAGAGATCCCGGACCGCACCGCCGCCGAGGCGCTGGTCCCGGTTGAGCTCTGGGTCGTCCCGGATGCGGATGATGCCTCGGACGAGGATGACGCCTGGTACGACCACGAACTGGTAGGCCTGAACGTGCGCCGCGACGGCGTGGTGATCGGCATTGTGCAGCGGGTCGATCACTTGCCGGCGCAGGACCTGCTCGTGGTGGGTACGCCCACCGGCGACGTGCTGGTGCCCTTCGTTTCGGCGATCGTGCCCGAGGTGAACCCCGCCGAAGGCTACCTGGTGGTCACCCCGCCGGCAGGCCTGTTTGAACCGGTCCCTGGTGCCGAACCGGATCGCCCCGAGCCGGGCATCCCCGCCGACCTGGACGACTGAGCCCCAGGCGCGGGCCCAGCCATCGCGCCGCCGCCTCAGGCCAGACCCTCTAGGATCGAAGGCGTGCTGCGGATCGACCTGGTGAGTATCTTCCCCGAGTATTTCGGGGTGCTCGACGTGTCCCTGATGGGTCGTGCCCAGCAGACCGGGCTGCTCGATGTGCGCGCCCATGATCTGCGCACGTGGACGCACGACCGGCACCGCACCGTTGACGACACCCCGTACGGCGGTGGCGCTGGCATGCTGATGCGCCCGGAACCGTGGGGCGAGGCGCTGGACGAGTTGCTGTCCGACGATGATGACCCGGTGGTGATCTTCACCGATGCCGCCGGCGAGCCATTCCGGCAGGCGACCGCACGCGAGCTCTCGCAGGAGCGCCGCCTGATCTTCTGCTGCGGCCGCTACGAGGGCATCGACGCCCGCGTTCCCGAGCACACCGCCAGCCGCGCCCGGGTGCGCAGCTTCAGTATCGGCGACTATGTGCTCAACGGTGGGGAAGTGGCCGCCCTGGTCATGGTCGAGGCGATCGCCCGGCTGGTCCCCGGCGTGATGGGCAACCCCGAAAGCGCCGTTGAGGAGAGCCACGAGGATGGCCTGCTCGAATACCCCGGTTACACCAAGCCAGCCGAGTGGCGCGGCCTGGAAGTGCCCGAGATCCTGCGCAGTGGCGACCACGGCAGGATCGCGAAGTGGCGGCACGAGCAGCGGGTGGAGCGCACCCGACGGCTGCGTCCGGACCTGCTCGGCGAGGCGCCAGCGGCCGATCTGAACTAGTTCAGTCTCGGCCATCCTGCCCAGAATTGCGGGGCAGTCGCAGCGGCCACAGCCGAACCTGGGCCCCCTCCCGCCTGGCTTTCAGGCTCCCGGGTTAGCCTGGGGGCATGTCTGAAGCGTTCCGCGCCTCCGTCACCCGAACCCTCTTTCCCGCGATTCTCGTGCTGCCTGCGCTGCATTTGATCATGGCTGGGGTTGCCGGTGGCGGCCAGTTCCTGCTCGCCCTGCTGCTGATTTTGCCCTTCTTGGCACTCGGTCAGCTCGTGCTGGCGACCCTTGCGCTGCTGCAGCTTCGCAACCTCCGCGAGCAGCCCCTCTCTTCGGCTGCGACCCTCTCGATCCTGGGCTGGTATGCCGCGGTCGTCGGTGCTGCGGTGTGGCGAGCGGCTCTGCTGCCCCTGATGCTGATCTCCATCCCGCTGCTGGCACTGTCGGTACTGCGCCTGGGTATCGACTTTGCGAGCAAGGCTGGCAACCTGCGCGACCGTCTGCGTGCCAGCGCGTCCAGCACCTTCCGCCGCGCTGACGAGGCGCCGCGCGTGCCCGAGTGGGAGCAGCCGGGCGCCAGCCGGGTCTACTTCTCGGCCGCCTCGAGCGCTGGGCGTGCTCACTACGCGCGTCGGAAGGCTGATTCGATGCCGCGGCAGACGGCTGAGGATGCACCAGTGCAATTGGGTGAACTCGTCCTCGTCGAGGACTAGCGCACCTGCCGGTACCGCCGGTCCTGCTCGTTTGCGCGGACTGGACGCGGATGACACAATAGATGTTTGTGCCTGGTCAGTACCGCCACAGGGGTGCTGACTGTTCGGGCGAAGTACCCAACACACGTATTCGCGTGATCTGAGCCGATTGCCGGTTCGGATCCGATCCGCCGCCAGCCTGTGGTGGTTGCAGAGAAGAGAATGAGACATGAGCAGCCTGCTCGATTCCATTGACGCCGCGAGCCTGCGCAGCGACATCCCCGAGTTCCGTGCCGGTGACACCGTCAAGGTGCACGTGAACATCATCGAAGGTAACCGTAGCCGCGTGCAGGTCTTCCAGGGTGTTGTCATCGCTCGCTCGGGTTCGGGTGTCCGCGAGACCTTCACCGTCCGTAAGATCAGCTTCCAGGTCGGTGTGGAGCGTACCTTCCCGGTGCACTCGCCGGTGATTGAGCGCATCGAGGTCGTCACCCGCGGTGACGTCCGTCGTGCCAAGCTGTACTACCTGCGCAGCCTGACTGGCAAGAAGGCCAAGATCAAGGAAAAGCGCTAATCACAGCACTTCGCACGAACCGCCCTCCCGCCTCGGGACGGGCGGTTCGTCGTTTCCGCGCCGTGTGACGACGCGACACGCCAAAGCGCTGAGGAATACCCGTTTTCAGACTCGAGGAGTAGCCTGACCCTGATATCACCGTGTGAACGGAGTGAACGCATGACGGATCGCAGGAACGGACCCGCCGGGGGCCGCGCTGTGCTGATACGTCGGCGGACCTACGACTGTGCGCCCTGTCGCATGGTTGGGGTCAGCTAGCGCTGTCGACTTGGTCGGCAGCGCTTTGTTGTTTTCGTCGCACACACATCGACCCTGAAAGCCATTCAGGACGAACGAAGGACGGTGAAGCGATGCGCACACTGGTACTGAACGCTGGATACGAGCCACTCGCGGTAGTGACGTTCCGCCGCGCGCTCTTACTCGTGCTGCAGGACAAGGCATCGATTTTGATGGCCGACGAGGACCACCCAATCCAGGGCGTCTCGACGGGCTTTGATCGACCGAGCGTGATCCTGCTGCACCGCTACGTCCGGCCGCCGGCGACGCGACGCAATCCGGTGAGTCGTGGCCGCGGGGTGGGCCCCGCCGCGGGGCGCGGCGGCGACAGCCGG
>JAEZHW010000080.1 GCA_023436775.1 Actinomycetes bacterium
ATGTGGTGGTCCTCACCAGACAGCAGGCAAATCAGGCCTTTCGTGCTGCAAATCAACTGTATCTCACGGAAAGGCCGGACAGCTGCCTTATAGAGCAAGATGGACAGGTCATTCTGCTTACCAAATCGGAGCAGGAAACACTGACCGTATATGGTGAAAGCGGAAATTCAAGGAGAATACAGGTGAATACCGAAGCTATAGAAATACCAGTTAAGGCAAATATGGTAAGGGAAGCAAAAGCAGAAGACGGTACTGTGGATTACCAAGAATACCTGATACAGGTTGGGAAGGTTCCGACAGATCGGCTGCATCAGTTATACCTGGAACTGGATTATGCAGGAGATAGAGCAGAGGTGTATTTAGCTGGAAAACTGGTGGATGACTGGTTTACCACCGGGGAAAAATGGCACCTTGCCCTCAAGCGCTTCGGATATCCAAGTGAACTTGTACTTCGTATTTATCCTAGCGATAAGCCAATTCCCAATCCCTATAATAATCAGGTCTATTATGATCTTACCGTGGAGAAGGGTTGTGTGCTTTCAAAAGTAAAGGCCCTGCCGGAGTATAAAATATCTCTTTAATTATGGATGACCATTCTCTCCCAAATCATCTCCTTTATCCAATGGAGGATATATTGCACGAGTACGATATTGAGTTGAATCTTGTGACAGATAAAGCACTTAATGTATTAAAGGGCTGCAGAAACTCTTCTCAAGCTTCAGAAATTAGGCTTGTACTAGATAGTAGGTGGATGAGTTAGAATATATGTAAATGAGAAAGAGAGCAATTAGATGTTAAATCGTCTAGTTGCTTTTCTGTCGTTTATTGATACAACAAAAAAAAATAAATGATTTTGATAGCCTATTAATTTTTATTGATAATTTTACATAAGAGAATATCAAATAGCAAAAGATAAGATAAAATTTATTAATTATGGAGATGCCATGTTTCATACTTTTCGTAGAAAGCATTGGGATATATTTAGTATATATGTAATTCCTATTTTTACAATATTGTTGGCTTGTACGGACGGTTGGGTTTCAACGAATCTATCTGTAATTGCATATTCAAAGAATAAAGAATTTGCATTTATAGTGTGGGGGGTTTTATCAGCCTGGTATTTTAATGCATACATCTGGCACTTATTCAAACTTGTAAATTTCAAAGGTAGAATAGGAATATCTTTTCTGCAGGCTGCCACATTAAGCCTAATTTTTGCTGTATTAACTCCTTATTTGCCGGAACAATTTCCGCAGAAAGCGAAATATCATATCTTATTTGCCTTTTTCTCGCCCATATTATTATTGGGATGCTTTATATGCTTTCATATTTATCTAGAAGGAATCAATCAAAATATGTTTAGGAGAGCTAGATATGAATTATTAGCTATGGTTATCGTGTCCTTAGGATTACTTTATCGATTAGGCTTTGTAAGTAGTTTACTAGAGATATTTATCAGTGTTAGTGTCTGTTATTTTTTAAGAAAAACTCACAAACGAATTGAAGTGTTACAATTGGAAAAACCAAAAGTATGTTAATTCCCAACGAATCAGGAAATGCATAAGCGATTGATATCCTATATGATTATGAAAAGGAAGATAGGTTTTTAATGAAGATGATATAGCTACTATTAAACGAAAAATGAAAACCCAGAAATGGAATCTGGTAGATTCGATTTCTGGGCTTATGTGATTCGCTTTCTACATCATCCGACTGCGATATAAGACTAGTTATCTGCTGAGAGTGATTGAAACAGAGATATTATTTATCAACAATTTTGACAATAAGCTTTGCTAAAACCTTTCGATCTTCTTCGTCGGCTGCATCCCACATTTCCTTTAGAAGTCTTTCTTCATCATTATGTGGACGAACATGGTTGGAAAGGTAGGTTCCGACCTTTTCGGATAGATTATTGATGGTTTTATCCGACATGCCAATCGTTTCACCAAGGTCAACCGCTTTCCCGAGTGTCTTTTTCCAATCATCCCAATTCTCCATTATTTCCATATCAACTTCCTCCTTTTGATTATTAACTATATTATTCTATTTTTGAAGCAATCTATGTAAGATTTCCTTGATCATTTGACAAATATCAAAGAGCCTATCCAAGAAATGCAAAGCAAGGGAGAAAAATATACAGAATACGCAACCTATGATTTACTATTAATTGTATCTAAAAATGGAGTCTGATTGAAAGGAGATAGAATTATGAGTGGATTTAGTAGAGAACATAAAAACCCAGAGGGGTTATTTTCTTCAAAAGCATTTAGTCAAATGATTACCGTTAGCGGGAAAGCAAAAACGATATATATTGGTGGACAAAATGCAATCAATTCAGCAGGCGAACTAGTTGGAGAAGGCGATTTGGAATTGCAGACAAGGCAGGAGTTGAATAATATTGGGATTATTTTAGCTTCTGAAAATGCTGGATTCGCAGATCTGGTTAAACTAAATATCTATTTACTCAGTGGATGTGACCCGCGAATTGGTTACAAAGCCTTTCAGG
>JAEZHW010000006.1 GCA_023436775.1 Actinomycetes bacterium
GGACACAGCAGTGTCCTCGGCCACCAATGACGGGAGGCACCCCATGAGCGACACCGTGCAGCGCAACGTCGAGGCTCGCCGCTTCGAACTGATCCGTGACGGCGTCGTCGCGGGATTCATCGACTACCGCGAGCGTGACGACAACCAGATCTGGTTCACGCACACCGAGGTGGACGCTGCCTTTGCGGGGCAAGGCCTGGCCACGATCCTGACGCAGGGCGCCGTCGAACACGCCCTCGCTGATCCAGACGCGGTGCTCGTCCCTGCCTGCCCCTACACCCGCACCTGGCTCAAGAAGCACCCCGAGTTCGAGGATCGCGTCGACGAGTCGCCGCTGCCGCCCGAATCCGAGCACAGCTAGCCATCATGAGCAACTTGGCGGCACACCCGGACGAGTCCTCGCTGCTCGGCGATGTCTGCCTGCAGCCGGAACTCCACCTGGTGCCGACCCGTGAGGTACCCCTCGGTGGCATCCGCGCCATCACGGTGCGACGCACCCTGCCCGACCGCACCCTGCCGGTCGTTGGCCCCTGGTGCTTCCTCGATGCTTTCGACTCCGAGGCGGACGCCATGACGGTGCTTCCCCACCCACACACGGGGCTGCAGACCGTCACCTGGCCGCTGGATGGCGAGATTCGCCACCGCGATAGCTTGGGATCCGACCTGGTGCTGCGCCCCGGTCAACTGAACCTGATGACCAGTGGCCGCGGTATCGCGCACTCCGAATTCAGCCTGCCCGCGACTGGGCGGCTGCGAGGACTCCAACTCTGGGTAGCGCTCCCCCGCGAGGCCGCCGATGGGCCAGCGCACTTCGATCACTACGACGCGCTGCCGGCCGTGACTGGCCCAGGATTCGAGGGCATGGTCATCATGGGCGAATTCGCTGGCGTCGCCTCACCCGCCCGGACCTTCTCGCCGCTGGTGGGTGCCGAACTGCGGCTCACCGGTGTCAACACAGCCCTGCCGCTGCGTCCGGACTGGGAATACGCGCTCATGGTCATCGACGGGGATGCGGCCTCGGCACCGGCACTGATCGAGGGCGAGGCCACCCTAGCGCCGGGGGCGCTGCTCTTCCTCGGTCGCGGACGCGAGGCCGTCAGCGTGGCCGGCGCCGTCGGCGCACGTCTGCTGCTGCTCGGCGGCGCACCACTGGCCGACGATCTGGTGATGTGGTGGAACTTCGTCGGGCGCAGCCATGAAGAGATCGTTGCTGCTCGGGATGCCTGGGAATCCGGCTCCGACCGCTTCGGTTCGGTTGACGGGCACGACGGCCTGCGCATCCCGGCACCACCGATGCCGAACGTCCGCCTGACCCCACGCCGCCGCCGCGGTCCGCTCGCCGCTCACCCCACCGGTGGCAGGAACCCCTCAGCGGGCTGATAGGAAGCCGGCGAGCTGAGCCGATAGATTCGAAGGCATGGATCGCTCTGCACTCCCTGCCCCGGTCGGCCCACACGCCGTGTCAGTGCCACCCACTCGTACGGCACGTGTAGTCCGCACCTGCGGGGCGCTGCTTGGCGTCTCTATGGCACTGGCAGGCTGTGCCCCCGCCGAGCGTCCGGGCATCGACCAGCGACCAACCCAGCCGCAGGCCACTCCGGAACAGCCAGCAGCCGAGCCCGACCCGGCATCGCCGTATGCAGACGGCAACTACCAGGCCAGCGCCACCTATCGCGCCCCGAGCGGCAACGACGAACCAGTGAGCGTGGCACTGACCCTGCAGGGCGGTGTGATCACCGACATCACCGTCACCCCGGGCGCCCACCACCCGACCTCAATCCAGTACCAGACCAAGTTCGCTGGCGGCATCGCTCAGGTCGCCGTTGGCCGGGCTATCGACAGCTTGCAGGTCACCCGCGTGGCCGGGTCGTCCTTTACCAGCGGCGGCTTCAACAAGGCCATCGAACAGATCAAGTCGGACGCCCTTGGCGGGTAGTTGGCGCTTTGAGGCCATCGGCACGGTGTGGACCATCGACACCGAGGCCAATCTCGCCCCCGCCACGCAGCAGGCCGTCACCGCCTGCATCGACGAATTCGACCAGGCCTGGTCCCGGTTCCGCCCCGACTCCCTCGTCTCAATCGCGCGCGAATCCGGCGCGCCCGTGGATGTTCCGGCATCATCGGCGCGGCTGCGAGACCTGTTCCAGCAGCTCGCCGAGGTCACTGACGGCGCGCTCTCGGCCGCCGTGGGTGGACAACTCGAGGCGCTCGGCTACGACGCCGAATATTCGCTTGGCCGCACGCCCGCGGTCGATGCACCGCTTCGGACTGACCTGGGCACCATCGTGCGCTGGGATGACCGCATCCTGCAGGTCGCGCCCGGCACGCTGCTCGACGTCGGTGCCGTCGGCAAGGGGCTGCTGGTGGATCTCGTCGCCACGGTGCTTTTCGAACACGGTCACCGCAGCTACACCGTCGACGCCGGCGGCGACCTGGCGATCGCGGGCCGGACCGAGCGGGTCGCTCTGGAGGATCCGAGCGATCCCAGCCTCGCCATCGGGGTGATCGAGGTGCGCGACCGCGCGATTGCGGCCTCAGCGACGAACCGCCGCCGCTGGACCACAGCGGATGGCCGCGAGGTGCATCACGTGCTCGATGCTCGCACTGGCCTGCCGGTGACCGATGTCCTAGCGACCTGGGCGATCGCACCGGATGCGGCGAGCGCGGACGCCCTGGCCAGTGCCCTGTTCTTCTGCTCCGCGATCGAGCTGCCCCAACGCTGGGGCGGCGAAGTTGAGTGCGCCCGGCTGCTGCCGGGAAATCTGATCGAATACTCGCCCGGGTTTAGGGAAGCATGGTTGCTATGACGAGGTTGTTGCGACTCCTTGGCGGCATGTCGATGTATCGACAGGTCACGATCAGTCTGGCCCTCATTGCTGGACTGACGGTGGCGATGGCCGCCTGGCCGATGGGCGCCGACGAAGCGGCGCTGGTGGGCTTCTTGCCGATTGAATTGCTTGCCTCGCTGGGAACGCTGCTGGCAGCCAGTCTGCTCGCCAACTGGATCGCGGGCCTGATCACGCAGACGAGGCCGCATCATGAGTCCGCGCTCATCACCGGCCTGCTGCTGTACTGCATCGCCTTCCCCACCGACGAGTTGCCGTCACTGCTCGGCCTGGCGGTGCTGGCCTTCATCGCCGTGGCATCCAAGTGGGCCATTGCGGTGGGTGGCCGGCACCTGCTGAACCCAGCTGCCGCAGGCATGGTGGCGATGAGCGTGGTGACAAGCCTGACTGGTTGGTCCACGATTGACGGCCCAGTCCGCCCCACGTTTGGCGCCTGGTGGATCGGCTCGCCGGTGCTGCTGCCAGGGGTCGCCGTGCTCGGTGGGCTGTTGGTGTGGCGTCTGAAGGCCTGGTGGCCAGCAGCCTCGTACGCCATCGTCGCCATTGCGACCGCGACCGTCAGCATCGCGCAGTTCGAACAGCCACTCCCTGCGCTCTGGCTGGCACTCGGCTCCAGCCCGATCCTCTTCGCTGCCGCATTCATGATCACCGAGCCATTGACGCTGCCGGCCCGTCACTGGCAGCAAGCGGTCGTGGCTGCAGTCGCAGCATTGGTGGCCTTCACACCATGGTCACTGGGTCCGTTCTTCGCCTCGCCGGAACTTGGCATCGTGGTCGGAAACGTGCTCGCCTTCGTGCTCAGCCCGCGCCGCGCAATGGCGCTGCGGCTGGAGCGCAGTCAGCGGCTCAGTCCCCGCAACGTGGAACTCGCGTTGACGCCGCTGCCTTCGGCGCTGGGCCGACCGCGCTTCATCGGCGGCAGCTACCTTGAGTTGCACTTGCCGCACCGCGGCACCGACTTCCGCGGCAGTCGACGCGCCTTCAGTATCACGTCGGCGGCCGACGATCCCGAGGTTCGTATCGCGGTCCGCGTCGACGAGCGTTCCAGTAGTTTCAAGCGTCGCCTGATGGCCCTCGAACCGGGCACGGTGCTGCGCGCGACCTGGGTCGGCGGTGATTTCGCACTGCCAAGGGGCAAGGTATTGCTGGTGGCCGGCGGCATTGGCATTACGCCGTTCCTTGGTCAGCTGGCAGATGCCGCCAGTCAGCGCGAGGGCCTCAGCCGCGTCACGCTGATGTACCGTGCCAGCGTGGCCGATCAGCATGTTGCCCTCGACCGCCTCGCCGCGACCGGCGTTCGCGTCATTCTCAGCGGCGCACCGGTAGACGGAGCGCTTCCCGAGGGTTGGCAGCACGCCGGTGCGGAACGGATTCAGGCAGCGCAGTTGCTGGAGCTTGTGCCAGACCTTGCTGAGCGCCGGGCCCTGGTCGCAGGGCCGCCCACGTTCATCGCTGCCTGGCGCTCCATGCTGCGCGGCATGGTTCGTGGTCGAGTACGCACCGACGCCTTCGTCGGGTACTAGGCCGACATGCCGGTGGGGACCGACCCAAGAGCCGGTCCCCACCGATAGGTGTGACTTAGCGCTCGAACTTCCCGTTGAGCACGTACAGCACACCGGTGACCAGCACCGAGAGGGTGACACCCCAGATCACCCAGTCCGCCAGCAGCGCCTGCGCCGGGATCCAGAGGCCGATCGCGTACAGCAGCGCGAACAGACCCACCAGGAACAGCACGTACTTCGCCAAGCCCTTGGCAACGCCCTTGTTCAGAATCACATATGCGGCGACGAGCGCACCGACCGCGATCGCAGCCCATGCGAACTTCATTAGGTTGAAGCCCAGGCCGAAACCGTCCGCGCCACCGTTGGCCACCACGAGGCTGGCGATCGCGACCAAGATGAATCCGGTTGCAGCAGCGCCCAACGCAACCTTGCCCAGCAGGTTCGCTCCCACTGCACCGTTGGAGCCGGTCTGACCCCACGCGACGAAGAAGAAGCCGAGGCCGATCACAATGGTGCCGATCACACTCAGCCAGAAGCTGATTTCTCCCTCGAGTGGGTTGCTCAGCGCCAGCAGCAGCGCCCCCACTGCGAGACCACCGCCACCAAACAGACGCCAGTTCGCCGTTTCTGCAGACACATTCGTCATTGAATGTCCCTTCCTTGGGAGGCCCGCATCGTCGCGGGCCACTTGCCGCCATTGTGGCCCAGTCGCGTGCCAAGCACCAGGGTTACGCCGCAACCGGCGCTACGGCACGCCGTGCCACCTCCGCAGGCTGCGCGCTGGCAGCAAGAACACACAGCACGCCAAGGATCGCAACTGCGGCATTGATGCTGAACCCAATCAGGAACATCGATCCGCCGGACGGCTGCTGGCTGAACACCACATCGACAACAAGCAGCGCCGAGACCAACCCCAGCGTGGCGATACCGATGAGCAGGTGCGTGCCAACCGCACCAGACCGAGCCACGCCGATGGTCGCAGCACACGCCCCCACCAGGGCCACCAGGCCGGCGACCGCGGCGACCGGTGCCTGCGCTGCAGCGGGCAGCACGGCGATGACACCGGGTGTGAACCACAACACACCGCCAAGCAATACGCCCAGGGTCGCCATCAGGCCGCCGCGAACCAGCCAGCGTCCAATCGTGGTGTCTGGCGTCGGCGCACTCACGGCCAGCCCCAGTAACCCCACAGCAGCGACCACGAGCGAGCTCGCCCATAGCACCGCGCCGAATGCACCCTGGAACAACCACACACTCGCCATGGCAATCGCTGCCACGACCAAGACAACACCGCTCCACCGCAGGGCGACCGCTCCACCGCTGCGAACTGACGTTTCGACCATTGCTGACTCCCTCGCCATTGCCTGGCACCTCGCTGTACCTACGGGCATCGTGTCGCCAGACTAAGCCCTCGTCACCGGTGGTGGCCACCAGCCATCCATGCCGCACCCAACTGGCAGTCCACGCTGCGAACCGAATGTGAGCACCCCGCAGCCTTACGCCTCGTTGCCCTCCGCCTCGTAGAGTGGTCTGAGCAATTGCACACCAGCGAAGTTGAGGCAGCATGCGTAGGTCACGAAGGTCCGTATTCGCCAGTGTTCTGCTCGCCTTGGGCATGACCGCGGTCGCCACCCCAGCGCTGGCAGAGCCCCCAGTGGACTTTGGTAGCGGCTACGTGGTGGATACGGTCGATGTGCTCTCGGATGCCGACGAGCGTCGACTGAGTGACGCGCTGGACCGCCTCGCCGAGCAGGAAGGCATCGTGCTACTGGTCGCGTACGTCGACGAGTTCGAGGCGCCGAGCGACTGGGATGCCTGGCTCGATGACACCTTCGTGATCAACCGGCTCGGCCAGAACAATGTGCTGCTGGCTATCGCGGTCGAGAGCCGGGATTTCGGTGTGTACGTGCACAACGATGGCCCACTCACGGATGACCAACTCGCGCGGGTGGAACAGGATTACCTCATTCCGGAACTCCGGAATGACCGCTGGCTGGCTGGCGGCATCGCCTACGCGCAGGGCCTCCAGGATGTCCTCGGCGGAACAAGCGGCCCCATCGACCCGGGCCCGTCGACGCCGGCAACGCCGGGGAACGACAGCGGAGTTCCCGGCTGGCTCTGGCTCTTGATTTTCGTCGTGCCGCCAATTGGCTTGATCATCCTTGCTGCTCGCAAGAAGGGTTCGCCTTCGAATGCCGCGCCCGAAGGCCTGAGCCAGAAGGAACTCGACGGACGCGTTGGCAGCGCCTTGGTGGCTGTCGACGATGCTCTCAGGTCCAGCGAGCAGGAACTCGGCTTTGCCGAAGCACAGTTCGGTACCGCTGCGGTCCGCGAGTTCACCACCGCCCTGACCACGGCTCGCGAGAAGGTGCAGCGCGCCTTCACACTCAAGCAGCAGCTCGACGACGAGATTGAAGACAGTCCGCAGGACCGTCGCGCCTGGTCGCTCGAGATCCTGGAACTGACCGCGGCCGCCTCGAAAGAACTCGAGGCCCAGGCTGAGTCCTTCGAGCAACTGCGCAAGCTCGAGGTGAATGTCGCCCCGGCCCTCGCCGACCTGCAGAAGAACATCACCTCGCTCTCGGGCGCGAGCGTCGAGGCCCAGGCTGCCCTCACCGCGTTGCAGCAGCGGTACTCCCCGGCCGCACTCAACACGGTCGCGCAGAACCCGCAGCAGATCGCCGCACTGGTCCAGTTCGCCACCGAGCAGGCAGCGCAGGCCGAATCAGATATCGCCGCCGAGCAGCGCTCCAATGCGGCCATCGCGGTGCGCGCCGGCCAGCGCGCCGTCGCCCAAGCCGAGGCACTCCTGGCCAGCGTGGGGACCCTTGGCAAGGATCTTGACCAGGCCATGGCCGCCCTGCCGAAGGCCACCGCGCAATTGCAGGCCAGCATTGCCGAGGCGCAAGCGCTCAGCCAGCAGCAGGCCCTTGACTCGGCCGCCGTCGGTGCGATTGCCGCGGCAGAGGCTGCGCTGCGCACAGCAAGCACGCAGGGCAACGCCAACCCGCTCAGCACCCTCAGCGACGTCGAGGCGCAACTCGCAGCCCTCAACCCGGTGGTACAGGCCGGTCGGACCGCTGCCGAGCGGAAGCGGCAACTCCAGGAGTCGCTGAGCCGAGCCCTCATCACGGCCCAGAGCCAGGTCCGCTCCGCCGAAGACTTCATCGGCACCCGTCGCGGTGGCGTGGGCGCGACTGCCCGAACTCGCCTCAGCGAGGCACAGCGCCACCTCGCCCTCGCGCAAGCCTCCAGCGGTGACCCGGAGCGTGCACTGCAGGAGGCCAAGACGGCTGGCCAGCTCGCCGAAACCGCCGTGCGTCTGGCGAACAACGACTTCTCCGGATACGGCAACCAGGGCTCGCAGACGAGCCTGTCCGACCTCCTCGGCGGCATGATTCTCGGCGATATCCTCAGCGGCAACAACCGTGGCAGTTACTCGCCGCCTCGCCGCAGCTCCGGCAGCGGATGGTTCAGCGGGGGATCGAGCAGCAGCTCGTCCTATCGCCGTTCTTCCGGCGGATTTGGTGGCAGCAGCCGTTCCTCCGGCGGTCGCTCCTCCGGCGGCTTCGGCGGCGGCGGACGCTCCAGTGGTGGTGGCGGCGGACGCTCCCGCGGCGGCCGCTTCTAATTCACCGACACCTACTCCCCCAGGCCTCAGAAACGCTCTAGGCTACTTTCACCGACGAAGGGATCCACCACCATGGCAAAGAAGCAGACCATCCTCGGTCGCATCGGCCAGCTCATTAAGGCCAACGTGAACGCGCTGATCGACTCCGCGGAAGACCCGCAGAAGATGATCGACCAGCTGATTCGCGACTACACCAACAGCATCATCGAGGCTGAAGAGGCCGTTGCCACCACCATTGGCAACCTGCGTCTGCTCGAAGAGGACCACAAGGAAGACGTCGCGGCCGCGGCCGAGTGGGGTCGCAAGGCCCTCGCCGCCAGCCAGCGCGCCGACCAGGTCCGCGCCGCCGGCGACGCCGCCGAGGCCGACCGTTTCGACAACCTGGCCAAGGTCGCGCTGAGCCGCCAGCTGCAGCACGAGAACGAGGCCAAGGCCGCTGAGCCGAGCATCGCCAGCCAGACCGAGGTCGTCGAGAAGCTGAAGAGCGGCCTGCAGGGCATGAAGCTCAAGCTGGAGGAACTGAAGTCGAAGCGTGACTCGCTCGTCGCCCGCGCCAAGACCGCCGAGGCGCAGGCCAAGGTGCAGGACGCCATCAAGAGCATCGACGTGCTCGACCCGACCAGCGACCTCGGCCGCTTCGAGGAGAAGATCCGTCGCGAAGAGGCGAAGGTGCGCGGCCAGGAAGAACTGATGGCCTCCAGCCTGGACGCTCAGTTCGAGAGCCTCGAGGACCTCGGTGAACTCAGCGAGGTCGAGATCCGTTTGCAGGCCCTCAAGGCCGGCAACGCTCCGTCGGCCATCACCGACGGCCAGTAGGCATCACACGCAGGTGCGGGGCGGCTTCGGCCGCCCAGCACTGCTATTTCCGGCCTATCCTGGATGCACCATTCCCCACATCCCGGAGGCACCATCACATGTCCGAAGCCGAATACCAGCGCATCACTCTGGAGCGGCGCGGCCATGTGCTGCTGATCGGGTTCAACCGGCCCGAGAAGCGCAACGCTGCCGACCGGCTGCTCTTGCGCGAACTCTGCCTGGCCTACGCGGAACTGGAGCGCGATCCCGAGGCGCGCGTTGGCCTGGTACACGCCCACGGGGACCACTTCACCGGCGGCCTGGACCTTGCCGACATCGGTCCCGCGATCGGGTCGGAAGGTTTCGATCTTGTCCCCGAGGGCGGCCTTGATCCGTGGCGGGTTCAGGGCGCGGGAACGACGAAGCCCGTCGTCGTCGCAGTGCAGGGCATTTGCCTCACGCTCGGAATCGAGCTGATCCTCGCCGCAGAGGTGGCCATCGCCGACGAGACCGCGTCCTTCTCGCAACTCGAAGTCAGCCGCGCCATCCTGCCCTTCGGCGGCGCCACGTTGCGACTGCCGGACCGAATCGGCTGGGGGGACGCGATGCGTTGGATGCTCACCGGCGACTTCTTCCCCGCCGCCGAGGCGCTGCGCGTCGGCCTGGTGCAGGAGGTCGTCCCAGCCGGCGAACACCTGAACCGCGCGCTCGAGATTGCGGAGCGTATCGCCGCGCAGGCCCCGCTCGCGGTGCAGGCGACCCTCGCCAACGCCCGCGTAGCGCGCTGGCAGGGACACCCGGCGGCTGCCGCGCAGTTGCAACCGGAACTGGTCCGCCTGCTCAGCACTGAGGACGCCCGGATCGGTATGCAGAGCTTCCTGGATCGCTCGACGCCGAACTACGTGGGGCGCTAGCCATGCCGCGCCGGAGTCTGCTGGCGGGTCTGGTCGAGGTCGGCCGGCACATCCCTGGACTCCGCGCGATCGTGCTGTCCCGGCCGGTCGCACGCACCGGATATTGGGTCGCCTCGAGCCTCGGGCTGGCCTGGGGCGCGCTGCTCAGTGGCTTTCACCTGACGAAGCGCGAGGGTGTGTGGGTGGCGCACCGGCTACCGAAGTGGGCGTACGGCCGTGGCGGCACCATGGTTGGTGGCGTCTTTCTCACCACCGACCTGCTGCGGCCGTCGGTGCTGCGGCACGAAGCGATCCACCGGGAACAGTGGAAGCGCTACGGCCTGGCGTTCCCGATCCTCTACTTCGCCGCCGGTTTGGACCCGCGACAGAACCGCTTCGAAATCGAGGCGGGGCTCGAAGACGGTGGTTACCTTCCCTCACGTCACCCCCGCTAGAACTGCGCCAGCGGACGCACCCACCCGCACGGGTCGATTCACAGTGTTGAGGAACATTACGATTCCGTGACGACCCCCTTCTCCAGGAAATCCTCGCCAGTACGATGGGTGATATGCGCTCTCGATTCCTTGGCAATGACGTTGCTTCGCGTCGCCGTTCCGCGGCCATTCTGGCCACCATCGCATCGACCGCGCTGCTGGCGGCTTGTGCCAGCACGCCGGAACCCGAGCCGACCACCGATCCGGTCCAACCGGTCCCGACAGAGACGGCTGCCCCGACTCCGAGCGGCCCGGTCGATCTGATCGTCCCGAAGGTGTGTGAAGCGGCGTTCTCCATCGATCAAGAGGACGGCTTCTATGACAAGGGCCTAGTCCTCAACCCCGACTTCCTGGCAAACCCGGACACTCCGGTCGTGCCCGAGGAGATCCGCAGCACCGTCGAGTCCTGGAACCCGTTGGTGTGCACCTGGACGCTGCCGATGGCCTCGGACTACGCCATCGTGGTGAGTTTCGCCAAGGTCGACGAAGCGTCGACCCGTGGCGCAATCATCACGCTGGAAGACCTCGGCTTCGCCCGCAGTGACGCCTTCGACGGCACGCGCCTGACCTTGAACGTTTTTGCCGACCAGGACGAGGCAGGATTCCCCTCCAGCGACGCACATTACTTCGGTCGCGGCATCTGGGTTGGCGTCTACTCGGGTGAACCGAACGAAGCCCAGGCCGTCCTCAACGACACCATCCAGTACCTCATCGACGAAAGCTAATGACTCCGTCACACGTCCTGGGGCGTTCGCCTTGTGGCGGCGCCCCAGTGTCGTTTCCAGGGGCAACGCCCAAGGCCAGGCTTCGGCGAGGTGCGCTTACCTCCGGCCTGGTTTCGGCAGTCGCTTGCGCAGCAGTACGGTGCCCAGCCACCGTCCGAAGTCACGGCCGACGCGGCCCATGCGGCCAGACTCCACGAAACCGAGTCGCTGATGCAGCGCGATCGATGCCTCGGCGCCTTGGTCCACGATCACTGCGATCACCTCACGGATGTTGGCCGCAATGCACGCCTCCAGCAGCGCCTCCAGCAGCGCTTTACCGAGTCCTCGACCGGTCGCGGCCGGGCTGAGATAGATCGCGTTCTCCACCGCCATCTTGGGGTTCCCGCGCTGCCGCCACGGCCAGACATAGGCAAATCCCAACACGACCCCGGCGGGCGAGACGGCGACGAGGAACGGCAGCCCCATGCGATCGGCGGCGCTGAGTCGATCGCGCCAGTACGCCAATGACTTCGTTGCCTCATCGAGGGTGACGACGGTGTTGCGCACGTAGTGGTTGTAGAGATCCGTAATCCCGCCCAGATCCGCGGTGTCCGCAGGTCGAATCTCGTAGCTGAAGGTGACCGGTTTCGGTTTGGGACGCAGGTGTGCGGGGAGGACCCGGCGGCTCGTCTCGTACTCCTCCTCCAGCATGGTCTCAGTGTACGCGCCAGTCGATCGGCGTCGACCCCTGTGCTTCCAGTGCCTGATTGACGGCACTGAAGGGCTGAGAGCCAAAGAACCCGCGCGAGGCCGACAGCGGACTGGGATGCGCCGACTGGATCGTCGGCACGCCAGAGAGTAGCGGCGCCACCGCTGCGGCATCATTCCCCCACAGCACTGCCACCAGCGGTCCGCCACGCGCCGCGAGTGCCCGAATCGCGGCGTCTGTGATGCGCTCCCACCCCTGACGCCGGTGCGACCCAGCCTGTCCGGACCGAACCGTGAGGACTCGGTTCAGCAGCAGCACCCCGGCGTCGGCCCAGGCCGAGAGGTCGCCGTGTGCTGGGGGCGCGATGCCGAGGTCGTCACAGAGCTCCCGGTAGATGTTCTGCAGGCTCCGCGGCAATGGCCGGACATCCTCGGCCACCGCAAAGCTGAGTCCGATGGCATGGCCCGGTGTCGGATAGGGATCCTGGCCGACGAGAACGACGCGGACGTCCTGCAGCGGACGTTCGAAGGCGCGCAGAATCTGGTGCTGCGCCGGGAAGACGTCCACCGGCTCGCGTGCGGCGAAGCGCAGCATGGCGAGCGCCTCATCGCGCGCTGGCGCCAAGGCCTGCGCCCAGCCCGGATCGATGCGATCCCACAGTTCCTGCACCACACCGGCAAGGCTACCGTGCCGCCGACGCCAGCCCGAGTTACCTCGTGTGTCATCGAGTTTGCTGGCGTTCGGATCGCGACTTAGCCTGAACTGGATGCCGCACTCTGCACCCGCATAGCGGCACGTCTGATCAGCAAGGAGCAGTTCGATGACCGGTGCATGGCGGTTCGAGACCAAGCAGATTCACAGTGGCGCTCAGCCCGACCCGACGACGAACTCGCGCGCGACTCCGATCTACCAGACGACCTCCTACGTCTTCAACGACGCAGACCACGCCAAGAACTTGTTCGCCCTCGCCGAGTTCGGCAACATCTACACCCGCATCACGAACCCGACCACGGACGTGTTCGAGCAGCGACTGGCCGCCCTCGAAGGCGGCACCGGTGCCCTCGCCCTCGCCTCGGGCCAGGCCGCCGAGACCTTCGCTGTGCTGAACATCGCCGGCGCTGGCGATCACATCGTGGCCAGCTCCTCGATCTACGGCGGCACCTACAACCTGTTCCGCTACACCCTCACGAAGCTCGGCATTGAGACCACCTTCGTCGAGGACCAGGACGACACCCAGGAATGGCTGCGCGCCATCCGACCCAACACCAAGCTGTTCTTCGCCGAGACCATCGGCAACCCGAAGGTCAACGTGCTGGACATCGCCAAGGTGGCGGACATTGCGCACGCGCACGGCCTGCCGCTGATCGTCGACAACACGATCGGCACGCCCTACCTCGTGCGTCCGATTGAGCACGGCGCCGACATCGTGCTGCACTCGGCTACGAAGTTCATCGGTGGTCACGGCACGGTGCTCGGCGGTGTCATCGTCGACGGTGGCACCTTCCCCTGGTCGCAGCACCAGGACAAGTTCCCGGCCCTGACCGAGCCGGACCCCAGCTACCACGGCATCAGCTACACCCAGTCGCTGGGTGACGGCCTGGCGTACATCATCAAGGCTCGGGTGCAGTTGCTGCGTGACCTGGGCGCCTCGGTGGCTCCGGCGAGCGCCTGGCAGCTCATTCAGGGCGCTGAAACGCTCAGCCTTCGGATGGAACGCCACGTGCAGAACGCGCAGGCACTGGCCGAGTGGCTGGAACAGCACGACTTCGTTGCTTCGGTGAACTACGCGGGTCTGCCCTCGAGCCCCTGGTATGACGTCGCGCAGCGCTACCTGCCGAACGGCGCCGGTGCCGTACTCTCCTTCGAACTGAAGGGCGGCGTGGCCGCCGGCCGCGCACTCGTGGACTCGCTGCAGCTGTTTAGCCACCTGGCCAACATCGGTGACGTCCGCTCGCTGGTGATTCACCCGGCCTCGACCACGCACTCGCAGCTCTCCCCCGAGGAGCAGCTCACCGCGGGCGTCACGCCGGGTCTGGTTCGCCTCTCGGTCGGTCTCGAGCACATCGACGACCTCAAGGCGGACCTGGAGCAGGGCCTGCAGGCAGCGCGCAAGGCGAACGCAGGATAAGGCATCGCACGCCCCTCGGCGCGCCGAGCACGGTGCGGACGTAACACTCTGCGTTCGCCTGCGATACTGGCAGGACGATGGACTGGCAGACACCTGAGGACACGGTTCCCTCCGCGTTCGTGACGGAGGCGATCCGTCGTCAGGTCATCGGCAAGCCCCCGGCCAGCGGTGCCTGGCGCGAGGGGGATCCGGTCGGTGACCGCAAGTTCGCCTCGCTCGGCCAGATTTACCTCGAAAGCGGCACCAGCCTGCCCGGCGTGAAGATCGCCTACGAGACCTTCGGGGAACTCAACGAGGCGCATGACAACGCCATTTTGATCGCACACGCCCTCACCGGCGACAGCCACGTTCGCGGCTCCAGCGGCCCCGGCCACGTCACGGACGGCTGGTGGCAGGACGTCGTAGGCCCTGGCCTCGCGATCGATACCGACCGCTGGTTCGTGGTGGTGCCGAACATGCTGGGCGGCTGCCAGGGGACAACCGGGCCTGCCTCGCTGGCACCGGACCATCGGGAATGGGCCTCGCGCTTCCCGTTCATCACCGTGCGCGACCAGGTGGGCGTCCAGGCGCAACTGGCTGACCTACTCGGCATCGAGCGCTGGTATGCGGTGATCGGTGGCTCCATGGGTGGCATGCAGTCCCTGGAATGGGGTGTGAGCTATCCGGATCGGGTCGCCCGCCTCGCCGTGATTGCCGCGCCCGCATCGACCAGTGCCGACCAGATGGCGCTCAATTCGGTGCAGATCGAGGCGATCCGCATCGACCCCGGATTCCAGAATGGCTTTTACTACGACGCACCGGCGGGCGATGGGCCGCATCGCGGCTTGGCGTTGGCGCGCCGGATGGCCTTGCTGAACTACCGCAGTTCTCACGAGCTCAACGACCGCTTCCAGCGCAGCTGGCAGTCGGACGTGTCGCCGCTCGGGCACGGCGGCGTGTACGCGGTCGAGTCCTATCTGGACTTCCACGGCAACAAGTTCACGCGACGCTTCGACGCGAACAGTTACATCACTCTGGTGAACGCCATGAACTCCCATGACGTGGGTCGCGGTCGCGGCGGGATTGAGGCGGCACTGCAGGCGCTCACCATGCCGACGCTGGTGCTCGCGATCGATAGCGACCGCCTGTTCCCGGTGGAAGACCAGGAGCGGATTGCCGCTGGCGCGCCAGGGAACCTCACTGGTACGGCGCCGGCACTGATCCATTCCGAGTTCGGCCACGACGGCTTCTTGATCGAGAGCGACGCGGTCAGCGCACACCTGCGTTCCCTGCTGGCGGCGTAATGTCGCGCGCGGCAGTCATGCGCGAGCGCGGCAACTTGCTGCGCCACACCTCCAGCACCGTCGGCTTGCTCGGTCTGTTCTTCGCCTTCTTTGCCGCACCGCTGGCGGATGCGCCGTCCCCGGATGCGCCCGACCGCGGCGTCACCGCGGTCGCGCTCGCCTATGGTTTCCACGCGCTCACCCTGCTGCTGGCGGCAGTGTTGAAGACCGCCTGGCCGAGCATCGCCTCGGTCGGCTTCGGAGTGGCCGCGCTCTGGGCCCTGGCCGGCGATCGCGTGCTGACCGCGGACGGGCAGCTGACCTCGTGGGCGATTCCTGCTGCCCTGCTGCTGACCACCTCGATTCCGGCGGCCGCACCAGCACTGCTGGCAAAGCAGAACACCCGCCCCTGGGTGGTGGCCCTCTGCGTGTTGGCAACGGGCACGCCACTGACTATTGCTGGTTTCGCGGCAATTCCGCTGGCTGGCGCCTCGGCCTTGGGCTGGCTGATCATGGTGGGGCTCGGTGCCTGGCTGCTGCAGAGTTTCCCTCGAACCGCTGCTGCGGTGGCAGAGATTGGTCGCGCCCACGAGGCGGAGCGCCGCGCCAGCGAACTGGAGACGCAGCGCCGTCAAGGCGCCCGCCTGCTGCACGACACGGTGCTCGCGACCTTGACGCTGCTGGCCCACTCGGGCGTTGGCGTGCCCGAAGAGTCGCTGCGCGCCCAGGCCCGCAGTGACGCACAACTGTTGCGACAGCTGCGGGAGGGATGGCTCCAACCACAGGCTGCCCCTGGCGAAAAGGGCCCCGACGACGGCAACGAGGCCTCCCTCGGTGCACGGATCCAGGAACTGATTACACGCTTCGAGAAGCTCGGCTTGACCGTGACACTCGTCGGCGACGAGCAGCCCAGCGCCAGTCGCGCCTCGGAGGATGCCTTCATGCTCGCGCTCAACGAGAGTCTCGAGAATGTGCGCCGCCATTCGCAGGTCGATGAGGCGACCCTGACCTTGAAGCAGGATGAACACGTGATCCGAGCCTTGGTCTCGGATTCCGGGGTCGGCTTCCACCTCGACCATGTCGAATCCGACCACCTCGGCGTGAAGGAATCCATGCAGGCCCGACTGCAGGAGATTGGCGGGAACGCGCGACTCTTCTCAGCACCGGGTTCTGGGACCACGGTGGTGCTGGAGGTGCCCCGATGAGTACCCCTCCCTCGCTGCGTCCGCTGCAGCCCCTGCGCCGAAGCCTGAGCCTGCCGCGGTTGCGGGCCATGCCGGACGGGTCGCCGCGCGCCCTGCCCGGCAGTGGCTTCCTCTCGATCGGGTTGGCGTTGTTTGGCGCCATCTTGACTCTCGTCTCCCTGGCCGGACTCCTCACACGCCTGCCCACGCATCCGGCGCCAGTGTTCGCCGTCACGGCGTGGGGGGTCTTGCTCGTGGCCGTCGCGGTGCCGCTGATCTCGGTACTCCGCAGCGGCGAAATGCTGCCGGATGGCGTGTATTGGACCGGTGTGGCGCTGTGGTCGGCCGCAGTGCTCGTGGATGTGTTGCCCCTGGTACAGCAGGGGACGGCCGCCCTCTCGCATGCCTCGGCGGCCATTGGCGCGGGCTCTGTCCTGCTCGCGGTGGTGGGATTGCGACGGACCCCGGACTTGCTGGTACCGAACCTGCACTACGCCGTGCTGCTGATCTGGGTGGCGCTCTATTCGGCGAGCGGAGACACGGACCTGGTGCGGGTGCAGTTGCTGCCCCTTGCCCTCGCCTTGATCCCCCCGTCGGCGGCGATCATCATCGCCCGCGACTACCGCCGCTACGTGTACGTACAACTGGACAGAACCATGGTCCAGTCGACCGTGATTGGCGCCGCGCTGTCGGATGCGCCAAGTTTCGGCGGTGAGCTGGCCCGCCTCGATGATGACGCCGAGCAACTGCTCAACGCAGTAGCCGACGGAACGCTGCCCTACCCGCTCCCGAAACAGCACGCCGAAGCGGCAGCCGAACTGGCCACCGAATTGCGGCTGCACCTGATCGAAGGTCGCCGTCAGACCTGGCTGTACCACGCGATCCGACAGTCCGCACTGCTCGAGGAAGTGGTCTCACTGGAGGACCCGGACAGCCTGGCAGCGCTGCTGACGACCGAACAGCGCGACGGCCTGCTCACGGCACTCTGGCAGCTCGCCGCCACCCGCGCCTACGCGACGAAGTCACTGGCCGTCACGATCGGTCCCGCCGGGCAGTCGCCGGTCTACCCGAACGGTGCCCAGATCCCGATGCGGCTGGTCTTGCCCGGCGTTCGGCTCCGACGCATCTCGCCGGCAATCCGCCAATCGGTGGAACGTGTCGGCGAGGCGAGCCTGGTCGCCCTGCACGACGGCAGCGAAGTTCGCATTCTGTGCCAGGTGGCGCAGACGGCTCGTCAGTAGACTGGGAGCGTGCTCGGTGCCTGACCGAGCGCATGGTTCGGCCTAGGAAGGGGCGACCTGTGACGCAATCGCCGATTCGGCTCGCGATCGTCGACGATCACAAAATGTTGTTGGCCGCACTCACCGAGTGGCTTCGCTCTGCCACGGTGGACCTGGAACTGGTACTGGCGGTCCCGACCTGGCCGGAATTGCTCACGCACCCTGGCTTCCCGGTGGATGTGGTGCTGCTCGACCTCGACCTCAAGGACGGCATTCCGATCTCGCTGAAGTTAGCGCAGCTGAAGACCACCGGCGTCAAGACCGTGCTGATGAGCACCTACTCCGACCCCGCCGTGGTTCGCGAGGCCCTGGCCGCCGGTGCCATGGGCTACCTGGTCAAGAGCGAGGACGCCGACATGATCGTCGAGGCGATCAAGGCTGCCGTGCGCGGTGAATCCTTCGTCTCGCACGAACTCGATCTCGCCCTCCACGCCGCCGAATCTGGCGGTGGCCCGCGCCTGAGCGCCCAGGAGCGCCGGGTGATGGCGCTGTACGGCGCTGGTGAGAGCGTGAAGAGCGTCTCCTACCAGCTCGGGATCTCGCAGGAAACGGCGAAGAGTTACCTCAAGCGCATCCGTGAAAAATACCGTCTGGCCGGATACGACGTCGGCACGAAGGTGTCACTGCGCAAGCAGGCCATTGCTGACGGCATCCTGATCGATCAGGAATAATCGCCCGGCGACCGGTCCCCAGAGCTTGCTGCGTCCGGCTCGCGGCCTACAACGTGGTTGCGGCGAGTCCCAGTGCGCGCTGTCCGGCGCGCTCAATGCTGAACGAGACGGCCGCGATGCACACGCCCGCGACCGTCAGCGCGATGCCGGTGAGCACCGCCGAGGCGTAGCCCCACCCGGCAGCGATCGCCACACCACCGCAGAAGGCGCCGAGCGAGTTACCAATGTTCAACGCCGAGTGCACCAGGGTGGCGGCCATCGTCTGAGCATCACCAGAGACCGAGATCAGTCGCATCTGCAATGTCGGCGCCAGGATCTGTGCGGCTAGGCCCGTGAAGAAGAGCAGCGGCAGGGCCACCCACCCCTGGCCAGCCCAGAGCCACAGCGCGCCCTGTGCGAGGAGCATGGCTGCAAAGCCGATCATGACCGCACGGCGGATGCCACGATCGGCGAGCCAGCCACCGATAAGCGTGCCGATCGTCATCCCGGCGCCGAAGAGGAAAAGCGTCCACGGCACGACCTCTTCGTCCAGACCCGCAACCTCCGTCACTAACGGCGAGATGTACGAGTACACCGCAAACAGACCGCCGAAGCCGATCGCGCCCATTGCCAGGGCGAACCACAGTTGCGGACGGCGGAACGCCGCGAGCTCACGGCGAATCGTCGCATGCTTGTCGCCGGGCTGCCAGGGCACCACGAAATAGACCGCCACGAAGGTCGCCGCGAAGATGCCCGCGATCAGCAGGTAGGCGACGCGGAAGTTCGTCATCTGCGCCACCCAGGTGATCAGCGGTACGCCCAGCATGTTCGACACGGTCAGGCCGAGGATCACCAGGGAGATACCGAGCGCCTGGCGGCCCTCGCCCATCAGCTCCGCGGCAACCAGGGCCGCGACACCAAAGTAGGCGCCGTGGCACAGGGCGGCGACGAAGCGAGACACCAGCACCAGCTCGAAGTTCGGAAGCACTGCGGTGAAGACCGAGCCCACTACGAAGGTGGCCACGAATACCAGCAGCAGGGTGCGGCGCGGGAACTTTGCCGCGAATGCACCAATCGTGGGCGCCCCGACCACTACGCCAAGGGCATAGAGCGAAATCAGCCAGCCGGCCTGGGCGATGGCCTGTTCCTCCGAGGCTGCCCATAACTGCGGCAATAGCTCGCGAGCGAAGTCGGGCAGCATTCCCATCGCGGCAAACTCAGTTGCACCGATACCGAAACCGCCGAGGGCCAACGCCAGGATGGCGAAGGCAGTGCGGGCGGAAATGGGCGCGCGGGACTCGCGAGAGGCGGTGGGCATGAGATTTAGTCTATGTGTGACAAAAGGGCTGGCACGCACGCGCGACAGGTAACAGTGCGACACCGATTTTTCTGTGCGAAACATTCTTCCGTCACACTGGATACACAGCACGTTTTCGCCGGCCTGGTCCGGCCCCGTCGCCAAGGAGCCACATGTCCCGTTTCACCCTGCGCGCTGCCACCGCAGCCGTGCTCGTTGCTGGCCTCGGCCTTGCCGGTTGCGCAAGCACCCCGAGCGAGCCGGCCGAGCCGAGCGCCCCGGCCGCTGAACTCAAGACCATCACCGACGGCAAGCTGACCGTCGCCACCGGTCTGCCGGCCTACTACCCCTACGTCATTGACGACGCTCCGGAGACCGGTCAGGGCTTCGAGGCGGCCGTCGCCTACGCCATCGCCGAGAAGCTCGGCTTCGACAAGGACGACGTCGTCTGGGTGCGTGCCACCTGGGACGAGACCCTGGCTCCGGGCCCGAAGCCGTACGACTTCAACCTGCAGCAGGTCAGCATCACCCAGGACCGCAAGGAGTTCGTGGACTTCGCTGGTCCGTACTACAACTCGGCCCAGGCCGTGGTGACCGTGGAATCCTCGAAGGCTGCGGGCGCAACCACGCTGGCCGCGCTCAAGGAGGTCCGCGTTGGTGCTGCCAGCGGCACCGAGAGCCTGGTCCACGCTCAGCAGACCATCGCTCCGACCACGCCGGTCCAGGTCTTCAACAACAACGACGACCTGAAGCTCGCACTGCAGAACGGCCTGGTTGACGCGATCGTCGTCGACGTGCCGACCGCGATCTACATTGCCGGCGTCGAGCTCGACGGCGGCAAGCTGCTCGGCGAACTGCCGAACAGCACCTCCGAGGAAGGCTGGGGCGTGGTGCTGCGCAAGGACAGTGCAGCGACCCCGTTCATTCAGGCCGCGATCGACGCCCTGCGTGCCGACGGCACCCTGGACAAGATCGCCGAGGAGTGGGTTACCTCTGCCGCAGGCGGTGTCCTGAACTAGGGCTGGTGCCAAGCGTCCGGCTTCGTTCCGGTACGCTCGAAGCATGAGTCAGACGGAGGCCCGGCAGCCAGTTCCCAGTGATGTGGAACTTGGCCGCCGGGCCTTCCGCCGTGTCCAGACCGTGAAGTCGGTGCTGATCGCGGCAGCCTCGTCGCTGGTGCTCGGGACCGCGCTCATCGCCTTCCTGCTGCTCTCCCCCGGCTGGGCGCGAATCCAGGCGCAGTTCCTCTCCTGGGACGCCGCGATGGCGGCCCTGCCGAAGGTGTGGGAAGGCTTCCTGCTCAATCTGCAGGTGCTGGGTATCTCGGCCATTTTGATCCTGGTGGTCGCGCTGCTGGTCGCCGCGGCCCGCACGCTGCCGGGCCCGATTTTCTTCCCGGTTCGCGTCCTCGCTGCCGCGTACACCGACCTGTTCCGGGGCATCCCGCTGATCATCCTGTTGATGCTGCTCGGCTTTGGCATCCCGGGCCTGGGCCTCTACGAGGACTACATCCCGATCTGGTACTTCGGCATCCTCGCTCTGACCCTGACGTACTCGGCATACGTCGCTGAGGTGTTCCGCTCCGGCATCGAAGCGGTACATCCCTCGCAACGCTACGCCGCCCGATCGCTCGGACTCAGCCACGGCAAGACCATGCGCCTGATCGTCATTCCGCAGGCCGTGCGGAAGGTCACGCCGGCCCTGATGAACGACTTTGTGGCCTTGCAGAAGGACGTGGGTCTGATCTCGGTCCTCGGCGCGGTGGATGCCGTGCGAGCTGCCCAGATCAGCACCGCGGCGAACTTCAATTACACGCCCTATGTTGTGGCCGCCGTACTGTTCATCTTGCTGGCGATCCCCACCATTCGCCTCACCGACTGGTACGCCGCCAAACTGCGCGCTCGTGAGCAGACTGGAGCGATCGTATGAGCCAGTCCCAGAACCACACCGCCGCCCCGGTCGTGCGCATCACCAACTTGCACAAGGCCTTCGGGGACAATCTGGTGCTGCGCGGCATCGATCTGGATGTGCATGATGGCGAGGTGGTCGCCCTCATCGGGGCCTCGGGGTCTGGCAAGTCCACCCTGCTGCGCTGCATGAATCTGCTCGAAGAAGTCAACGACGGACAGATCTTCCTGCGGGACCTCGACATCACCGACCCGCGCATCAAGGCGGATCCGATTCGCAGCCGGATTGGCATCGTCTTCCAGCAGTTCAACCTGTTCCCGCACATGAGCGTGCTGGACAACGTGACGTTGGCCGCCCGGAAAGTGCGCGGCACGCCTCGTGCCGAAGCCGAGGCCCGTGGCCTGGAACTGCTCGAACGCATCGGCCTGCGGGACAAGGCGTCGGCCTATCCGGACCGACTCTCCGGTGGTCAGCAGCAACGCGTGGCCATCGTCCGCGCTATCGCCACCAGGCCAGAACTGCTGCTGCTCGATGAAATCACCAGCGCCCTTGACCCGGAACTGGTCGGTGAAGTCCTCGACCTGGTCCGGGATCTCAAGCGGGATGGTGCCACGATCGTGATGGCCACCCATGAGATGCAGTTCGCTCGCGAAGTCGCCGACCGAGTCGTCTTCCTCGACAAGGGCGTGATCGCCGAACAAGGCAGCCCAGAACAGATCTTCGGTGCACCGCGTGAAGAACGCACCCGCGCCTTCCTGGCTCGCGTGCGCTTCTAGCGACCCGAGCTCTCTCCCCCACCACCCCCCGCGCAGTTCCGGAGCAATGATGCCCAACCCCCTGCTGTTCCAGCCATACGAATTCCGCAATCACACCGCACGCAACCGCGTCTGGATCTCACCGATGTGTCAGTTCTCGGTTGACGAACAGGACGGCAAGGCCACCGACTGGCACCTGGTGCACCTGGGCGCCTTCGCCACTGGCGGCGCCGGACTCATCGTCGTTGAGGCCACGGCGGTCGTCCCAGAAGGTCGCATTTCGCCATGGGATCTGGGCATATGGAGCGACGAGCATATTGCCCCGCTGCGCCGCATCACCGACTTCCTGCACCAGCAAGGCGCCCTCGCGGGCATCCAGCTCGCGCACGCCGGCCGCAAGGCCTCTACCAGCCGCCCGTGGGCGCACGAGCAGCGCATCAGCGTCGACATCGCCGACGGCGGCTGGCAGCCGGTGGCCCCCTCAGCCATCAGCGTGGATGGCTTCAACGAGCCGCGCGCCCTGACTGCGGAGGAGATCGAAGCGATCCCGGACGCCTTCGTGGCGGCGGCCCTGCGTGCGAAAGCCGCTGGCTTCGACCTCCTTGAGATTCACGCCGCGCACGGCTACTTGCTGCACGAGTTCCTCTCGCCGCTGTCGAACACTCGCAGCGATGACTGGAACGGTTCGCTTGAGAACCGTGCCCGCCTCACCCGGAATGTGGTGCGCGGCGTGGCTGCGGCCGTCCCCGACCTGGACGTTATCGTGCGGTTCTCGGCCACCGACTGGGCAGAGGGCGGCTGGAATGAGGACGAGACCGCGATCGTGGCCCAGTGGGTCATCGAGGACGGCGCCCAGCTGGTGGACATCTCCACCGGAGGCCTCATCAGTGATGTCACGATCCCAATCGGGCCGGGGTATCAGGTGCCCTTCGCCGCGAGCGTGCGTGCCGCGGCTGGCGTGCCCACCGCCTCGGTGGGGATCATCACCGATGCGGCGCAGGCGGAGCAGATTCTGCAGGACGGGGCCGCGGACGCCGTCTTTGTCGGTCGCGAGGCGTTGCGTGATCCACATGTGGCCAACCGCTGGGCCTTCGAGCTGGGTGCCGAGCCACACCTGCCGCCGCAGTACCTGCGCGCGCCGTTCCGCCGTCGCGCCTAGCGCGAGCCGGTCCGACTCGGCCAGGTGAGCGAACCGCTGCCCGGCCGAGTGCGCGTGCGCGTATCGCGGCTACTTCGGGCGGTTCTCGTCGTCTGTGACGATCCGGTGCGCCCGGGTGTCGACGCTGCGGCGAGTCGCGTCGCGGACCTCTCCGACCAACTCCTCGAGGATGTCCTCGAGGAAGAGCACGCCAATGTTCTCGCCACTGGCGTCCACCACTCGCGCCAGGTGCGAGCCTGCCCGACGCATGGCCGTCAGGGCGTCTTCCAACTCCGTTTCGGCCAGGAGGGGCAGGAGGCGTCGAATGCGCTTGCTCGGCACCGGTCGCGCGGCCTGGGCATCGTCCACGCCGAGGACGTCCTTGAGGTGCAGATAGCCCGTCGGGTCCCCTGCCTCGTCCAGCAGCACATAGCGTGAGAAGCCATGTTGAGCCACCGCATGCTCAAGGTCGGCTGGCGTCACGGTCAGCGGGAATGCGACGACCCGGTCCAGCGGAATCGCTAATTCACGCACGGTCTTCTCGGTGAACTCGAACGCGGCCGAGAGCGCGCCAGTGGAGTCTTCCAGCAGGCCCTCGCGCTGGGACTGATCCACAATGGTGGCGACTTCTTCCAACGTGAACGCGCTGTTCGCCTCATGACGCGGTGTCACGCCGAACAGTTTCAGTATGAGGTCGGCGAGACCGTTCAGACCGCGAATGATGTACTTGAATACCCGGGCGAAGGCCACCAGTGGGCCGGCCAAGATCACCACGGCGCGGTCCGGAATCGAGAACGAGAGGTTCTTTGGCACCATCTCGCCAAAGATCACGTGCAGGAACGACACCAGCACCAACGTGATCACGAAGGCCACAGTGTCGACCACCGGCTCCGGCCAGCCGAGCGCCCCGAGCGGATACTCCAATAAGTGGTGGATTGCCGGTTCCGACACGTTCAGAATCAGCAGCGAGCACACCGTGATGCCAAGCTGGCATGCTGCCAGCATCAGTGTGGCGTGCTCCATCGCCCAGAGTGCGGTCTTGGCCGAGCGCTGGCCAGCAGCCGCCTTCGGCTCAATCTGCGAGCGCCGCGCCGAGATCACCGCGAACTCTGCCGCCACGAAGAAGGCGTTGAGCGCGAGGAGTACGACCAGCCACGCCAATCCAGCCCAGTCACTCATCGCGCACCCCCTTCCACTACGTCAGTATCGGAGTCTGCGTCCGGCCCCGGCACAAACCTGATCCGGTCGACTCGGCGCCCATCGAGGCGCTCCACACGCAATAGGCCACCGTCGATGGCGACTTCGTCCCCAACCTCTGGGATGCGGCCGAGTTCGCTCATGACGAATCCAGCGACGGTTTCGTACGTGCTGTCCTCGGGAATCTTGAGCCCCGCCCGCTCCTCGAGTTCATCGGGGCGCAGCAGGCCAGAGAAGACCAGATCCTCGCCTCGACGGACCAGGTCGAGCTGCGCACGGTCGTGCTCATCAATGAGTTCACCGACCAGTTCTTCGACCAGGTCCTCGAGCGTGGCAATGCCAGCCGTGCCGCCGTATTCGTCAACCACCAGCGCCAACTGGTAGCCGTGTCCACGCAACTGGGCCAGCAGCGCGTCCAGGTGCATGGTCTCGGGCACGCGCAGCGCATCCTGCATGAGCGCCGCAACCGGCACCGTGTCGCGCTTCTCTCGCGGCAGGGCGACCGCCTGCTTAATGTGCACGATGCCAACCACGTCATCCGCATCGTCCCCAATGACCGGGAACCGACTAAAGCCAGTGGTTCGGGCCAGCGCAATCAGTTCCGAGGCCATCGCTCCGGCCGCGACCGTCGCCAACTGCGGACGCGACGTCATCACTTCGCCAGCGGTGAGCTCGGTGAATTCCAGGGTACGCGTGAGCAGGGTCGCGGTGTCCTTGTCGAGCGTGCCCTCCAGCGCCGAGCGCTGCACCAGGAAGGACAGTTCTTCGGCGCTGCGGGCGCCGGACAGTTCTTCCTTGGGCTCAATACCAATGCCTCGCAGCACCGCGTTCGCCGTGCCGTTCAACAGCCCTACTACCGGGCGGAACACGAATGTGAACCCGAGCTGGAACGGAATAACCACCTTGGCAACCTGGCGCGGAATGGCCAGGGCGAAGTTCTTAGGCACGAGTTCACCAACGATCATCGACAGCAAGGTTGCCACCGCCACCGCCGTCACCAGCGCCACCGGCTGCACCGCGGCCTCCGGCAAACCGAGCGCCTGCAACGGCAGTCGGAGCCAGGCGCTCAGCGCAGGCTCGAGGGTATAGCCAGCCAGCAACGTGGTGAGGGTAATGCCCAGCTGCGCCGAAGACAGGTGCGTCGAGGTGCGCTTGAGCGCCGAGATCGTCATGGTGAGGTTGCCCTCGCCCCGATCACGACGCGCCTCAAGTTCAGCGCGATCCAGGTTCACCAGCGCGAACTCGCTCGCCACGAACAATCCGGTACCGACGGTCAGCAACAGGCCGACGGTGAACAGTGCCCACTCAGGCATCGTGCCTCGCTACGAGTGGGCAGTTGGTACTGTGACTGTCTGATTTCGCAGGCGGAGGGTGATCCATAGTGGGAACAGTATATGGGCGCGCCCCCGTAGCAAAGCCCGGAGTGTGCTGACCTGTGCGAAATGCTGCGCTGCCGCTACCAGACCGGCAGCGGCTTGCCCTCTTCGTAGCCAGCGGCGGACTGCAGGCCCACAACGGCACGCTCGTGGAACTCCTCCAGGGTGGTCGCCCCGGCGTAACTCATGGACGAGCGCACTCCAGTGGTGATCATGTCGATCAGGTCCTCGACACTCGGTCGATCCGGATCGAGGAAGACCCGCGAGTCACTGATGCCTTCGGCAAAGAGTGCCCGACGGGCCCGTTCGTAGGCTGACAGCCGCTCGGAGCGCTGCTGTACGGCACGGGCCGAGGCCATGCCCCAGCTGGACTTGTAGGCACGTCCCCGCTCGTCCCGTTGCAGCGGGCCCGGGGACTCGACCGTGCCCGCAAACCACGAGCCGATCATCACCGCGTGCGCACCCGCGGCCAGCGCGAGCGCCACATCGCGCGGGTGCCGTACCCCGCCATCGGCCCAGACCTCACGGCCGAGCGCCCGAGCCGCCTCGGCCGTCTCCAAGATGGCGGTGAACTGCGGTCGCCCCACTGCAGTCATCATGCGTGTGGTGCACATCGCGCCCGGACCGACGCCGACTTTGACGATGTCGGCGCCCGCCTCGACCAGGTCCCGGACGCCGTTCGCGGTCACCACATTGCCCGCAACGAGTGGGACGCCCAGGTCGAGGTCAGCCACGCGACGCACCGCGGCGATCATGTTCTCTTGATGCCCATGTGCGGTGTCCAAGACCAGCAGGTCTACGCCTGCCTCGACCAAGGCCTTCGCTCGCGCGGTGGGGTCGCCGTTGATGCCCACGGCCGCGGCAATCCGTAGGCGCCCCTGGGTGTCAAGTGCCGGCTGGTAGAGCGTGGCGCGCAACGCGGAGCGCTGCGACAGCGCACCGATCACCTGGCCGTGGCGTCGGACCGGAGCAAAGGCGACGCCAGCGGCATCGAGTGCGTCAAAGGCTGCCCTGCCATCAGTCAATTCGTCGACGTCGAGGGCAGGTACTGCGCTCACCAGATCTGCAAGCGGCGCATCGGGTAACGCAGTGGCGAGTCGTTCGCCCGGTACTACGCCGTGGAACGCACCGTCCGAGCCAACGAGCAGTACGCCGTTGTCTGGGGCGGGCACGACCAGTGCCAGCGCATCGGCTACGGTCGCTGCGCCAGGCAATTGCACGGCGCTGTCAAGGTGTACCGGCGCTGCCTTCACGCTGCGAATTGCCTGATCGGCGATGCTGGGCGGCACGTCTTGGGGCAAGACCGCCATGCCGCCCCGTCGGGCAAGGGCCGTAGCCATGCGGTCCCCGGTCACGGAGGTCATATTCGCCGCCACGAGGGGAATGTTCAGACCGGCCGGTCCCGTACCTGCCAGCGTGGCGTCCATTCGGCTGTGCACCGCAGAGCGATTGGGCACGAGAAAGACGTCGCTGTAGGTCAGCTCGTGGCCAGGTCGCTCTCCGTTGAATCGCATAGACTAACGGTAAACGTGTGCGGCGCCGCCCGGTAGTCGCAACGTCCAGAGGCGTAGCAAACAAGTGTGCCGCACGCGACGCGGCAGAAAAGAGCGCGGTCCCTGTGTCCCACCAGGTGAACGATCCGGCAGCCACCTCGGATGCATCCGGCGACTTCGGTGCCAATGCATGGTTGGTTGAAGAACTCTACAAGCAGTACGTGGTTGACAAGAACAGTGTCGACCCGTCCTGGTGGCCCGTGCTGGAGCAATATCAGCCAGCGACTGCAACCGGCCAGGTGGGCACCGTAGCCGCACCGGCCGCGCAGGCCGCTCCGGCTGCCGCTGCAGCACCTGCAGCTCCGGCAACACCGGCAGCCCAGCCCGCTGCCGCCGCACAGCCGGCCGTGCAGGCGCCGGTCACCACCGGTCAACAGCCGGTCGCAAAGACTACCTCGGTGGCTCCTCGCCCGCAGCCGATCCCGGCCGACGCTCCGCGCGTCTCGCCAGCTCCGGCCGCGGACGACGCCTCCAGCGAGGCCGAGGTCGTCTCGCCGCTGCGCGGCATGGCCAAGACCCTGGCTGCGAACATGGACGCCAGCGTCAAGGTGCCGACCGCGACCAGCGTCCGGACCGTGCCAGCGAAGCTGATGATCGACAACCGGATCGTCATCAACAACCACCTGAAGCGCTCGCGCGGTGGCAAGGTCTCCTTCACCCACCTGATCGCCTGGGCGATGGTTCGCGCGCTGAAGGAATTCCCGTCGCAGAACGTGTTCTACGACGAGCGTGATGGCAAGCCGGTGATGGTGCAGCCGCCGCACATCAACCTCGGTATCGCGGTGGACGTGCCCAAGTCGGATGGCACTCGTGCCCTCCTGGTGCCCGGCATCAAGCGCGCCGACACCCTGACCTTCGCTGAATTCCTGGCCTCCTACGAGGACCTGGTCGCCCGCGCCCGCACCAACAAGCTGGTTGCCGACGACTTCTCTGGCGTCACCGTCTCGCTCACCAACCCGGGTGGTATCGGTACCGTGCACTCGGTGCCGCGCCTCATGCCCGGCCAGGGCTGCATCGTGGGGGCTGGTGCCCTTGAGTACCCGGCCGAGTTCCAGGGCTCGAGCGAGCGCACGCTGGCCGAACTGGGCATTGGCAAGACCATCACCCTCACCTCGACCTACGACCACCGCGTGATCCAGGGCGCTGGCAGCGGCGAGTTCCTGAAGAAGGTGCACGAGCTCCTCATCGGTGAGCGTGACTTCTACGAGGACATCTTCGCCGCGCTGCGAATCCCCTACGAGCCGATCCACTGGTCGCAGGACATCAGCGTCGACACCGCGGATGCTCTCGACAAGGCCACCCGGGTGCAGGAACTGATCAACGCCTTCCGCGTGCGTGGTCACCTGATGGCCGACACCGACCCACTGGAGTACGTGCAGCGTTCGCACCCGGACCTGGACATTCGCTCGCATGGCCTGACCTTCTGGGACCTGGACCGCGAGTTCGTCACCGGCGGCTTCGGCGGCAAGCGCACCATGAAGTTGCGCGACATCCTCGGCATCCTTCGCGACTCGTACTGCCGCACCGTTGGCGTCGAGTACATGCACATCCAGGACCCTGAGCAGCGCAAGTGGCTGCAGGACAAGCTGGAGCGGAAGTACGAGAAGCCGAGCAAGGAAGAGCAGCTGCGCATCCTCGCGAAGCTGAACGAGGCTGAAGCCTTCGAGACCTTCCTGCAGACCAAGTACGTCGGCCAGAAGCGCTTCTCGCTCGAGGGTGGCGAATCGTTGATCGCCCTGCTGGATGGCATCCTGCAGGCGGCAGCCGACACCGGCCTCGACGAGGCTGCCATCGGTATGGCCCACCGTGGTCGACTGAACGTGCTCACCAACATCGCGGGCAAGACCTACGGTCAGATCTTCCGCGAATTCGAAGGTGCCCAGGACGCCAAGATCGCCCAGGGCTCTGGCGACGTGAAGTACCACCTCGGCACCGAGGGCACCTTCACCTCGCTCGAGGGCAAGGAGATCCCGGTCTACCTCGCCGCGAACCCCTCGCACCTCGAAGCCGTTGACGGCGTGCTCGAAGGCATCGTCCGCGCCAAACAGGACCGCAAGCCGATTGGCACCTTCACCACCTTGCCGATCCTGATCCACGGTGACGCGGCCATGGCCGGTCAGGGTGTGGTTGTCGAGACCATGCAGATGGGCCAGCTGCGCGGCTACCGCACCGGCGGAACCATGCACATCGTGGTGAACAACCAGGTTGGCTTCACCACCCCGCCGAAGGAATCGCGCTCCTCGACCTACTCCACCGACGTGGCCAAGACGGTGCAGGCACCGATCTTCCACGTCAACGGCGATGACCCCGAGGCCGTGGTGCGCGTCGGCGAACTGGCCTACGAATTCCGCCAGGAATTCCACAAGGACGTCGTGATCGACCTCGTCTGCTACCGCCGTCGCGGCCACAATGAGGGTGACGACCCGTCGATGACCCAGCCGCTGATGTACAACCTGATCGAGCACAAGCGCTCGGTCCGCAAGCTGTACACCGAGGCCCTCATTGGTCGCGGCGACATCACGAACGAAGAGTACGAGGCAGCCCACGCGGACTTCCAGGACCGCCTGGAGCGTGCCTTCGCTGAGACCCACGCGGCCCAGACTGGCTCTATCCCCGTGATCACCCAGGATGCCGGCGCCAAGACCGACCTCGAGCGCCCCGACGCCCAGCAGGACGACGGCTACGCCGAGCCGGACACCACCGGTGTGCCGGAGTCGGTGGTGCACGCCATTGGCGATGCCCACGACAACCTGCCCCCGGGCTTCACGGTGCACCCGAAGCTGCAGCAGTTGCTGAAGAAGCGCGTCGAGATGAGCCGCTCCGGTGGCATCGACTGGGGCTTCGGCGAGCTGCTGGCCATTGGCTCGCTGCTGATGGAGGGCACGGCCGTGCGCCTCGCCGGTCAGGACAGCCGCCGCGGTACCTTCGCCCACCGTCACGCCGTGTTCCACGACCGTGAGAACGGTCAGGAATGGCTGCCGCTGCTCAACCTGTCCGAGAACCAGGCCCGCTTCTGGATTTACGACTCCCTGCTGTCCGAGTACGCTGCCCTCGCCTACGAGTACGGCTACTCCGTCGAGCGCACCGACGCCCTGGTCATGTGGGAAGCGCAGTTCGGTGACTTCGCCAACGGCGCCCAGACCGTGATCGACGAATTCATCTCCTCGGCCGAGCAGAAGTGGGGCCAGCGCTCCGGCGTGGTCATGCTGCTGCCGCACGGCTACGAAGGTCAGGGTCCGGACCACTCCTCGGCGCGCATCGAGCGCTACCTGCAGCTCGCTGCCGAGAACAACATGACCATCGCCCAGCCGTCGACTCCGGCGAACTACTTCCACCTGCTGCGTCGTCAGGCCTACTCGCGTCCGCGCCGCCCGCTGGTGGTGTTCACCCCGAAGTCGATGCTGCGCCTGCGCGCGGCCTCCAGTGAGGTCGCTGACTTCACCTCGGGCACGTTCCAGCAGGTTATCGACGACCCGCGCGGTCTCGACCCGAAGAACGTCAAGCGCGTGCTGCTGCACTCGGGCAAGGTGCACTACGAACTGCTGAGCGAGGTGCAGAAGCGCGAGGACAACTCGATCGCCCTGGTCCGCGTGGAGCAGTATTACCCGGTGCCCTCCGCCGCGCTCAAGGCAGTGCTGAACCGTTACCCGAACGCCGAACTCACCTGGGTGCAGGAAGAGCCGGAGAACCAGGGTGCCTGGCCGTTCATCTGCGTCGAGGGTGTCAAGCACCTCGGTGGTCGCGCAATCACTGTGGTGGCTCGACCGGCTGCGGCCTCGCCGGCCGCCGGTTCAGCGAAGCGTCACGCTGCCGAGCAGGCCGACCTGATCGAACGGGTCTTTAGCTAAGCAGCCAACCTGACTGTGGCGTCCCCCTCCGGGGTGGCGCCACAGTTGCGTTTGCCGCCGTATCACCGCCTGCGGGCACGTCTGCACCACCGAGGTGTACGGTGCGGCTCAGCCGAGGCCGAGACGCGAGTCGAGACGCGGGTCGAGATGCGGGTCGATTCGCCGTCGAGACGTGGATCTAGACCGTCGGAATCGAACCCGTGTGGGTACTGACAACCTCGTCGTTTCGGTCCATCGGTGCGGGCACGCGGCCGAGGCGTCGACCGTGGACGACCGAATACAGTCCGGCGGCCAGGACGACCACTCCAGCCAGCAGCACGTACATCATGCTGTAGCCGGTCAGCGGGATGACGATGCCCAGGGCGACGGGGCCGAGCCCCACGCCGATGTCCGTCAGCAGCAGCAGCGTCGAGATGCCGGTACCGATGCGATGCGCTGGCACCAGACGCACCGCGATCGCCTGGGCTGCAGGCATCAGGCTGCCGAACCCGGCGCCGCAGAGCGCACCCGCGGCCACCACCATCGCATCCGAGTTGGCGGCGGCCAGCGTGAGCAGGCCAGTGATGAACGCGACGATCCCGAGGGCCACCACGACATTGTCGCCCTTGCGGTCCTGCACCTGCCCCAAGAACAGCCGCATGATAAACATCACCAGGGCGTACGCCAGGAAGAAAAAGCTGGCACCAGTGGTGAACCCGGCCTGAGCCGCATACCCATTCATGTACGTCATCACCCCGGAGTAGGCGAGCCCGACCAGCAGCATGAAGGCACCAATCGGTGCGACGGCCGGATGCATCACGTCGGTGATTCGGTAACGCTGCCTCGGCGTCGGAACCGCGTCAATGACGGCACCAGCATCACGCACTGCCCGGGGCTCCCCCAGCGGCAGGGCGAACAGGAAACTCAACAGATTCACTCCGGTGACCGCCCAGAACAGCCAGTCCACATGGCCGGCGTTGAAGAGTGCGAGGCCAGCCGCCGGGCCGACCGCAGTGGACAGCGTGGTCCCGAGAGCCAGGTATCCCGTCCCCTCGGCCCGTCGTGCGGCGGGGATGCCAGCCTGGGCGGTCGCCATCGCGGCGGTGCTGGCGACTGCGAAGCAGGCACCGTGCACGATCCGCACCACGACCAGCCAGAACCAGGAGTGCACTGGTCCGTACGCCAGGCTCACCACGACGGTGAGCGCCGTAGCGATCAGCAGCACACGGTGCCGACCAACCACGTCGACCAGATATCCCGCCATGAGCCGCGCCACCGTGGCACCAACGAGGAAGGCACTGGCCGCGAAGCCAGCTGCCGCATCGCTGGCGGCGAAGGACTGGGCGGCATAGAGCGCCATGGTCGTAATCAGGGCGTAGAAGACCAGGCCTTGGAAGAAATTGGCTGACCAAGCGAGCACGAATCGGCCCGTCATAATATTCTGTGACCCGTACACGCTACTCGAACTCTCCTCGACGACCGGTTCAGTGTACGCCCAGAATTTGTGCAGATTCTGCAAATAAAGCCGGATTCGGGCCTTAGCGCTGGTGCCGACCGTGGACTAGCCAGTAGTAGCCACCGGCGGCGGTGACCAGTCCAGCCAACGCCAAGTACAGGCCCGAGTACGAGGCCCAGGCCACGAGCGGCCCGAGCAGCAACGGGCTGAGGCCTACCCCAAGGTCCAGCATGAACAGTTGCGTCGAGACGCCGGTGCCGATCCGATCGGCGGGCACACGACGCACCGCCACCGCCTGCACTGCCGGGAACAGGGTGCCGTAGCCCATGCCGGTGAGCGCGCCCGCGATGATGACCATGACGTCGGAGGTCGCTGCCGCCAGCGTCAGCAGCGAGGCGGCAAAGCTGATCACCCCGATCGCGAAGACGATGTTATCGCCTCGCCGGTCCTGGACGCGGCCGAGCACCATGCGAATGATGAGCGTCACCACGGCATAGGCCACGAAAAACACCCCCGCACCGACCAACAGGCCGCGTTCCTCGGCGAAGGCGTTGATGTAGGTCATCACCCCGGCGTAGCCAAGGCCGATGAGCAACATGAACACCGCGATGGGAACCACGGCCGGGTGCAGGGCGTCGGAGATGCGAAACGGGCGGCGGTTCGTCTGCGACCAGGCCGCGTCGCGCTCCAGTGGGAGTGCACAAACCAGGCTGAACACCGTCACCGCGGTCAGCGCAATGAAGAGCCACTCCGGGTCCGCGTACAGGTACAGCAGCAACGAACCGCCCGGCCCCACCGCCGCGGCCAGACCGTTCCCAAGGGCCAGATACCCGGTCCCTTCGGCTCGCCGCTCCGGCGGGATGCCGCCCTGTGCGATCGCCATCGCGGCGGTGCTGGCCACCGCGTAGGTCATGCCATGCACGAAACGGGCCGCGATCAGCAGCACCAAGGAGTCAGCGGCGAGGTGGGCGATGCTTGCGATAGTGGCGAGCGCCAACGCCACGATCAGCACGCGACGACGACCCAGGACATCGGCCAGGTAGCCGGCCGCGAGGCGGGCTATCGTCGCGCCAATCATGAATGCGCTGACTGCAAAACCCGCCGCGATATCGGCCGCCGCGAAGGCTTGGATCGCGTAGAGCGCGATAGTCGTCATCGGCCCGTACAGCACGAGGTACTGCAGGAAGGCAATCACCCAGGTGAGGATGAAGGACCGCGTCACGATCCTGTCCGGTGCTGCCACGTCACTTCGCTTTCTCAACGCCCCCAACCGAAGTGTACGAGTGACGGGGCGCGGTACCGGCCATAGGGCGCCTGCGCCTGGCACGGTGGGCCCTTGCTGGCAGGCAGGGTCAAGTCGGGGGAACGCCGAAGCGGGCGGTCATCGCCGCAGGTCTGCGAGTGTTCCGCCTGGTCCTAGGCCTCGCGTTCCGCCTTCTGGAGCAGCGCCAGGACCTGGGCCTTCAAGTCTTCCGGGGCTTCCTCTTCCGAGCAGGCGCTGCGCAGTTTCTGCAGCAGCGTGAGTCCCACCATGTGCTCATCCGAGCAGGAGGGGCAGTGCTTGAGGTGTTCTTCCACGTCGAGCGCGTCCCCGCCGCCGAGCTCATTGTGCAGCAGGTTCTCGAGCTCGGCGAGTGCCTTGTCACAACCGCAGTCCGTCATCGCCCACTCCCCTGGTCGGCGCCCGAGAGCAACCCCTGCTCCACGGCGTACTCGTTCAACAGTTCCCGCAATAGCCGGCGGCCGCGGTGCAAGCGGCTCATCACGGTGCCCACCGGCGTCTCCATAATGTCGGCGATCTCCTGGTAGGAGAAGCCCTCGACGTCGGCGAGATAGACCGCGATGCGGAAGGTCTCGGGGATTGATTGCAGCGCCTGCTTGATCGTGCTGTCCGGCAGGCGGTCAATCGCCTCCGCCTCGGCGGATCGGCTGGCCATCGCCGTGGTCGACTCGGCCGAGCCGAGCTGCCACTCTTCCATGTCGTCGATGCTGCCCTGGAAGGGGTCACGCTGGCGCTTGCGATAGATATTGATGAAGGTATTCGTCAGGATGCGGTACAGCCACGCCTTGACGTTGGTGCCCTGCTCAAACTGACCGAAGGCTGCGAAGGCCTTGGCGAACGTTTCCTGCACCAGGTCCTGCGCGTCAGACGGATTCTTCGTCATCCGCAGCGCGGCACCGTAGAGCTGGTCCACCAGCGGCAGGGCCTGCTCCTCGAACAGCCGCCGCACCTGCTGCGGGCTCAGGTCCGAGCGCCGCCCGACCTTCGTTTCGTCGTCGTGCGTTCCATCAGGATCGCCGAGGGCCAGAGCCCCGGTGTCCGGCTCGGTGCTGTCCATTGCTGGCCAGTCTAGCCGCGGGCGTTCCAAGACGGCGCAGTCGCCGGTCTGCATGCCCATACCGCTCCCTTCGGTCACCGTCGTCACTGCGCCGGGCAGTCCGTAGCGTGCCCCGCTATTGTGGTAACCGATGTCGAGCCCAGAACATTCCGCACAGTCCGCCCACGGTTCCCCCTGGCCTGCCCCGACCGCGTCGGCCCCGCTGCAGGCCCGGTTGGCGATTCCTGGGTCCAAGTCGCTGACCAACCGCGAGCTGGTGCTGGCCGCACTCGCCGACGGTCCGAGTGTGCTGCGTGCACCGCTGCACTCGCGGGACAGTGCGCTGATGATCCAGGCACTCCGCTCGCTCGGTGTCACGATCGAGGAGGGCACGCAGGGCGCCTACGGCCCCGACCTGATCATCACCCCGGGGCCGCTACGCGGCGGGGTCTCCATTGACTGCGGCCTGGCGGGCACGGTAATGCGTTTTGCGCCACTGGTTGCCGCCTTGGCCGAGGGCCGCGTCACCTTTGATGGCGACGAGGCAGCCCGCCGCCGCCCGATGTCGGGCACGATCGAGGCGCTGCGCGCGCTCGGCGTCGAGCTCGAGGACGAGGGCCGTGGCACGCTGCCGTTCACCCTGGTAGCGACCGGCGAAGTCGCTGGCGGCGAGATCGAGATCGATGCCAGCGCTTCGAGCCAGTTCGTTTCGGCACTGCTGCTGGCCGCGCCTCGGTTCCGTGACGGCCTAACCCTGCGGCACACTGGCGAGCGCCTGCCAAGCCTGCCGCACATTGACATGACCGTGCAGGCCCTGCGCCAGCGCGGCGTGCGTGTTTCCTCGCCGGAACGCGGCGTCTGGCTCGTCGAGCCCGGACCCATCCACGGCATCGAGCTCACGATTGAGCCGGATCTGTCGAATGCCGCCCCCTTCCTGACTGCCGCCCTGGTCGCCGGTGGGACCGTGAGCATCGAGCATTGGCCGAGCGAGACCACACAGGTCGGCGATGATCTGCGCGGCCTGCTCAGCCAGTTCGGCGCGACCGTGACCTACCGGGACGGCATCCTCACCGTCGATGGCGGCGCCGGCGTGATCGGCGGCGCAACCCTGCCGGGACTGGACCTAGACCTCAGTCACGCCGGGGAGCTGACCCCACCCCTGGCCATGCTGGCCGCGCTCGCCAGCGGTCCCAGCACCCTGAACGGGATCGGCCATCTGCGCGGCCACGAGACCGACCGGCTGGCGGCACTGGTCGCCGAGATTCGCAGCGTCGGCGGCAACGCCGAGGAACTGCCCGACGGCCTCGCCATCACCCCGGCACCCTTGCACGGCGCACTCTGGCACGCCTACGAAGACCACCGCATGGCGACCGCGGGCGCGATCCTAGGCCTGGCAGTGCCTGGCATTGCCGTCGACGACATCGCCTCGACCAGCAAGACCCTGCCGGAGTTCCCCCAGCTCTGGGCCGCGATGCTCACGCAGGTCGCTGATGCTGCCACGCCGACGGAGTAATGCATGAGTTGGATCGACGACGGAGCAAGCGAGTCCCGCTGGGACGAGTTTGACGAGTCGCGGGTCCGATCCCGGCCGAATCCGAAGGCGAACCGGCCGCGCACGAAGCGGCGACCCGAGCACGCCGATTCCGAAATCGGCATGGTGCTCGGCGTGGACCGCGGGCGCTACAGCGTGCTCGTTCCGGCCCCGGAACTGCCCAAGCACCTGCTGGGCCGGCTCTCCCCCGACGCCGCCGCGAGCCTGCGGCAGGCCAGCACCGTCAATCGCGGCGCGCCGAAGCCGGTGGAGCGTATCGTGACCGCGGCCCGCGCCCGCGAACTTGGCCGTGCCGCCATCGTGGCTGGTGACCGGGTCTCCCTCGTCGGCGACACCTCCGGAACCGAGGGCAGCCTCGCCCGAATCGTACGCATCAACGAGCGAGCAACACTCCTGCGCCGCAGTGCCGACGACACGGATCTGGTCGAACGCGTCATCGTGGCCAACGCTGATCAACTGGTGATTGTGGTCGCGGCCGCGAACCCCGAGCCGAGGCCTCGCCTCATCGACCGGGCCCTCGTCGCCGCGTTCGATGCCGGCATCACGCCGATCCTGTGCATCACCAAGACCGACCTCGCCGACCCAGCGCCGCTGTTGGCAGAGTTCGAATGTCTCGACCTTGAGGTCTTCACCAGCCGCAGCGACCAGATGCCAATCGACGCGCTGCGGGCGCGCCTTGCCGGGCACATCACTGCCCTGATCGGCCATTCCGGCGTGGGCAAGTCGACCCTCGTCAACGCCCTCGCTCCCGGCACGGACCGCGCCACCGGCCACGTCAATGCGGTGACCGGGCGAGGTCGTCACACCTCTTCCAGCACCATCTGCGTACCCGTGGAAGACGCCGCCGGCCGCGTCGGTTGGGCCATCGACACCCCCGGCGTGCGCTCCTTCGGCCTCGGCCACGTACGGCCCGAGAACGTGCTGCGGGCCTTCGCAGCCATGGCTCGACCGGAGGCCGCGACCGGCGAAGCCGAGGTACCGCTGCACCTGGCGCACGATTGGGAGATTATCGAGCGCGTGGAAGCGGGCGAGCTGGGCGAATCCGGGAAGGCGCGCATCGCCTCGTTGAAGGAACTGTTGGACGCCATCAGCGACCCCAAGTTTTGATCGAGCGCACACGGGGTGCAGGACGCGCCGTCCGTACCGCCTCGCACGACGCTATTGTGGAGGGCATGAGCCATCCGATCGAGGACGACCTCGCCCTGGCCCTAGACCTGGCTGATCGCGCCGACGCGATCGCCCTGGCGCGCTTCGGCGAGTTGGACCTGCACGTCGCATCGAAGCCGGACCGCACCCCGGTCACCGATGCCGACACTGCGGTTGAGACCGCCATTCGGGAGCGCCTGGCCGAGCAACGGCCCGACGACGCTATCCTCGGCGAGGAATACGGCACTGTCGGCGAGGGTAGCCGGCAGTGGATCATCGACCCGATCGACGGCACCGCAAACTTCCTGCGCGGACACGCCGTGTGGGGAACTTTGATTGCACTGGCCATTGACGGCGAGCCGGTGGTCGGCGTCGCCTCGATGCCCGCCCTGGGTCGGCGCTGGTGGGCCGCACTCGGTCAGGGCGCTTGGGCCTCCGATCACGTGCACGGCCGCGAAGAAGTGCGCGAACTCAAGGTATCCAGGGTCGCCAGTATTGAGGATGCGGTGCTCTCACTGCCCCGCCTGAACGGCTGGTCCGAGGTGGATCGTCTGGACGCTGGTGTCCAGCTCCACCACGATGCCTGGCGAGTCTTCGCCGCAAGCGACCTCTGGTCCTACTGCCTGGTCGCCGAAGGCACGATCGATGCCACCGCCGAGTTTGGCTTGCAACCCTACGATCTGGCCGCGCTGGTGCCGATCGTGACCGAGGCCGGCGGCATCTTCACCGCCGCCGACGGGCGCCCCGGCCCGTGGCACGGCAGCGGTGTCGCCACCAACGGCATGCTCCACGAGGCGCTGCTGGAGCGCATCAACCTGCGGTAGCTCCCCGGCCCGCCCCGTCCCTCAGGTGCCAAGCGCAGCGGCCCACAGTCGCCAGCCGCTACGGCGTCACCGCGGGTGGTGGGTTGGGGATTCGAATCGCCCCCGTTTCCGGCAGTCGCGACTCACGATCGAGCAGGGCAAACACGAGCGCCAACAGGTAGAGGCCCAGCACCACGATCATCGCGTTCCGAAAGGCGTCGTGATACATGTCAATCGGTACGCCACCCACCTCGCGGTACATCGTGGCGTAGAACGCCGTCGTCACCGCCGCGACACCGATGGCGTTGCCGGTGCGCTGCGCGACCTGCACTACGGAGCCCGCCACACCGCCCTGTGACGGCGGCACCGTGGAGAGTGTCAGGGTCTGGTTCGGCGAGATCACGAAACCGCCACCGATGCCGCCAATCAGGAAGGCTCCTGCCATCAGCCACGGTGCCAGTGCCACCGGCGCGAGGAAGGCGGCCACCAGCAAGAGTGACATCCCGATCATCACGATTACCAGGCCTGCGATCACCACTCGGCGACCGTGGACTGCCACGAGGCGACCACCAATCACGGCAGTCACCGCCGAGGCCAGTGCGAAGGGAATCGTCACCATGCCAGCAAACACGGGTTCGACGCCGAGGCCTCGCTGCAGGAACAGCGCCACGATCAGGAAGGTGGCTGGGTTCGCGGCGAAGTAACAGGTGCCCACCAAGATGCCGTAGCGATACGACGGCGTCCTCAGCAGAGTCAGATTCACCGCTGGCACCTTGCCCGATGCCTGGTACCGGCGCTCCCACAGCACAAAGGCCGTGGCAAAGACGGCGAAGACGAGCAGCCACACGAATCGCCGCGGGTCGTCGGTCTCGCTGCCGGTCGTGAGGACGAAGGGCAGCATGAGTGAGAGCACGGCGACCCCCACCAGCAGGAGGCCGACGAGGTCCAGGCTCTGCTTCGGGCCTCGTTCCTGGTACCGCGGCAACCAGTGGCCAGCCAAGTACGCGAGCACAATCGCCAGGGGTACGTTCATCCAGAACCCCCAGCGCCAACCGTCCTCGGGACCCGCGATTGCGATCAGGAAGCCGCCGAGGGTGGGGCCGAATGCGGTGCTGAGGCCAATGATGCCGCCAAACATGCCAAACACCCGGCCTCGTTCCCTGGGACTTGGGAACATGCTCTGCATCATGCCCATCATCTGCGGCATGAGCATGCCCGCAGTGACGCCTTGGATGAGTCGGAACGTAATCAGCGCTTCCGCGGTGGAGGCGAACCCACAGGCGAGGCTGGCCGCGCCGAAGCCGAGCAGCCCGATGAGAAACACCCGTCGCCGCGAGGTCATGTCCCCGATGCGGCCAGCGGGGATGAGCACCAGACCAAAGGCCAGGGTGTAGCCAGCGACGATGAGCTGCTGCTGCGTTGAGGAGGCCTGCAGGGTGTCCGTGATTGACGGCAGGGCCACGTTCACCTTGGTTAAGTCAAGGATGGTGAGGGCCGCCGCGGCGACGGCGGCGGCGAAGGCAAACCATCGCGCCCGGTCGGACTGGTGCTGGGTGCCGGTGCTGCTCACGGGTGGAGTCTATGTCCGTCCCGCAGGAATCGATCAGCGCCCGGCCGCCGAGTTGCCAGGAACTGGCGGACATGGTCCGACCAACGACAGTGGCCCGGTGCAACTGCACCGGGCCACTGTGTATCGCAGAAACTACTTGGCGTAGCCCTCGCGCAGAATCGCACCGAGCTTCGCGTCCACGTTCGTCCAGTACAGGAAGAAGCGCTCGCGGATCGCGTCCACGGTGATGGCCTTCGCCTGGCCAATCAACGTCTCGTGGAAACGAGCCTTGGACTCAGCCGAGAACACCTCGCGGTAGAGGGTGCCCGCCTGGCCGAAGTCGTCGTCCTCGGCGTGCAGGGTGTACGCGGCACGAACCAGCTCACCGTCCGCTTCCCAGCTCCCGTCAACGGCACGGCTCGGGTCAGCGACCGGGCCACCGAAGCTGTTCGGCGCGTAGACCGGCACGCTCGGGTCGTTGAAGGTGTGACGCTGGGCACCGTCCTGGCTGTAGTTGTGCACTGGAGCGGCGTGCGGGGTGTTGACCGGGATCTGCTGGTAGTTGGTGCCCACGCGGTAGCGCTGTGCGTCCGGGTACGAGAACACGCGCGCCATCAGCATCTTGTCTGGCGAGATGTCGGTGCCCGGCACCTGGTTGGCCGGCGAGAGGGCCGCCTGCTCGATCTCGGCGAAGAAGTTCTTCGGGTTACGGTTCAGCGTGAAGGTACCGAACTTGATCAGCGGGTAGTCCGCGTGCGGCCAGATCTTGGTCAGGTCGAAGGGGTTGAAGCGGTAGTTGGCCGCGTCCTCGTACGGCATGATCTGCACGCTGATGTCCCAGGTCGGGAAGTTTCCGGCCTCGATGTTCTCGTACAGGTCGCGACGGTAGAAGTCAGCGTCGGCACCGGCGATGGCTTCGGCCTCGGCGTTGGTCATCTCGGCCGTGCCCTGGTGGGCGTGGAAGTGGTACTTCACCCAGAAGCGCTCGCCAGCAGCGTTGATCCACTGATAGGTGTGCGAACCGTAGCCGTTCAGGGTGCGCCACGAGCGCGGCAGGCCGCGGTCACCCATCAGGTACGTCACCTGGTGTGCCGACTCGGGGCTTAGAGTCCAGAAGTCCCACTGCATGTCCGCGTCGCGCAGGCCCGAGCCGGGCAGGCGCTTCTGCGAGTGGATGAAGTCCGGGAACTTGATCGCGTCGCGGATGAAGAACACCGGAGTGTTGTTGCCGACGATGTCGAGGTTGCCCTCTTCGGTGTAGAAGCGCAGTGCGAAGCCGCGGACGTCGCGCCAGGTGTCCGGCGAGCCCTGCTCACCGGCGACCGACGAGAAGCGCAGCAGCACCTCGCCCGTGGCACCAGGCTGGAACGCCTTGGCGCGGGTGTAGGCCGACACATCCCGGGTGATCGTCCACTCGCCGAAGGCGCCACCACCCTTGGCGTGCACGATGCGCTCCGGGATGCGCTCACGGTTGAACTGTGCGAGTTTCTCGACCAGGTAGCGGTCGTGCAGCACGGTCGGGCCATTGGCGCCGACGGTCAGCGAGTGCGCGTCGCTGACGACCGGGGTACCGGTCTGCGTGGTGGTAAAGGGAACTTGCGCGGTCATTGAGGGGTCTCCTTCTCTAGCGCTCGTGGGGGGGGTCATGCGATGGTCGCGGCGCAGGCGGCGCAGCGACCCCAGAACGTCACCTCTGCGGTGTCGATCTGGAAGCCGTGATCATGCGATGGAGTCAGACATGGGGCAGCGCCGACGACGCAATCCACGTCCACGACTGCTCCACAACCTGTGCAGACCAGGTGGTGATGGTTGTCGCCAATGCGTCGCTCGTAGAGCGCAGGCGAGCCTGCCGGTTCGATACGCCGCACGAGGCCGACCCGGTGCAGGTCACCCAGGATGTTGTGCACGGACTGAATCGAGGTGGGCACCTGTGCAGACACCAGCCGGAACACCGTGTCCGCATCACTGTGCGGGTGATCCATCAGCGCGTCAAGGACGGCGAGGCGTCCGGGCGTGACCTTGAGGTCCACGTTGCGGAGCGCCTGGCTGTTCTCATTCACACCGCTCAGCCTACTCGCTAAATTTGAATAATTCAAAATTAGCGTACCCCGCATGGTCAATTTTGGCGCGATCCGACGAATCGTTAGGATGAGAGTGAATCACGTTTGACAGCGGGGGCCTGACTGCGTGTAGTTGCTCGTCGTGAAAGGCAATGATGACTCTCGCTCCCCGCACGCGTCGGTCCCACCTGCTCTTGGCCGGCCTTGCCACCCTCCTGATCACCTCAGTCATCGCTCCCGCCAACCTCCAGGCGGCTGTCGCGGCTCCCGGTGACTACACGATCGCAATCGCAGCGCCGGAGACCGTGGACGTCAACAGTCAGTTCTCCGAGGTCATTACCGTTTCCTGCCCTCAGGGCGGCTGCGGCGTGATCACGCTGCGGCAGCAACTCCCCCCGCAGCTCCGCATGGTGTCAGTGCCCACCGGTTCGAACGAAGTCGTCCAGAGCGTGTCCGGAGGATCGGGCCTTGGCGCCACGCTCCAATTCCGCCTCAATCCCATCGCCGAGGCGAAGATCGTGAGCTTCAATGTCGCGCTGACCAACGACCGGACAGCGCAGACGACCGTCAGCCCCGACTCGATCTGGGACCTGCAAGTCACCTCCGGCGACCTGGCGGCAACCGCGCGGGTGACCCCAGTCGGTACTGTCCAGCCACTCATCTGGAAATCGCAGGCCACTATCCCGGCCAGCGGAAATCGTACGGTCACCTACACCTTCCGGCTCCGACTGGAAGGCAATGCGGCATTTCCCCAGGACCGCGCAATCGGCCGATTCGCAGCCGGACACGCGCAGATCGTCGACACCCTCCCGGCCGGCGCTCGAGTCGTCGGCTCCAATGTTGGCGGCCTTCCTGGCGGGGCTTGGAGTTCGGTCAGCAACCCGGACGGCTCAACGACCTGGACGCTGACGAGCGCCGGCCAGTATGCACCTTCGCCCAATGACATCACCCAAACGGCCTCGCTGACGGTGTTCTATCCGGAAAGCCACTTCCCCAACGGCAGCCAACCGCCGCTCAACGAGGCGCAGTTCACTGCCGTCGATCGGTCCGGCACGACATACGGACCTGGCGCTGCCTCGGTGCAAGCCCCGGCCCTGGACGGCGGTCCGGGTGAGGCCATGTGGCTCGGTGTGGAGATCACCCGCACCTCGGATGGAGCGCGGCTGGCCAATGGGTTCGAGAATTCGTACCGCTTCCGCGGCGTCGTCCACGACACCACCCTGGAACAGCGCGGGGCGTACGGCTTTGTGCTCAGCGACGACGAGTCATCTATTTTCTGGGAGCACACCTTCGCCAGCGAACTCGTGGTGAGCTTCAACGACGCCATGCAGGCCGCCGACGCACCATGGCAACTGCAGTTCCGGTACAGCCACGATCCCGGGCAGTGGCAGACGGTCGCGCAGGGTCGCACGACTGCTGGCAGCACCGTGTATCCGCGTGTCGAAGGATCTGCCCCGATCAACGGCACGGTCGTCACACGACCGAATGGCACGTACATGCTCGGCTGGAGGCTACTCGTCTCCCCGCAGGCTACCGATCCGGTCTTGCACTCTTCGGCCATGGCCACCATTGACATGAAGTACACGTATCTGTGGCGGAACCTAGCCACCGATAGTGCCCCGACGGGGCCGATTCGTAACGTGCTAGCCATCACAGCCTTCGACGCTGGTACTGACGAGGCGCTGACACGCCGCACCCATCAGGATCAGCGCAACATCTACGACGGGCAGTTCACGCCGGTGAAGGTCGCGGCCCCAGCGTCGCTGACCGTCGGCACAGCCGATGCCATCGAGGTAGAGTTGGCCGCCCAGGACGACCGCCCAATCTCAGCATGTGTTGCGACGGTATTGCCGACTGGTGTGCGCTGGACCGGCGACGCGGTGACCCGTGTCGGCGGGCTGCAGCCACTGAACCAGGAACTGCCGACCATCGACACCGTCACACTCAGTACCGCTGCGTCCGGCCAGGACATCGTGAAGGTCTGTTTCCACGGCGTCCTCCACCCGACCGTGCATGGCGATGCGCCGCTCGGCTGGACTTCCTCAGTGCGACTCAGTATCCCGGTCGTGGCGCTGCCGACTGCCTTCCAGCCACCAGCCTCCAACACCGCGAAGGTGGAGGCGTTCGCCATCGTCACCGATCCGGTGGCACTGCGCCCACTCGGACCAAACTCGCAAATTTACACCGACGTGCATGATGTCGATCCCACCCGTGAGACAGTCAATGCCAGCGAAGACTACCTCTCGGTTCTCTCCCAGGGCGGGCTGCAGCTGCAGAAGGAAATATCCGTCGATGGTGGCGCGCAGTGGGCGCTCACCGCGGAGACGCACCCCGGTGCCACAGTGCATTGGTCGGTCCAGGTCTTCAATACGCTGCCGTCGCCAGCCACGGATATCGACGTCTGCGACAGCCTGCCGTTCGAGGACGACCAGCTCGGCAGCACGGTCGCGCTCACCCTAACTGGCCCGGTGTCGGTCCAACCGGGGGCAGCGCAGGTGCTGTACTCCGCTGAGGTCGCCGATTCCTGCACCGCGATCAGTGACTGGCATCCCGACGCCGCTGGGGCGCGCGCCTTCCGCGTCCTCGTGCCCGTCCTCGACACCGGCGCGTCGCTCATGCTGCGCTATCCGACGGCCGTACCGGATGATGCGAAGCCAGGTTCTCTTGCGGTCAATGATGCCCGAGCATCTGCTGTCGTCGACGCCGTTTCGTACTCCAACTTGCGTTCCAACGTTGCCCAGGCTCGCATCAGCGCTCCGGCCATCAACTTGCTCAAGGAAGTTGCCGGCTCAGAGGGTGCTCCCTACGCCAACGAAGCTGAGGTTGCTGTTGGCGGCACGGCCATTTGGCGAATCACAGCAACAAACACTGGGGACGTCCCCCTCACGGACGGCCGCGTCGTCGACGCGTCCCTGGGTGCCGAGTGGCGTTTCGAGCGACTTGAACCGGGCGCGCAGCAGACGTGGATCGTCGAAGAAGCTGACGTGACCGCCGGGTACACCAACGTTGCGATTGTGACTGCGACGTCATCGTTCGGTGACGTGTCCGACGCCGCTGATGCGAGCATCACCACGCCCGCCTCGCCCAGCCAACAGGAACGCGACAACGTGGATGCGAGTCTGTCGGTCACCGGGGCCGCGAGCATCGGTGCGTTGGTGGTTGGTGGTAGTTCGATGGCCCTTGCAGGGCTGATGCTCCGGCGCCGAACGCAGCGGGCATAGCTGCGCCGCATCGGAGCCCTGGAATGCAGTGAGGGCGATCCCAATCGGGAACGCCCTCACTCGGGTATGGTCCGCAGTGCGTGACTGGCCTGGCCGAAGTGGTGGAGATGGGGGGAATTGAACCCCCGTCCACTGCTGAGCTTCGATGCCTTCTCCGGGTGCAGCCAACTTAGTCGTTCTACTCGGCTCCGACCTTTGCTGTTGGCCTCTAGGTCGACAAGCCCAGTATCAGTGCAAGTCCCACACGGCCCTGATACACGGCCGCGCAGCAAGTCCCCTAGATGACGCCAGGGTCCGGATCGGGAACGCATCCGGTCTGACGGACTTCAGGCTCGCTTAGGCAGCGAGGGCGAAGTCGGTGCGCTTAGCATTGGCACCTATTGTTTGCGTGGGAGCGTTAACGAGATAGCCCACGCCTCCTCGACCCGCTTCTCATCGTCACACAGGCAATGTCGAAACCGATCATCCCCATGCACGGTCAGCCCGCGATTGCGGGGCGAGTCCAGTCACGCACTGTGGAGTTTCCAAGGGGGGTCGATAACGCTGACCTCCTGACCACATTGTACTCTGACGGGTGCGACAACGGTTGGAGTTGGCCCAAAGGACCTGAAAAGACGCTGAAGTGCACCCGCCCGCCACATCGGATGCGCATAGTCTCGCCAGACCGCACTTGCGGCGTACCATTCACACAGGAGGCTGACATGGCTACCAATGACGACAGGAACTTCTTCGAGAAGGCCGGCGAGGCAATCGGTGAAGGCGTTGAGAGGACCAAGGAGTTCATTGGCGAAGCCTTCGAGAACATTCGCGGCGGTGCCGAAGATGCCAAGGACAACGCGGCAAACGCCGTGAAGGACGCCAAGGACATCACCGAAAAGCACGCCGACGAGGTGAAGCACGCGGCGCGCGATGCTGCGCGCGAGGTACGAAACGGAGACGCATAGGTTGAATAGTCCGCAGTCGGTCGGCGCTGGCCCCATCATTACCGTGACCGGCTCGTCCCGGAGCACCGTTGCTCCTGAACTCGCACAGCTCACCGTCGAGGCCCAGGCCTCGGGACCGCAGCGAGCTGACGTGGTGGACCGCGCCACGAAACTCGCGGCCGACATCCAGCAGCGCTTCGCTGCCCTGCACGGAGACGACGCCTCGCCGGTGCAGCAATGGCACAGCCAGAGCGTGCACGTGTGGAGCGAGCGGCCATGGAACGACCAGGGAAAGCAACTCCCCCTGGTCCACCACGCCCGCATTCAGGTGCAGGCCACGTTCCGCGACTTCACCGTCCTCGGCGCCGAGGCTGAGGCCCTCAGCGCCATCGATGGCGTGGCCGTGCACGGTATCTGGTGGCGCCTCACCGAGACAACGGAAGCAGCGGTGCAGACCGAGGTGCAGCGCGGCGCCATCCAAAACGCCCTGACCAAGGCCCAGAACTACGCCGAGGCGCTGGGCTATGCCAGCGTCCGCCCGGTCGCGATCGCGGATCCAGGGCTGCTTTCGGATGGCAGCGTCGACTCGGGCAATATGGCCAAGCGCGGCGGACTTATGGCAATGGCTGCCCCGAGCCCGGAAGCCGATGTCCACACCGGCATCGAACTCCGGCCGGACGTGCTGACGTTCACCGCCCAGGTCGAGGCACGCTTCCTCGCGCAGTAGGCACACGCACCGGTGCGCACCACCCCGCCGGAGTGGTGCGCACCATGCATGTCGGCCCTAGTCGGCGAGGATCGCGTCCGCCTCGATTTCGACCAGCAGTTCCGGGGCGGCCAAGGCCGAGACCGCGACGGCGGTGAGGGCCGGGCGGATCTCGCCGAAGAACTCGCCATGCACTTCGCCGACTGCATCGAAGTCGGCGATGTTGGCCAGGTAGATCCGGGTGCGCACCACGTCCTTGAGCGAGCCGCCAGCCTGATCCATCACGCCGGCAAGGCGGGTAAGGATCTCTCGAGCCTGCGCGGCCGCGTCGTTGCCACCCACCACGCCGTCCGGGCTGCTGGCGGTAGTACCGGCAATGGCGACCTGGTTGCCGACCTTGACCGCGCGCGAGTAGCCGATCACCGGCTCCCACTTTGAGCCGGACGAGATGAGTTCGCGGGACATCTGGTTCCTTTCGGGCCGCCGACGCGGCAAGGCGTGTCGCGACTGAGAACCCCGCCGCCGGGTGACTCGAAGGGACTAGTCGAACTGGCGGTTGCGCTCGCGCATCTGACGCATCGCCTCGCGCTTGTCCTGCGCCTCACGCAGCGCGTGCCGCTTGTCGTAGTCCTTCTTCCCGCGTGCGACCGCGAGCTCCACCTTGGCCCGGCCGTCCTTGAAGTACAGCGACAGCGGGACCAGGGTCAGACCGCCTTCAGCAGTCTTGTGGCTGAGCTTGACGATCTCGCGGCGGTGCAGCAGCAGCTTGCGCGTGCGTCGCGGCGAGTGGTTGGTCCAGGTGCCTTGGGCGTACTCCTGGATGTGCACGCCCTCGAGGAACACCTCGCCGCGGTCAATGCGCGCGAAGCCATCCACCAGCGATGCGCGACCGGCTCGCAGCGACTTCACCTCGGTACCGATGAGCACGATGCCGGCCTCGATCGTGTCGAGGATGTGATAGTCGTGACGAGCCTTGCGATTCGTGGCGATGACCTGTTCGCCGCGCTCCCTAGGCACGATGGACTCCTTCTTGACTGTGGCCGCACAGAATGGTGGCGGCTCGCAATCCTACCAAGCCCGGACTAGACCCGCAGATAGCGGTTGATCGCGATGCCTGCTGCCAGGGCAGCGATAATCACGCCCAGCACGATCAGGATCGGTGCGATGAGCAACGCCTCGGCAAGGCCCACCATGCTCGTCACCGGCAGGGCACTCTGCAGGTAGCCCTGCACGAAGAAGTGCGCGATCGCCGCTGTGGCTCCCCCAGCCAGTAGCGCACCAATCAGGGCCGCCACCGCGCCCTCGAGGATGAACGGGGTCTGGATGAACCCATTGGAGGCACCGACCAGCCGCATGATGCTGAGCTCACGACGGCGCGAATATGCTGACAGTCGAATCGTGGTCGAGATGAGCAGGGCCGCGGCGATCAGCATCAGCACGGCAATGCCGATGGCCGTCACACTCGCGCCGTTCAGGATCGCGAACACACCCTCGAGGAACTCACGCTGGTCGATCACCGACTCCACGCCCGAGTAGCCGGACAGCGCCTCAAGGATCACGGGCGCATCATCCGGGTTCTTCAGCGTCACCCAGAAGGTCTCCTGCAACAGCTCTGGCGTGACCCAGTCGCTGCGCTCCGGGAACTGCTCGAGGTAGCGCTGATAGGCCTTGTCCTGGTCGTCAAACTCGACCAACTCGATGAAACCCCCAATGCCGGGCGAGGCGAGCAGGTCCTCAACGGCCTGACGTTGCGTGTCCGTGACCGCGCCTTCGGCACACTCTTCGGACTGCACGATGCCGTTGCATAGGTACACCACGACCTGGGCGCGGTCATTCCAGTAGGAGCGCATCTCGCCGATCTGGAACTGCATCAGCAATGCCACACCGACGAAGCTCAGCGAGACGAAGGTCACCAGGACCACCGAGATGACCATCGAGAGGTTGCGGCGCAGACCCTGGCCAACCTCACTCAGTACCAGACGCCACCTCATGCCTGCTCCGGTCCCGTCTGCTCGGTGTCCTGCTCGAACAGGTTTGCCAATTCGACCGTGCCGTCCACGGCCTCGTCCGGCGTCGCCTGCGAGGCAGCGCTCGGCAGCGACAGCGACGCCAGCGGCGAGGTACCGCTACTGGGCGGCAATGGCGCGCTGGGCGGCAGCACGCTGCGACGCAGCCGGTCGGCCGGGCTGTCCTGCTCCGCCGGGGGCGACCAGGTCGGCGGAGTCGCGGCCTGCGCTGCGCTCGTCTGAGGGGACGCTGCCTGGGCAGCGTTGACCTGCGGGAGGAAGCCGAGCGGCTGAGCGGCCGCATCGCCGCTGACCGGCGTGCCCGGCTCGGGGAAGATCGTGGCGGTCGACAGGTCGGTGGCCGCAGCAGTCAGGGTGCCGGTTGCGGTCTCGCTCACCTCGACGCGCGGGAGAGCCTGCGTCACGTAGCCTGCGCCACGCTCGTCGCGGATGACCACACCGTTACTCAGTTCGATGACGCGACGCTGCATGGAGTTCACGATGCCGACGTCATGCGTGGCCATCACGACCGTGGTGCCGTTGGCGTTGATGACCTGCAGCAGGTTCATGATGTCCGCCGAGGTAGCCGGGTCGAGGTTCCCGGTGGGCTCGTCGGCGAGCAGCAGGGCCGGCTTGTTCACCAGTGCCCGCGCGATCGCAACGCGCTGTTGCTCACCGCCGGAGAGCTCATGCGGCATGCGGTCCGCCTTGCCGTCCAAACCCACCTGCGCGAGCACGTCCGGCACTGCCTCCTGGATGAAACCGGCCGAGCGGCCGATCACCTGGAGCGCAAACGCGATGTTCTCACTCACCGTCTTGTTCGGCAGCAAGCGGAAGTCCTGGAAGACCACACCGAGGGTGCGCCGGAAGTAGGGCACCTTGCGGTTCGGGATCTTGGCGAGGTCCTGGCCGAGCACGTGGACGCGACCCTGCGTCGGCACCTCTTCGCGCAGCATCATGCGCAGGCAGCTCGACTTGCCGGACCCGGAGGCACCGACCAAGAACACGAATTCGCCGCGCTGAATCTCCAGGCTGACCTGGTGCAGTGCCGGCTTCGGGTTCTTGCCGTAGTACTTGGTGACCTGTTCGAAGAGGATCATGACGCCACGAGCCTACGCACGGTCCTTGCGGATGCCGGGTTGCGACTCGCGCGGGTCGCAATTCCCAGCCGATTCTTATTCGCAGCGGTATGCCGCACTGCCGCCGGTTACGCCGAGGCGGCCTGCTGCTGCTTGCGCCAGCGAATGCCCGCGTTGATGAACCCGTCGAGGTCGCCGTCGAAGACATCGTCCGGCTTGTACACCTCGTACTCGGTACGCAGGTCCTTGACCATCTGGTACGGCGCCAACACGTAGGAGCGCATCTGGTCGCCCCAGCTGGCAGTGATGTTCCCGGCGAGTTCCTTCTTCTTGGCCGCTTCCTCTTCCTTGCGCTGCAGCAGCAGGCGCGACTGCAGCACGCGCAGGGCGGCGGCGCGGTTCTGGATCTGACTCTTCTCGTTCTGGCAGCTCACCACGATGCCGGTCGGCAAGTGGGTGATGCGCACGGCCGAGTCGGTCGTGTTCACGGACTGACCACCAGGACCCGAAGAGCGGAACACGTCGATGCGAATGTCCGATTCCGGGATTTCAATCTCTTCGGTTTCAGCCAGCAGCGGCACCACCTCGACGGCGGCGAAGCTGGTCTGTCGCTTGCCGGCCGCGCCGAACGGTGACATGCGCACCAGGCGGTGCGTGCCCGCCTCGACCGAGAGCGTGCCGAACGAGTACGGCGCATCCACCTGGAAGGTCGCGGACTTGATGCCCGCCTCTTCTGCGTAGGAGGTGTCCAGCACCTGCACCGGGTACTTGTGCTGTTCGGCCCAACGCAGGTACATGCGCAGCAGCATCTCGGCGAAGTCGGCGGCGTCGACGCCACCGGCACCAGCGCGAATAGTGATCACGGCTGGCAGCGGGTCGAACTCGCCGTCCAGCAGCGTCTGCACTTCGAGGTCGGCGAGCACCTTCTCGACGTTGGCGAGTTCGGCGACGGCCTCGGCAGCCGAATCCGCGTCCTCGGCCTCGGTTGCGAGTTCGGCGAGCACCTCGATGTCGTCGATGCTGCGGCCGATGCTGGCGAGTCGGGCCAGCATGGCCTGGGCGCGGCTGAGGGCACTGGTGACCCGCTGTGCGTTCGCCGAGTCATCCCACAGATCGGGTGCGGATGCGGCCGCCTCGAGCTCGGCGATTTCGGCCTCGAGCTTGGCCGGGTCGATCACGGTGCTGATCTCGCCGAGAGTGGCACGAAGAGCGGCGACGCGCTCAGCAAAGTCTGTGGGAAGCATGGTGGCTCCAGTCTACTGTCCGGCCCTGCTCGGACCGGCCGGAACGGCGGGTCCCGTGCCGCAGGCGGCACGCGGTGCGCGCATTACCGCTCCGACCAAGATCAGCAGTGGGCAGCTTCGGCTGCCGCCAGCGGGCGATACTCAGCCGCGGGCAAACCGGGCACGCTCACCCGGGCGGCATACACGGCCCCGTCGGCCGCGGTCGGCGACGCGAGACCGGCCCGCGCCGTGGTGATGAAGAGCGTCTGCAGGTCCTCACCGCCGAGCGCGGGCGCCGTGCTCAGCGGCGCCGGGACCCGCACCTGCTCGATCACGCGCGCGTCCAGGTCGAGCCGCTGCACCAGTCCCTCGTCCCAGAGTGCGATCCAGACCGCATCCTCGCGATCGAAGACCATGCCGTCCGGGGTCCGAGCGTCCATATCGCCGAAGTCGGCCTCGTCGATTGGGTTGCCCGCCTCGTCCAGGGTGAATCGGCGGAGCCTCGGCGCCTGCGAGTCGGCCAGCAGCATGGTGCGGCCGTCGCCACTGAACGCGGGGCCGTTCGGGATGGTCAGGTGACTGACCACGCGATGCAGGCTGCCGTCACGGTCGACTCGCCAGAGCGCGCCAGCCCCATGCTCGGCGCTGACAGCCATGGTGGTGAACCAGAAGCGTCCGGCCGGGTCTGCGACGGCGTCGTTCACGCGCAGCGCACGGCCCTGCGGGTCGGGGATGCGGTGCAGCCAGTGCAGGCTCGCGCGTCCGTCGACGGTGGGGGCGAGCACCGCCACGCCATCGCCGACGGCCGCGATCAGCTTGCCAGCGCGCCCGCGAATCGGGGCGACGCCGCCCAGCGGCAGCCCATTCGTGGCGAGCACCGGCTCGAGGTCGGTCAGGTCTGGCGTGGTTCGGTACAGCCGACCGTTCGGAATGTCGACGACCCAGAGTCGCTGCCCGAACCAGCGGGGTCCCTCACCGAGGGTGAACTCGGTGGCAAACCGAACGGTGGCGTCATGGGTCAGCATCTGGGTCTCCTCGGGTCGCACAGACACCGCCCGAGCCTAGCCCGCCTCGGGGTGGCGTGTGAAGATGAACTGGTGGCAGCAAAGCAGGGGTTCAGTCTGAGCGCGATCGCCGTGCCGGTCTACTTCCCCGGTCTGATGTTCTCCCTCGGACAGAATGCGTACACCCCGGTGCTGCCGGCGATCGCGATCTTGCTCGGCGCCGACCTGGCACAGGCGGGTCTCGTCTCGGCCATCTCGATGGTTGGCACCCTGATCGGCGACCTCCCGGCGGGGGTCGCGGTGCAGCGCTTCGGCGAGCGCCTGAGTATGATCGGCGCCGCGATCCTGGCCACCGTGGGCGTCACGCTGGCGCTGCTCGCGCCGAACGTCTTCGTGCTCGCAGCCGGAGTCCTGATCATGGGCTTCGCCACAAGCGTGTTCTTCCTGGCGCGCCAATCGTTCATGTCGCTGGCGGTGCCACGGTCCCATCGGGCGCGCGCGATGAGCATGATGGGCGGGGTCTTCCGGGCTGGCAGCGCCACCGGCCCCTTCATCGGCGCTGCAATCATTGGCATCACCGGCGAGGTCCAATCCGTGTTCCTGGTCACCATCGCCGCGAACCTGGTCACCCTCGCCTTCGTGTGGTTCGTCCCGGACCTCGAGGTACCGACGGTGACCGGCGAGCTGGAACTGACGAAGGCGGAACGCTCGGTGCTGCGCACCTTCCACCAGCACCGGCACATGATGCTGACGATCGGGCTGGGCTCGGCGATTCTGAGCGCGATCCGCACCAGCCGGAACGTGATCATGCCACTGTGGGCCGTCACCTTGGACGTATCGCCAGCGACCACCTCGTTCATTATTGGGCTCTCGGCGGTGCTCGAACTTGCCCTGTTCGCCATGGGCGGCTGGATGATGGACCGCTACGGCCGGGTGCGGGTGGTGGTCCCCGTGACGGGCGGGCTCACACTCGTGCATGCCGCCATCTTCGTTGTGGACGATTTGCCGCAGCACTTGCTGTGGCTATCGGTGATTTCGCTCGGAATGGCGCTGGCCAACGGTCTCGGCTCGGGCATCCTGATGACCCTCGCTGCCGACGCTGCGCCCCGCCGCTCCCCCGCGCGCTTTCTGGCAGCCTTCAACCTGCTCAAGAGCGCTGGTCAGGCTGCGGCCCCGGTCTGGATCGCTGGCTTCACAGCATGGCTGTCCGTCGGCGCAGCGGCCCTGGTCACTGCTGGTATCGGTGTGATCGGCACGGCGCTGCTGTGGATGTACATTCCGAAGTTGCTGCCAGAAGTGGCCCGCGGCAACAGCATGGCGCCGACCACCCCGATACCGGTGATCGTCCCCAAGGTCCAGGCCGAGTTCGAGCCGAAGTCCGGGCTGACGGCCACCACGGAAAGCGATTAGTTCCGGCCTATTGTCGGGATTCGGGTCGACTGGCAGCATAGTGACGATGTCCCGGATTTCGGGCTCGCTTGCCTCGCCACGAGGAGTCGGTCATGACGGTCCGTACCAGGTCCCGGAAGTTCCGCGCGCTGTCCCTGCTGACTGCATTCGCCCTTGCTGGGTGTGGGCTCCTGCCGCAGGTGGACCCACCGACGACGACCGGCCGCAGCGGCGAGGTGACCGTGCCAGTGATGCTGGTCGCCGGCAGCGAGGGGCGGATCGGCTCGCTGCGCGTCATCGCCAGCCCGCGCACGGATGGCCAACTCATGGTGGCCATCTCGGGCGACGAAGTGGCGGGCGTGCAGTCCATGTTCGAGGGCGCGATCTGGGTGGCCACGACGCTGGCGACGCTGGTGACCGGCAACAACCTCAGCCAGGACTTCCGCTTTGAGTACAAGGGCCTGGTGGATGGTCCGAGCGCCGGCGGCGTGACGACGGTGGCTGTGCTCAGCCTGATCCTCGGTGATGAGATCCTGCCGAACGTGGCGATGACGGGCACGATTACCCCCACCGGCACCATCGGCCTGGTCGGCGGCATCCCCGAGAAGGTCACCGCCCTGGCCGCGAGCGATGTGTACACGAAGGCGCTGATTCCGCCGGGAACGTCGATGTCACCCAACACCCGGGGCGAAGTCGTGGATGTGGTGGCGATCGGGGCTGCTGGCGGTCTTGAGGTGGTGGAGGTTCGCGACATCACCGAGGCGTATCTGCACATGACGGGTACCCCGATGCCGACCCCCACCTCGATCGACATCCCGACGCAGACCGCGGCCTCGGTCGGCAAGTTACAGGACGGCCTGCGGCAGCAGTACGCCGAGTTTCAGGCCGCCGAGGCCCGGTTCCTTGCGCTGATGCCGAACATCCGCGAGATCGGCAACGAGATCTACCTCGATGCTCGCCGCTCGCTGCAGAAGGCCAGTGACCTCTGGGATCGGGGCCACTACGGCGGCGCGCTGGTCGGCATGATCAATGCCAACGGCATCATGGGCGCCACCGCAGACACCTTCGAGCTGCTGCAACGCAGCCTGGTCGAGGGGACGAACCTCGTGGCGACCCGCTTCGAGGAAGTCGGCCAGATCGAGAGGAAGTATGGCGCTTACCTGGAAGAGCTGGGTGCATACCAGGTCGAAAACTTGGCTGACGCCGAGGCGCTGATCACCTCCTATGGCTCATCCTTTGATGGCTACACGATGCTGTGGTACGCGAGCCAGCAGTACGGCACGCTGCGACAGGCTGCGGCCGAGGGCCAGTTCGCGACCGAACTGGATTTCGTCTCGAAGGCAGTCATCCCGCTCCTCTTCCTGGAGGTCGCGGAGGCACAGCTCGGCATGTCGGAACTCATCTTCGAGGTGGGTACCGGCCTGGATGCACCTGCGATTGACCCCGAGGCGGACCTGCCCGCGATCGCGGCCTTCTTTAGCCGCGCTGCCGAAGCGAATTTGAACGCGCTCGAGGCGAACGTGGTGGCGCAGATCGCCGAGCAGCGCGGCGAGCCAGTCGAGAAGACGTGGCAGCTCCTCACTGAGCGTGACCTCTTGGTGATGCTGTCGCGGTCTTCGCGTGGCGTGTATCAGACCTTCATCGCCCCGAACTTCAGCGCGGAGAACCCGAACAGCGCGTATGCGCAGATGGGCTATGCCTGGCAGAACTTCACGCGCAACACCGGCCTGGTGGAGAAGTACGAACACAACGGCGTGCTGCGGGGCGAAGATATGGCGCTGATCGATGTGCGCTCGCAGGAGGCGCTGACGCATTCGCTGGACTTCTCGCGTAGCCAGTTGGCGCTGTCGCTAGAGCCACTAGTGGCGCACGGCTACTCCCCCGCGCTGCTCATCGCCGTGTTCGAGTCGGCCGGCTACGACCGCGACTCGAGTTCACTGGATGACCGCTTCACCGCGATCGAGGACAGCAACGGCGCCTTCGCCATGGCCCGCATCCTCGCCTACCTCGGCGGCTTCCCCACCGAGGGGTTCCGCACGATCAAATAGCTGGGGCTAGTCGAAGACGGTTCGCGCGCGTGCCGTGACGGTGATCGGGATGCCGTCGGGCAAGAGTGGACTGATGATCGGCGGCCGCCACACTGCCTGCACCGTCACTTCGGCGCTGCGCCCATCCGGCGTGCGAGCAGCGACCAGAACAAAACCGTCGAGGCGGTCCGTCCTCGTCGCGGCCAGATGCCGTGCCGCGGCGCGCTGCACGAGCCCGTTCGTGAGTCGCGCCGAAACTTGCCCGTTGCGAACCTGTACGTCGCCGAGTTCGAAGGATTCGGCAGCCGCCAGGGCGGCGCCGTCGGCGGCGGTAAAGAGTTGTTTCCGGAGTTGATAGGCCGCGGTCGCGCCGGCGACCACTGCGATCACGAGTAGGCCAACGATCACCCCGCCCAGCACCATCGGCAGTATGGAGCCACGATCATCCTCGCGCAGTTGGCGTAAGCGAGTCAGCCAGAACGCCGTCAACGTCGCCCTCCGAACCGTGAGACCGGCTGAGTTGCCTCGGCCCGCAACGTTGCGACCGAAATAGAATCGAGCAAGGGCACGAATGGCAAGGTTGCGTCGTATCGGAGAGCCACGGTCACTGTCCCGGTCGGATACAAGCAGTTCGTTGGTCGAGGAGCGCACTGGACCGACACGTGGAGCTTGGACCGGTCTAGTCCATGGTCCGCCGCCACCACACCCACGACCGCTTCCACTCGGCGCTGGGCCTGGGCCTCGCTGCTCGCGCGCACGTAGACGCGTGCTGCTTGCCGAGCCGCGCCCTCCACCCCGAGCGCAGCCGACTGCACGACGCTGACCGCCACCACCAGGTAGACCAGCGGAATGAGCAGCAGCACCGCGGCGCTGAGGAATTCGATCGAGGCGGAGCCTTGGTCGTCACGCATGACGTACCTCGTTCGCCGGCTAGCCCACTTCTGGTTCGCGCGCCGCACGGCCAGTCACCTCCAACCCGTCTGACACCCCGAATAACCCGATCAATGGCAGTGGCGCCCGCACGGTCACCTCAATCACCGGGTACCCGGCAAAGGTCGACTGCTTGGCGCTAATGGATTGTCCATAGTGATCACCCAGGGCGGTCACGATGAGCTCTCTGGTCAGTGCGATGCCGGAGGCAAGGCTGCTGTCGGCCAACGCGGCATGCCGTGCTCCTTCGGCCGCTGCGTCATGCACCGTGTTCCGCACGTGGAGCGCGAGCGCCAACTGCAGGATGCCGATCACTAGCGTCACCAGGAGGACCAACACGAGGAGCGACTCGACCGGAGCCGAGCCGCGATCATCGCGCCAGATCCGCACGAGGACTTAGAACCCGGTAACGCGCGAGATTGCCTGAGAGAAGACGTCTGCCAGCAGTGGGCCGGCGAGCGTCCAGATCAGGATGACCAGGCCGGCAGTCATCAGGGTGATCAGCACCCAACCGGGGACGTCACCGCGATCGTCGCGAAGGGTGTGCAACATACGAAGTCGATTCTTCATACCCTCACCGTGGCGGAAACCGCCGATGGCCTGCAGCGATTATCCACAGGGACCCTTCGGACTTAGCCGAACCCCATTTGCAGTACGAGCAGCCCAGGAAAGACGGCGATCGCGACAGTGGCTGGCAGGATCAAGAACACCAACGGCACGAGCATCGCCACCTCATTGCGGCCAGCGGCTTCCATCAGCGCTTGACGCGACGCCACTCGCTGATCCGTGGCCTGTGCCTGCAGGGTCTCGGCCAGTGGGCTTCCTCGATCGAGGGCGGCGACGAAGTGGTCCAGCGCACGCTCAAGGGCAGGGTGCCCCATTCGCCGAGCCATGGCCCGCAATGCGGTTGCGAGTGGAACACCGGTCGCCACATGTCGGCTCACCACCCCGAGTTCGGCAGCGATGAGTCCACGGCCAACCCGAGCGACGCGTCGGATCGCGTCAGGGATCGACTCGCCCGCCGCCACACTGAGCGACAGCAGTTCCAACACGCTGGGCAGCTCGCTGGAGATCTGACGCACTCGGCGCTCGCCTCGCTGACGCAGTTCGACGTCGCGCAGCACCACGCCAAGAACGAACCCGACCACCGCCGCTGCTACTGACCCCAACCAGCGGTCGACGCTGACGCCAGGCACAGTTACGAGCACGCCCAGTGTCGCGCCCAAGAGACCGCAGAGCAAGCGCTGGACTTGATACTCGATGACGCTGCAGCGCACCCCAGCCAGAGTCAACCTGCGTTCAATGTCCGCCGGCGTCCCCACCGCGGTGGCCAGGCGCCGCACGCCAACAGTCAGCGGGACGCCTACCGTGCCAATCACGGGCAGGATGTCGGTTCGCGTCTGGGCAAGGTGCTCGCGCGCAGCAGCATTGACATCCGCCAGTTCCAGCGCCAGGCGGTCAATCAGCGACCGCCGGCGAAACCTCGGCATGGCAAGCAGCAGCAACCACAGTCCGATACCGAGCGTGCCGCCGAAGGCGACCCCGACTGCGAGCGACGTCATCGCAGCCACCGCTCATCCTCTGGCAGTCGGCCGAGGAACATCATCAGACGATACGCCACCACGGTAACCCCGAGCGCCGCAATCAGGAGCACCGCACCAGCTGGGCTCCGATACGCTTCCGCAGCTTCTGGCCTCGTCGACAGGATGACGAGGGTGATCCAAGGGGCGGCCACACCAATCCGAGCCGCATTCACCAACCATGACTGGCGGCCTTCGACCTCGGATCGAATGACCTGGTCTTCTCGCAAGCCGCGTGCCAGCGAGTTGATGACGTGCACCAGGTCGGACCCACCGACCTCGCGCGCCATGCGCAGTGATTCCATGATCCGATCAGCAGTCGGATCCGCGAGCTGATCTTTGAGGCCATCAATGGCGCTGCTGAAGTGCGCGGTGCGGGCGTGGCGTTGCGCGAAAGTACTGAATGCTGGCCGCAACGGCTCCGGGCCGTCGGTGCCGAGACTCGCGAGCGCTTCTGGCAAGGCGGCACCGGACCGAATCGCAGCCACCAGGTGGTCCACCGCATCCGGCCAGACCAACCGGAGGCTACGTCGTCGCTGCCGCGCCCGGGCAGACAGCACGGTCCAAGGCAACGCTGAGGCGGCCATCCCGGCCAACAGCGCCGCCATCGGCACCGCTGTGACAAGGAACGCGGCGGCGGCCGCGATCGCGCCCACCAGCACACTGAGGCCGAGGAACGTGACCGGCTGCACCGATGCAGCGCCAGCCTGGACTAAACGATCCTGCACCCGCTCGGACCACCGGCGGCCTGCTGTGGGCTGTCCAGTCGTAGGCCAGAGCCACGGAGAGGCCACCAACAGCAGGCCGGCGGCGAGCAAGGCGCCAAGCCCGATACCCACGATCGCGGTCATGGTGACACCGCCCCTCGCGCCGTCGTCCGCACCGCGCCAGGTTGCGCCGAAGCCTGGTACTTCGTCACGACAGCCAGGTCGGCCAGATCGGTCACTCGAACCGGCGCAGCAATTTCGACCACGTGTCTGCTGCCGTCCGCGCGGCGTACACAATGCACGACCAGTCCAATCGTGTCGGTCACCGTGGGCACCGTGAACGTGGTGGAGATGTTGCCGCCAGCCAGCAGCGGCAAGGTGCAGAGCTTCCGCAACGCGTCTCGGGCGCTGTTGGCGTGGATGGAGCACATTGCGGGCAGTCCGCTGTTCATCGCGATCAGGAGGTCGAGACTCTCGGCTTCGCGAACCTCACCGACGATGATCCGGTCCGGGCGCATCCGGAGCGCCTCTTTCACCAGTCGACGCAGCGTCACCTCGCCGCTGCCTTCCAAACTGGCCTGACGGCACTGCATCGCCACGGAATCCTCACCGGGCAGGTGTAGTTCGAAGGTTTCCTCGACGGATACCACTCGCTGTCCAGCAGGGACGGCGGCCAGCAGCGCGTTGAGCATGGTCGTCTTCCCAGCCTGGGTCGCGCCAGAGACGAGGATGCTCTGCCCGGAGCGGACGGCCTCGGTCAGCAGGTTGGCCGCCTCATCGGTCATTGAGCCAAGCGCCTGCAGATCGACGAGGCTGCGCAGGCTGGCGTTGAACTTACGAATGTTCACCGAAATGTGGCGTCGGGTGATGTCCGGCAACACCACATGCAAACGGCTGCCATCCTCCAGCGAGGCGTCCACGAATGGGCTGGACCGGTCCACCCGGCGCCCGCTGGCATGCAGCATGCGCTCCACCAAGTCGCGCACCTGCTGCTCGGTCAGCGTCACCGGAATCCGTTCGCTCACGCCCGAGCGAGCGACAAAAATCGCGTCCGGCGCGTTGATCCACACTTCTTCGACGCTTGGGTCATCCAGCCAAGGCTGCAAGGGGCCAAGGCCGCCGAGCTCGGCGAGGAGACGCCGCAGCGCGGCTCGCTCGTCCATGAGTGGCAACTCTCGGCCGGCGAGGGCGCGCTCACAGTACCGGCGCAGTTCTTCTTTGGCGACGCGTTCCACCGTCTCGACGGACCAGAGGTCGCCATCCGCCTCACGGTCAAGGCGCAGCCGTACCCGTGCCGCCAAATCGAGCACGATGACTTCATCGCGCGAAGCGCCTGATGGCACGCCAGATCCCGGCGACCACGCCGCGTCCGCCTGCCCCACCGACGCCCCGACCACGCTGCCATTCATGCACTACCTCCGCGGCAATGCTGGCGGAGCGGTGCACACCCGCGCTGCAGTTATCCACAGCGCACCTGACGGGCAACGGACGTGGAGATCGCTCCTCGTACTGCATCCACGCCGTGCAATCATCCAGGAAGTGGACACCCATCACCGCCACCGTCCGTGCCGGAATGCCGAACCTGCCGCGGTAGTGGACCTCGAAGGTATCAAGGCGGCCCCGTCCTGCAGAGACCCGTTGGAGCGCAATCACAACATCCCCCTCCACGCCCCTGCCACAGTCCTGACCTGCTCCGAGTACCTCACAAGATCGTCTATAGCGCCGCCCCTGGACAGCCACCATCCAGCCCGCGTCCCGGAACATCCCAGGCGCGGCCCCTAACGTCAGAGACCCGGCGCGAGCACCAGCGCTTGCCAGGACAGGGAGGGGCATCATGGACCAGCACCCAGCGAACGATCCCGCACGCGACTTCCAGGATCGCTTGCCGAGTGACCCGCCGAGCCCCGCCTCGCCGTCCTCACCCGTGGAGCACCGACCGGCCCCGGCTGGCCCCATTCCGGGTGAGGTACCCCGGCCCAGCGGCGTCCACCCGCCGACCGTGCCCGAACCGACCAGCTACCCCAGCACCGAGGACCGGGAACTGCTGCTGCCGGACGTTCCCGACATCGGCAACGGGGTCGGCATCGGCGGCATCGCGCGCACCCTGGCCGGGACCGCCGCAATCCATCCCGAACATGCGGACGCTGGAACCGCCCCGCCCGCCCAGACTCCGCAGCCGGACCTCGTGACCGAACCGCCGGTGCAGTCCGAGCATCCCGATGTGCTCACCGACCAGTATGCGCAGACGCCCAGCACCGGTCCCATCGCGCCCGAGCCTCGTCCGCAGACCGAGCCACCGCCGCCCGCCCACGAACCCACCACCACGCACGCCGAACCCGGTGCCGGCAGCCCCAGGCTGCTGGTGACCGGCGGCGAAACCCGGCTGGTCCACGAGCTTGGCCTGGAGCGCCTCGTCATCGGGTCCGGTGCCTCCGCGGGGCTCCAACTCGCGGGCCTGGATGACGTGCACGCCATCGTCGAGCATGATGACCGAGACGAGTACGTCGTGACCCTCATCGGGGCTGGCCTCACCAACACCGCTCCCGCCTCCGGCGACGAAGAAGGTCAGGTCTCGACCCGGCAACCGCAAGTCCTGCGCACCGGCGCCAACTTTATCGCTGGCCCGTGGCGCTTCGTGTTCATGCGGGACGAGTTCGCCGACCATGGCCGCCCCTATGGCGGCCGTGAAGGTGGCGAACTCTCGGACCAACCCGCCCAGCCCGAACGGCCGGGTCTCGTTGGCGAGTGGCGTGCACCCGGCACCGAGCCGGAAGTGATTGAGCGACCGTAGCGGCGAGCCCCAGTGGGCACGCCACGTCGGCCACCCGCGGTCTAGTCCACCGGGTCGGTTTGCGTCTCGATGAACTGCACGTCGTCCTGCGACAGACGCGCGCCATCCAGCACACGAACACCGGTAATTCGGGCGATATCGTCCAGCACCGGGTTCGGCACAATGGCGCCCGGGTGCTCGCGCAGCGCGTGCTTTGACGGGATGGCCAGCAGCGGCCACCACTCTTCAATGGGCGGAAGTTCCTGGTTCTCGTTCATGAGGCCAGCCCATCAACGCGAACTGAGGCGTCCCTCCACATCCAGGCGATTCCGGGCCGATACACTGGAGCCACGCGGGAGTGGTGAAATTGGCAGACACGCAGGATTTAGGTTCCTGTGCTTTCGAGCGTGAGGGTTCAAGTCCCTTCTCCCGCACCAATCAGCGCGAGGCGGTGCCTCGCCTCGCCGCTTAGTCCGTGTTGTGCGGCTCGTGCGTCGCGCCCTCAGGCAGCGGCTGCAGCACGCCCGGCCGGTTCGGCCGGAACAGTCGACTGCGGAACTCAGCGAGGGCCGTGGCCAGCGACTCGAAGGGCAGATCATTCACCGCATCGAGGTGCGCTCGCAGGGACTCAGGGATCCCCGTGATGCCAGTGAAGGCGCCGGTAATGCCGCCGACCACGGCCCCGATCGTATCCGTGTCGCCACCGAGGTTCGCCGCCAGCAGTGCTGAACGGTACGGGTCGCCCCCGGCCAACACGAACAGGCCGATCGCAGCAGGCACGGTGTCGGTCGTGGCGACGCTCGCCCCGACCACGTCATAGAGCTCCGCCAGTGCGGCGTCGTCATCGGTAGCAGCGCGCACCACCGAGACGGCGAGCTCGATGCGCCGGGCGATGGAGGGCGCGACCACACGCACGCCCCGCATCGCACCGGCACGGGCACCAGCGAGCGAGGCGGCCACCACCGCGTCGATCGCCGCCGGATCGGCCGGGTCCGCCTCGACGGCGGCCGCAATCGCCGCCGCAATCGCCGAGGCGCCACTGATGGCAACATCGGTACGGTGGCTCATCGCCGCCGAGGCCTCCACCCGGTCAACCAAGTCTTCCAATTCGTCAAGTCGCGACACCAGCCCGACTGGCGCGATGCGCATCGCCGCGCCATTGGTCTCACCGGTCAGGCCGGTCTCCCAGAGCGAGCCACCGTTGCGCAGCTTGTCAATCGCTCGGGCCGAGCTCGGACCGAGGAAGTTGCCCTCACTGGCGCCGACGCGATCGGCCCAGGCCACCAGATGCTTCGCCACGGTCTCGGGAATCACATCTCCGTCCTCGGCGACGATCGCCTCGGCGAGCATAATCGCCTGCTGTGTGTCATCGGTCACCTGACCTGCCACGAAGCCGTCCACCACGAAGTGGCCGTCGGGCCCGGGCAGGAACCGATCGATCTTTCCGAAGTGTGCCAGCACCCGGGCGCGCGGCCACAGTTCCCCCGGCATCCCCATGGCGTCACCGAGCGCGACACCATACAGACTGCCCAGCACCTTGTCGTACAGACTCACCTTGGCTCCCATTTCAGCCCCTTGTCCTGCTTCGGCCGCGCTCACAGCGCACCAACCCGAGTGATGCTCGCCACGATGAGGGCGGCGAGGATGACGACCAACACCACGGCCGCGACCCAGTCGCGTCCCTGCATGTGGATGGAATACAGCGCGGTGGGGCGGCGAGACGCACCCCAGCCTCGATTGATCATCGCTGCGGCCAGGTCGTCGCTCATGCGCACCCCCGTCGTCAGCAGCGGCACCATCACCGGCACGAAGGCGCGGATGCGTCGAATCATGCCGCCGTCATCGATGTGGGCGCCCCGGGCCCGTTGTGCGTCCAGGACCTGGTCGGCGCGCTGTTGCATGGTGGGAATGAACCGCAAGGCGGTCATCACGATGAAGACCAGCACATGCGGCACCCGCACCTGGCGCATCGCCGCCACGAAGTCGTCGATTTTGGTCGTGAGCAGCAGCAGGGTGGTGGCCAGCACCATGGTGACGATCCGCAAACCCAAGCTGATGCCGTACGAGACCGCTCCCCACGTCAGCGGCAGCGCACCGCCCGGGAAGCTGAAGGCAATCGCAGCATTCTGCGGATCCGTGATGGTGTCCGGGCGGAAACTGTAGGCCGCAAAGATCATCACGATCAGCACAATGATCGCCAGCGGGGCCAGCGTCTTCAGCACCTTGCCGAGCCCAACCCGCGACCACAGCGTCAGGCCAATGACGACCAGTGCGATCAGCACATTCGCTTCCCACCGGCCGAACAGGAAGGTGGCGACCAGGATCACCAGGAAGCCGAACAGCTTGACCCGCACGTCAAGGCGGTGCAGTAGCGACGTGCCCGGCTGATACTCAATGCGCATGGGCCGCGACCCCTTCCACAAAGACTTCCACGTATTCGGCCGGGGTGAGGATGGTGTCCGGCGCACCGAGCTGCGCGCCCAGCCGCGTGACCTGCGGCGCCACCAGATTGCCGCGCTGCAGCAGCTCGGCTTCGCCGAACAGCCGTCGCGGCGTGGTGTCCGCGATCATCTCGCCACCGGCAAAGAGCAGCACTCGGCGGGCGTGCTGGGCGACCAGGGTCATGTCGTGCGTGATCATCACGATGGTGTGGCCAGCCTGGTTTAACTCCTCCACCAGTTGCAGCATTGAGGTGGCACCGACGTGGTCCTGCCCGGTGGTCGGTTCGTCGATGACCAGCACCTCAGGCTCGAGGGCGAGCACGCTGGCGACGGCGAGGCGCTGACGCTGTCCCTTGCCGAGGGTGAAGGGGTGGCGGTCGCGGAGCGCATGCAGGCCGACCTGCTGCAGTACCGCGTCGACACGGGCCTCGATCCGGTCCTCGCCCCAGCCCTGGTTACGAAGCCCGAAGGCCACTTCCTCACGGACCGAGGCGGCGAAGATCTGGTGGTCCGGGTTCTGGAACACGTAGCCGACATGCAGGGCCAGGTGGCTGATCGGCTGGTCGGCAGCATCCTTCCCAGCGATCGTCAATGCACCCGCGGTCGGGCGCAACAGACCGTTCAGGTGCCGAGCGAAGGTGGTCTTGCCGGCGCCGTTGCGACCAAGGATCGCGACGAACTCCCCCTGACGGATCTGTACCGTCACATCCCGCAGCGCGTCCACGCCGGTCTTGTAGGTGTGTGAGAGGCCCTGGGCGTCGATCACGATCGGCGCCTCGGTCTCGGGTGCGTGATCCGGCAGCGTGCGCTCCTGGGCGGCGAAGCGCGGCAACGTCGCCACCGCCTCGTCCAAGGTCACCGGGATCGGTCCGTCGAACTGGCCTCGCGATTGCAGGCCGAGCGCCACTTCGGCGACCTGCGGGGCGCGCAGGGCAGCCGCCTGCACCGCGTGAGCGTCGGCGAAGAAGTCCCGCGGCGGGCCGTCGTAGGCGACACGTCCGTCACGCAGCACGAGCAGGCGGTCGGCCCATTCGGCGATGATCTCGGGCTCATGGTCGATCACCACGAGCGCAGTATCTGCGTCCGCACTGATGCGCTTGACGACGGCGAAGACTTCTTCGGTCGCTTGCGGGTCAAGCTCGCTGGTCGGCTCGTCCAGCACCAGAATGTCCGGTTGCATCGCAATGATGCCGGCGATCGCAAGGCGCTGCTTCTGCCCGCCCGACAGTGCGGTAGCGTCGCGGTCGCCCAACTCCCCCATGCCGACCAGCTCGAGGGCAGCCTGCGCACGCTCGAGCACGACGTCCTTCGGGAGACCGAAGTTCGCCGGGCCAACCGCCGCATCGGTGAGCACCGTTTGGCCAGTGATCTGCGTCTCGGGGTCCTGCATCACCAGGCCCACCTTGCGCACCATGTCAATGGCATCGGCCGTGCTGGTGTCGACACCGTCCAGCAGCACCGAGCCGAGGAACTGGCCCTCGTGGTGATGCGGAATCAGGCCATTGCAGACCATGGCGAAGGTCGACTTACCAGCACCGGTGGCGCCCATAATGGCTAACCGCTCGCCGCGACGAACCTGCGTCGAAATTGCAGCAAGTTGCCAGGATCCGGAACGCCGGTAACTGAAACTCAGGCCCGAAATGTCGAGCGCTGGTTCACTCATGCCAAGACTCCAATGTCTGCTCGGGGCAGGGACGGGGGAAGGACGCTCATCAGAGCGTCGATAGCTTCGGGGGTGACGGCCGCGATGACGCAGCTCGCGGGACCGCCGCTGCGATCAAGGTCGACACCGTGATCGACCGTTGCTTGCCAGCTCAGGCCAGCGGTGTTGGCCAACACGCCCGCCTCGACCGCCACCCCCTTCGAGCCGACTGGCAGCGCGTCACTGACGCCATCAAGTCGCATCACCGCCTGCAGCGTTTCCAGCGAGATCATCCGGTCATCGCCAATCTCGATCTGGTCGTGCGGAGCGCTCGTGGGGCGGCCGAGCAGGATGAGGTGCTCCCCGGCCTTGGCCGTGCCCGGGCGGAAGCGCTCCGGGGCGACTTGGCCTAGGACGGTGACGCCGACACCGGTCGCCGTAACCGGCACGTTGTCCTCGGTGCTACCGGTCACGCGATCGGGCCCGAGGCCGAGCGGGGCGATCAGTTCACGGATGGCAGCGATCATCTCTTTGCCGGTGGGGTCCATTTCCACGCAGAGTGCGTCCACGACCACGACCGGGGTCGCGCCGGCGGCGAGGATCTCCACCAGCGGCACGCGGGCGGCGAAGTGCGCCACCGTTGCCGGCGTTGCCGGATAGGTATCACCGGGCTTCGACCCAATCGACCCAACCGAGTCGCAGGCGATCACCCAGGACGGACCGTCCGTCTGGTCCACGATGGTGAGATCGCGGACCAGACGGACGTGCAACTGATTCAGCATGATGTCCTTGTTGGGATCGATGCCTTAGGCAGTCGGTGCCTCGAGCTCAGCCTCGGCGCCGTGACGGCCGCCCTTGCTGTTCTCGGACAGGCCCGTGGCGTCCAGCACCTTCACCACCGCGACCGCGATCAGCACGTTGATGGCCGAGCCAACCACGAGCGGGAGGAGGAGGGTCATGAAGATACCGACACCGTAGATCGGGATCAACAGCGCTGCACCACCGACACCGTTGAGGATGATGCCGACCGGGATCGCGATCCAGATGTTGGTGCGACGTGCGACCCAACCAAAGAGGAAGACGAACACGATCATCGAGGCGGCCACCAGCAGGTGGATCGGCAGACCCAGCGGGAAGCCGGTCACCAAGGCCGAGAACAGGTGGCCAATGAAGCCGACGATGGCGCCCTCACCCGGGCTGAACGCTGCCGCGGCGACGAAGGCCGGGGCCGAGTCGAGGGCAACGGTGCCCGTCGGGCTCGGGATCTTGATGAAGGCACCGACCGCACTCAGTGCGATCAGGATGGCGACCCGGGCGATGCGGCGCGGGGTGAAGAACCGAGCGCCAGCGCCTTTGCTTGCGTTGTTGGACATGTGTGTTCCTCCTTTGGAACAGGTGTGTGGGTACCGCGGGTATTACGGCTGTGGCGTGGTCAACGCCGGTGTGCCGAGGTCCAGTTCTGCGGTGAACGAGAACCGATCGGCGCGCAGCAGACTCTTGACGACTTCTAGGGGTCGCCCATCGCTGTCAACAGTGCTGCGTTCCACGAGCAGGGCAGGATCGCCGGGGCGACGCTCCAACTCGGTGGCTTCAAACTCGTCCAGAACCGTGGCCGAGAGCCGCTCGGTGGCTCGGCTCGGGACGAGACCAAAGTGATCGCGCAGGACCGCATACAGGGAGCGATCCTCCATGTTCAGGTCCAGCAGGCCAGCGCAACGCTCGGCCGGGAGCCACACCGTTTCGAGCGCGGCCGGGGTGCCATCGAGCGAGCGGACGCGCTGCAGCATGATGGCACTTTCGCTGTCGTCGGGCAGCGACAGTTGCTGGGCAATGGCGCGCTGCGGGATGACTGGACGCAGGTCCAGGACACGAGACCGCACCCGAACGCCACGTTGCGACAGCTCCGTGGTGAAGCCGGTGAGATGACGCAGCGAGCCCTCGACGCGAGGCTGCGAGACGTAGGTGCCGTCACCCTGACGGCGAAACACCAGACCCTCGCGCTCCAGACGAGCCAACGCTTGCCGGACAGTCTGGCGGCTGACGCCGACCGTTTCTGCGATGGTGCGCTCGGTGGGCAGTTTGGTGCCGGGCGAGAACGGACCATGGCCAAGCAGCGTGCGCAGTGCCTCGAAGAGCTGGTAGTAGGCCGGGGCAGGCCCCTCCGCACTGATCGTCAGGCGGCGTAAGAGGTCATCGCTGGGTGTCGTCTCCGACATCGCCACCCCCTGCGCTCAATTGGGCCATGATTGGTTCGGTCGGCACCTATCATGGCCCAATTTGGGCCCAATGTGGAGGCTGAACGCCTTGGAGCGGGCAGCTTGGCAAGAATCGTCAAACGACAACGGCCGAGCAGCAGCTCGGCCGTTGTGCGCCTCCCACGAAGCGAGCGAAGTCGCTCCTGACTACGACTTCGGGATCGGCGGACCAATCCAGAGGAAAAAGAAGTACAGCGCGATCACCGCGAGCACGATCAACACGCCGAACAGCAGCGGGTGGCGCAGGAACCACACCATGATCGGGTCGTACCAGCGGCGCTCAGCTGCCGGCGGGACCTCGAGCTTCCACTGCCCTTCCAGGCGACCAGTGCGGGCCAGCCAGCGCTCGACCGGCAGAGTGGCGTAGGGCACGATGGCGCTCAGTACGGTGACCACACCCAGCCACACCGGCCAACGCTGGTGGAAGGTCAGCAACACGGCGGTCGCACCGTAGGACAAGAAGACGAATCCGTGAATCGAACCACCGATGACGGCGGCGATGTCGAGGCTGAAGGCGTACTTGAAGATCAAGCCGAGGATCAGCAGGGTCCAGGACACCATCTCAGCGAGGGCCAGGACACGGAACAGAGTTTTCGGGGCGCGGAACACCCTTGCAGGATACCAACACATTGTTGGGAAAACGATCGGCGTAGCGCGGCGCGTTCAGTCCTCGCCGAGCAGCTCCGCCAGTAACGCCTCCACCCGCGCGCGAATCTGGTCACGAATGACCCGCACCTGCTCGATCCCCTGCCCAGCCGGGTCATCGAGCACCCAGTCTTCGTAGCGCTTGCCAGGGTAGATCGGGCAGACGTCACCGCAGCCCATGGTGATCACAGCATCCGAGGCGCGCACCGCCTCGTCGGCAAGTAAGCGCGGCACCGCCGCACTGATGTCGATCCCGAGCTCGGCCATTGCCGCCACCGCCACAGGATTGATCGAGTCCTTCGGCGCCGAGCCCGCGGAGCGGATCACCACCCGATCCCCCGCCATCGCGCGCAGGAACCCGGCCGCCATCTGCGAACGGCCTGCATTGTGCACACAGACGAACAGCACCGACGGTGCAGCAGCTTCGGTCACGTACATCCCCCTCATTCTGGCCGGTCGGCCGCAGCCTTAGTCAAGCCCAAAACCACCGGCAAGGCGCGCATGCATGCGCGCACTGGCCTCGTTCATACCGACCACCTCGACGGTCTTGCCGCGGTTAGCATATCGGTGCGCGATGGCATCGAGCGCGGCCACGCTCGATGCGTCCCAGATGTGCGAGGCACTGAGGTCGATCACCACCCTGTTCGGGTCCTCTGCGTACTCAAACTGATTCGTCAGATCGTTGCTCGAGGCAAAGAACAGCGCCCCTTGAACGGTGTATCGCACCGATTCCGGTTCGCCGTTGGCACCAAACAGCACCGCACGCGTCACGTGCTGGAAGTGCGCCACCCGGCGAGCGAACAGCACCATCGCCGTCAGCACGCCAATCACCGCACCGACCGCCAAATTCCCAGTGGTAAGCACCCCCGCCATGGTGAGGAACATTACCGCGGTCTCGCTCTTTGGCATGCGCCGCAGGGTGGACGGCTTGAGCGAGTGCCAGTCGACGGTTGCGATCGCCACCACAATCATCACCGCCACCAAGGCTGCCATCGGGATCACCGCGACCACGTCGCTGAGCAGCAGCACCAGCACCAGCAGGAAGGCGCCGCTGAGGAAGGTCGATACCCTCGAGCGAGCGCCAGCCACCTTGACGTTCATCATGGTCTGGCCGATCACCGCGCAGCCGCCCATACCGCCGAGCAAACCCGAGAGGATATTCGCCCCGCCCTGGCCCCACGACTCCCGGGTCTTATCGGACCGCGTGTCGGTCACCTCGTCGACGAGCTTTGCGGCGATGAGTGACTCCAGCAGTCCCACCACGGCCATGGCGAAGGCGTAGGGCGCAATGATGCCAAGCGTCTCGAAGGTGAGTGGCACGTCCGGAATGAACAGCGTCGGGAAGGCCCGCGGCAGTTCGCCCTGGTCCCCCACCGTCGGCACAGCAATGTTGGCGAGGACCGTGATGACGGTCACCACAATGATCGCTACCAGCGGGGCGGGGATGGTCTTGGTGATTCGCGGCCAGATTGCCATGATCACCAGCGCGATACCGATCAGGACATACACCATCCACGGCTTCTCAATCACGTGCGGGATCTGTGACGACAGCATGAGCAGCGCCAAGGAGTTCAAGAAGCCCACCATCACACTGCGCGGCACGAAGCGCATCAGCTTCGCCACCCCCAGCACTGCCATCACAATCTGGAGGACTCCGCCGAGCAGGACGGTCGCAATCAAGTAGTCAAGGCCATGCTCGCGAGCGACCGGTGCGACCACCAGCGCCACCGCAGCGGTCGATGCGGTGATCATGGCCGGGCGTCCACCGAGGAATGCGATCGCCACGCCCATCACAAATGACGAGTACAGACCAACCCGCGGATCCACGCCCGCGATGATGGCGAAGGAAATCGCCTCTGGAATCAGTGCCAGGGCCACCACGAGCCCCGCCAAGGACTCCCGCAGCAACAGTCGTGGACTGCGCAGCACAGCAAGCACCGACGAGTCATCGCGACGAGAGTGCGGCATCCGAGTCCATCCCGAACCGTGCGGACGCTCACACCGAGCGTCACTGCCTTAAGACTACTCCAGCCGCGATCCCGGAACGCGCGGGAGCCTCGGATCCGGCAGGGCCTGGATCCTCGGTGGCAATGTGCGGCGACCGCGCGCTAGGCGGCCATGTCCGGCGGGCCAGCCTCGACCGCTGCCGGGTCCATCCAAAAGAACTCGAAGATGTTGCCGTCCGGATCGGCGACGGAGCGCTGGTACATGAACCCCATGTCGATGGCTTCCCGCGCCTCGGTGCCACCAGCGGCCACCGCTGTCGCAGCCAGTTCGTCGACTGCGTCGCGGGTTTCGCGCGTCAGGGCGACATAGACGCCGGCCGCCTCTTGCGGGTCAGCCACCGGTTTGTCATAGAACGATGCGAAATACTCGCGGGTGAGCAACATCAAGTAGATGGTCTCATCCACCTGAAAGCAGGCCGCATTCTCATCGGTGAACTTGGGCTGGTTGGTGAAGCCCAGACCTGTGAAATAGGCGATGCTGCGCGCGACATCCCGCACCGGCAAGTTGATAAATACCTGCGTAGCCATGGTCCTCGTCCTTTCCCTGGCGTTGCTGTCAGCGTGGCAGACCCCGCAGGCCGACACAATGGTCGTTCACCGTGAACTGGCCAAAAACGAGCCGCAATCACACTCGGTCTGCGCGGACCGCTGTGCCATAGTGGAGTGTCGCACCCGGCGAGAGCCGATCGTCGGCCCCGACCAAACGAGGATGTGCATGATCGAGACCGCTGCTGCGCTGATTGACAGCGAGTCGCTCATCACCGCGGCCGGCACCTGGGGACTCGCCCTGGTCTGCGCGATCGTCTTCGTAGAAACAGGGCTCCTCGTCGGCTTCCTGCTGCCGGGCGACACCCTGCTGCTGGTCACTGGCGTGCTGGTGTTCAGCGGGGTCATCCAGCAGCCAATCTGGCTGGTCTGCCTGTGTATATTTGTCTCCGCCTTCCTCGGCGACCAGGTCGGCTATCTGATCGGGTATCGCGGCGGACCAGCGGTGTTCGAACGTCGAGAGAAGGGCCTCATCTCGCGGGCCACCGTGGCGCAGACCGAGCGCTTCTTCGAGCGCTGGGGCGGCTGGGCCGTCACCTTCGCGCGATTCATCGCCTTCGTGCGGACCTTCTCGCCAGTCGCCGCCGGGATCGGCAAGATGCGCTACCGAACCTTCGTGCTGTTTAGCGTGTTGGGCTCCCTGGCCTGGGGGGTCGGTCTGACGCTGGCTGGCTGGGGCTTCGCGCACCTTCCTGGCGTCGCCGAATGGGTGATGGCATACATCGACCTGGTACTGATCGGCGTCATCAGCCTGGCCGTGATCACCCTGGTGATCCATTCAATGCACCAGCGACACAAGGGCAAGGTTGCTGCGGCCGAGGAACGCGCCGTGGCCGAAGCGTGCGACCCGCCGCTCAGCTCCGCTGCAGTGGGGAACTAGACCGCCTCGCCACTTAGTCGTGCAGGTGCGCCTCGCGCGCCAGGTAGCCAGCCGGCTCCAACTGCAGGGTGGTGTGTCGAACGCCGAAATGCGTGTCGAGGCAGCCTGACAGCTCGGTGAGCACAGCGCTCACGCGGCCCTCGGTGAAGACCAAGCCATCTACCTGCACATGGGCGGTCACGATGAGCTCCCCTTCGGTCAACTGCCACGCGTGCATGTCGTGGACCGCCAGGACACCGGGTGACGCCAGCAGGTGCTCGCGCATCCGCTCAACCTCGACCGGATCCGGTGCCGACTCGCTCAGGACCCGTTGCACCTGCCACAGCAGTGCGAGACCGCGAGGAATGATCAATGCGGCGATCACCAGCGAGGCAATGGCGTCCGCCTCGACGAATCCGGTCGTCCAGATCACCACTGCCGCCGCTATCACCAACACCGAGCCGATGCTGTCCCCGAGGACATGCAAGTACGCCCCTCGCACATTCATGGAGGCACCTTGCCCGCCATGGAGCACCGCCAGGGCGACCAAGTTCGCCACCAAGCCAGCAATGGCGACGATCAGCATCGGGACCGAGTCGATCTCGGGCTGCGTCTCAGCGAACAGCCGCAGCACCCCACCGATCGCAATCGCGATGCCAGCGATGACCAACAACACGGCATTGATACCCGCCCCGAACACTTCGAAGCGGCGGAACCCGTAGGTGTGTCGGCTCGTCGCCGGCCGCAGTGCGACCTGGGCCGCAATCAGTGAGACGATCAGCGCAATGAGATCCGAGGCCATATGGCCTGTGTCAGCCAGCAACGCGAGGGAGCCGGACAGCAGCACGCCGATGCCCTGGACCACCACGAACACGGCGATAACAAGGGTCGCCAGCACCAGCCGCTGACGGTCCTGCGTGGGTGCGTGGAAGTGATCATGCGCGCCGGACGACCCAGACGCGTGCTGCCGACTCATACTTCCACGCTAGACGGGGTCGTTCCCGAGAGCCACCGCCGCGAGGCTCTCGGGAACGACACCCATTCTCAGTGGCGACCGGCCTGCTCTGGGAGGAGGAGACGCAGACGCAGTGCGCGCAGCTCGTCGCGCATGCCTGCGGGCAGACGGTCACCGAACTGAGCGAAATGCTCCTCAACCGAGGCAAGTTCGGCACGCCATTCCTTGCCGTCGACCGCGAGCAGTCGCTCCAGGTTGGTCTCGTCGAAATTGTCGAGACCTTCCAGATTCAGGGACTCCGGAACGTATCCGACCGGAGTGAGTTCCGCCTCGGCGTTCCCATCGACGCGACCGGCAATCCACTCCAGCACTCGGCTGTTCTCGCCGAATCCCGGCCAGAGGAACTTGCCGTGCTCGTTCTTGCGGAACCAGTTGACCTGGAAGATGGCCGGAGCCTTCTCGCCAAGCTGCTCGCCGATGTTCATCCAGTGCTGCCAGTGGTCAGCCATGTTGATCGCCAGGAACGGGCGCATCGCGAAGGGGTCGCGGCGGAGTACGCCGACGGTTCCCTCTGCTGCCGCGGTCTGTTCGCTGCCCATGGTGGCCCCCATGAAGACGCCGTGACGCCAGCCAAACGACTGGGCCACCAGCGGCACCGTGTCGGCGCGGCGACCGCCAAAGATGATCGCGTCTAGCGGCACGCCGTTCGGGTCGTCCCAATCGTCCGAGATGCTCGGGCACTGCGCGGCTGGCACCGTGAAGCGAGAGTTCGGGTGCGCGGCCGGTCGCCCAGAGCCCGGAGTCCACGGCTGACCACGCCAGTCAATCAGACCGGCCGGCGGCCGCTCGGTCATGCCCTCCCACCACACGTCGCCGTCCGGACGGAGCGCGACGTTGGTGAAGATGGTGTTGCCCCAGAGCATGTCCATGGCAACCGGGTTCGACTCGCTTGAGGTGCCGGGGGCGACACCGAAGAAGCCGGCCTCCGGGTTGATCGCCCACAGACGACCGTCCTCACCGACGCGCATCCAGACGATGTCGTCGCCGAAGGTCTCGACCTTCCAGCCCGGCAGCGTCGGCTGCAGCATGGCGAAGTTCGTCTTACCGCAGGCCGAGGGGAACGCGGCAGCGATGTGGTACCGCTTGCCCTCCGGACTGGTGAGGCGCATCAGCAGCATGTGCTCGGCAAGCCAGCCCTCGCGCAGGCCCATCGCCGAGCCGATGCGCAGCGAGAAGCACTTCTTTCCCAGCAGCGCGTTGCCACCGTAGCCGGATCCGTAGGAGAGGATCTCATCGTCCTGCGGGAAGTGGGCAATCGCCTTGTACTCATTGGCTGGCCAGGTCACGTCGGGTCGAGTCACGCCACGCTCGTCCCGCAGCGGGTAGCCGACCGAGTGCACCCCCTTGACGAAGTGCGTCTGCTCGGTCATGGTCTCGAGCACGTCGCGGCCAACGCGGGTCATCATGCGCATGTTCAGCACCGCGTAGCCCGAGTCGGTCAGCTGGACGCCGATGCGTGAGAAGGAACCACCAATCGGGCCCATTGAGTAGACCACGACGTACATGGTGCGGCCGCGCATGGCACCGGCGAAGCGTTCGGCCAGTTCGGCTCGCAGCTCCTGCGGGTCACGCCAGTTGCCGATCGGACCGAGGTCCTCCTGCTTCGGCGTGCAGACGAAGGTCCGCGATTCCACCCGAGCGACATCGTCCTCGGTGCTGCGGGCGAGGTACGAGCCTGGCCGCCACTCCGGGTTCAGCTTGATCAGTGTGCCCGCAGCAACCAGCACGTCAGCAAGGCGCGCGGCCTCCGCCCGAGAACCGTCTACCCAGTGGACGGCATCGGGCTGGAGAATCTGGCGCTGCTGCTCCACCCAGGTCAACAGGTTGGCCGGGGCAAGATCGGTGATCGATACGGCGGGGGCGACAGGGAATGGGATGGGCTCGCGAGCCACGCCGGTTGCGGTAGCAACGCGGGGACGGTCCTTGTGGGGTTGGAGCAGAGCCATGGTGGGGGGCCTCCGGCATCATTGACAGGGAAGATTGGCTTGGTTTCAACGCTACGGAGGGTGAAGTAGACTTTTCCAACAGGTCTTGTGTGAAATTTCGCAATCTTTGACAACGGAGCAAAGTTATGCAGAACGCATCGCAGCCCTTTGGCGCCGCTGCCCGGGTTGATCGCGCTGACGGACCCGCAGGCGGGACGGACGCCGTCCTGGTCGGACGCCGAATCCGGCACTTCCGAACCGAGCGCGGGATGACCCTGGAGCAGTTGGCCAACACGTTGCACGTCAGCATCAGTCAGCTCTCATTGATCGAGACCGGACGGCGCGAGCCGCGGCTCTCGACGCTGCAGGCGATCGCCTCAACGCTCGGTGTGCAACTGGGTGAACTCCTCAGCGATGCCCCGCCCAGTGAACGGGCCGCCCTCGAGATCGAATGGACGCGCGTGCAGGCTGGGTCGCTCTACCGCTCCCTGGGCCTGCCGGAGGTGCGACCGAATAAGGCATTGCCGACGCCTGCCCTGCAGGCGCTCCTCGGCCTGCACCAGGAACTCGTGCGTCGCCACAACCAGGCCAGCGCCACGCCCGAAGAAGCGCGCCGCGCCAACACCGAGCTGCGTGCCGAGAGTCGCGCTCGAAACAACTTCATGCCTGAGATTGAAATCATCGCCGAGGAAATGCTCGACGTCGTCGGCCACGACACGGGGGCGCTCAAGCACTCGACGGTGAGCCGGATGGCCGAACACCTCGGCTTCCGCATCATCCACGTGAACGACCTGCCCCACTCGGCACGATCGGTGACGGACCTCGAGAACGGCCGCATCTACCTGCCTCCGGCCTCCATTCCTGGTGGTCACGGTCTGCGTGCCCTTGCCCTGCAGGCGATGGCGCACCGCCTGTTGCAGCACGAGGTACCGGAGACCTACGCAGACTTCCTTCGTCAGCGCCTCGAAATCAACTACTTCGCCGCGGCCGTGCTCATGCCGCTCAAGCCCGCGGTCGAATTCCTCAACCGCGCCAAGCAGGAGCGGAACCTCGCTGTGGAGGACTTCCGCGATGCCTTCGGTGTGACCCACGAGGCGGCAGCCCTGCGCATGACGAACCTGATGACCTCGCACCTCGACATCAAAATGCACTTCCTGCGCATCAACGGTGACGGCAGCATTATGAAGGCCTACGAGAACGACAACTACCCGCTGCCGACCGACGTGACCGGTGCGGTGGAAGGCCAGATCGTGTGCCGCAAGTTCGCGGCCCGCACCGCCTTCGATCGCAAGAACCGCACGACGGAGCACTACCAGTACGAGGACACTCCGGCAGGCACCTTCTGGACTTCAGCACAGACCGGCACCAGTGAAAACGGGGACGAGTTCTCGATCGCGGTCGGCGTGCCCTTCAACGAGTCCCGCTGGTTCCGCGGCCGCGACACGCAGTTGCGACAGAAGTCAACCTGTCCCGATCCCGCGTGCTGCCGACGCCCCGACCAGGACCTTGCCGCCCGCTGGGACGGCCGAGCGTGGCCGAGCGCACGCTTGCACGCGCACATCCTCGCCCCGCTCCCCTCCGGAACGTTCCCTGGGATCGACGACGTCGAGGTCTACGAGTTCCTCGAGCGTCACGCCCACGCGGACGAGCAATAGTCAGGCACACGCACAGCAACGAACGCCGCTCGAGCGCTGCCCCGAGATCCTCGACCGCTACTCGCCGAGGAGATGACGGCGAATCTGCGGCACCAGAGCGCCGAATGCCTTGGCCCGGTGGCTGCGGCGGTCCTTCTCGGACTGCGGCAAGTCCGCTGCACTGGTCCCGGGAGCCAGATCCGCATCGCCCGGGAGGAAGATCGGGTCATACCCGAAGCCGCCAGCGCCACTCGCCGCCGCCGCGATCTCGCCGGGCCACGTCGCGAGTTCGACGACCTCGACGCCCTGCTCCTGCCCGGCGTGTGCGGCGGGGACCACGAGCGCTGCGGCACAGGCAAAGTGGGCGCCGCGATCGGCGACATCGGTCAGCACCTGCAGCAACAGGCGCAAGTTGTCACCATCGTCTCGCGTCCCTGCATAGCGCGCCGACAGGATCCCAGGGGCGCCGTCCAGCGCGTCCACACAAATACCGGAGTCATCGGCGATCGCAGGCAAACCCGTGTGCGCAGCCGCGGCGCGCGCCTTGATCAGTGCATTCGCCTCGAATGTGGCCCCATCCTCGACCGGCTCCGGGCCGTCGTAGCCGAGCAGTTCGATGCCATCCAGGCCAGCGCCGAGAATTCGGCGCAGTTCCTCGACCTTGTGGGCGTTGTGCGTGGCCAGGACGAGTCGCACCTGCTCGGTCACGCCTGCTCCTCGGCAAGCGCAGCGGCCTGAATCTGGGCGAGTTGTGCCGTGCCACCGAGCGCCAGGTCCAGCAGCGCGTTCAACTCGTTACGGTCGAAGGGTGCTGCCTCGGCGGTGCCCTGCACCTCAACGAAGAGTCCTCGGCCGGTCACCACGACGTTCATGTCCGTTTCAGCGCGGACATCCTCGACGTAGGCCAGGTCCAGCAGCGGCGTGTGGTCCACGATGCCGACCGACACCGCCGACACCGAGTCGTACAACGGCTTGGCATTCTTGCCGATGAAGCTGCGGCCGCGGCCCCACTCGATCGCATCCGCCAGCGCCACGTAGGCGCCAGTAATCGCGGCGGTGCGGGTGCCGCCATCGGCCTGGAGGACGTCGCAGTCGATCACGATGGTGTTCTCACCCAGCGCCTTGGTGTCCACCACGGCGCGCAAGGCGCGACCGATCAGGCGGCTGATCTCGTGCGTGCGGCCACCGATCTTGCCCTTCACGCTCTCGCGGTCGTTGCGGGTGTTCGTCGCTCGCGGCAGCATCGAATACTCGGCGGTCACCCAGCCCTTGCCCTGGCCGGTCAGCCAACGGGGGACGCCGTTGGTGAACGAGGCGGTGCACAGCACGCGAGTGCCACCGAACGAGATCAGGGCGCTCCCCTCGGCGTGCGCGCTCCAACCACGCTCAATCGTGATCGGTCGGAGTTGGTCGGCGCTGCGTCCATCGGCGCGAGTGGTCATTGCGGGTTCCTTCCTTGTGCAGTCTCTGCTGCACGCCGCCGAGGCGGTTCATCGGCTAAGCCTAGCCCGCTCCCCTGACGAGGCGACGGTCTGGGGGCGGGGTCGAATTAGGACCCCGAAGCGCCAGAATCGCCCAGGACCGGCAGCGTGATCAGTCCGGTCTGCACCAGATCAACGTGATCAACGCGCGGCCCGAGGAAGCGTTCGGCAAGCGCCATGAACTCGGCCTGGCTCTCGCCCGTGGCATTGAAGACGCGGGTAGGCGGGGTGGAACTGGTCCGTTCGATGCCGCGGCTGACGAGCTCGCGGTAGACATCATTGGCCGTCTCGGTGTCGCTGCTGACCAAGGTGACCGCAGGCCCCATGACATACGAGATCGCGCCCTTCAGGAAGGGGTAGTGCGTGCAGCCGAGCACCAGGGTGTCGACGCCGGCCTGCTGCAGTGGCGCAAGGTAGTCCTCAGCGACAGCGAGTAGATCGGGGCCGGAGGTGATGCCCGCCTCGACGAATTCCACGAAACGCGGGCAGGCCTGCGAGACGACGTCCAAATCCGAGACCGCAGCAAAGGCATCCTGATAGGCCCCAGACCGCACCGTTCCCTCCGTCGCGATCACGCCGACGCGGCGGTTGCGCGTGATGGCTACCGCCGAGCGCACGGCCGGCTGGATGACTTCGACCACCGGCACGCTGTAGCGTTCGCGCGCCTCGCGCAAGGTGGCAGCCGATGCGGTGTTGCAGGCAATAACGATCATCTTGACGCCGCGATCCACCAGCTCATCCATGATGGCCAGGGCGTAGCGGCGAACATCGTCGATCGGCTTCGGGCCATAGGGGGCGTGGGCGGTATCGCCCAGATAGATCACCGATTCGTTCGGCAACTGATCCATGATGGCGCGGGCGACGGTCAGTCCACCGACCCCCGAATCAAAGATGCCGATCGGTGCGTCATTCACAGCACTGAGTCTAGCCCCGCTGACTCGACGGAACGCGGAAGGAACCGTTCGCACAGACCGGGGCGAGGACGTTTAGGCTGGTGCTGTGACCGCTGACTCCGCCAACGAGGGCCGACTCACCACCGCGACGTCGACCGCCCTGCTCACCGACCGCTACGAACTGACCATGCTGGACGCTGCCCTCACCAGCGGCACTCACCAGCGCGACAGCGTGTTCGAGGTGTTTGCTCGTCGCCTCCCCAGCGGCCGCCGCTACGGCGTCGTGGCCGGTACCGGACGCCTGTTGGAACTCATCCGTGACTTCCGCTTCACCCCAGAGCACCTGGATTGGCTCGCCAATGAGCACGTGGTCAGCGACCGCGCCCTGGCGTTGCTGGCGGACTACCGCTTCGAGGGTGAGATCGACGGCTATGCCGAGGGCGAGCTGTACTTTCCGAACTCCCCGGTGCTGTCGGTCCGCGCCCCCTTCTGGCAGGGCGTCATCCTGGAGACGCTCATTCTCAGCGTGCTGAACTACGACTGCGCGGTCGCCTCTGCCGCGGCCCGGATGGCGGTGGCCGCCGGGGGCCGCCCGCTGGCCGAGATGGGCTCGCGTCGGACCCAGGAACGCTCTGCTGTTGGCGCGGCCCGCGCCGCCTACATCGCAGGGTTCTCGGCGACCTCAAACCTCGAGGCTGGCTTCCAGTGGGGCGTGCCCACCATGGGGACCGCTGCCCACAGCTTCACGCTGCTGCATGACAGCGAGGCCGGAGCCTTCCGCGCACAAATCGACACCTTGGGCGTCGGCACCACCCTGCTGGTCGACACCTACGACATCGAACAGGGCGTGCGAACCGCCATCGAGGTCGCGGGTACGGATCTCGGTGCGGTGCGCATTGACTCGGGTGACCTGCCGGTGGTGGTGCGGCAGGTCCGCACCCTGCTCGACTCCCTGGGCGCGACGAACACCAAGATCACTGTCACCAACGATCTGGACGAGCACGCGATTGCGGGCCTCGCCGCAGCTCCGGTGGACTCCTACGGCGTCGGCACTCAGGTGGTGACCGGGGCCGGGCATCCGGCGGCCGGGATGGTTTACAAGCTGGTGGCTCGCCGAGGCGATGACGGCGAATGGCTGGATGTCGCCAAGAGTGCCGCTGGCAAGTCAAACGCGGGCGGTCTCAAGCAGGCCTTCCGCCGCATCAAGGGCGGCACCGCCACGCACGAGGTTGTGCACAGCGTTGCCGGAGCGGACGCGAATGCCCCCTTGGCTGGCGCTGACCACGATGACCGTCCGTTGCTGGTGAATCTGGCCTCGGGCGGTGAATACCACGCTCAGTTCCTCGGCCAGGCCGGGGTGCAGACGGCGCGCGAACGCTGCGCGGAGAGCCTTGCGGAACTGCCCCGGGACGGTCTCCGTCTGTCTGCCGGTGACCCGGCGATTCCGACGGTGCTGAACTAGTCCTTCAGCCGCTCGTAGATCTTCTTACACTCCGGGCAGACCGGAAACTTCTCCGGGTCCCGACCCGGGGTCCACTTCTTGCCGCAGAGCGCACGCACCGGCTTGCCAGTCACCGCAGACTCGAGAATCTTCTCCTTGCGAACGTAGTGCGAGAAGCGCTCATGGTCGCCCGGATCCTGCACTTCGTTGCGCAGCAGTTCCTCAAGCTCGCGGTCCAGCACATCAATGCCACCGCCCTGCTCCGGCGAATCTGGGTACGTGCTCATGCACGCAATGGTACCGCGTGTCGCCGGGCCTGAGATGGGTGCTGCCTACCGGCTGCGCGCTAGCCGCGCAGCACGGCCGAGAACACCTCGGTGCGCCGCTGCTCGAAGTGGCGGCCACCGAGTTCGATGCCTGCCCAGATCGCGATGCACGCCGTCAGCGCTCCTACGCCCAAGGTCACCAACGGCCAGAACCACACCTCGGTCAGGATGCTCTGGAAGAAAAACACCTCCGTCGGTGCGGTGAGCGCCACTGCCGCGGCCATGGTGCCAGCCTGTGCCAGGACAGCAGCTCGACCACGGAACTGCGGCTGGTGGAACGGGTCCTCGCCCGGGTGCACCGTGGCGTAGGGCCACAGCACCGAAACGATGCTCGACAGGCCCAGGCCCGCCCCCAGGGCCGCCAGCGAGAGCCCGATACTGGTGAACACGTGCAGCAGGTTTCCGCTGAGCACGCCGCCAACCAGCGAGCCGAACACGGCCACCAGCACACCCAGGAGCAACGGCGGCACCAGTCGGCCTGCGCGGTCCGCGCGGCCCGAGATTGAGGTGGCCACATGCACCCAGAAGGCGCTGTAGTCATGGGCCACATCGTTATGCGGCAACCAGCCGATCATCAGGCACATCAGCGGCGCAGGCAGCAGCACCAGCACGGCCCAGGGCACGCCGGCCAGCGCCAGGATGGGCAAGGCCAGCAGCGGCAAGACCGGCACCGCCAGCAGCGCCACGCGATAGCGCTCATCTCGCACCCAGTTGATCAGGCTACGACCAGCGACTACGCCGAACCCGGACGCCGGCAGCGACTCGAAGACACCGACCGAGTCGACCCGTGCGCCGATGCGACGAATCGGGGTGTGGTTGATTCGGTTGAGGAGCCGCTCATGCAGCCAGGCCAGGCCAGCAAGGGTGACGACCGCGATGAGGATGCGCAGCCAGGCGCCAGCGAAGTCGTCATCAGCGGCCGCAACCGGCGCGGCCCAGGCAGCTGCGAGCGGCGTCCAACCCACCAGGGCGGCGGCTTCGAGCACTTCGTCCGGTGCCACGCCTCGCCCGAAGCTACTCAGCAGCACGACGGTGCCGAGTGCGGCAAGCACGCCCACAATGGCGGCGGTCAGCAGACCGGAACGAATCGCCGGGCTGTCTGGACGCAGCAGACTTGAGAGTGCCGTGCCCACACGCGCCACCAACACCACGGTGAGAACGGACAGCACCGCTGCGAACACGGCAACCAGCGCCGCCGATCCACCCCAAATGCCGAGCATGCCGAACACCAGGATGGCAACGGCCAGGGTCGGCACTGTGGCCGCGCCCGCCACCGTCAACCCCAGTGACAGCGGCCAGGAGGCGATGCCAATCAGGCTGAAGGCACGCGGATCGAGCCCCGCGTGCAGCCCCAAGAACACGGTCCCCAGCAGCGCGCCGAGGACGACCGCACCACCAATCAGCACATACCACGCACCGACCGAGGGAATGTCACCCTGCGGCACCGCGTACAGCGAGAGCAACAAGAGCACCGCCGAAGCGAGCACGAATGCCGCAAGTCCGAGCATCTGGCCCCGGTCGCGAGCACCCTGACGGGCGCCGACCAGGAGCTGGCTCAGCCTTAGTCGGAGAAGCTGTGCAACCACGACATCCCCTCCGCGGCGTCAACACTGCCGGCCAATTCCACGAAGCGCTGTTCCAGCGTCTTACCTGCTCGCACCTCGTCCATGGTGCCGCTGGACAACACCTTGCCTTCAACGATGACCGCCACGCGGTCACATTCACGCTGCACCAGGTCCATGGTGTGGCTCGACAGAATCACCGTGCCGCCGCCAGCGACGTATTGCTTCAGAATGCCGATCAACTGCACGGTCGAAACCGGGTCCACGGCTTCGAACGGCTCGTCAAGGACCAGCAGGCGCGGCGCGTGCAGCAGCGCGCAGGCCAGTGAAATCTTCTTGGTCATTCCCGCCGAGTAGTCGGCGACGATCCGATCCGCCGCCTCGCCAAGACCGAGGGCCGCGATCAGTTCATTCGAACGTTCGCGGATGCGGCTGCGGTCCAGACCACGCAGCACGCCGTTGTAGTGCAGCAACTGCCGGCCAGTGAGACGGTCAAAAAGGCGCAGCCGGTCGGGCAAGATGCCCATCTCACGCTTCGCCGCGTCGGCATCCTCCCAGACGTCGTGTTCGTGCACGATGACGTGGCCCTCGTCCGGACGGAGCAGGCCAGTCAGCATTGACATCGTGGTGGTCTTGCCGGCGCCGTTTGGTCCGACAAGTCCAAAGAAGGAGCCGACCGGAACGATCAGATCGATGTTGTCGACCGCCGTGACGTCGCCGAAGCGCTTGGTCAGGCCGTGGACTTCCACCACGGTTTCGCGAACCGTCGTCGAGCGGGCGGCGCGACCCTTCCGCGAACGAGCCGGGCGCTTGGCTGCGGGCTTGCGCCCTGGGCGCGCTGCAGCCTTGGCCTCAACCGCGGCGGCAGCAGCATCTTGCGCCGCCTGAGCCTCGGCCGGAGTCTCAGACTCGCCAGCAACAAGGTCGGCGGCGAGGTCATCGGCGCTGACTTCTTCGGCACGGATTGCCTGGTCACCGTCGCTGAGTTCGCTCTCAGCCAGCGCCGTCTCAGCAGCCGTGTCGAACGCGGTCACGGCATCAGCCTCGGGCTTTCCAGCGATGCTTGCATCAGCGTCGACGGAGGACGTTGGCTCTGCTTCTGTTTCCGGCGCGACCGCTGCAGGCTTGGCCGCCCCCTTCGCACGACTAGACCGACGCTTAGCGCGCGGCTTTGGGGTAGGTGGGACGAAGGGTTCCGGCTCCTGCTGGGCGGCGTCAGGTTCGTTCGATCCGGGTTCTGCAGCCGTCAATACACCGTCCAGATCGGTGGCGTCTTCCCCAACTGCATCCGACCCTGCGTTCAGAGCAGACTCCTCAGACTTCGTCATGGGTTCCACGCTACCAAGTCACCGTCGCTCGTCCGTAGAGGAACGCTCTCATCTGCAACAAATGACGCAAACTCTGCCCACTGTCTGACAAAGGTCACGAGATGACAACGACCAGATCACAGCTTGGCAACGTCTGCGTGACTTCCAGGAAGTTCTTTGACTCCGTCCCTAACGTGGTTCTTGGCATAACGGCGTGCCAGTGAACCAACAAGTTTCGCTGCCATGAGCAGCTCAAGTTCAGGAGACCGTTATGACGCTTCAGGTTGTCATCCTCGCAGCAGGCATGGGCACTCGCCTCGGCCGTCCGCTGCCGAAGCCGCTGACCCCGCTGGCCGATGGCCGCACCATCATGGCCCAGCAGTTCGACAACGTGTACCAGGCCTTCGGTGACGAGGCCCGCATCACCGTCGTGGTCGGCTACAAGCTCGAGCACATCATCGAAGCATTCCCCGACGCTGGCTTCGTCTACAACGACGAGTACGACATCACCAATACCTCGAAGAGCCTGATGCGCGCACTCCGTGCGTCGAACCAAGGTGGAGTGCTGTGGCTGAACGGCGACGTGGTGTTTGACCCGGCCGCCCTGGAACGCGCCGCGCATCTGATCAAGCGTGAGCAGTCGTTCATCTCGGTGAACACCGCCCGCGTCGCCGACGAAGAGGTTAAGTACACCGTGGACCACCACGGCTACATCAAGGAACTCTCGAAGACGGTCGAGCGTGGCCTCGGCGAGGCGGTTGGCATCAACTATGTCGCTGCCCAGGACAAGGCCGCGCTGCTGAAGCGCCTTGAGCAGGTAGACGCGCAGGACTACTTCGAACGCGGCATTGAGCTCGCGATTGAGCAGGATGGCCTACTGTTCGAGCCGCTGGACATTTCGGACCTGTACGCCGTTGAGGTGGACTTCGCCGAAGACCTGGATCGCGCCAACGCCTTCGTGTAGGCCACGACCGCAGCAAGAACCACCCCGCTGACCTGGGGTATCCGCCTGACAGTCCAAGTGGCTGACGCTGTGGCGCGCTAGATTTATCTGCGTGGCATCACTGAATCCCGACTCGTCGGAGCCGTCGCGCGCCGAGGGTCGTGTTCCCTCACACCAAATGGGGTACTTCCGCGCGCTGTGGATACTCACGCAGCGGGACCTGCGCGTGCGGTACTCCACCTCGAAGCTCGGCTACCTGTGGTCCGTGCTGGAGCCGTTGGCGATGAGCGCGATCTACTGGTTCGTGTTCACGCAGGTGTTCGAGCGCACGGTCGGCGAGACGCCGTATATCGTCTTCCTGCTCACGGCGCTGCTGCCGTGGATGTGGTTCAACGGCGCCATCAGCGACGCCAGCCGCGCCTTCTGGAAGGAATCGCGCTTGGTGCGGTCCATCCGACTCCCCCGCACGGTGTGGGTTAATCAGTTGGTGCTCGCTAAGGGCATTGAGTTTCTGCTGGCATTGCCAGTGCTCGCGCTGTTCGCCATCCTCGGCGGGGCACAACTGCACATCGGCGTGGTGCTCTTCCCACTGGCGATCGTGCTGCAGGCAGTCTGCATGGTCGGCGTCGGCCTGATCGTGGCGCCGCTCGTCGTCTTCTACCGCGATCTGGAACGAGCCACCAAGCTGGTGCTGCGCTTCCTCTTCTTTGCCACCCCGGTGATTTACGGCACTTCCGACTTGCCGCACGGGCTCGAACTGTGGTCGGCAATCAATCCGCTGGCGGGGGCGATCTCGCTCTACCGCGCCAGCTTCTTCCCCGCCCAGCTCGACTGGGCCGTCGTCGGCATCTCCTCGGCGAGCGCAGCAGTGATGCTGCTCCTCGGCCTGTACGTGTTCCGTCGCAGCGAACGAGCCCTGTTGAAGGCGGTCTAATGGGCGCGCAAAACCAGACCCCGACCAAGCCGGTGATCGAGGCCAAGAACCTCGGCATCCGCTTCCGCCGCGGCAACAGCGGCTTCCGCACCTTCAAGGATCTGTTCGGCTCGAAGGAGCGCCGCACCATGGCGGGCGAATTCTGGGCGCTGCGGAACGTGTCCTTTACGGTGCATCCGGGCGAGGCGATCGGTGTCGTCGGCCGGAACGGACAGGGCAAGTCGACGCTGTTGCGCCTCGTCGCCGGGGTGCTGTTGCCGGACGAAGGCAGCGTCGACGTCAACGTCGGTGTCGCACCCCTGATCGAGCTCACCGGCGGCTTCGTGCGGGACCTCACCGTGCGCGAGAACATCTGGCTGGCCGCCTCGCTGCTGGGCCTGCGGAAGTCCGAAATTGCAGAGCGCTTCGATGAGATCGTCTCCTTCGCGGAACTGGGCGACTTCCTGAGCACGCCATACAAGCACCTGAGCAGTGGCATGCAGGTCCGCCTCGCGTTCTCGGTGATGAGCCGGCTGGATGAACCAGTGCTGCTGGTTGATGAGGTCCTAGCCGTGGGCGATAAGGCGTTCCGACAGAAGTGCTACGCCCGGATCGATCAGATGCTCGCCTCGGGGAAGACGCTGTTCTTCGTGTCGCATAACGAGTCGGACCTGCGTCGCTTCTGTACGCGCGGCCTCTACCTCAGGGGTGGCAAGCTCGTGCTCGACGACACCATTGACGCAGTGCTCAAGCAATACAACGCCGACCAGGGCAAGTAGCTTCAACCCGCCCAGGGCAGCGATTCAGAGCCATCACACTTCGATTCTGCGACATCTCACACACGCAGAAAGAGGCGTACCCTGGTGCGGTGAACCCGGAGACCGCGCCCATTTCGACCCCGTATCAGGACCCCCACGAGTACGATCACAGCCACCCCGACATCTCCGGCGGCTGGCTGCGTGCAAGCGTCTTCGGCGGCATGGACGGCCTGGTGACGAACATCGGTTTGATCGCTGGCGTCGGTGCCGCTGGCGCGAGCACCGGCCAGATCATCCTCACCGGCGTGGCGGGCCTGGTCGCAGGCGCGACGTCGATGGCGCTGGGCGAATACACGTCGGTACAGACCGCGAATGAGCAGATTGACGCCGAGGCGCAGGTCGAGCGCGAGGCCCAGCAGCGCAACCCGGTCGGCGAGCGGCGCGAACTCACCAAGATGTTCCTCGATCTGGGCATGACCCTCGAGACGGCCCGGCAAGCGGCCCGCGAGGTCCACCTCGACAGTGACCGGGCCGTGCGCGTGCACCTCACCCAAGAACTCGGCATTGACCCGACCTCGAAGCCGTCGCCGCTCATCGCCGCGGTCAGCTCCTTCGTGTTCTTCTCAGTGGGCTCGCTGATTCCGCTGATTCCGTACTTCTTTGGTGCTGCGTCGCTGTGGCTGGGCCTCGCCGTGGGTGGCGTGGGCCTGCTCGTCGCCGGAGGAATCGCCGCGATCTTCACCCGCAAGAATTGGCTGCGCGGCGCGATTCGACAGTTGATTCTCGGTGGCCTGGCCGTGAGCCTGAGCTACCTGATCGGCACCTTGCTGGGGGTCAGCGTCTCGTAGGCGGGCTGCCGACTCGGGCCCACCCGCTACAGGATCGGGAAGCGTCCGTGCCGGGTCATCCGCCACACGGTGCTCCAGCGCATCGGGCGGCGTGGGCCACCGTTGGTGGTCCACCCCTCCCACCACCCGCCAAACCACGCACCGAGGCCCTTAGGGTTGCGAATGGAACGCAGCACTTGCACGCCAGTCCACGCCAGCACATACGGCAGCACCAGCGGCCAGGGCAGGTTGCGCTTGGCCACCCAGACTCGGTTGCGGGCGTTGAGCCGCCAGTAGGCGGCGTGCCGGGTCACCTGCGTTGCCGGGTGATGGGCAACCAAGTCGCCGGCGTACCAGACGCGTAGTCCCTGGTCCCAGACTCGCCAAGCCAGTTCGATGCCTTCGTGCGCGTAGAAGAACGGAGCAGCCCAGCCATCAGCTGCCTCGAACACGCGGCGCGGCAGCACGATCGCGCCCTCCAGTGCCGAGAACACGTTGCTGGACTGTGCCGGGTCGCCCTTCCGCAGGCGAGGCACCCAGCGTCTCGGCGGGTTGGCCCCGGTCGGGTCAACGATCCGTGGTTGCACCAAGCCGACCGGGAGCTCGCCGGCCTCGCTCGAGGCTTCCATCAGGCGGATGGCATCCAGTAGGAAGGTGGGACTCGGCACCGTCTCGTCGTCATCGAGGAAAAACAGGTACTCCCCCGTGACCACGGCGGCGCCCGCATTCCGACCCGCCGGAATGCCGAGGTTCTCGCTCAGGGCCAGGCCGCGCACCCCATCGGGGAGCCCGACCGGTTCCCAGCCGTTGCCGACGACCACGATGTCGAGGCTGACGCCCTGCTGTGCCTGGATCGAAGCGATGGAGGCGACCAGCTCCTCGGGCCGCGTCCCCATCGTCAGCACCACCGCACCAACGGTCGGCTGCCCGGTCATGCCCGCAGACGCCCCGAGGACACGATCGCGATGCAGTGTCCGATGGTCACCAGGAACGCAACCGGGGTGAGGACCAGCAGCAGCCAGCGGTCCGCCTCGGGGTGACCGATGAACGCGCCGAGGACCGCGGTCGCAGCGATCAGCATCGTCAGTTCCACGGAGTGCAGGATCCGATGCAGCGGCAACAGCTTGGCGGCGCGGCGGATCATCGTGAGCAGGCCAGCACGAGGGGCAGCTTCGGCGGCGGACACCACCACTGTGAGCCCTGCCTGGGCACGCGCGACTCGCACCATGTCGTTCAGCGCCTTGTTCACCACGAGCCAGAGCGCGAGCAAGGCACCGAGCAGCAACCAGATCAGGTCGTCCGGGGTGTCGATCGGCCAGGCGGCTGCCCGCACGCCGAGGGCGAGGGCGATGAGCAGTTCCGTCGAGTAGTGGCCGACCGCGTCCAGGAATGGACCGAGCGGGGACTTCGTGCCACGCCAGCGCGCCACCTCACCGTCGGAGCAGTCGAACAGCATTTGGAGCTGGCCGAGCACGAGCGCGAGGATCGCGCCCAGCGGTCCTGGAATCAGTAGCGCCGAGGCGGTTGCCCAGCCAGTGAGGATCATCAGTACGGTCACCGAATTGGCGCTCGCGCCGAGGTGCAGCAGCGGCTTGGTCAGGTACGGCGAGAGATCGCGCAGGTACAGTGCCGCGGTCCAGTGCTCGGCGTTGCGGCGGTTGCGCACTTCGGGTGGCTGCGTGACTTCCCGCAGTTGCGCGATCGACGTCGGCAGTCCGCGGGCGGGGGTCGGGGTGCCGGATTCGGCTGCGCTCATGGGGTTACCTTCCTCGGTGTTCCTGGGATGCGCCACGGAACAGGCCGAGCCAGAAGCCCGCGCCCCAGGCGAGGTGGATGCACGGCAACACGATCAGGAACCAGCCCAGCACGCCCGGACCGGCCGGGCCTGCGACCACGGCGGCAGCCAGCAGCACGAAGAGCAGATACAGGGCCGGGGCTGCGTAGCCCGCAAGCAACAGGGCGGGCAGCAGGCCGGTCGCTCCGGCCGCGAGCGCCACGAGGCCAACCACGCCGAGCAGCGTGCCGACCACGAGGCCGAGCAACGCGATCGGAGGCACCAGGTAGCGTAGGCCCGCGGGTTCGCGGCGAAAGAGTTCGCCTCGCCAACGACCGGTGTGCAGGAATTGACGCAGCAGCGGACGCAGGCCGGAGCGCGGTCGGTAGGTGACCCGCAGCTCGGGGGTGAACCAGACCAGGCCGCCAGCCCGGTTGATGCGGCGGTTCAGTTCCCAGTCCTGGCCTCGGCGCAGTTCCTCGTCAAACAGGCCGATCTGCAGCAGTCGTTCCCGGTGGAAGACGCCCAGGTAGACAGTCTCGGCGGGGCCAGGCTCGCCGCCGGTGTGGTGGCGGGTACCGCCGAGTCCGACCGGGCTGGTGTAGGCCAGAGCGACAGCCTGCTCGAAACTGGTGCGGCCCTGCGCGTCCATCACGCCGCCGACGTTGACCGCGCCGGTACGTTCGATGGTTTCGACCGCAACGGTGGTGTAGTTCGGCGGCAGTTCCGAGTGGGCGTCGATGCGCACCACGATCGGGTACCTGCTGGCACGGATGGCAGCGTTCAGCCCAGCCGGGGTGGAGCCAGCCGGGTTCGGCACGGAGCGCACGCGCGGGTCCTCGGCACAGAGCGCAGCCACGACCGCATCCGTGTTGTCGGTGCTGGGGCCGAGGGCAATGACCACTTCGACCTCGCCGGCATAGTCCTGCGCGAGGACGCTGCGGACTGCGGCGGCGACGTGATCAGCCTCGTTGAGCACCGGCATCACATATGACACCTGCTGCACCATTGGCTTGCTCCTGCAGTTCTCCGCGTGACGGTCCCGCGCCGCCTGCATCGAGCCTAGCAGCGGGGTGGAACGACGAACGCGGCAGGCTCCACGTGCGTGGGCCTGCCGCGTTCGCTGTGGCTAGGACAGTGTGCCGAGGTTGACGGTGACCGTCACGGCCTGACCGCCTCGGTGGTAGACCAGCTCTGTGGTGGTGCCGCCTGGCAGGTACCGCACCTGGGCGGTGAGGTCCTGGCTGGAGCGAATCGGGATGCCGCCGAGGCTGGTGACGATGTCGTCCTTCTGCAGGCCAGCCTGGGCTGCGGCGGAGCCATCCACCACTTCAACGATTGCCGCACCGAGGACCGTAGCGCCTTCCACCGCGCCCGCGTCGGTCACGGTGGCACCGAGCAGTGCGTGGCTGGCCTTCCCGTCGGCGATCAGCTCGCTCGTGACGCGCTTGACCAGGTTCGAGGGAATGGCGAAGCCCACCCCGATGCTGCCGGCCTCGTCGCGGCTGCCACCAGCGGTGGCGATCGCGACGTTGATGCCGATGAGCTGGCCCTGATCGTTCAGGAGCGCACCACCGGAGTTCCCCGGGTTGATGGCCGCGTCGGTCTGCACCACAGGCAGCGAGATCGTGCTGCTCGGGCGCGTGGTCGAGCGCTGCTGGGTGAAGTCACGCCAGAAGTCGAACAGCGGTCCGTCACTGTTGTCGTCGCTGTCATCACGCGGGGCCGCCTGCGAGTCCGCGTTGCCCTGCGCGGCCGGGGTCGGCGAGGCGACCTGGATGCTGCGGTTGACGGCCGAGACGATGCCGTTGGTGACGGTGTTGTCCAGGCCCAGCGGCGAGCCGATGGCAACGGTCTCCGCACCCACATTCAGCAAGCTCGAGTTGCCGAACTCGATCGGCTGCAGTGCTGCCTTCGGCTCAATCTTGACCACAGCGAGGTCGACGACCGGGTCGGTGCCGATGATTTCGGCTGGGTAGATGGTGCCGTCGGTGGTGGTGACCGTCACGGTCGGCGCCTCGCGCTGACCGTCGATGGTGACCACGTGGTTGTTCGTGACGATGTAGCCGTCGGCGCTCAGCACCACACCGCTTCCGCTGCCAGCTTGCGAGCGCCCGTTCACGTTCAGGGTGACCACACTCGGAGCCGCCTTGGCCGCGATCGCGGAGACGCGACTGACCGAATCGGTCGCGGTGATCGTGATCGCCGGCTGGCCGCCTGCGGTGCCGGCCGCCGTCGGCTGGTTGGCGAGGATGAGTGCGGTACCGCCAGCACCAGCAGCACCACCGACCAGTGCCGAGACAGCAACGGTCGCGGCGATACCGAGGGCACGGCGGCGTGGTGCCGGGGCCTCCGATGCGGGCTGTGCGGCTTGAGCGGCCTGCTTGGCCTGGGCTGCCTTGGCGATTTCTGCAGCGCGGGCAGCGGCTCGCTCGGCGGCCTTTGCAGCCTTCGCTGCCTTCGCCTGGGCGCGCCGCTCCGCGCGGGTGGGGACCGCGGTCGCGTCGAAGTATTCTCCGAGGTGCGGGACCGGTGGGACCTGCAGCATGGCCTCGGTGGGCTGCGCCTCGGCCGGTAGCGGCTCGGTGGGCTGCGGGACGGTCGGCTGTTCCGCCAGCGCGGCGGCTGCTGTGTCGGGCAACGCCTCAGTATCTGCATCGGCGGCGAGGGCTGCGTCGGCGGCGAGTGATTCGTTGGCCACCGCTGCGTCCGCGGCAGTCTTCGTCGGCGTCGCGCGCTTGCGGCGCGGCTTGGCCGGGGCTGCTTCGCTGTCGGCGACGGCGTCGGTGACGGGTGCGGTGCCTTCCGGGCTGGTCAGGTCCTGCTGTTCCGGTTCAGGCTTCTTGTTGCTCATGCGTCTCCTTCCACGCCCTTCCAGCATGATGCAGCATCCTATGAATCAGATTTGTCGATCCTTTGCGCGCGCTGCCATCTTGGCGCTAGCAGCCGGGTCCGGCAGGGTTGGTCCCGCAGTGCTGGTCGACGAGGACGGTGTCCGCGCCGGTCGCGACGGTGTGCAGGTCGTTGGCTCGCTTTCGGATGACCCCATCAAGGACGGTCCAGTCGCTGCCGTTCCAACGGAACGCCGCGGCATAGTCGATCCAGAGCCGGATCGTGTAACTGCCGGAGCGCTGATACACGTGACTGGTGGGGGTCGAGCTGAACTCGGGCTTGCCCTGCGCCTTCCACGTCGCGCCGGCAACACGATGCGTTGCCGTACGCCCGTCCCCGTACTCCCAGTGATACCGAACCGGGATGAACCGAACATCAGCCGGTCGCCCGAGTAGATCCCTCCTCTGGTTCTGCACCGGAGCAATGGCGTAGAAGTTGGTCGGTAGTCCGACGACTGTCCACTCGCCCGGCTCCATTCGTGCCAGGCCGGGGTCGGTCAGAAAGCGCTGGATGTCCCGCAGCGTGATGCCGTCGTCGACGTGGTTGACCGTGACGCACGGATAGCGGAGTTCCAACGATGGACAAACGTACGTATAGGGGTCGTATTCCGGCTGACCACCATCAGTCCCGGTGCCATCGACACCGTCGGATACACCAATCGTTACACCGTCTGTATTTACGCCAGCAAACACATCTGGATCAGGACTTTCGTCTCCAAACTGTCCGCCATCGGCTGCGGCGGCTGCGGAGGCTGACGCGAACATCGTCAGGATCGCGACGAGTGCCCCAGCAAGGATCCGTTGCTTAGGCCAGAGCACACACACCGCCCTCGAGGACGTTGCGCATGACTTTCGGCTCGCCATCACGGTCAACTTGAACCGTGACTCGGCGATTTACTCGAGGGTCGCTTGGCCGGAGCGGCATTTGCTTGCCTTCCGCATCAACCTTTTGCACTGTCGAATAGTCCAAACAAAGGTCGATGCGCGCTTGTAACCCTGCACTACCCAGTCTCAGTACGTCTACTCCCTGGACACCCACAATTTCGGGCCGACCGATCCATCGGACTCCGCGAGATTGCAGGTCCCGATACCCAGCCAGATCTCCTTCGAGGGCCTCCCCACTCTCCACCTGCGACAGCAGCGTTTCGGGCTGGGATGGGTCATTCGTCAAGAGAGCGAAGATCTCTAGGTACTGACGATAGGTCTCCTCGGCCAGCGCATACGCCTGCTCATCCGTCAGTTCCGCGGGCTCCTCTGCCCCGGTCGGGCTGCAGCCAGTGAGTGTGAACGCGAGTGTCAGTGCTGCCGCCCACCCCGCGGCTCGAGTCGAAATCCCCATGCCAGCACGGTAGCGAACTGGGGCGTGAATTTTGAGGGTTTATCCACAACGGAAATGTCGCCAAAGTTACAACTCAGTGTCATCCCTGAAAAAACAGGCTCGACGGCACATCCCTTGCCTGTATGCTGAGCGAGCAGTTGTTGATTGACGCTTTGCCTGGCGGTCCCGACCACAATCGGTCCTCCTTTCTCGCGGCGCAACAGCTTTACCCGTTGCGGCATTCGCGTAGCGGGGTTCGTGTTAGAGAAAGTGGACGCCATTATGGCTACCGGTACCGTGAAGTGGTTCAACAATGACAAGGGCTACGGCTTCATCGCCCCTGACGACGGCAGCGCCGACGTCTTCGCCCACTACAGCGCAATCGGCGGCGGTGGCTACCGCTCGCTGACCGAGAACCAGAAGGTCGAGTTCGACGTTGTCGCCGGCCCGAAGGGCCCGCAGGCTGAGAACATCCTGCCGCTGTAAGTTCAAGTCTCACAGCAGCGAGGCCGCCCCGGATATCCCGTGGCGGCCTCGCTCAGTTAATGCGTGATGTAGCGCGAGGCGATGCCCGCGCCCCAGCGCCTACTCCCCCTGCGCGGCACCCTCGGCCTGGCTCGCGGCGATCTGTGCGCGCACGTCCTCCATGTCCAGGCCCTTCACCGCCTCGATGACCTGCTCGAGCGCCGGTGCCGGCAGCGCGCCCGGCTGCGCAAACACCAGGACCTGCTCGCGGAATGCCATCAAGGTCGGGATGGAGGTGATGCCGGCCGCGGCGGCGAGCTGCTGGTTCGCGTCCGTGTCCACCTTGGCGAACACCACGTCACCGTGCTGCTCGGACGCGGCCTCATAGATCGGGCCGAATGCCTTGCAGGGAGCGCACCAGGAGGCCCAGAAGTCCACCAGAACGATGTCGTTGCCCATAATGAGCTGGTCGAAGTCCGCCTCGTTGACGTTAACAGTGGTCACGCAAAGTCCCTTCACTTCGGGGCCAGCGTCGTCCGACCCGCACAGGCCTTAACGCTATCCGCCCGCGCCCCATTCCTGCCTGACTAGCCGCCCAACATCGGCCCCAGATACGAGAAGAATTCGTTTAGTAGGACTAAACAAACACCCCCTCCGTTCACTAGGATTGAACCATTCTTGATCCTGGCTGGCAGTTCAGCCAGCCCTCCCTCGGAACGGATGTCAACGATGACGCCCAAGATCGCCATCCTCGGCGCCGGTGCCAATGGTGCCGCCATCGGCGCGGACATGGTCCGTGCCGGGCATGATGTCACGCTGATCGAACAGTGGCCAGCGCACGTCGAGGCGATGCGGGCCAACGGCGTCACGGTCACCACTCCACGCCACAACCTCGTCGAGACGACGGAAGTGCGCGCCTACCACTTGTGCGAGGTCGCCAGCCTGCGCGAGCGCTTCGACCTGGTGTACATGGTGCTGAAGTCCTACGACGCACGGTGGGGCGCAGAACTGATCAAGCCGGTGCTCGCTGACGACGGCATGGTCATCGGTCTGCAGAACGGCATGCGCCACCGCGACATCGTGAGCATCCTCGGCAGTGAGCGCACCCTGGGCGCGGTGATCGAGATGGGCTCGAACTTGCTCGGACCCGGCGACATCGAACGCCACGTCCCTCGCGACCGCTCCTGGTTCTCGGTCGGCAGCGAAGACCCGATCGCACATGCTCGAGCAGAGGAAGCCGCCGCGGTGCTGCGCGCCGCTGGCACGGTTGAAGTCATCGACGATATCGAAGCGGCCAAGTGGATGAAGCTAGTGCTGAACGCCTCGCAGCTGGTCCCTTCGGGGATCCTGGATCGCTCCATCGTCGAAGCAGCGAGCCTGCCGAGCATGCGGCCACTCATGATTGAGGCAGGCCTCGAGGCACTACGGGCCGTTGCCACCCACGGGGTGGGCCTGCGTCCCATCATGGGTATGACTGACGTGGACCCCAACGACCCACGCGGCTACCTCGAGCAAATCTTCGGACTGCTGCTGAACGGCTTCGCACTGCCGACCACGAAGGCCACCATGGTCTATGACTGGCGGCACGGTCGCCGCAGCGAGGCTGGCGACATTAACGGCGAGGTGGTGCGCACCCTGGGCGCGCAGCAAGCCCCCGTCAACGCGGCGGCCACCGAAATCGCCTACCGGATCGAGGCAGGCATCCTGCACCCCGACCCCAGTAACGAGGCACTGCTCAACGAACTGATCGAGCAGTACCGCAAGGGCTAGCCGATCCTCCGACTCCCGCCGGGCCAACTC
>JAEZHW010000031.1 GCA_023436775.1 Actinomycetes bacterium
GCCTTCACTGCCGAGCAGGAAGATAGAGAGCGCAAGGCCGAGAAATGCAGAAATCCCGGCCTCTTCTGAGACCGGGACCTCTGGTTCCGTTGCGGGGGCAGGATTTGAACCTACGACCTCTGGGTTATGAGCCCAGCGAGCTACCGAACTGCTCCACCCCGCGGCACAAGTGTTAACTCTAGCACGGCGATCGGAATCCGACGAATCGAGCCGCAGACACTGCCCTACTGCAGCCCGCGAACCAGTGCCCGAACGGCCGTGACCAACGTTGTTTGGACCGGCTCGATGGGTTGGCCCTGCTCCAGCAGCTTGGTCGAGGCGAACACCATCGCCGTCACCAAGTGCGCGATGCCGGCCGGATCGCTCGCACCCGCGGCGCGCAACGCATCGACCAGCGGCTCAGTGATGCTGGCGTGCATATCGTCGGCGTGCCCGTCGAGCGCCTCGCTGGGGACCAGGCTCTGCAGGGCCGCAGCGACCGCATGCGCGCCGTCAGCGACCAGGGCAAGGTTTGCGGTCGCGTAGGCCACCACCTGCTCGACCGGGTCGGACTGTGCTGCCATGGATTCGGTGACGCGCTGAGACCACTTCGGCGCAATATCGACGACCAGCTGATGCAGCAGGTCCTCACGAGATTCGAAGTACTGGTAGACGCTGGACCGCGCCAGCCCAGCCCGCTCAGCAACGTCCTGCATCGACGGCGCCGCGCCGCTTTCGCGCAGCAGCGCATGCGCGGCGTCCAACAGCGCGCGGCGCTGGTTCGCCCGGTGCTCAGCGACCGAAGCCGCAGCAATCTTCGGCACCATTCCTCCTCATCGACACAGACGGTGCACTATGCCCGAATGTACACCGTCTGTGTCGTCTGATCACTTAGGCCGCGGCCGTGACCTGATACGGGGCGAGGTGACCGTCCACCATTTCAAACACGCGGTCGCAGTGGTGCAGGATGTCGTGGTCGTGGGTGACCATGATGCCCGCCACGCCACGCTCGTGGCACTGCTCGGCGAGCAGGGCCGCGATGTGCTGGCTGCGGTTGCGGTCGAGGGCTGCCGTCGGCTCGTCAACGAGCAACAGGCCAGGCTTCGTGACGAGCGCGCGGGCGATACCAACGCGCTGCCGCTCACCACCGGACATCTGCTTCGGCAGGTGCTTCGCCTTGGCGCCCATCCCCACCGATTCCAGCAGCGGCAGCGGATCGAACTTGCCCGGCAGTCGAGCCATCCGGTGCACCAGCGTGAGCTGCTCTGAGGCGTTCAGCGCCGGGATCAGGTTGCCGGACTGGAACACGAAGCCGAGGTTGCGCAACCGGAACTTCGCAAGCTTGCCCTGCTGCCCCTTCATGGCCGCAATATCGGTGCCGAGGATCTCGACCGTGCCGCTGTCCGCCGCTGCCAGCGCGCCCATCACGGCCAGCAGCGTCGACTTTCCGGCACCGGACGGGCCGACGATGCCGATGAACTCGCCGGGCTCCACGGTCAGCGAAACGTTGTCAAGCGCGCGGATGCGCTGGTCGCCGTCGCCGAGTTCGAGGGTGACGTTCTTGAAGTTCACTGCATGGTTCGTCATTAGCGCTGGCCTCCAAGCGCGTTGATTGGGTTGATGCGGAGGATGCGGAGCACCGCGACCATGGCGCCGGCAAGTCCGAGCACGATGGTGATGGTGATGGCGGTGGCGATCGGGCCTGCCTCCAGGTCGAAGGGCATACCGGCGGGCATCAGCGCACCGAGGCCGATACCGGCCGCACCACCGATGCCGGTGAACAGCACCAGCAGCAGGCCAGCCTGCAGCAGCGAGTCACGCAGCAGGTAGCGTCCCGATGCGCCGACCGCGCGCAAGACGGCCAACTCGTGCTGACGCTGAATCGTCCACACGGTAAAGAAGGCACCGATCACCAGTGCGGCGATCACGTACAGGAAGTACTGGATCATTTCCAGGGTCAGGGTCTCAGCCTCATACCCCGGCGAGGAGTTGAAGGCTTCCCGCAGCGTCACCGCCTTGGTCTCAGCCCGGGCATCGATCGCGGCCAGGCCCAGGTCCGGATCCGCCAGCTCGACGGCGACGACGCTCGCGGAGTCGAAGGCGAGCGCGTCAACCTGCTCCTGCGTGGGCGCGCCAGCCTTCGCCTGGCCCGCGGCGATCAGCCGCCAGGTGTCCAAGGGCAGATAGGCCATGTCCACGTGGCCGAAGGTCGACTGGCCCTCGGTGAAACCCACGACGGTCAGTTCCAGCTCGGACTGGTCCAACACGATCACGTCGCCGAGCTCGAGGCCCTGCTCTTTGGCGGTGTCGGATAGCACGACCTCACCCAGCCCGTTCGCCGCATGCCCCTCGGACAGTGCCGGGGCCAGGAAGGAGTCCGACTCCAGCGCGAACAGCGACAGGTCAATTTGGACGCCAGCGTCGGTCACGGCGTTCACCATGCCGGCACCCACGGGCTCAGCGCGCTTGACGCCGTCAGCCTGCTGCCAGGCGGCAATCTGCTCGGGCTCCACGACGGACCGCGAGAAGGCGTTGTCAGTCTTGGTGCCCTGGTCAAACACAATCACGTCGGCGGGCAGGCGCTTCAAGCCCGACACACCATCGTTCACCAGGCCCGAGGACAGGCCAGACAGCATCACAATCAGGAAGGCAATGAGGGCGACAACCACGCCCATCAAGCCGAAGCGGCCACGTGCGTAACGCAGCTCGCGCAGTGCGAGAAACATGATCTCCCTTTGTTTTATCGACAGGCTGTCACCATCTTATCAACGGCATGTCGGTAAAACTGGGCGTGCGCTGCATGGGCGCGCTGGGGCAGTGCAGGCCGCCCGCGCGGCAGACTCAGTCCACCCGCGCGGCAGACTGGGGCTAGGCGAACTCCGGCCAGGCGTATCCGGCCGGGTCAGACAGCAACGGCTCAAACGCGAGTTCGGCGCCGCCGACGAGCAGCAACTCAGCACCGAGGCCGGCGGCAGTAATCCTGGCCGACTCCATTGGCGCCTTCAGTGCGCGTTCACTCACCCGTTCGGCCAGGAACTCGGGGTTCGCGTCATACAACGAGCCCAGGAAGCCACCGAGGATGACGAGCCTCGGGTTCAACACGTGCACGGCATTGCGGATCGCACCACCAAGCAGCGACTGCTGTTGGCGGACTTCCGCGATCACCTCGGGGTCGGTTGTTGCCTGCAGCGCCGCATCCAACTGATCGACCTCCTCGGGCCCGAGGCCGAGGACCTTCAACAGCCGCGACTGGTTGACCAGGTCTTCCAGCACATCCCCGCCGTCGACCGCGCCACTGACGGTGATGTGCCCCCACTCCCCCGCATAGCCGTCAACACCGCCGAAGGGCTCACCGTCGGCGATGATCCCGCCACCAATACCGGAGGCACCACCGTTGAGGTAGACCAAATCGTCCACCCCGCGGCCGGCGCCGTATCGACGCTCGGCAATGGCGCCCAGGCTTGCGTCGTTCGCGGCCGCCACCGGCAACCCGGTCGCAGCCGACAGCAACTCAGCGTAGGGCGCCTCGTGCCAGTCCAGGTGCGGCGCAAAACGCACCAGCCCATCCGCGGCGCGCACGAGGCCTGGTACCGCAGCCCCCACCCCGACGATCCGCGAACCCTTGGGACGATCCGCAACTAGGGTCCGGATGACGTCGGCGCTGATCTGCACTGCCTCGGCGAGGCTCGGTGCGGTTGCGGTGGGGACGCGAACCCGGCGCAGCACGCGACCGCGCAGACCGACCAAACCCACCGTGATGGCATCGACTTCCGGGTTCACCGCGATCGCGAGCACGTCCTCGGAGGGGTGCACCATCGGACTGGGCCGTCCCACCTGGTTCGTCCCCACCGGCGCCCCCTCAACCACAAGGCCAAGTTCCACCAGCTCACCGACGAGGTCGGCGATGGTGGATCGGTTCAACAGGGTGTGTGCGGTCAGTTGGGCGCGCGATTGCGCACCTTCCTGCTGCAGGATGGCTAACAACGTCGACAGGTTGTGCCGCCTCGTCTGGTCATTGCTGGCACCAGCGCGCAGCCCTGCGGAACGCCGCAGTCGCGAAGTATTCATGCTGCTCCTTGTGCCTTGTCCTGCGCCGCGCGCAGTGCCCTGCCCCGACGGACCAGATTACCTGCCCGTGGCACGTCGCTTGCTGATCACATCGAATGCGACGGCGAGCAGCAGCACCAGACCCTTAATGACTTGCTGCCATGCGGCATCCACCGACAGGATCGACAGACCCATGTTCAGCACACCCATGATGAGCGCACCGATCACGGCACCGATCACCGTACCGACACCGCCGGTCACCGCGGCACCGCCGATGAACACCGCCGCAATCGCGTCCAGTTCATAGCCCTGACCTGCGGAGGCCACCGCCCCACCGGCGCGTGCCGTCGTCACCACGGCCGCCAGCGCCGAGAGCACGCCCATGTTCACGAAGATCCAGAAGTCAACCCAGCGCGTCTTGACACCGCTCATCTGCGCGGCGAAGCGGTTGCCACCCATGGCGTACACGTGCCGACCAAAGACCGTGCGTCCCAGCACGAAACTGTACGCCAGAATGACCACGGCCAGGATAATCAGGATCAGCGGCGTACCGCGGTACTGCGCGAGCTGCCAGGCTAGGGCGATGATACCGGCCGCCGCGAGCAGGTTCTTCAGCCAGAAGCCGGTAGCCCCTTCCAGCGGCAAGCCGAGGCGGTTGCGCTTCACGCGGGCCAGGAACTGCTGCAGGATCAGACCGACCGCGGCCAGCACGCCGGCGACCAGGGTCAAGGTGTCGATCGAACCACGGCCCTCGCCAATGCTGCCGAGGATGCCCGGTACCCAGCCGGTGCTGATACCGACGTACTCAGTCGGCAGCGCGTTGATCGTGCCGCCAGTGAGCAGGACCAAGGTCAAGCCACGGAACAGCAGCATGCCAGCCAGGGTCACGATGAAGGCGGGGATCCCGACGAAGGCCACCCAGAAGCCCTGCCAGGCACCGACGATGGCGCCGAACACCAGGGCGAGCAACACCGCCAGGTACCATGGCACGCCCCACTGCGTCATCGCCAGCGCGACGAGCGCACCGATCATGGCCGCGAGCGAACCAACCGAGAGGTCGATGTGGCCGGCGATAATCACGATCACCATACCGACCGCGAGGATCAGCACGTAGGCGTTCTGCTGAATGAGGTTGTTGATGTTGCCAGGCAGCAGCAGGCGACCGCCGGTCAGCGTCTGGAAGAGGATCACGATCATGACCAGCGCGCCGAGAATGCCATACTGGCGCAAGTTGCTGGTACGGCGCGGCGCCTTCGTTGAGAGCTTCAGGGACTCGCTCATGAGAGTGCAGCTTCCTTTCCTGCGGTCATGTAGTGCATCAGTGCTTCAGGGGTCGCCTCGTCGCGATCCAACACGCCAGTGATGCGGCCTTCAGAGATTGCGTAAACGCGGTCAGAGAGTCCGAGCAGTTCCGGGAGCTCGGAGGAAATCAGGATGACGGCCTTGCCCTGTGCGGCGAGCTCGTTGATGATGCCGTAGATCTCGAACTTCGCGCCCACGTCAATGCCGCGGGTTGGCTCATCCAGGATCAGGATGTCCGGCTCCGAGAAGATCCACTTGCTCAACACGACCTTCTGCTGGTTGCCACCGGAGAGGCCACCAACCACCTGCGACACCGACGAGGCCTTAATGTTCATGGCCCCGCGGAAGGTCTCAGCGACGCTGTGTTCTTTATCGCGGTCAATCACACCACCGGTGGCCAGCTTGAACAGCGAGGCGAGCGAGATGTTGGTCGCGATGTCGGCCAGCAGGTTGAGGCCGAATCGCTTACGGTCCTCGGTCGCGTACGCCAGGCCGGCGTCGACCGCATCCGTAACCGTCTTCAGTTCGACCTGCTTGCCGTCCTTGTATGCGGTGCCGCTGAGGAACTTGCCGTAGGAGCGGCCAAAGAGGCTCATCGCCAACTCGGTTCGACCGGCACCCATCAGGCCTGCAAAGCCCACGACCTCACCGGCGCGGACAAAGAAGGAGGCGTTGTCGACCACGAGGCGGCCCGGGTCGACCGGGTGACGCACGGTCCAGCCTTCGACGCGGAAGCGCTCTTCGCCAATCTCGACATTGCGCTCCGGGTACATGTGATCGAGTTCGCGACCAACCATGGAGCGGATAATGCGCGCCTCGGTCGCGTCGGGCTCAGACATGCTGAAGGTTTCAATGGTCTTGCCGTCACGCAGGATGGTGACGGTATCCGCGATCCGGCGGATTTCCTTGAGCTTGTGCGAAATGATGATGCAGGTGATGCCCTGCTGCCGCAGGTGCTCGATCAATGAGAGCAAATGCGCGGAGTCTTCATCGTTCAGAGCTGCGGTCGGCTCGTCCAGGATGAGCAGTTTCACCTGCTTGGACAGCGCCTTCGCAATCTCGACGAGTTGCTGCTTGCCGACGCCGAGCTGCAGCACCGGCGTGCCGGGGTGTTCGTCCAGACCGACTCGGGCCAGCAACAGTGCGGCCTCTTTGTTGGTCTCGTCCCAATCGATGATGCCGCGCTTGGCGCGCTCATTGCCGAGGAAGATGTTCTCGGCGATGGACAGGTACGGGCTGAGCGCCAGTTCCTGGTGAATGATGACGATGCCATCGTGCTCGGAGTCATTGATTGAGCGATATTCCGCCGGGTGCCCATCGAATTCGATGGTGCCGTCGAAGGTGCCATGCGGGTACACGCCGGACAACACTTTCATCAGGGTTGACTTACCGGCACCGTTCTCGCCACAGATGGCGTGGACTTCACCGCGCTGGACCTGGATCGAGACGTTGTCCAAGGCCTTCACCCCGGCAAACGCCTTCGTAATGCCGTTCATGGACAGGATGACGCTCACGAGCTCTCCACCTCATTTGGTCGACGTTGACCGATTCGTAGCAGGGACGATACCGCAACTGCGGCGTCAGCCCCACCCTGGCAACACCCGAGGATGCCAGGTCGGTTGGCGGGCAACGGCCGGGGTGGATCGCAATCC
>JAEZHW010000019.1 GCA_023436775.1 Actinomycetes bacterium
GCACCGCAGCGGCCTTCTCCTCGCTCGAGTAGCGACGCGTCGTCGGCTTCCCATTCGCCAGTTCCTTCGGCATGACTCCATCCTCGTTTCCAAGGTCAGGAGCCTCCAACAAACTCAGGGCGCTTCATGTGACGACATCCTGCATCAAGTGACGACGGTCACCGGCGTTGATCAGGGCTGGACCGTCCTGACTGGTAGTGGCGTTGGCGGCACCCATTACTACGGACTCGCCGCCGCAACGTTCCGACTCTCTGGCGGATTGGAATGCGCGTGGAGCGCGCAGGCCTCGGGGATCATCACCGTTCGAATCCTGCCGGATGCGGCGGCCCAGTGGTTGGCCTCCCAGAAAGACCTGGCCCTGTTCCAGCCGCAACGCAATGCCTTTGGTGACGGCTCGTACTCCACCTGCATGGGCAGCGGGTGCTTTGTCAATGTGCTGCAGGGGGACCACTGGCTCCAGTTCGCAGCCCGCTAACTGGCGCGGTTACTCGAATACGAGCGCTAGCATCGCGTCTGCGTCGTCACGCGCCTCCAATGCAGCGAAGCGTTCATCCAATGCCTCGAGCGCCTCGTCGAGGTCGAGGTCATCGATGAGTTCAGCGCGCGCGTCGGGGTCGGTCGGGTAGGCCGCGCCAAACAGCGCCATCGCCTCGCGCAGCAGGGTCGCCCAGTCCACGCCGAGCGAGCCCGGCAGTGCGGTCAGCGCCATCTGAGCGGTGTTGCCGCCCCAATACCGGAAGTACGCATCAAAGCCACCGGAGGCCATCTCCTGGCGCCAGTCCAGAATCGCAAACACTTGCTGGTGTGCCTCAGGCATGCCCGATCGATCCTCGGCGCCGAAGCGGTGGTACTGGTCCCAGATCTCAGCCATGGCGATCACCATAGGCAGGACCCCGCACGGGGATGCAATGGTTCCGTCACGGAGTCGGGAACCTGTCACTGCTGGTCATGTGGCCGCGCGTCCATGCCAAGCAGCGGCAAAATCCGACAAGAATGCACGAGCGGGCAAGGACGAATCCTTACCCGCTCGATAGCTCTGGGATGTGCCTACTCGGCGCTCGACTCCGAGTTGCTCGTGGCACTGGCGCCGCCGCTGCGGCCGCGACCGCCACGGCGACGACGGCGACGCGGAGCGCCGCTGTTGGAGGCCTCGCCAGCAGTCTCACCCGAGGCAGCAGTGGCTGAGGCACCAGCCTCAGCACCGGTCGCGGCTGCGGAGCCCTCGGTGGGGCGCTGACCGCTGCCACCGCGCGTGCGGCGACGGTTGCGGCTGGCGCCGGACTTGGCCGACTCGCCGGACTTCGCCTCGCCGGATGCTGCTTCCGCGGCCTTGGCGGCGCGCGCAGGCTCGGCGGCCCGGGGCAGGCGGCCCTTGGTGCCGGCCGGGATGTTCAGGTCCGTGTACAGGTGCGGCGACGAGGAGTAGGTCTCGATCGGTTCTGGCTGGCCGAACTCCAGGGCCCGGTTGATCATCTGCCAGCGGTGCACGTCTTCCCAGTCGACGAAGGTGACGGCGATACCGGTGCGACCGGCGCGGCCCGTACGGCCTGCGCGGTGCAGGTAGGTCTTCTCATCCTCGGGGATGGTGTGGTTGATCACGTGCGTCACGTCGTCCACGTCGATACCGCGAGCGGCAACGTCGGTTGCGATCAGCACGTCCTTTTTGCCAGCCTTGAAGGCTGCCATCGCGCGCTCACGGGCCTCTTGGCTCATGTCGCCGTGCACGGCCGCGGCCTTGAAGCCACGGTCGATGAGTTCCTCGGTGAGCTTCGCCGCGGCGCGCTTGGTGCGGGTGAAGATGACGACCTTTTCGCGGCCTTCGGCCTGCAGGATGCGGGCGATGACCTCGTCCTTGTCCAGCGAGTGCGCGCGGTAGACCAGGTGCTTGATGTTGGCCTGGGTCAGGCCCTCGTCCGGGTCGGTGGCGCGAATGTGGATCGGCTTGTTCATGAACCGGCGGGCCAGCGCGACGACGGTACCCGGCATCGTGGCCGAGAACAGCATGGTGTGGCGGGCCGGGGGAGTCTGCGAGAACAGCTTTTCGACGTCGGGCAGGAAGCCGAGGTCGAGCATCTTGTCGGCCTCGTCGAGGACCATCACCTTGATGTTGGCCAGCGAGAGCAGTCGCTGACCGGCGAGGTCCAGCAAGCGGCCGGGGGTCCCGACCACAATCTGGGCACCGGCCTTGAGCTGGGCGATCTGGCCCTCGTAGGCCTTGCCGCCGTAGATCGCCACGACGGACACGTCGCGGTTCTTGGTGGCCAACTCCAGGTCCTCGGTCACCTGCACCGCGAGTTCGCGGGTGGGGACCACGACGAGAGCCTGCACACCGGGCTCCGGGGTCAGGCCCAGGCGCTGGATCAGCGGGAGGCCGAAGCCAAAGGTCTTACCGGTACCAGTCTTGGCCTGGCCAATGATGTCCTGGCCAGAGAGGGCCAGCGGAATAGTCTGCGTTTGAATGGGGAACGGCTCAAGAATGCCCTTGCTCGCGAGAGCGTCGGCAATGTCCTGATCGATCCCAAGATCGATGAACGTCACGGATGTAGCTGCCTTCGGCGGCGGGCCGTGCCGCCGCAGTCTTCGTAATCAGTGGGCGCCGGACGGCGCAACCTGAGGGTGAGTCTAGCGGTATGGCTTGAAGAACAGCCGGAAGCACGCCGCCAGAGCCAGGGGAGGCAGGTAGGCTACTCTCGTGCTTTCCATGTTCCGTTGGCGTCGCAAGACCGAAGCCCCCAAGCTCCGGTCGCGTTCCGAATCCCGTGACGGGTCCCGGTTCACGTCCGGGCAGGCCGGTGAGCTGGCTCCCGAAAAGCGCGAATTCTTGGCTCGGGCTGCGGCCCACCAACTGCTGGCGGTGGAGTGGCGCTCCGAGGTGATTGACGCCTCGCCGGACATCCCCAGCAAGCACACTCTGCTGCCGATTATCGATGAGGCGACTGATCGTCACAGTGCGCTGTTGGGGGAACTGCAGCGCATGCGCGTGCGCGCCGACGAGGCCGTGGCCGAGGTGTGGCCCGAATTCGGGGCCTACCTGGAACAGACTCGCCCCTCGAACTGGCACGAATACTTGCTCACTGCGTACCTGGCGGATGGCCTGCTGCGCGACGCCTTCCTAGCCATGGCGCCGGGCCTGGGCAGCGACGGTGAGCGCATCGCCGCGGTGATCGGCGCCGATACGGCCGAGGCGGTGCTGCGCGGCATGCTGCAGCGCGAGTTCGCTGCCGACCCGCTGCTCGCCGCCAAGATGGCGCTGTGGGGCCGTCGAATCGTCGGCGATACCCTGCTGCTGATTCGTTCCGGGTACCAATTGCCGGCCGACTCCGACGAGGCCGAAGCGCGCGTGACCGCAGCGTTTTCTGACCTGGTCGGTGGTCACACGCGCCGGATGGACGCGCTCGGGCTCACGGCCTAGCGCTGGCTCACGCGGCCGGTCTGCGGCCCTCGGCGTGTGCCCGGGTGACGCCTTAGGCGCGGACCCGTGCCAGTTCTGCCCGGTCTGCGGCGTCGCGACGTGCCGTAATGACGCGCCCGGCGATCAGAGTCGCCACCAGGGCCACCACAATCGCGGTTGGCCACGAAATCCAGGCGAGTTCGCTGCTCGGCGCGCTGCCGAAGCCGAGCCAGGTCGCAGTGACCCAGACCAGGCTGGCGGCCAGTAGGCCGAGGACCGGGAGCGTTGCTGCACCCAGCAACTGACGCTTGGGGGTGACCAGCCAGGCCAGGGCGCCAATCGCCGCGCCGATCGGCACGATGAAGGCGAGTTCCATTAGGCCACGAACCCCACGCGACGACCAGACTCGTTGCCGAGCTGCACGTAGGCCAGCTGCGCGACCGAGATCAGGTAGGTCGAGTCCTTGACATCCTCGAGACGGAGCACGCCACCGTTGGCCAGTGCATCGGCCACAGCCTTCTCCAGCGCATCAGCGTCGAGCTTGCTCTCGAAGGAGAGTTCGCGGGAAGTGTTTACCAGTCCAATACGAATGTCCACATCGTCAGCATAGGACAGCGATTGCATCGCTGGGGCCGTGTTCGCGGTCAGCGTTCCAGCGGTGGCGCGTGGATCAATCTGGGCGCGAGGCGGTGGCTGGCATCCGGTCGGATCTGTCACTGTCGACTCGGTGGAACCACCGGGCCAATGTCGCAGGTCTCCACTAGCGTGATGACATGCACTGGTTCCGTTTCGCCACCGATGTCGACCAAGACTTGGCGGTGCCGGATGACGCGCTCGACGCGGATCAGCGCCGCGTGCTCAACCTGCCGGATGACCAGTCGGCCGCGGTCATCGGTCCGCCGGGGTCCGGCAAGACCACTGTGCTGCTGGCGGTCTTGGCGGCGCGGGTGGCGGCCACGGGCTCGCCCGAATCTGTACTGGTGCTCACCCCGAACCGTGCGGTGGCAACCGCGCTGCGTGATCGTGCGGCCCGCCGTGTGGGCGTGCCGACGCTCGGGCCGCTGGTGCGCTCGATCGACTCCTACGCATATCTGCGGGTGGCCGAAGCGGCGGTGGCCGCCGGCCTGCCTCGACCGCGATTGATGACCGGGGCGGTGCAGGACGAAATCGTGGCCGATCTGCTGGCTGGCCACCTCGAATCCGGCAGCGGTCCAGCCTGGCCGGATGCGCTGGGACCGGCCGTGCGAGGCCTGCCCGCATTCCGCACCGAACTGCGGGAACTCATGCTGCGCGTCGGCCAATTGGGGCTCACCACGGACCACCTGCGCGCGCTGGCGGGTGATGCCCGGCCGGAATGGCGGGCGGCGGCGGACCTGATCGATGAATATCGCCTCGTGCTGGACCGGCTCGATCCGGACCTGCGTGACTCCGCAGACATCCTCGCCGAGGCGGTGGTCACCATCCAGCGCGATGGCGCGGGACCGTTGCGCACCGTGCTCGTCGACGACGCCCAGGAACTCACCGTCGGCCAGCTGCGTCTGCTCGCGGCGCTGCATCAGCGTGGCGTCGCAGTCGTGGCATTCGGCAATCCCGACCTCACCGCTGGAGCGCACCGCGGCGCTCGCCCCGACGCCCTCGGCCGCCTGGCGACGGTGCTCGGCGACGCGGCGGATTCTCCCCGGGTCGGGCCTGCGGTCCTGCTGCGGACGGTGCATCGGGGCGCGGGCCAGATCGGCACCTTCGTGACAGCCTTGGCGGAACGGGTCGGCACGGCGGGTACGGTGGGGCACCGGGCAGCGCCGGGCGATGCGGCCGCTGGCGACAGCCGACTGCTGCAGGTGCTGGCGGACAGCAGCGCGAACGAGATGGCGCAGGTGGCGCGCATCCTGCGCGAACAGCACCTGCGTGGTGGCGTGCCCTGGCAGCGGATGGCCGTGGTGCTGCGCAGCCAGGGGCAACTGGCCGCGTGGCGACAGGGCTTGGCGCTCGCCGAAGTGCCAGTCCAACGCACTGGCGGCGGGCGGGCGCTGTTGGACGACCCTGCTGCGCGCGACCTGGTGCGGATCGTGACGGTGGGGCTGGGCATGGTCCCACTGGACGGCGACCTGGCGGCGGATCTGCTGGTCGGACCGTACGGGGGACTGGATCCGGTGAGTCTGCGGCGGCTCCGGCTGGCGCTACGCCGCGAGGAACTCGCTGGCGGCGGTACCCGGCTGGGTGGGGAATTGCTCGCTGAGGCGTTCGGTGCACCAGCCCGGCTCGCCACCCTGGACTTTGCGCCCGCGCGGCTCGCGGCGCGGCTGGCCTCCGCCTTCGAGGCGGTGCGTGCGGTTGCGGACACCGCCACCGCGGAAGAAGCGTTGTGGCTGGCTTGGGACACCCTCGGTCAGGCGAAGGTTTGGCAGCAACTCGCCGCCGAGGGCGGGGTGCTGGGTGATGAAGCCGACGAGCGCCTGGACGCGGTGGTCGCACTCTTCGCCGCAGCAAAGCGGCATGCGGAACGGCGCAGTGACGACCCGGCTCGGGTGTTCTTTGATGAACTGCTCGGCAGCTCGGTCGCTGAAGATACGCTCGCTCCGGTGGCCCGTGTTCCCGCGGTGACCCTGACCACTCCGTCGGGGGTGGTGGCAACCGAGTTTGACGTGGTGGTGATGGCTGGCCTGCAAGACGGCATCTGGCCGAATCCACGGGTGCGTGGCACACTGCTGCACCCGGACGATCTGGTGCAGCTCGCCGAGGGACTGCCGGTGGCGGTCTTGGACGGTCGCCGGGCTGCGATTGAAGGAGAGCTGCGCATGGCCGTGCTCGCGGCCAGTCGTGCGGCTCGACTACTCGTGCTCAGTGCCGTCGACGGTGAGGATGAACGGCCCAGCGGGCTGATGCTGTTGGCGGAACAGTGCGGCTTCGATGCGGCGGACAGCGGTGATGTCGCTACCGCTGCCGGTGCCGATGCGCCGCTTGCTGCCCGGCCAGCGAACGCATTCCCGCCGGTTCCGCTCGGACTCCGTGCCATGGTCGGAACACTGCGTCGCATGTTGCACGAAGCCGAGGATCCTGCCGCGCATCCGGCCGCGGCGGCACTGGCGCAACTCCAGGCTGCGGGGATCGCGGGCGCCTCGCCGGATACCTGGTTGGGCCTGCGTCCGGTCAGCACCGAGGCGCCGGTCCACGATCTCAGCGAGGGGCCGTTCGATGTCAGCCCGTCCTCGGTGCGCACCTTCCTGGACAGCCCGGCGCACTGGTTTATCGATCGAGTCGCAACCACCTCCAGCGGTCTGCGCGCAGCGGTCGGCACAATCGTGCATGCGGCTGCAGAACAGGTACAGGCAGACCCGACCCTCATCGATGACCCGGAACGCTTGTGGTCGCAGGTGGCGGATCGCTGGTCGGAACTGCGCTTTGACGCGCCGTGGCTCGGCGAACTGGAACTGCGCCGTGCCCGTAAGAAGGTGGACGGCCTCGCCTTGTATCTGCAGGGCGCGGCGGCGTCCGGGACCGAACTGGCGGCGGCGGAACTTCGCTTCGAGTTCGTGACCGGCGCGGCTCGGATCCGCGGCACCATGGACCGGGTGGAACGCTCCTCGCAGGGCATCACCGTGGTCGATCTGAAGACCGGTGACACGGTGCCGACTCAGGCCGAGGCGCAGGAGCACGCCCAGTTGCTGGCCTATCAGCTGGCGTTGGACGAACCGGAGGTGCAAGAAGCAATCGGTTCGGCGCAGCGGCTCGGCGCGAAGCTGGTCTATCTCGGAGTGAAGGGGAAGCAGACCCCCTTCGAGGAGCGAGTGCAGGACGCACTGACGCCCGAGCGTGCTGCGGAGTGGCGGGAACTGTTGGATTCGGTCGCGCAGGGCATGGCCTCGGGCCGCTACCAGGCGATTGCGCCCCATGAGCTCGGCTACAACTCACCCTTTGCCCGGTACAGCTACGCGCTGCACTTCATCCCGGAGGTGTCGGCATGACCGAGCGCTACACACCCGAAGCCCTCGCTCGGCTGCTCGAACCGGACCCGGCCAAGGTCATTGTGCCGACCGAGGCGCAGCAACGCGTCATCTGTGCGCCGGTTGATGCCCCGGCCCTCGTGGTCGCTGGTGCGGGCTCGGGCAAGACTGAAACCATGGCGGCACGCGTGGTGTGGCTGGTGGCCAACGGTTTGGCGGAACCGGGTCAGATCCTCGGCCTTACCTTCACGCGCAAGGCCGCGCAGGAACTGGCGCACCGCATCCGGCGTCGGCTGCGCCGGCTGAGCCAGGTGTTGCCCGACGTGGCCGATCCGGACCCCTTCGCCGGGGCCGATGTGGCTACCTATCACTCCTTCGCGGCGAGCATGTACCGGGAACACGCGCTGCGGATTGGGGAAGACCCGGACGCGGTGATGCTCGGCGAGGCGGCCGCGTGGTTGCTAGCGCGGGACGTCGTCCTGGCCGCCAAGGATGCGCGGCTGGCGGATCTGGAACAGTCCGCCGATCGCATTATTGACGCCACCCTGAGCCTGGCGCGCGCCATGACCGAACATGGCGCCAGCCCGGACCAGGTGATCGACTACACCCGCCAGTTCACCGCCGACCTGTCCGCGCTGCCGAAGGGACCGCGGCAGCGCAACGAATACAGCACCGAAGTTGCCGAGGCGCTGAACGCGGTTGCCCCCATGCCGCTCCTGGTGGATCTCGCACTGGCCTATCAACAGGCGAAGCGTGCTCGTGGCGCCCTGGAATTCTCGGATCTGGTTTCGAACGCGCGCCGTATCGTGCAGGCAGCCCCGGACGTGGTGGACCAGTACCGGGACCGTTACCGGACCATCATCTTGGACGAGTACCAAGACACCGACGTGGGCCAGGCAGGCCTGCTGGCCACCCTGTTCCGCGATCGCGGGGTGATGGCCGTCGGTGACCCAAACCAGTCCATCTACGGCTGGCGCGGTGCTAGCGCTGACGGACTCGCTGGCTTCCTGCGCGACTTCCGCAGCGAGGATCAGCCACCGATCCAGCAATTCGCGCTCATGACGAGCTGGCGCAATGATGTGGCGATTTTGCATGCCGCCAATGCGATCGTCCCGCCCGCCGAAGGCGGCCTGACCGTGCCGAAGTTGGTGCCACGGCCGAGTGCCGGAGCGGGCACGGTGGATGTGCGATACCTGGACACGCTGGATCAGGAGGCTGCCGAAATCGCTACCTGGTTCGCAGGGCACCTCCGGACCGCGACCGCAGACACGGCACCGCCCAGTGCCGCCATTTTGCTGCGGACGTGGAGCCAGGCTCGACCGGTGTTGACCGCCCTCGCAGAGGCCGGGGTGCCGTACCGCGTGCTCGGTCTGGGCGGCCTGTTCGAGGAGCCCGCCGTGGCGGACTTGGTGTGCGCCCTGCGGGTCATCGACAGCACCGATGCCGGTAGCGAACTGGTGCGATTGCTTGCTGGTGCTCGCTGGCGGATCGCACCCGCGGACCTCTGGCAGTTGCGCGGTGTCGCGCACTGGCTGCAAACCCGCGACCATGCCCAGCAGCCGGTCGAGGAGGAGGTCCGGCTGGGCCTGCGCCAGAGCGTCGATCCGGGTGATGGCGCCTCGATCGTAGATGCCCTCGACTTCCTCAGCACCGCGCCCGAAGAGCACGGCCAGCTGCAGCGCTTCAGCGAACTCGGCCGGCAGCGGTTGCGTGCCGCGGGGCGCTTGCTGCAGCGACTGCGCCGCCGCGCAGCCACGGCAGGTGCACTGGAACTGGTGCAGGCGGCGATCCAGGAACTCCACCTCGACATTGAGGTGGCGGCGAACGAATCCGCCGCCGGCGAAGCGGCCCTCGAGGCCTTCTTGGAACAGGTACGCGCCTTCCAGCAGATGGCCCCGGGCAGCGGCTTGCGGCCATTCCTGGCCTGGCTGCACGAGGCCGAACGTCGCGAGCGACTCGCTCCGCGTGCGGAGCCAGCGCAGCCCGGTCGCGTACAGATCCTCACCGTGCATGGGGCGAAGGGTCTGGAATGGGACATGGTCGCGGTGCCGCGCATGGTGGAGCAAGAATTCCCGAAGCGCCCGCGCTCCGCGCGAGGCTGGCTGACCTTCGGTGCGCTGCCCTACGAGCTGCAGGCTGACGCGGACTCGCTGCCGCAACTGCAGTGGACCGCGGCGACCAATCAGCGCGAGTTCAAGGAGATTCGGGCCGAGTTCGAAGCTGGTGTGAAAGCGCGCCACCTCGCCGAGGAACGACGCTTGGCCTACGTTGCCGTCACCCGCGCGCGCAGCGGCCTGCTGCTGACCGGCTCGTTCTGGGGCGGCACCAAGGCGCACCGCGGACCGAGCGAGTTCTTGCGGGAGATCGTGGCCGATGCTGGCCTGCCCGAACTCCCCACGGAGCCGACCATCACCGCCGAAGAGGCCTACGGCGATGGCGTCAGTCTGATCGACTGGCCGATGGATCCGCTGGGGGCACGTGCTCGGCTCGTTGCCGCAGCCGCAGCGGCACTGCGGGCGGCCGACCCCGAGGCCGACCACCCATGGCGGGAAGACATCGAACTGCTGCTGGCAGAACGTGCCCGTCGAGCCGCAGAGCGCAGCACGGTGACGCTGCCGGTGCGAGTGCCCGCCTCGCGCTTCAAGGACTACATCAGTGATCCGGCAGCGCTTGCAGCGCAACTGCGCCGTCCGATGCCGGAACGACCCTTCACCCAGACCCGCCTGGGCACGCTGTTCCACACCTGGGTTGAGCAGCGCGCTGGCCTCGCTGGCGCCACCGATCCGCTCGACGACCTCTTCGGTGCCGAACTCGACGAACTCGGTGCTGGCCTGCCCGACCCCGAAGACGAGGCGCGCCTGATCGAGCTACAGCAGATCTTCGAGCGTTCCGAGTGGGCTAGCCGCAAGCCCTGGGCCGTGGAACTCGAACTCAACCTGCAACTCGTTGACCGCGTGGTGATCTGCAAGCTCGACGCGATCTACCACGATCCCTCAGCACAACAGCCCTGGCAGATTGTGGACTGGAAGACCGGCAAGGCGCCGAAGAACGACGCCGAACTGGAGCAGCGGCAGTACCAGCTGGCGCTGTACCGCCTCGCCTTCGCCGAATGGCAGGGGGTGCCGCTCGACCAGGTCGACGCCGTGTTCTATTACGTCGCCGACGACCGGGTTATTCGGCCGTCGGCGTTGATGCCGCGCGCGGAGCTGGAGCGTAGATGGACGGATGCTGTTGGCTGAGCATGGCGCGCACCTCGTCGAGGCCAAGCGGCTGACTGGTGGTGGCCACCAGCGGCGCCGGCTCGTCCGCGACGCGCTCCTCCAGCGCGGTCAGCATCTGGATCGCGTCCTCAACGATGTCCGCGTCGTCAACGTCCTGGCCGTGCAGCAACCACTTGGCCAGTTCTAGCTCGGCGTAGAACCGGGCGCGGATACGGAACTCTCGGTCCACCGGCACTTGGCGCGCCACCCAGTACGCGTCGAAGGCGGTCTCAGTGACGCCCGGGGCGGTGCCGGCCAACAGCCAGGCCAGGTCGGAGGCGGGGTCACCCACCTGCAATGAGCCCCAGTCAGTCATACCGACCACAATGTCGTTCTCGACCAGGACGAGCTCGGGCGAGAGTGCAGCGTGGATCACGCTCGGCGGGAACTGCCAGAGTTCGCCGGTGGTGAGTACTCGGTCCCAGCGCTCGAGCAGCGCCGCCGGCACCAAGCCGGTGCTCTCCGCGCGGTCGAGGACGGCCACGCTGGCACGCAAGCACTCGCCGGGGTTGTTCAGCGGCAGGCCAGCCTCGGCCACCACACTGACCGGCAGCGAGTGCAGGGCGGCCAGGGAGTGGCCGATCGACATCGCCAGGGTTTCACCGGGACGCAGCTGGTGCAGGTGCAGCGGCTCGCCAGCGAGTATCCGGGACACCACCACGTGGGCGTCACCGATGCGTTCCTCACCGAGGATCTCGGGGAGCGCGAAGGGCAAGCGTTCGCGGACGGCCGGGGTGAAGGCGGAGAGCGTGCGCCCCTCGGTGGCGCGGCGCATCTCGCCCAGTGGCGTGACCGGGACACGGACCAGGACCTTGCCGCCGTCGGCGGTGGTCAGGACCGCGCCCTCGTGCTCACCATCGCTCGGCCATGGTTCGCTCCCGACGATCGTGATGCTCGGGGCGGCGGCAGATGCAAGCGCGGCTAGAGTGAGAGGCGACGGACCCATGGCATCAGCGTAACGGGCAGACTCCCGGTTGGGGTGTAGCCGACGCCGGTTGGCGAACATCCTGGCGCGCCTGGGCCGGTAGGACTCTGGAGGGGCGGATGGACGCTGAGGCACTGCTGGCCGACCTCACGGCCGAGCAGCGGCACGCAGCCACCACACTCCGCGGGCCGGTACGCATTCTGGCTGGCGCCGGAACGGGTAAGACCCGGACCATCACCCGCCGTATCGCCTACGGCATCGCCACAGGCACCTATTCACCAGGCAGGGTCATGGCGCTGACCTTCACCACGAAGGCCGCGGGGGAGTTGCGCGAACGGCTGCGGCAACTGGACAGTCCGGAAGTCTCGGCTCGCACGTTCCACTCTGCGGCCCTGGCGCAACTGAGCCACTTCTGGCCGATGGTGATCGGTGGGCCGCTGCCTGAGGTGCTGGAATCCAAGGGGCGGTTCCTGGCGGAAGCGGCGGAGCGCCTTGGTATCGCCAGTGATCCGATCGTGCTGCGCGATGTGGCTAGCGAGATCGAGTGGCGCAAGGTGAACGGCGTCAGCATCGACCAGTACGCCGACCTCGGACGTCCCGTGCCCAGCGCCTTGACTCCTGGCCAACTCATCGATGTGATGGCCGCGTACGAGGCGGTGAAAGATGCCCGTCGTCGCCTCGACTTCGAGGACGTGCTGCTGGCCACCGCGGGTTTGCTCGAAGACGAGCCCTGGGCGCTCGACCAGGTGCGGGAACAGTATCGGGTCTTCGTCGTGGACGAGTATCAGGACGTCTCTCCGCTCCAGCAGCGCTTGCTGGACCTTTGGGTCGGCACTCGTCGCGACGTCTGCGTCGTCGGTGATGCCAGCCAAACGATTTACTCCTTCGCTGGGGCAAGCGCGACTCCGCTGCTGCAGTTTGCACGCCGTTATCAGGACGCCACCCTGGTCAGTCTCGACCTCAGCCACCGATCCGTACCGGGCATCTTGCAGGCCGCCAATGCGCTCATTCAGGGCGAGCCCGGCGCGGTGATGCTGCAGCCGGTCCGGCCGAAAGAGCAGATCGCGATTCCGGCGCGGCCGCCGGTGCGCATTGCTGGATTCCGCACCGCGAGCCAGGAAGCTGCCGCCGTCGCCGAGGCCATCGCCAACGAAATCGCGGCCGGTATCGCGCCCGATCACATCGCAGTGCTCTACCGGGTGCACGCTCTGTCGGCTGCCCTCGAGACTGCCCTGCAGCAGTTCGGCATCGCGTTCCAGGTGCAGGGACAGCCGCGATTCTTTACCCAACCGCAGGTGAAGCGCGCCTTGGAGCAGGTGCGGGCGCAGGCGCTCGCGGACCCGGACGGCCACCCCTACACCGCAACGACCACCATCTTGCGTGGCCTCGGTTGGAGCACGGAGGTGCCAGGCGGAGGCGCTGCAGAACGAGCCAGTTGGGAATCACTGCAAGCGATTGCGGATCAGGCCGAGGCAGCCAGCGCCGAGCAGCAGACCCTGCGCCAATTCGCGACCCAGTTGCAGGCGCGCCAGGCCGCAAACGCGGCCCCGGGACGCAAAGCCGTCCACCTGTCCACGATCCACGCCGCCAAGGGTCTGGAGTGGCGTTCGGTGCATGTGGTTGGCGTCGCCGAGGGACTGTTGCCGATCGACATGGCCCGCAGCGATGCCGAGCTGGCCGAGGAACGTCGTCTGCTCTATGTGGCGATGACCCGTGCCCAGGACCATTTGTCGCTCACCTGGAGTGCGCAGGCCATGGGGCGTGGCACCCGCTCGCCGTCGCGATTCCTCGATCAGATTCCCGTCACGCCCGAGTAGGCCTAGTCCGTCGCCTCGAGTCCGCCGACGTCCGCCAGCAGGGCCGCATCCATGTCGGCGAGTTGGACGCAGCCGCAGTTCGGGTGCGGTCCGATCCGTCGCTCGGAGCGGGCACCGGAGCGATCCAGGGTGAGTTCCACGCTGGGCGCAGCGTCCGCATCGCCGAGCGCCAGCGCACCGCGCAGCACGGCTGCCGCGGCCTCTGCGACCAGCAAGCTGTCGGATTCCGCCGGTGCTTCCTGATCGATGAGCTGTGCCGCCAACATGGGCCAGGCGGCATCGTCATCCTTGCGGTGCAAGCTGAGGCAGGTCGGACACGGACCACCATCACCGCCGAGCAGCGGGCCAATCCGGATGCTGGCGTCGCCGGCCAGCGCGGGCAGCAGCCAGCGCCGCTGCCCAGCCCAGCGGATCAGTCGCACCGGGGTCAGCACATGTTGCCCAACCAGGACGATCACGTCCGGGTCGGTGTCACAGTCACGGAGCACCTCGAGTCGATGTGCCAGCCGGGCGATTGCGCTCGCCAGCGGCCCCTGCCCTTCGACGCCAACCGTGGGCATCGTGGTTGTGCTGGAGCGTTCGAGTACGTGGGAGAGTTGGGCGAGAAACGCGTCCAGTTGGCTGCTGAGGGCATCGCGTCCTACCAGGGTGGTGAGCGCCGCGCGCGTGGTGCCGATGCGTACCGCATGCAGCACCCGTTCCTGCCAGCCAGCAGCGATGTGCACCACCACGCGGGCGTGGTCGGCACCTACCTGGGCGGTGAACGGGTCCCGCCACAGCACACTGAGTCTCGGGTCGATTCGGAGCGCCATGCCGCCATGCTGGCGCCTCCCGCGCACGGTCCGCAGGATTCATCCACAGGCGAGGCGGTGGTCGCGCAGCCGCGTCCGGTCAGCCGCGCTCGCCGCGGCAGCGATCGCTATCGATCGCTCGCGTCGTCCTCGCCTGAGTCCCCGTCCTCCAGTCCCTCACCGTTCTCGCCCACCGAGGGTAGTTGCCCTTCGAGCAGCGCCTCGAGCGACTGGTCGAAGGCGTTCTGGTCGGCGTCGGCCGGAGCCTGCAGCCGGGCAATCAGCGCGGCCGGGTCATCAATGTCTTCGGCGGTGGGTACCAGGTCCGGGTGGGACCACAGCGCGTCGCGACCAGCCGAGCCCAGGGCTGCACCCACCTCGCGCCACATCGCGGCTGCTTCGCGCAGTCGGCGCGGACGCAGTTCCAGGCCCATCAGGGTGGCGAAGGCGTGCTCGGCGGGTCCGCCAACGGCGCGGCGACGGTTTACCATCTCGGCGATCGCGGCACTTCGGGGCAGGCGGCTGGTAGCTTCTTCGGTCACCACGCTGACCCAGCCGTCGACCAGCGCGAGCATGGTCTCGATGCGGGCCAAGGCCGCTTGCTGCTGCTCGCTGCGCGGCGGAATCAGACGGCCACTGATGAGCAGTTCACGCAGTTCCTCGGTGTTTTCCGGGTTGAATGTCGCGGCCAAATCCTCGATCTGGGTCACGTCGATTTCGATGCCCCGGGCGAAGTCGGCGATCTGGCTGAGCAGATGCAGGCGCAGCCACTTGGCATGCCGGAATAGCGAGACGTGCGCCAGTTCCCGGACCGACAGATACAGCTGCACCTGGTCCGGCTCCACATCGTCCAGTCCAGCAGCGAAGTCGTTGAGGTTCTGCGCGATCAGGATCGGCTGGTCAGAGTCGGTGAGGGCGAAGCCCACGTCGCCACCGGAGACGACCTCACGCGAGAGTCGGCCAATGACCTGGCCGAGTTGCATGGCGAACAGCACGCCGCCGATGCTGCGCATCAGGCCAGCCGGGTCCGGCAAGGGAATGGGCAGGTCTGCGGGCAATTGGTCACGCAGCAAGCCGGACAGGGCGTCGGCAATGCTCGACGCCACCGGCTCGGCGATTTCTGACCACACCGGCAGGGTGAGTTCTGCCCATTCGGAGCGGTTCAAGACTTTGGGGCTGCGACCGGCCAGGGCCAGGCTAGTGACTTCGCTGAGCCACAGGCCTGCGAGCGTGGCCGCCTGGTCCAGTTCCTCGCGCTCGCGGGTGCTCACACCGTGCATGCCCTCGCGGGCTAGGGTCGTCGCTTGCTGGCCAGCGACAGACCAGTCGATACCGTCGTGGCCGTTGCGGTTTAGAGCCGACTGCAACTGCTGCATCATGGCGGCGAGCATGCTCGGATCTACTGGCAGACCGGCAGCGCCGGCGAGCGCGGCGGGATCGAAATCGGCGCCGCTGTTCGAGAGGAAGCGGCGCAGCATCTCGCGAAATTCGTCGTCTGGGGTGCTGGATTCTTCGGCCACCACGTCACCTTCCGGCTTGGCCCGGCCGCGCATCGCAGCCGTCGCACCGGGCGGATCCCCAGCGCTGTGTTCTACGCTAGCCGTTGGAGCAGGGTTGCACCCCTGATTTCGCCGAGCATTGAGTCATGCGCCGTCCGCCTACCGCGAACGGGCAGCCACCGCCCCGAGGGAGCCACGTGACGATCTTCGCTGATGCCCACGAACACGGGTACCGTCGAATGCACCAGCGCACCCGGATTGGCATGATCGCCTTCGTGGTCGCTGCGGTGCTCGGCCTGATTATTGTCTTGACCCCGGCGCAGTACGTCATCGTGGGGCCGGGCGGGATCTACGACACCCTCGGCACGGTCCGCGGCGAGGACAACACGGACGCTCCGGTTGTCTCCGTACCGGGCGCGACGACCTACCCGACCGATGGTGAATTGGACGTGCTGACTGTTGGCGTGCGGTACACGCCCGAGCAGCTGCCGAGTTGGTTCGCGGTCATCCAGTCCTGGATTGATCCGATGACGACCCCGGTGCCGATCGAAGCGTATTACCCCAAGGGGTTGAGCACCGAAGACGTTGAAGAACAGAACCTCGCCATGATGCGCGATTCGCAGAACGAGGCAATGGCCGCCGCACTGCGCGCGATTGAACAGCCATTTACGGTCACGGTGAGCGTGGCCGAACTGCTCGACGGCTCGCCTGCTGCGGGGTTGTTGCAGCCCGGTGATGTGATTACCGCGGTGGATGGTCAGGCCGTCACCAGCGGCGCCGGCCTGTCGCAGATGGTCCGCAACAGCACCAGTGGTGCCGAGCTCACCCTCGACATTCTGCGGGACGGGAAGAAGCAGCAGGTTGCGGTCACGCCGCGCCTGAACGCGCAGGGGGCACAGATCATTGGGGTCGCCCTGAAGAGTGACTACCAGTTCCCGTACCAGTTCAACGTCGAGCTGGGCGCAGTCGGTGGTCCGAGCGCGGGTCTGGTGCTGGCGCTGGCGTTCTACGACAAGTTGACCCCGCACTCGCTCACCGGTGGTCAGCGCGTTGCTGCCACTGGCACGATCAACGCCGAAGGCGTGGTCGGTCCGATCGGTGGCATCGGCCACAAGCTCAATGGGGCCGCGCAGGACGGCATTCGCTGGGTACTGATCCCAGAAGCGAATTGTGCCGAGGTCCGCGGCAATATCCCAGGCTCCGTGCAGGCCGTCACCGTCTCCACCCTGGATGACGCGATCCGAGCGGTGCGCGCCATCGGCACCGGCATTGGCACGGACGTGCTGCCGCGCTGCTAGTAGGCAGTGACCGCCCGACTATTGCGCTGAGAGCGCACAGCCTGGAACTCTCGGGTGCTCGCACAAGCCCGCCCGGTAGGATTGGCGGCGATATCGCCCACCAACCGTTAAGGCTGAGATTGTGACGACTACTACCTCTGGACGGCGGCCGCAGTCACGTCCTGCATCCCCGTGGCGCCCGCTGCAGATCACGCTGATTGTTTTGGTCGTGGCAGTGGCTGGGCTGCTCTACGTGGGCCAGTACTACGCCGACTTCCTCTGGTTCGACCAGCTCGGATACTCCAACGTGCTCGTGACGCAGTGGATCGCCATCGGAGCGCTCTTCGTTGGCGGTTTCCTGGCGATGGCAGTGCCGGTGTGGCTTTCGCTGGTGCTGGCATGGCGCAGCCAGCCGGTCTACGTGAAGCTGAACGCGCAACTTGAGCGATACCGCGAACTGGTCGACCCGTTGCGCGTGCTCGTCACCTGGGGTCTGCCGATCGTGCTCGGCTTCTTCGCTGGCGTGAGCGTCGCGACGCGGTGGACCGACGTGTTGGTGTGGTGGAACTCGACGCCGACCACGGAGGTTGACCCGCAGTTCGGGTTGCCGATCTCGTTCTACCTGTTCGAACTGCCCTTCTGGCGCGGGCTGGTGACGTTCCTGTCGGCGGTGGTGCTGCTGGCGGGCCTGGCGAACCTCGCCATCCACGTCCTCTATGGTGGTCTGCGGTTCGGCGCTCGAGAGTTCTCGATCACCACTGCAGCGCGGGTGCAGCTCGCGATTTTCGCGGCCCTGTACGTCGGGGTCCAGGCGGTCAGCCTCTGGCTGGACCAGTACGCCACCCTGACCGACAGTTCCTCCGGTCTGCTCATCGGTGCCTCGTACACCGACGTGAATGCCTGGATTCCGGGACGCGTGATCCTGGTTGGCGCCGCCGTGCTCGTGGTGGTGTTGTTCCTGGTCGCCGCCTTCACCGGTCGCTGGCGTCTGCCGGTGGTTGGTACCGGTCTGCTGCTGGTCAGCGCCCTGGTCGTGGGCAACCTGTACCCGTGGGCCATTCAGCGTTTCCAGGTGGACCCGAGCGAACAGACGTTGGAAGCCGAGTACCTCAAGCGAAACATTGAGGCCACTCGCAAGGCGTACGGTGTCGACGACGTCGTGGAAGTGCCCTACGCGGCGAAAACCGATGCCGAGGAAGGCGCGCTGCGCGCCGACGCCGAGGCAGCAGCCAGCATTCGTCTGATCGACCCGCAGCTGGTCTCGGCGGCATTCACTCAGTTCCAGGTGTTCCGCCAGTACTACCAGTTCCCTGGTCAGCTCGACGTGGGTCGCTACGAGATCGATGGTGAAACCCAGGACGTGGTTCTTGCCGTTCGTGAACTGAACTCGCAGGGCATTACCGGTGCCGGCAGCTGGGTGAACCAGGCCATTGTCTACACCCACGGCTACGGCCTCGTTGCCGCCTATGGCAACAAGCGCACCGTCGACGGCCAGCCGCTATTCCTGGAAGGTGACATTCCGGTCACCAAGGCGCTGGGCGACTACGAACCGCGCATCTACTTCGGTGAGAACTCGCCGCGGTACTCCATCGTGGGTGGTCCGGCGGGTACCCCGGCCCGCGAGCTGGACTACCCGTCCAGCGAGGCCGAGAACGCCAGCACGGTCCGCACCACCTTCTCGGGTGATGGTGGCCCGAAGCTCAGCAACATCCTGCTGCGCATCATCTACGCCATCAAGTTCCAGAGTGAGCAGATTCTGCTCTCCGGTGACGTGTATGACGAGTCGCAGATTCTCTACGACCGCGACCCGTTGACCCGCGTGGGCAAGGTGGCGCCGTATCTGACGCTCGACTCGGATCCATATCCCGCGATCGTGGACGGTCGCATCGTGTGGATTGTCGATGGCTACACCACCTCGGCGAACTACCCGTATTCAGCCAAGGTGGGCTTGCGCTCGGCGATGGCCGCGGCGAACACGCAGTCCTCGCGACTGTCGACCGACACCATCAACTACATCCGCAACTCGGTCAAGGCCACGGTTGACGCCTATGACGGCAAGGTCACCCTCTACGCATGGGATGACCAGGATCCGGTGCTGCAGACCTGGAACAAGGTCTTCCCGGGCAAGATCAAGTCCCTCTCCGAGATGTCCGGCGAGTTGATGAGCCACGTCCGGTACCCGTCGGACTTGTTCAAGGTGCAGCGTACGGTGCTTGGTACGTACCACGTGACCAACCCCGAGGGCTTCTACGAAGGCAACGACGCATGGGTCACCCCGCGTGAACCCACCGCGACGAACGCGGAGTCGGCGCCGTTCCAGCCGCCGTACTACCTGTCGCTGAAGGTGCCGGGTCAGGACAAGACCGAATACTCGATCTACTCCACCTACATTCCGCAGCAGACCGGTGAGAGCGCTCGAAACGTGCTGATGGGCTACCTCTCGGCGAACTCGAATGCTGGCAACACGGCTGGTACCAAGTCGCCCGACTACGGCAAGTTGACGCTGCTGACGCTGCCGAAGGACACCACGGTGCCCGGCCCCGGCCAGGTACAGGCGAACTTCAACTCGAACCCGACGGTCGCCACGGAACTGAACTTGCTGGAGCGTGGCCAGAGCACCCAGGTGCTGCGCGGCAACCTGCTGACCCTGCCTGTTGGTGGCGGTCTGCTCTATGTCCAGCCGGTGTACGTGCAGGCAACCGGTGGCACCAGCTACCCGCTGCTGCGTAAGGTGCTGGTCGCGTTCGGTGACGAGATCGCCTTCAAGGACAGCCTTGGCGAGGCGCTGGATGAGATCTTCGGCGGCGACTCCGGTGCCGGTATCGGCGACGGTGAACCGACCACGCCGACGGATCCGACCGACCCGACCGAGCCTGGCGACCCGGCGGAACCCGGTGACCCGGGCACGGGTGGCGCGCCGAGCGCGGCCCTGAAGGCCGCCCTGGCCGACGCCGCCGCGGCCCTCAAGGAGCGCGAGGCCGCCCTGAAGTCGGGCGACCTGGAAGCCTTCGCGAAGGCGGACGCCAGGTTGCAGGCCGCGATCGAAAAGGCGATTGCGCTCAGCAAGTAGTCGCGACATACGCAACAGCGCCGCATCGGAACTCCGGTGCGGCGCTGCTGCGTTCTGTCGAGCGGCACCTCCAGGCAGTTCGTGTCACGAAGATGCTGCGCTGCGAATGCGAGGAGCCCTACGATACCGGGTATGTCCACGAACCCACCGCTGTCCGGTCATCAGTTCCGCATTCGCCATGGCAAGTACGAAGCCATCATTGCCTCGATTGGTGCCACGCTCCGCTCACTGACCGCCGACGGTCGCGACCTGGTCGTGCCCTTCGACGCGGACGAGGTGCGTCCTGCATATCGCGGTGTCACGCTCGCGCCGTGGCCGAACCGGGTGGTGGACGGTCGCTACAGCTTCAACGGGGTGCAACAGCAACTGGCACTGACCGAGCCGGCCCGAGGCCACGCGTTGCATGGCCTCGCCTGCTGGCTCGACTTCCGACCCGAAACGTATGTGGATGCGTCGCCGAATCACGTGGAGCTGTTCGCGATGATCGAGCCGCAAGCCGGCTATCCGCACCGGATCCGGCTGGAGGTGGCCTACCGCCTCGACGATGACGGCCTGCACACGACCGTCACGGCCACGAACATGGGTCCGTCGGCGGCGCCCTACGGCACCGGTCCGCACCCGTACCTGGCGGTCGGCGCAGCCGGCCTGGACCGAGCCGTGGTGTCGATTCCGGCGGCGAGTATCGCCACCACGGTCGGTGAGCGGTTGTTGCCGGGTGAGGTCGTCTCGGTCGCCGAGGTGCCGGAGTTCGACTTCCGCCAGGCGCGGGTCTTGGGTGATGTCGCCATCGATCACGCCTACGGCGACATCATCCGTGAACCCGAGGGGCTGGCCCGGGTGACGGTGCAAAACCCCGACGGCTCCGGCGTGCAACTGGTCTGGGACGAGGCCTGCCCCTGGGTGCAGATTCACACCGCTGATCTCACTGCGGGGCACCCGGGGCACCGCATCGGCTTGGCAGTCGAACCGATGACGTGTCCACCGGATGCGTTCAACTCAGGCACCGATCTGGTGGTGCTCGAACCGGGGGCCTCGCACACCGCATGGTGGCGGATCGCAACCTTGGACTAGTCGCGCCGCGACCGAAACGTTTCGGTCGAAGTTGCGTGACTGTTTTCGAAACTTTCCCTAGGATGAGAACACGCATTCAGGGAGGCCGATATGGCAGCAGCAGACTCGCCTCGAGTCACGCTGGCAAAGATCGCGGAGATCGCCGGGGTATCCACTTCGACGATCTCGAAGGTGTTCAACGGTCGCTCCGACGTCTCGCAACAGACACGGGAACGCGTTGAAGCGCTGCTCACCCAACATGGCTATTTGCGGCGCGGCAGCGGCCGGACGCGGTCTGGCCTGATCGAGCTGGTGTTTCACCAGTTCGAGAGTGCCTGGTCCATGGAAATCATCCGGGGCGTTGAGGACGTGGCCTCGGAACACGGTCTGAGCGTCGTGCTGACCCAGAGTGGCACTCGGCACGAGCCAGGTCCGGAGTGGGTGGAAGGCGTGATTCAGCGCCGACCGGAAGCGGTGCTCCTGGTGTTCTCCGGCATTCCGGACAGTGCCCGGCAAGCACTGCGCACCCGCGACATCCCTTTTGCGATCATCGACCCAGCTGGTGATCCAGCCCCGGATGTGCCCTCGGTGGGTTCGGCCAACTGGGCGGGCGGACTGATGGCGACCCGGCATTTGATCGAGCTCGGACACACCAAGATCGCTGCGATCACCGGCCCAGAGGACATGCTCTGCTCGCACGCCCGGCTGGATGGCTTCCGCTCTGCGATGTCGGGTGCTGGCATTGAGATCAACCCGGATTGGGTGCGGTTCGGAAACTTTTACACCTCGGGCGGGGAACAGCACGCCCGCGACCTGTTGGCGCAGGTCGACCGCCCGACTGCCATCTTCGCCGGCAGCGATCTGCAGGCGCTCGGTGTGCTGGAGGCGTGCCGCGCCCTCCATTTGCGCGTGCCCGATGACCTGTCCCTGGTCGGCTATGACGATATTCCCATGGCGCAGTGGGTGAGTCCGCGGCTGACGACCGTTCGCCAGCCGTTGCGCGAAATGGGGGCTGAAGCCACCCGGATGGTGCTTCGGCTGCGACAGGATTCCGGCGGGCCAACCCCGCGCATGGACTTGGCCACGAATTTGGTTGTCCGGGATAGTACGGCGAGGCCGAACTAGGGCGATGGCGGTGCCGGGGGAGCAGTGGCCACTGACGGAGGAAGCCTGGGTGGGGGCTTCCGGATCGGGCCTGGTTGCCAGTCTGACCGTTGACGATGGGCCGAACGGCAAGGACACCGAGGCGATCCTCGACTACCTGGCAGAACGCCGGATTTCCGCGGTATTTTGCGTGATCGCGGATCAGATTCTGGCTCCCGGTGGGGCCGACTTGCTGCGTCGGATCGTGCGCGAAGGACACGTCCTGGGCAACCACTCGACTGACTTTGCCGACCTTGGCACCGCCTCGCCCGAGGAGGTCGCCGAGCGGATGCGGCGCACCAATGCGGTGATCCGTGAGGCCTTGGATGACCCTGACGCGCCCATCCCGTTCTGGCGTGCCCCGAACGGGAGTTGGGGCTGCACCGCGCAGGTCGCGGTCTCCCTTGGCATGCAGCCGCTGGCAGTGGTGAACACCATCGGTGACTGGCTGACGCAAGATGTCGAGGTACTGACCGAGCGCTTGCGGCAGGCTATTCGTCCAGGCGAGCTGTTCTTGGTCCATGACGGTGGGGGAGACCGCTCGGGCACGGTCGCGGCGCTGCGCCGCGTGCTCGACGAGTGCCTCGCTGCTGGATGGGCCTTCACGCTTCCGAATCCGAAGCCGGGTTCGGAAAAAAGTGGGTTTGTTGCTATTGACACCAAATACCCGGTTCAGTAGCCTGACCGACAACCAAGTCAATTTCGACACTGTTGTCGAAACTTTCGAGAGGTGTTCGATGAAGAACCATTCCCGCATGTCGCGTGCTGCGGCGCTGCTGGCCACCTCGGCCCTGGCGTTTGCAGCCGTTACCGGTTGTGCTCCTGCGGCTGAAGAGCCCCAGGGCGACGTCACCATCACCTGGTGGCACAACGGAACCGGCGAGCCGCTGCTCGGCTTCTGGCAGCAGGTCGCCAAGGAGTTCGAGGACAAGAACCCGGGCGTGAAGGTTGACGTCCAGGCATTCCAGAACGAAGAACTCCAGCGCACCCTGATCCCGAACGCACTGCGCTCGGGCGACGCTCCCGACGTGTTCCAGCAGTGGGGTGCTGGCGAACTCGCAGCCCAGGTGAAGGCCGGCTACGTCAAGGACATCTCGGCCGATGTCGCCGCTGAGCTCGAGCTCGTCGGTGGAACCGTCGCGCCGTGGCAGGTTGACGGCAAGACCTACGGTCTGCCGTTCTCCTTCGGTATCGAGGGCTTCTGGTACAACAAGGACCTGTTCGCCAAGGCGGGCATTGCCTCGGTGCCGACTACCCTGGACGAGCTCTACGCTGCCATCGACAAGCTGAAGGCCGCTGGCATCACCCCGATTGCCGTCGGCGCCAAGGACAAGTGGCCGGCTGCGCACTACTGGTACAACTTCGCCCTGAAGTCGTGCTCGCCGCAGGTCCTGTCGAACGCGCAGGCCAACTTGGTCTTCGACGACCCCTGCTTCATCAAGGCGGGTGAGCTGCTGCAGCAGTTCATCGACAGCAAGCCGTTCAACGAGGGCTACCTCGGCACCAGCGCCCAGCAGGGTGCCGGTTCGTCGGCGGGCCAGCTGGCAACCGGTAAGGCTGCCATGGAGCTCATGGGTCACTGGAACCCGGGCACCATGGGTGGCATCCTGCAGGAGGAGACGGGCGACGCGAACGCGACTCCGCCGTCGTTCCTTGGCTGGTTCAACTTCCCGGGTATCCCGGGTAGCGCCGGCGACCCGACTGCCGCCCTCGGTGGTGGCGACGGCTTCTCGGTCTCGGCGGACGCTCCGAAGGAAGCGGTCGAACTGCTGAAGTACATCGCGTCGGTTGACGTGCAGACCCGCTTTGGCGAGGTGGGCGCCGGTATCCCGGTGTCGAAGGGCTCGGAGGTTTCGATCTCGGACCCGAACCTGCGTCAGGTGCTTGAGGGCCTGCAGGCTTCGACCTACGTGCAGCTCTGGCTGGACACCGCCTACGGTCCGGTTGTTGGCGGCGCCATGAACGACGGCATCGTCGCTCTGTTCGCTGGCCAGGCAACCCCGCAGGACATCGTCCAGGGCATGAAGGACGCGGCGGCAACGCTGTAACACCCCATCATGACCAGCATCATCGAGGCTGGGCCCGCGGTCACCGCGGGCCCAGCCCCTACCCCCACCACATCCACCGAGGGACCCACCGTGACTGACTCCAGCACTCGCCGCCGCCGCGCCAACTGGCGCAAGCGGCTGCAGATCGCAGGCTTCGCTGGACCGGCCTTGATCGTCTACCTCACCTTCGTGCTGCTGCCAGTGTTCCTGGCCGCGTACTACAGTTTCTTCAACTGGAACGGCCTCGGTCCGATGGACCGGTTCATTGGCTTCGACAACTATGCGCGTGTGCTCACCGACGCCAAGTTCCACCAGGCGGTCGGCAACACCTTCTTCGTGCTCATCCTGTCGCTGTTGATCCAGGGTCCGCTGGCGATCAGCATCGCCCTGCTCTTCAACCGCAAGATGTACCTGCGCAGCGCGCTGCGCCTCCTGATCTTCGTGCCCTACGTGCTGAGCGAAATCACCGCCGGTCTGGCATGGAGCCTGATTCTGCAGCCAGATGGTGCCCTCGCCGGCTACCTGGATGACCTCGGTCTCAGCGATCTCAAGGCCCTCTGGCTCGCGGACACCGATCTGGTCATGTGGACCATGTTCGGCATCCTGACTTGGAAGTACCTTGGATTCGCCATCATCCTGATGTTGGCTGGCCTCCAGGGCGTTCCTGAAGAACTCTCCGAGGCCGCTGCGCTGGACGGAGCGAACTGGTGGCAAGTCCAGCGACACGTCACGCTGCCGCTGCTTGGGCCCACCATCCGTATTTGGGCCTTCTTGTCGATCATCGGATCCCTGCAGCTGTTTGACATGGTGTGGATCACCACTGGCGGTGGTCCAGCCAATGCCTCGGCGACGATGGCGACCTACATGGTGCAGTTCGGTCTCAACCGCACCCAGGTGGGCTTCGGTAGCGCCGTTGCCGTCGTGATCTTTGTTATTTCCCTTGCGGTCGCCTTGCTCTACCAGCGCTTCGCGCTGCGTCGAGACCTTGCCGGCGCCCTGACCAGCCGGAAGGCAGGTTCCTAGCATGTCCGCGCTCACTGCGTTGCAAGCAGAACGACAGGACGCCGAGGTTCGCAAGATCCGGCGTCGGGTGAAGATCGACTGGAGCCAGCCGATCGTCACGCTGATCGCCATGGTGGTCGCTGCCATCAGCGTCGGTCCGGTGCTCTATGTGATCCTTGGCGGTTTCCGAACCACCGCGCAGATCAACCGGGATGCCGCTGCCCTGCCCGATCCCTGGGTTCTGGACAACTACATTTCCGTCCTGACCTCGGACCGGTTCTGGGGGCAGTTGCTCTCCAGCGTGATCACTGCTGTGGGCACCACCGCCGGCGTAGTGTTCCTCGGCGTGATGGCAGCCTTCGTCATCGCACGATTCCAGTTCAAGGGGCGGGGCGCGCTCTACGCCCTCTTCACGGCGGGCCTGTTGTTCCCGCTCACGGTCGCTATCACGCCGCTGACAGTGATGCTGCGCGAGCTCGGGCTGTTTGGCAACCTCGTCGGCATCATCTTGCCGCAGGTGGCATTCACGCTCGCTACTTCGATCATCATCCTGGTGCCGTTCCTGCGTGCGATCCCCGGTGAGCTCGAGGATGCCGCCGAAATCGATGGCACTGGCAAGGTGGGTTTCTTCTTCCGGATCCTGCTGCCGCTGGCTAAGCCCGGTCTGATCACCGTTGGCGTGCTCGCGTTCGTGAGCAGTTGGAATGCCTACCTGCTGCCGCTGATGGTGCTGGGGGCCGGTGGGGCCAAGCCCAACAGCTTCACGCTGCCGCTGGGTGTGCAGTACTTCTCGACTGCGTATTCGACGAATACGGCGGCCGTGCTCGCATTCACCTCAATCGCCATGATCCCGGCGCTGGTCTTCTTCACGATGTTGGAACGACAGATCGTGGGTGGCCTCACCGGAGCAGTGAAGGGATAAGTCCGCATCATGTCGGAACAGTCAACGCACGCTACGAGTGTGCCCGCAGCCGCCCAGGCAGAGTACCGGGCCAAAGCGGAAGCCGTCATGGCGAAGCTCTCCTTGGAAGAGAAAATTGCCCAGCTCTACGGTGTCTGGGTGGGGGCCTCCGTCGACGGCGGCGAGGTCGCCCCGAACCAGAACGAGATGGTGGGCGATGTGGACCTGGAGGCGCTGCTGCCCTTCGGTCTCGGCCAGCTCACCCGTCCCTTCGGCACGCGGCCGGTCGACCCGGCGATCGGTGCGCTCTCGCTGCTGCGCACGCAGCAGCGCATCCTGAGCGAGAGCCGGCACGGTATCCCTGCCGTCGCGCACGAAGAGTGCTTGGCCGGCTTCGCAGCCTGGGGTGCGACCGCGTACCCGGTTCCAGTGTCGTGGGGTGCCACCTTCCACCCCGAACTGATCGAGCAAATGGGCCAGCACATCGGCCGCGACATGCTCCAGATGGGGATCCACCAGGGGCTCGCCCCAGTGCTGGATGTGACCCGCGACGCACGCTGGGGTCGAGTCGAAGAAACCATCGGTGAGGACCCGTACCTGATCGGCACGATCGGTGCCGCCTACGTGCGCGGCGTCGAGTCCACCGGCATCATCGCGACCCTGAAGCACCTGGTCGCGTACTCCTCGTCGAAGGCGGGACGCAACCTGGCACCGGTCTCGATGGGGCGCCGCGAGCTGATGGACGTCATGCTGGTGCCATTCGAGATGGTGCTGCGCGATGGCAAGCCGCGTTCGGTGATGAACGCCTACAGCGACATTGACGGCATCCCCTCGGCGATGGATGAATGGCTGCTCGTCGAACTGCTGCGCGACACCTGGGGCTTTGATGGCACCGTGGTCGCCGACTACTTCTCGGTTGCCTTCCTGATGATGCAGCACGGCGTTGCGGCGAACCTGGCCGAGGCGGCGATCCTGTCGCTGCAGGCGGGCATCGATGTCGAATTGCCGACGGTGCACGCCTTTGGCCAGCCACTGATCGACGCCGTGCGTGACGGCCGGCTCGACGAGGCCGTCATTGACCGCTCGCTGCTGCGCGTGCTCATCCAGAAGGTCGAGCTCGGCCTACTGGACGAGGATGTCGACCTGGTCCCGCCAGTGTTGCAGGGCAAGGACTTGGACGATTTGGACGCCCTGCGCGGCACGGTCGACCTCGACCCCGAGGTGAACCGGGAACTGGCCCGCCGCATCGCCGAAGAGGCAGTCGTCCTGGTCAAGAACGAGGGCGCGCTGCCACTGACATCGAGCGCCAAGATCGCGCTGATCGGCCCGGCCGCCGACAACCCCGAGTCGCTGCTCGGCTGCTACTCCTTCCCGATGCACATCGGTTCGCAGTTCCCGGACTGGGGCATGGGCATCGAGATCCCGACCCTGCGCGAGTCGCTCGGGCGTGAGTTCGGCGAGGGCCAGGTCAGTTACCTGGCAGGCACCTCGATCGATGGCGGCGAAACCGACGAATTCGAGGCGGCGGTCGCGCTCGCTGCGACGTCGGATGTCGCCGTGCTCGCGCTCGGTGACCGCGCCGGCCTCTTCGGTCGCGGCACCAGCGGCGAAGGTTGCGACGCTGAGCTCCTGGTTCTGCCCGGCGCGCAGCAGCAGTTGCTGGACGCGATTCTTGAGACTGGCACCCCCGTCGTGGTGGTGCTCCTGGCTGGTCGCCCCTATTCGCTCGGCTCCGCGCCGCAGCGTGCTGGGGCGATCGTGCAGACCTTCTTCCCTGGCGAAGAAGGAACGGTGGCGATTGCTGGAGTGCTCTCCGGTCGGCTGAACCCGAGCGGCCGACTGCCGGTGAGCATTCCAGCAACGCCTGGCGCGCAGCCGTCAACCTATCTGGCTTCGCGCCTCGCCCGGAAGACTGGCGTGTCCAACATTGACCCGACCGCGGCGTACGCCTTCGGTCACGGTCTGAGCTACACCACCTTCGAGCAGTCCGACCTGCGTGTCTCCTCCTCCGAGGTCCGCACGGACGGTGCAGTGACCCTGACGCTGACCGTCCGGAACACCGGAACCCGAGCCGGTGCGGAGGTGGTGCAACTCTATGTTCACGATCCGGTGTCCAGTGTGGTGCAACCGGTGCAGCGACTCATTGGCTTCACGAAGGTGTGGCTTGAGGCTGGTGAGTCGCTGCAGGTGCAGGTCACGGTGCCGCTGGCATTGTGCTCGTTCACTGGGCGCAGCATGCAACGGATTGTTGAGCCGGGCGAGTTGGTATTTGGCTTTGGCCGTTCGGCAGCTGACATCCGGCTCACCGCGAGCGTGCAGGTCACCGGGCCCGTGGTGACCCTGGGGATCGACCGCCCGCTCCACCCCATCTGGACCACGCAGGGATAGCGCAGCACAGACCACGGCTGGACCCGAACAGCCGTCGGGGGAAACGATAATGGGCCTGGAACCGGTGAGGGATTCCGGGCCCATTCTTGTGCCCTCGGTGCTGCGCGACACAGCTACGGCCCAGCGACGCGGGGGCGCTGGGCTGTGGTGATGCTGGGGGTCTAGCCGAGTTCTGGGTGCGCTGCCTGCACTGCAGCGCGGTAGGCCTTGCGGATCTGCGGTTGTGTGTTCGGCGCTGGGGTTGCCACAGTGGCCACCTGCCAGCTCGGTCGGGAACCGTGCAGCACCCAGGCGGCCTGCACGGCGGCGCCGTCGGCGACATATTCCCCGGGGGAGGGGATGACCACGGGCACGTCGAAGACTTGGGCTGCGATCTGTTGCACCGCCTCGTTCTGGGCAGCGCCACCGATCAGGAGGATGCGCCCGGCGGTGACGCCGAGGCGGCGGACTGCGTCGAGGCCGTCGGCCAGGGCGCAGAGCATGCCCTCGATCGCGGCCCGAGCGATGTGCGCCGGCCGAGTGTTGGCCAGGGTCAGGCCGTGTAGCGTGGCCTTGGCCTCCGGCAGGTTCGGCGTACGCTCACCCTCGAAGTAGGGCACGAGGACGGCACCGTCTGCCCCCGCCGGCGCCTCGAGCGCGAGGGTGCCGAGGGCGGTGTGGTCCACGCCCAGCAGCCGGGTCATCGCGTCGAGCACGCGGGCCGCGTTCAGTGTGGCCACCAGCGGGAGTGACTGTCCACTGGCGTCCGCGAAGCCGGCAACGGCACCGGTGGTGTCAGCGGTCGGCGAGGAGGTCACGGCAAAGACGGTGCCGCTGGTGCCGATCGAGACCACGATGTCGCCGGTGTCGGCGCCGAGGCCGAGGGCGGCACCAGCATTGTCACCAGCGCCGGGTCCCACAATCAGGCCAGCGGGGATGCCAGCGGTTGGCTGCGACACGGTGGTGCCCATTGCGTCACCGGGTCCGAGTACTCGCGGCAGGATGACTGCGTCGCTTGTGCTGCCGGGGGTCGCCTCAATGCCGGGCTTGCCCAGGGCGCGCTCGAAGAGCGCAAGGTCATAGCCACTGGGTCCGAAGTAGCTGGTGCCGGAGGCGTCGGACCGGTCCGTGGCCAACTGGCTCAGGTCTGGACCGAGCGGGGATTCGTCTGCGGGGCCGTAGCCGCGCAGCCGCCAGCTCAGCCAGTCGTGCGGCAGCGCGACGGCGGCGACACGCGCAGCGTGCTCCGGCTCGGCGTCGCGCAGCCAGCGCAGTTTCGTCGCGGTGAATGAGGCCACCGGCACGCTGCCCGTGCGCTGCGCGTATTCGGCGGCGCCCACTTCGGCGATCAGGGCTGACGCAGCGTCGGCCGAGCGGGTGTCATTCCAGAGCAGGGCGTCGCGGATGACCCGGCCGTCGCGATCGAGCACCACCATGCCGTGCTGCTGGGCAGCGATGGAGATCGCGGCCACGTCCTCGAGGCCGCCGGCGTCGGCGATGGCGGTCTGCAGTGCCGACCACCATGCGGCGGGATCGACTGAGGTGCCGTCCGGGTGACTGGCGCGGCCCGAGCGCACGAGCGCGCCGGTGTCCGCGTTCTTGATGACGACCTTGCAACTTTGCGTCGAGGAGTCGACGCCTGCGACCAATGCCATGCTGTGCTCCAGAGTGGGTGTGCGGGATACAGGCAGGCCCCGTGCGAATCGCACGGGGCCCTCACCGGAGAGTGGTTATCGAGCGCCCAACAGGTGCTCGGTGGCCAGTTGCTGCAGGCGAACGTAGCCGCCGCCCTTGCCGCCGAAGTAGGCGCTGGCGTCGAAGTCCTCGAAGGCGCTGCGGTCGTTCAGCAGGTCGACGTAGGACTCGCCGGCGCCCAGGGTGGGCTGGCTGAGTTCGTTGACCTTGGCGGCCTCCAGGGCCTCCTTGACCTCGGGGTCATTGCGGAAGGCCTGTGCGCGCTCCTTCAGCAGCAAGTAGGTGCGCATGTTGGCGCGGGCCGACTCCCAGACGCCGTTCTCGTCTTCGGTGCGGCTCGGCTTGTAGTCGAAGTGGCGCGGGCCGTCGTACGCCGGCCCGCCGTTCGGGCCACCGTTTTCGAGCAGGTCGACCAGGGCGAAGGCGTTGTGCAGGTCGCCGTGACCGAAGACCAGGTCCTGGTCGTACTTGATGCCGCGCTGGCCGTTGAGGTCGATGTGGTACAGCTTGCCGTGCCACAGGGCCTGGGCGATGCCGGCGGCGAAGTTGAGACCCGCCATCTGCTCGTGACCGACCTCGGGGTTCAGGCCCACACGCTCCGGGTGCTCCAGCTCGTTGATGAAGGCGAGGGCGTGGCCAACGGTCGGCAGCAGGATGTCGCCGCGCGGCTCGTTCGGCTTCGGCTCGATGGCGAAGCGGATGTCATAGCCCTTGTCGATCACGTACTGGGTCAGGAGGTTCAGTCCCTCCTTGTAGCGCTCGAGCGCTGCCTGGATGTTCTTGGCGGCGTCGTACTCGGCGCCCTCGCGGCCACCCCAGAGCACGTAGGTGGTGGCGCCGAGTTCGGCGGCCAGGTCGATGTTGCGCAGCACCTTGCGCAGTGCGTAGCGACGTACCTCGCGGTCGTTGTTGGTGAAGCCACCGTCCTTGAAGACCGGGGCGCTGAAGAGGTTCGTGGTGACCATCGGGATGCGCAGGCCGGTTGCGGCCAGGGCGTCCTTCAGCCGGCCAATCTGCTTCTCGCGCTCGGCGTCAGACGAGCCGAAGGCGAACAGATCGTCGTCGTGGAAAGTGAGGCCGTAGGCGCCCAGTTCGGTGAGCTTCTCAACGACGTGCACGACGTCCAGGTTCGGGCGGGTCGGCCCGCCGAAGGGGTCGCCGCCGTTATAGCCGACGGTCCACAGGCCGAAGGTGAACTTGTCTGCAGGCGTGGGAGAGAGGGCCATTGAAGCTCCTTTGCTCAGGGACCGACGAGTGGCTGCGAACGCCACAAAGATTAGTTGATAACCACAACATATAGCCGCACTTGAACCGTGTCAATTCCCGGCGGGTTGATTACGACTTGGTCACGGTGACTGGACATGGCGACGCAGCGTTGCTATAAGTTGATTCACCCAACAAACCGGACTGGCGTGAACCAGCCGGAAACGGGGGGCACCGCCAACGACGGCGAGAGCCGGAGAAACACAGCACCCCCAAGTGCTGTGTGGCGGGAACGCAGCAGCCCGATGCCACACACGTCGGGCGCGGCACGATGAAGTTCCGCACCACACGAACAGGAGAGACATCGATGTCTTCGAACAAGAAGTTCCTTGCACTCGGTGCCGCGGCGGCGATGACGCTCGCCCTCGGCGCTTGTGCACCTAGCGGCGGTGACAACGGCGGCGACGGCAAGCTGTCGGTCGGTATCACCATGCCGACCCGCAGCCTCGAGCGTTGGATCAACGACGGTGAGGGCCTGAAGAAGCGCCTGGAGGACGCGGGCTACACCGCTGACCTGCAGTACGCAGACAACAAGACCGACGTGCAGATCTCGCAGCTGCAGAACCAGATCGCGGCCGGCGTTGACGTGCTCGTCATCGCTGCGATCGACGGCTCGCTGCTCGGCCCCGTCCTCGCGGAGGCTGCTGCTCAGGACATCAAGGTCATCGCCTACGACCGCCTGATCCTCGGCAGCGAGAACGTGGACTACTACGCCACCTTCGACAACTACAAGGTGGGTCAGCTGCAGGGCGAGTTCATCGTTGAGCAGCTCGGCCTGACCGGCGATGTCGGCCCGTTCAACCTCGAGCCCTTCGCAGGCAGCCCGGACGACAACAACGCTCGCTTCTTCTTCGCGGGTGCTTGGGACGTGCTGAAGCCGTACGTGGACGCCGGCAAGCTCGTCGTTCCGTCGGGCAAGGCTCCGGCAACCGTCGATGACTGGACCAGCATCGGTATCCTCGGCTGGAGCAGCGAGTCCGCACAGGCCGAACTCGACAACCGCATCGCCTCGAACTACAGCGGCGGCAAGAAGATCGACGTTGTGCTCTCGCCGAACGACTCGCTGGCGCAGGGTATCGCCGCCTCGCTGCGTACCGCTGGCTACAAGCCGGGCGTTGACTGGCCGATCCTGACTGGTCAGGACGGCGACAAGGCCAGCGTGGTGAACATCCTCGCCGGCGAGCAGTCCATGACCGTCTGGAAGGACACCCGCAACCTCGGTGAGCGCGTGTTCGCGATGATCGACGCGATCGCCAAGGGCGGCACCGTCGAGGTCAACGACACCACCACCTACGACAACGGCAAGAAGGTTGTGCCGTCCTTCCTGATCACCCCGGATGTGGTGGTCAAGGACACCGTGCAGTCGAAGCTGATCGACTCCGGCTTCCTCAAGGCCGGCGACGTCGGCCTGTAAGGAATAGTGGCCGCGGGGGGGGGGGGGGGGGGTGGG
>JAEZHW010000069.1 GCA_023436775.1 Actinomycetes bacterium
CCCCCCACCATGCTAAGCCGTCTTACTTGGCGGCGCGGTTGAGCAACTGCTCGAATGCGGCCAGGAACCCGTTCAGGAACTCCTTGGTGCCCTCATTGGTGACGTTGTAGTCAGCATCGATGAGGCCCGGCAGGAACTGCACGAAGGCCTCCGGCTGACCAAAGGTCTGCGCGTTGAGGTGGCTCAGGATGGTCTTCAGGTGTTGCTGGGCAACCGCAGTCGAGATGGCGCCCATCGAGGTACCCGTTACCGCCACCGGCTTGTTGTTGAAGGAGTTCTGGCCGTAGGGACGGGCCACGTACTCCAGTGCGTTCTTCAGTGCGGCCGGGATCGACCGGCTGTACTCGGGAGTGACGATCAGGTAGCCGTCCTTGCTGTTGATCTGCTCCTTGAACGCCGTGGCGGCCTCGGGCCAGCCGTCACCATCGAAGTCGTGGTTGTACAGCGGCAGGTTGCCGATCTCGATCTCCTCCAACTCCATCGTGGCCGGGGCCAGCTTCTCGAGTGCGCGCGCCAGCTGGCGGTTGATCGAGTTGCGGGAGAGGCTGCCGACGATGACGCCGATGCGGTAGGTGCTCACTGAAGCATGCTCCTTCTGAAGTGATGGCGCGAGCGCGCCCGTAGGTCGTGCGGGCCAATGGTCGGCCCGAGTCAGATAACGCCAAAAGTCCGACGCGTATTCCCAAGAATAAGTTGTTGGAACAAGTAGTTTCCTCGCGCCGCGCTGCACCATCCTCGGCGCGGCCGGACTTGACACTGCCGGATCCTTTGATTCCAACGAGACGAGATCGCTACTGTGGGCCACGTGACCAGTGCAGACCACGACCTTGATTCCGACCTCGACCCGCAGGCGAAGCGCGATTTTGCCGGGCCCGTCACCTTCGTGGGGGCCGCACTGCTGTTGCTGGCGTACCTTCCAGCGATCATTGGCCCGGTGCTGCGCGAGGTCTTCATGGCCCTCGCCTTCCTGGCGGTCATCGTGGCCACGTACCGCGTGACGCTCGGCAGCACTGGCCAGTCCGGAGCCGTGACGCACAAGCCGCGAGGCCAACTCATCGCGCGTCTGTCGGCCATGCTGTTCGTGCTGGTAGCGCTGTTGCTGGCGATGGGTGCGCTGCAGGTGCCCCTGAGCGGTTTTGCCCTGCTGGTGCCGACCGTGCTGCTGGCCGTCTGCGCGGTCTACGCCGGGTCCAGTGCTGACGCGGCGACCTCGCGGGTGCTCGGGCTCTGGGTCACCGTGGCGGCGATCGGATTACAGGCCCTGGCGCTGTTGGACGTTCCAGTGATCACCGACTCTGGCCTCGTGCCAACATTCGGGTGGGTGAGCGCCGGATTGTTCGTCATCGCTGGCTACTGCTTCCTGGCCCCGACCACATTGGGCCACCCGGAAGAGTAGGGATCGCAAGCGAACACCAAAACAGCGACTGTCAATGACAGTCGCTGTTGGTTTGCGCCCCCGGAGGGACTCGAACCCCCGACCCCTGGCACCGGAAGCCAGTGCTCTATCCGCTGAGCTACGGAGGCGGGTGACGCGAAAGTAACCCTACCATCCGCCTCGGTGGGTCTGTGCAGCCAACCCCGATAGAATCGACCCTCGTGACTCCCGAGGAACTGGCCGCTGCCCTGCTCGACCGCGCGAATGCGGTGCTGACTACTCTGACTGACGGGGCCGAGGTGACGGCGACCCTCGACGACATTGCCCTGGAGCGGCCGCGCAACCGCGACCACGGCGACTGGGCGACCAGCGTTGCAATGCGCCTGACCAAGCGGGTCGGCAAGCCGCCGCGCGTGCTGGCTGAGGCGCTGGTAGGGGAGTTCGCAGCGATTGACGGGGTCGCCTCGGCGGACATTGCCGGTCCGGGCTTTATCAACCTGACGCTGGACGCTGCGGCCGCCGGTCTGCTGGCGAAGTCCATCGTCGAGGCGGGTGCCGACTACGGTCGCAACGATGTGCTCGCCGGACAGAGCATCAACCTCGAGTTCGTGTCCGCGAACCCCACCGGTCCGCTCCACATCGGCCACACTCGCTGGGCAGCGCTCGGCGACTCGCTGGCGCGCATCCTGAAGGCCTCGGGTGCGAACCTGGTGAGCGAGTACTACATCAATGACGCCGGCGCGCAGATGGACGCCTTTGGTGCCTCGGTGCTGGCGGCCGCCAAGGGCGAGCCCACGCCGGAGGGGGGCTACCCGGGCGAGTACATCCAGACCCTCGGCAAGTTGGCGCTGCAGCAGCGCCCGGACCTGGTGGAGCTGCCGCACGACGAGGCGATCGTGGTCGCCCGCGAGATCGGCTATCAGCAGCAGCTCGGCGAGATTCGCGCCTCGCTGGACAACTTCCGGGTCCACTTCGACGTCTGGTTCTCCGAACGACAGCTGCACACGCCTGACCCGGCCACGGGTGTGAGCCCGATCGAGCAGGCCATCGAGCGCCTGCGCGAGCAGGGCCACGTCTATGAAGAGGATGGGGCGGTCTGGGTTCGCACCACCGCCTTCGGTGACGACAAGGACCGTGTCATCACGCGTGGCAATGGCATCTACACCTATTTCGCTGCGGACGCTGCTTACTATCTCAGCAAGCACGACCGCGGCTACTTCGAGAAGATCTACCTGCTCGGTGCAGACCACCACGGCTATGTGCAGCGGCTCAAGGCCGTCGCCGGTGCCGCGGGCGATGACCCGGACGTCAACATTACGGTCTTGATCGGGCAGTTGGTCAGTCTCGGCGGCGCCAAGCTGTCCAAGCGCGCCGGCAACATCATTGAACTCGACGACCTGTTGGAATGGGTCGGTGCCGACGCACTGCGCTTCTGGTTGGCTCGCTACCCGGCGGACTCGCCGCTAAACCTTGACGGTGAGAAGCTGCGCTCGAAGTCGAACGACAACCCGGTGTTCTACGTGCAGTACGCACACGCGCGCACCTCGGCCGTCGCTCGCAATGCTGCTGCAGCGGGCATCGATCGCTCAGTGTTCGCGCCCGAGACGCTCACCCACGACACCGAAACCGAGCTGCTCGGTCAGCTCGCGGATTACGAGCGTGTGGTCAAGCAGGCTGCCGAACTGCGCGAGCCGCACCGCATCGCCCGGTACCTTGAGGACCTGGCTACTGCCTACCACCGCTGGTACGACGCCTGCCGCGTGCTGCCGGTCGGCGAGGAGCCGGTCGAGCCGGTGCACCACACTCGTCTCTGGCTGAACGACGCGGCCGCCCAGGTGCTGCGCAATGCGCTTGAGTTGATCGGTGTCTCGGCCCCAGAACGGATGTAACTGACCTCCGCCGGGCCCTGCCCGATAGAGTGGATCGTCGCCATTCCCGGCGACTGATGCCGCACGCGTGCCTCGGAAAGAGACTGTGATGACCAACCCCCTCGCTCCGGCGTGGTTGACCGTTCCGGACGATGTGAACGGCTTGGACCCCAAGGTCTGGCCGAGCACGGCCGCGCGCGACGCCGACGGTGCCCTGACCGTGGGTGGCATCTCGGCCCAGCAGTTGCTGGCGGAGTACGGCAGCCCGCTGTACGTGGTGGATGAGGCGGATGCGCGCGGGCGTGCCGCTCGAACCGTGCGTGCATTCAACGTCGCCGCCGAACGCATCGGCACGAACGCGAAGGTGTACTACGCGGGGAAGGCGTTCCTCACCGTGGCGGTGGCCCGCTGGATGGCTGAGGAAGGCCTCGCCATCGACACCTCCACTGAGGGGGAGCTCACCGTTGCACTCACCGCTGGCGTGGACCCGGCCCGCATTGGCCTGCACGGCAACAACAAGTCCGACGCTGAACTGGAACTGGCGGTCACGCGCGGCGTGGGCGCGATCGTGGCGGACTCGTTGGGCGAGATCGACCGTATCGCCGCCGTCGCCGAACGCCACGGTGTAGTGCAGGGCGTTCGCGTGCGCGTCAACACGGGTGTGCACGCGCACACGCACGAGTACTTGGCGACGGCCCGTGAGGACCAGAAGTTCGGCATCCCGCTGACCGCCGTGGCCGAGGCAGTGGCGGCGATTCGAGCCTCGGCGCATCTGCGCTTCCTGGGTCTGCACGGACACATTGGGTCACAGATTTTCGGAGCCGCGGGCTTCGCTGAATCCGCCGCGCGGCTGTTGCTGGTGCACGCGGACCTGCTCGCCGGTGGCGAGGTGCCGGAACTGAACCTGGGCGGTGGCTTCGGGATCGCCTACCTGCCCGGTGACGACCCGACCCCGATTGAGGACCTCGCCGACGCCCTCGCCGACATCGTCGCGCGCGAGTGCCAGGCACTGGAGATCCCCGTGCCCGCGATCGCGGTCGAGCCCGGACGCTCCATCATCGGACCGGCCGGCATCACGCTGTACACGGTGGGGGAGCAGAAGGACGTCGAGGTCCCGCTCGACCATGGTGGCTCGGCTACCCGGCGCTACGTCAGCGTCGACGGCGGCATGAGCGACAACGCCCGTCCGGCGCTCTACGAGGCCGACTATCACGTGCGCCTCGCCTCGCGTCGATCGGACGCCGAACCGGCCCTGGTTCGCGTCGTCGGGAAGCACTGCGAAAGCGGTGACATTGTCGTCCAGCACGACTGGCTGCCCGCGGACCTCGTCCGGGGCGATATTCTGGCTGTAGCGGCCACCGGCGCATACTGCTGGTCGCTCGCAAGCAACTACAACTACCTCGGCCGGCCTGCGGTGGTGGCGGTACGCGACGGTTCTGCACGAACTCTGGTTCGGCGCGAGACGATTGCGGATCTGCTGCGCCGTGACGGCGAGGTGCCCTTGGAGGGAACCCCCGCATGATTCGCTACCGCAACCTGCGCGTCGCCCTGCTTGGTGCCGGAAACGTCGGCGCCGAGGTCGCACGTCTGTTGACCGAGCAGCGCGAGGAACTCGCCAGCCGCATTGGTGCCGAACTGGAACTGGTGGGCGTCGCCGTGCGCGACGCCTCGAAGCCGCGCCCCGGCGTGCCCCAGGAACTGCTCACCGAGGACGCTGAGGCACTGATCCACGGCGCGGACATCGTGATCGAACTGATCGGTGGCATCGAGCCGGCCCGTACCCTGATTCTGCAGGCCCTGGGTTCCGGTGCAGACGTGATCACCGGCAACAAGGCCCTCCTGGCCGCCCACGGCCCCGAACTCTTCGCCGCCGCCGAGCAGGTGGGCGCCCAGCTCTACTACGAGGCCGCGGTGGGTGGTGCGATCCCGATCATTCGCCCGCTGCGTGACAGCCTCGCCGGTGACCGCGTCAAGCGCATCCTCGGCATCGTCAACGGCACCACCAACTACATCCTCGACCGGATCGACTCCTTCGGAGACAGCGCCGAGGCGGCCCTCGCGAAGGCCACTGAGCTGGGCTACGCCGAGGCCGACCCGACCGCGGACATCGAAGGCTTCGACGCCGCACAGAAGGCGTCCATCCTGGCCAGCCTCGCCTTCCACACCACCGTGCCTGAGAGTGCCGTGCACCGTGAAGGCATCACCAAGGTCACGCTCGAGCAGGCGCAGGCCGCCCGCCGCGCTGGCTACGTGATCAAGCTGCTCGCCATTGCCGAGCGCATCGTGCAAGACAACGGGGACGAGGCTGTGTCGGTGCGCGTGCACCCCTCGCTGATCTCGCTGAAGCACCCGCTCGCCTCGGTGCGTGGCGCCTACAACGCGATCTTTGTCGAGGCGGAGGCCGCCGGGCAGCTCATGTTCTACGGCGCAGGTGCTGGTGGCACTCAGACCGCATCGGCCGTGCTGGGTGACGTGGTCTCTGCGGCTCGTCGCCACCTCGCCGGCGGCCCGGGTGTGGCCGAATCGACCAACGGTGCGCTGCCGATCCTCGGCATCGAGGCCGTGACCACGCGCTACCAGATCACGCTGCGCGTGGTGGACCAGCCGGGGGTGCTGGCCGAAGTTGCTGCAATTTTCCGCGACCTGGGTGTCAGCGTCGAGGCCGTCGAGCAGACCACGCTCGACGACGCCACTGACGCGACCCTGGTGGTGGTGACTCACGCCGCTCTGGAAGCGGACCTCGCCAAGACCGTGGACCGCCTGCGCGGCTCCGCCGTGGTGAGCGAAGTGAGTTCCGTGCTCCGAGTGGAAGGCTAATCATGAGCGCCGAAGGCAAGATCGTTTCCCGTCAGTGGCGTGGTGTCATCCACGAGTATGCCGACCGACTCAACGTCACCGAGAAGACCCCGGTAGTCACCCTCGGTGAGGGCGGCACGCCGCTGATCCCGGCACCGGCACTGTCTGCTCGCACCGGTGCCAAGGTGTACGTGAAGTACGAGGGCATGAACCCGACCGGCTCCTTCAAGGACCGCGGTATGACGATGGCCGTCACCAAGGCGGTCGAGGCGGGCGCCCGAGCCGTCATTTGTGCCTCGACCGGCAACACCTCGGCCTCGGCCGCGGCCTACGCCACCCACGCCGGGATCACCGCCGCCGTGCTGGTGCCGGAAGGCAAGATCGCCATGGGCAAGCTGGCCCAGGCCATCGCGCACGGTGCGCAGCTGCTGCAGGTGCAGGGCAACTTCGATGACTGCCTCGACATCGCGCGCGAACTGGCTGCTGGTTACCCGGTGCACCTGGTGAACTCGGTGAACAACGACCGTATCGAAGGTCAGAAGACCGCTGCGTTTGAGGTCGTCGAAGTCCTCGGCGACGCCCCCGACTTCCACCTGCTGCCGGTCGGCAACGCTGGCAACTACACCGCCTACCACCGCGGCTACCGTGAGGAGCTCGATCGTGGTGCCACCACGAAGCTGCCGCGCATGTTTGGCTTCCAGGCCGCCGGCAGCGCCCCGATCGTGCTCGGTCACCCGGTGCCGAACCCGGACACCATCGCCACTGCGATCCGCATCGGCAACCCGGCGAGCTGGGAACTGGCCCTGGCTGCCCGCGATGACAGCGACGGCTTCTTCGGCGCCATCGACGACGAGCGCATCCTTGAGGCGCACCGCATCCTGTCGGCCGAGGTCGGCATCTTCGTCGAGCCGGCCAGCGCGATCAGCGTCGCGGGTCTGCTCGAGCGTTCGGACGCAGGCGTGATCCCGGCCGGTGCCACCGTGGTGCTGACCGTCACCGGTCACGGCCTGAAGGACCCGCAGTGGGCACTGCGCGCGAAGGACGGCAGCGACGTCTCGCCGACCAGCGTGCCGGTGGACACCGCTGCCATCGCGGAGGTCCTGGGCCTGCGCGCGACCGGGACTGGGGCATGACCGAAGGAACCTCCGCCTCCGCGTTGCTGGGCCGCGCCGTGTCGGTGCGCGTCCCGGCCACGGCTGCGAACTTGGGGCCGGGCTTCGACACGCTCGGCCTGGCTCTGTCAATCTACGACGAGCTCGAAGTGCAGGTGGTTGCTGCCGCGGCAGTGCACCCACCGGTTGACGGCGTTGCCGCGAGTGTGACCGTGCATGGCGTCGGTGAGGGCGAAGTCCCGACTGATGGCAGCAATATCGTGATCGCCTCGATGGCGCGTGTCCTGCGTGACTCCCTGTCGGACCTGGACCAGATCGGCTTCCAGGTTGAGGCGCGCAACGCGATTCCGCATGGCCGCGGCCTGGGATCCTCCGGCGCTGCGATCGTGTCCGGCATTGTCGCGGCGGCGGGCCTGCTGAGTGGGATCACCGAGTTCTCGGAGCAGCAGCTCCTGGCCTACGCCACGGAACTCGAGGGGCACCCAGACAACGTGGCACCCGCCCTCTTCGGTGGGCTCACCATTGCCTGGCTCGGCGTTGACGGCCCGCAGTCCAAGAAGCTGCAGGTGCACCGTGGCGTCTCGCCACTGGTGCTGGTGCCGCAGGAACGCAAGTCGACGAATGCCCTGCGCAGCTTGCAGCCGACCGAAGTGCCGGCCAAGGACGCGATCTTCAACGTGTCACGATCGGCGCTGCTGGTCGCCGCGCTGCTGCAGAGCCCTGAGTTGCTGCTGGATGCGACCGAGGACCGGCTGCATCAGAACTATCGGGCCAGCGCCATGCCGGCCACCTCGGAACTCGTGGCTGCCTTGCGTGCCGCGGGGTTCCCGGCGGTGGTCTCGGGCGCGGGTCCCTCGGTGCTGGTACTGGCCAGCGACCCGGGACAGCGGGTGCAGGCGGCCGAACTGGTGGCAACGCACTCACCAGACTGGCAGGCGCACATGCTGGCGATCGATCTTAAGGGTGCTACAGTTGTGGCACACCCAGTTTCAGGCTGACAGAACCTCACGGCTCCACCAGCGCTGGGTGAACAGGCCGCCGGGGGATAGCGGATTGTTTTCAGTGGTACGCACCGAATCATGACTCGTGCATTCCTTAGTTCTTGCAGTACTCACCACTGATCCGACGCCACCGCCGCCTGGTTCATTGCACATGTATGCCAATGTGAGGATTCACCCCAGATGGAAAACGAACAGACTCCCGAAGCCTCGGCACAGCAGCCGGTGAGCGCTCCTGAGACGTCGGCGCCGACTTCGGTTGACGCCCCTGCGGTTGCCGAGGCGACTGCCGAGGCTGCTGCGCCGGTCGTCCGTCGGAGCCGCCGGGCAACGAAGCCCGCTGCCGAGACGGTTGCCGCCACCGAGAGCGTGCTGGAAGCCGCTCTCGAGTCGGTTGCTTCGACTCGCGCCCCGAAGGGCCGCGGCAAGAAGGCCGAGGCGAGCGAGCAGAACGACGACGCCCAGAGCAGTACCGATACCCCCGCGGTGGATGACAACGGCGAGGCCGCGGAGTCGTCGACCCGCAAGAACAACGGTAAGAAGAAGCAGTCCGCGCCCGCGGCGGAGTCCGGCGACAATGCCGAGTCCGGCGAGAGCAACGAGGGCGGCGAGGCTGCCGAGGGCGGCGACGGCCAGGGCCGTCAGCAGCGTCGTGAGAACGGCCGCAACCGCAACCGTAACCGCGATCGCGACCGCAACAAGCGCGCGCGCAACGACGACGGTGAGCCGGAGATCTCGGAGGACGACGTCCTGATCCCGGTCGGTGGCATCCTCGACATTCTCGAGAACTATGCCTTCGTGCGCACCACCGGCTACCTGCCCGGCCCGACCGACGTCTACGTGTCCCTCGGTCAGGTCAAGAAGTACAACCTGCGGAAGGGTGACGCCATTATCGGTGCCATCCGCCAGCCACGTGAGGGTGACCAGAGCCGTCAGAAGTACAACGCCCTGGTCAAGATCGACACCATCAATGGCCTCACCCCAGAGCAGGCGGCGGATCGCGTCGAGTTCTCGAAGCTCACCCCGCTGTACCCGAACGAGCGTCTGCGCCTCGAGACCGAGCCGGCCAAGGTCACCGCTCGCATCATCGACCTGGTGGCTCCGATCGGTAAGGGTCAGCGCGGCCTGATCGTCGCGCCGCCGAAGGCTGGGAAGACCATCGTGCTGCAGCAGATCGCCAACGCGATCAGCGTGAACAACCCCGAGGTGCACCTCATGGTCGTGCTCGTGGACGAGCGCCCCGAAGAGGTCACGGACATGCAGCGCACGGTCAAGGGTGAGGTCATCGCCTCGACCTTCGACCGTCCTGCCGAGGACCACACCACGGTTGCCGAGCTTGCGATCGAGCGCGCCAAGCGCCTCGTCGAACTTGGCCACGACGTCGTCGTGCTGCTCGACTCGATCACCCGACTTGGTCGTGCCTACAACCTGGCCAGCCCAGCCAGCGGCCGCATCCTCTCGGGCGGCGTGGACGCCAGTGCGCTCTACCCGCCGAAGAAGTTCTTCGGTGCTGCGCGCAACATCGAGAACGGCGGTTCGCTGACGATCATCGCCACCGCGCTGGTGGAGACCGGCTCGAAGATGGACGAAGTGATCTTCGAAGAGTTCAAGGGCACCGGCAACCAGGAACTGCGCCTGAGCCGTCAGCTCGCCGACAAGCGCATCTTCCCGGCGGTCGACGTGAACGCGTCGGGCACCCGTCGCGAAGAGGCACTCCTCGGCCCCGACGAGGTCAAGGTCACCTGGAAGTTGCGTCGCGCACTGGCCGGCCTCGACCCGCAGAACGCGCTCGAGATTGTCCTCGGCAAGCTCAAGGAGACCGCCAGTAACGTTGAGTTCCTGGTTCAGGTTCAGAAGTCGCTGCCGCAGGGTAACGGCGCCAAGGACGACTAAGGTTGCCATTCGGCCCCGCCACCGGCGGGGCCGTTTGCGCACCCATACATCCCCACAACAGGAAGTTTGCAACGGTGTCGGATCCGATTCAGCCCATGCTCGAGGAGCACGCCGCGCTGCAGGCGCAGCTCGCAGACCCCGCAGTGCACGCGGACGCTGGCCGCGCCCGCAAGCTCGGTCGCCGCTATGCGGAACTCAGCGGCGTGGTCAACGCCTACAACGCGGTCAATCAACTGAAGGCCGACCTCGAGGCGGCACGTGAGTTCGCCTCGGAAGACCCGTCGTTCGCAGCCGAGATCCCCGGCCTGGAAGAGCAACTGCATGAGGCCGAGGCCAAGCTGCGCCGACTGCTCATCCCGCGCGACCCGGATGACGGCCGCGACGTGATCATGGAGATCAAGGGTGGTGAAGGTGGCGCCGAGAGTGCGCTCTTCGCAGCCGACCTGCTGCGCATGTACACCCAATACGCGGCCTCCCGCGGCTGGAAGGTGGAACTGCTCGACAAGAACGAGTCCGACCTCGGCGGCTACAAGGACGTCCAGATCGCGATCAAGTCGAACGCCACCGATCCGGCCGAGGGCGTCTGGGCCAGCCTCAAGTACGAGGGTGGGGTGCACCGCGTGCAACGTGTCCCGGTGACCGAGTCGCAGGGCCGCATCCATACCTCGACCACCGGCGTGCTGGTCTTCCCGGAAGTGGACGAGCCGGAAGAAGTCGAGATCGACATGAACGATCTGAAGATCGACGTGTACCGGTCCTCGGGCCCTGGCGGTCAGTCGGTGAACACCACCGACTCGGCAGTGCGGATTACCCACGTCCCGACTGGCATCGTGGTGTCAATGCAGAACGAGAAGAGCCAGCTGCAGAACAAGGAAGCAGCGCTCCGCGTGCTGCGTGCCCGCTTGCTCGCCAAGCAGCAAGAAGAACTGGCTGCCGCGGCGTCGGATGCGCGCAAAAGCCAGATCCGCGGCATGGACCGCTCCGAGCGCATCCGCACCTACAACTTCCCGGAGAACCGCATCGCCGACCACCGCACCGGCTACAAGGCCTACAACCTGGACCAGGTGATGGACGGCGCGCTCGGTCCGGTCATCGAATCAGCCATCCAGGCGGACGAGGCGGCTAGGCTCGCGGCGCTCGGGGAGAGCGACAGCTAGTGAGCGGCACCGAGCGCAGCGTTGCTGCGCTACTCGCCGAGGCGGCCGCAACGCTCGGCCAGGCCGGCATCGCCTCGCCGGAGGTGGATGCGGAACTATTGCTGGCCAGCGTGCAGCAACGCGGTCGTGGGGAAGTGCGCCTCGCCGCGATCACCGGTGGCACCGTGGATCCGGTCGAGGCTGACGCCTACGACGCCCTGGTCGCTCAGCGTGCCCGGCGCCACCCCTTGCAACATCTCACCGGCCTGGCCCCGTTTCGCAGCTTCGAGCTCGCGGTCGGCCCTGGCGTCTTCGTCCCGAGGCCCGAGACGGAACTCGTCGTTCAGTATGCCATCGACGCACTGCGTGCGGTGGCGTCGCCGATGCCGCGCGCGGTTGATCTCGGGACCGGCAGTGGCGCGATTGCGCTGGCAATGGCGCTCGAAGTGCCGCATGCCGAGGTGACCGCCGTGGAACGCTCGCACCTGGCCTACACCTGGGCGCGACGGAATATCGCCCGGCTGGGCGCGGCGAACTGCCGCTTGGTGCTCGGTGACCTTGCCTCGGCGTTGCCGGGGGAGGAGGGCACCATGGACGTGGTGATCTCGAATCCGCCGTACGTGCCGACCGGGATGGTACCGCGCGACCCAGAGGTGCGGCTGTTTGACCCCGCAGAAGCCCTGTACAGCGGCGCTGACGGCCTGGACGCGGTGCGCGCGCTCAGCGTGCGGGCGGCCGCATTGCTGCGCCCAGGCGGGCTGCTGGTGATTGAGCACGGTGAATTGCAGGGCGAGGCGATTCGCTCAATCCTCACCGAGCGCGGCTTTCTCGCGGCGCGGACCGAACGCGACCTTACCGGCCGCGACCGGGCGACCTTGGCGCTGCGCGATGTGCCTTCGGCTGGCGACCACTAGCCTCGGCTATCCTGTCCACGATGGATCGAATCGTTGACTGCACTGACCCGTCCGGGTTGCTCGCTGGCGTGCGCCAGGCACGGCAAACCCTGGGGCGCGGCGGCCTGGCCGTCATCCCCACGGACACGGTGTACGGCATCGCTGCCGACGCCTTCAACCCTGATGCGGTCGCGGCCCTGCTCGCGGCCAAGGGGCGCGGTCGGCAGCAGCCACCGCCGGTGCTGATCAGCGGCTTGGCCGGTTTGTCGGCACTGGCCGACCCGGTGCCGGATGCCCTACGCGAAGCGCTGGCCGAACTCTGGCCAGGTGGCCTCACCGTCGTGTTGCCAGCGATGCCCTCGCTGGCCTGGGACTTGGGTGAGACCCGTGGCACCGTGGCCCTGCGCGTTCCGGACCACACGCTGACCAGGGAACTGTTGGCCGAGACGGGCCCACTGGCGGTGTCCTCGGCGAACCGCACTGGCAACCCGGCCGCGCGGACCGCTGCTGAGGCGTACCAGGAATTGGGAGACCGCGTCGATGTCTACCTCGACGCCGGTCCCACCGGAAACCTGCCAGCCTCGACCATCATCGATGCCGTGGACTGGGTCTCCGATCGCGGTCCCTTGCGCATTTTGCGGGATGGCGCGGTCTCCATCGAGCGGCTCCGTGAGGTCTTTGGCGCCGACGCTGTGGCGGATCCAGCGCCGTGATCCAGTACGTGCTCGTCGCGGGGGTGGCGGCAGTCGTCACAGGCGTCTTGACCTGGCCGATTATTCGGCTGTCGAAGCGATTCCACCTCGCCCCTGAAGTGCGAGACCGGGATGTGCACACTGCGCCGACGCCACGATTGGGCGGCGTGGCGATCCTTGCGGGAGTCCTGGCAGCGTTCGCGGTGGCCGTGCCGACCGGTGCGTTCACGCTGGCCTTCGATGAACACGGTGGCGTGGCAGCAGTGATCGGCGCGGCGGTCATGATCGTCGCCGTGGGGGTGCTTGACGACCTCTTCGACTTGGACTGGACCTTGAAGCTCGCGGCCCAGCTCGGGGCCGCCCTGCTGCTGGCCTGGCAGGGCGTGCAGTTGCTCTCACTTCCGATCGGTGGCCGCGTGATCGGTGCACCCTGGATCGGTGTGCTGGTGACGGTGCTCGCGGTCGTGATCACCATGAACGCGGTGAACTTCATCGATGGCCTAGACGGGCTGGTCGCGGGCGTGGCCATCATCGCCAATCTCGCCTTCCTGACCTACAGCCACCTGCTGGCCGAGCGCACGGAGCGGGCCGGGGAGACGAGCCTGGCCGCGCTGATCTCGTCCGCCTTGGTGGGCGCGTGCGCCGGATTCCTGATCTGGAACTGGCGGCCGGCGAAGATCTTCATGGGGGACTCGGGCTCGATGCTGGTGGGGCTGCTGATGGCGACCTCGACCATCGCGGTCACCGGTCAGGTGGACGCTGCCTCGCTGGGACCCAATGACCTGGTACCGGCATTGATCCCGGTGCTGCTGCCAGTGGCCATTCTGTTCCTACCGCTGCTGGACCTCGCGTTGGCGGTGTGGCGGCGACTGCGAGCAGGTCGCAGCCCCTTCGCGGCCGACCGGCAACACCTGCATCACCGATTGATGGATCTGGGCCACCCGCACCTGCGAGCCGTGCTGGTGTTCTATGCCTGGACCGTGCTGCTGTGCGGCACGATGCTCAGCGTCTTTGTCTTTGCGGACCCCGACTGGGCCTGGCTGATCCTGCTCTTCGGCGGCCTGGCCTGTAGTGTGTTCACCGTCTGGCCGGTGCTGGTGCGCCGCATCAACCGGTATCTGAATCGCGGCACGGCCCCGATCTCCCAGCTCGAAGAGGTGGCAGCACTGGGGCGCGCCGCCGCTGCCGCTTCCGCCACCGAAACCACCACCTCGAAGGAATCCCGTGACGAGCACTGATCGCCTGTTTCGCCGCCTGCTGTGGGCATTGGCCGCATTTGCGGTCGTGCTCGGTCTGATCGCCGCTGCAACTGGCAACCTGATTGCGGGGCAGTCCGGACTGGTCAGTGGACTGATCGGCGCCGGGATCGCGTTTGTATTCTGCGGCCTCACCGTGGTCAGTGTGATCGTTGGCCGCAAGGTGGGGGAGACCGGTTTCTACGCTGCGATTCTCGGCTTCTGGGCGCTGAAGGCAATCGTGCTGCTCATTGCGGCACTGCTCCTTCGGGGCCAGGACTTCATTCACTCGCCCACGCTGCTGGTGACCATCATCGTCGGCGGTTTGGGGAGCGTCGTCATCGACACCTGGATGGTGCTGGTCTCGCGACAGCCGATCGTCGAGTTGGAGTCGTCGTCCGGCGCAAAATCGGCAACAACGGAGTGACCCTCCGGTTTCCGAAGTCGCCCGTAACTTGTTAGGCTAGGCGGGGTTCGAGCACTGCGAGCAGTCATGTCCAGTGCGCCTCGATCCTCCCCGGCCGTTCTGCGTCTCACAGATGCTCTGTGGGCCGTCCTGACCTGGAGAAGTACTCTTGCTGGCATTGACCTCGATTCTCACGCTCGCCGCCGACGCTGAAGGTGGAGCGGAAGAGGGTGGCTTCCACGCCCCCACGATGGCGGAATTCTTCCCGCCGGCGATCTTCTTCGAGGGCACGCCCTTTGAGATGAACCGCATCGTTCTGGTGCGACTGATCGCGGTCGCCGCACTGCTGCTGTTCTTCTGGCTGGGTCTGCGCGCGATGAAGCGTGTTCCGGGTCGCCACCAGAGCCTCGCCGAAATGGGCATCGAGGTCGTCAAGACGCAGATCGTCGACGGCACCCTGGGCGAGAAGCTCGGGCCGAAGTACCTGCCGCTGCTCACTGCAATGTTCTGGGGCATCTTCGCCATGAACATCACCGGCATCATTCCGGGCCTGAACATTGCAAGCACCTCGGTGTTCGTGATGCCGCTGGTCTTCGCGCTGGTGTCCTATGTGGCCTTCATCTGGGCCGGTATCCGCGAGGTCGGTGGCTGGAAGTTCCTGAAGGCCAGCCTTTTCCCCTCCGGCGTTCCGCCGTTCATGTACATCATCCTGACCCCGGTGGAACTGATAAACATCTTCATCAGCCGCCCGCTGTCGCTGGCCCTCCGACTCACGCTGAACATGATGGTCGGCCACCTGCTGCTGGTGCTCTGCTTCGCCGCCACGCACTACTTCGTGTTCACCGCTGGTGGTTTCTTCTACGGCATTGGCGCAGTGACCCTCGCTGCTGGCATTGCCTTCACGCTGTTCGAACTGCTGGTTGCTGTGCTGCAGGCCTACGTTTTCACCCTGCTGACTGCCGCCTACATCGAACAGTCTGCTTCCGAGCACCACTAAGCCCCCAACAGACCACGCCGCAACTTTGCGGCTAAGACCCATACGAAAGGGAACCATTATGGAAAGCAACATCGCATTCGACATCTCGGGCAACCTGAACACCATCGGTTACGGCCTCGCCGCGATTGGCCCGGGCATCGGTGTGGGTATCGTCGCTGGCAAGACCGTGGAGTCGATGGCTCGTCAGCCGGAGCTGGCTGGCCGCCTGCAGACCACCATGTTCCTCGGTATTGCATTCACCGAGCTGCTCGCCCTGATCGGCGTCGCACTGTTCTTCCTGGGCTAAATCCATGACGAACGAACTTCTCGAGATTGCGGCGGAAGGTACCGCGCCTTCGGGCATCGGTATCTTCATCCCCGCGGTCTACGACATTGTTTGGTCGCTGGTCCCGGCCGCGCTGATCTTCGTGTTCTTCTGGAAGTACGCGCTTCCGAAGTTCCGTCAGATCACTGACGACCGTGCCGCTGCCATCGAGGGCGGGATCGCCAAGGCTGAGGCCGCACAGGCCGAGGCTCAGGCCCTGTTGACGCAGTACACCGCGCAGCTGGAGCAGGCCCGCACCGACGCGAACGAGCTCCGTGAAGAGGCTCGCCGCGATGGTCAGGCCATCCTCGCCGAGCTCAAGGAGCAGGCGCAGAACGAGGCCGCTCGTATCCTCGCGACCGCACAGGCCCAGATCGAGGCGGACCGTCAGGCCGCGCTCATCAGCCTGCGCGCCGAGGTCGGCACCCTCGCCCTGGACCTGGCTGGCAGCGTCCTCGGCGAGAAGCTCTCCAGCGACAAGGCAGCAAGTGCTGTGGTGGACCGCTTCCTCGCGGACCTCGGCAGCGACAGCAAGGTGAAGGCAGGCAAGTAAGCCATGGCGAGTGCAACTCGAGCGGCCCTCGCCGCAGCCCGGGCACAGTTGTCCGGTGTTGCGGTGAAGGACACCGCGGTTGGTGAAGGGCTGCTGAACGCAGCGCGGCTGATCGGTTCTTCCGTGCAGCTTCGCAGCGTGCTGGCAGACCCCGGTACGGACGTGCAACGGAAGGTCGACCTGCTTGGCCGCGTGCTCAACGGTGCGCCTGCTGCGGCCGTGACGCTGGTTGAAGGCGCCGTTGCGAGCCGCTGGTCGGCTCCGAAGGACCTGCCGCTGGCCCTCGAGGAACTCGGCATTCGCGCACTGGCCAATGTCAAGGCAAGTGACGACGTCGCCGGTGAACTGCTGGCTCTGGCCGAGGCCATCGCCTCGGACGCAGAGCTTGAGCTCACGCTCAGCAGCAGCATCGGCGACGCGTCCGCCAAGCGCGGCATCGTGGAGCGTCTGCTCGACGGCAAGGCCGCCAAGGCCACGATCGCAATCGCTGGCGGCCTCGCCGAGCAGTTGCGCGGTCGTCGCTACACCGCAGTGCTGCAGCGCGCTGCTGAGGTGGTCGCCGATGAGCGTGGTGCAGACCTCGCTCGAGTGGTATCGGCCACCCCGCTGAGCAAGACCCAGGTGAAGGCCCTTGAGGATGCCCTCAGCGCCGAGCAGGGTCGCCCCGTGAACGTCGCGGTCACCCTTGACCCGGCACTGATCGGTGGCGTCCGCGTCCACCTTGGTGACCACATCATCGACGGCAGCGTGCAGGCACGTTTGCGTGAACTCAAGCTTCAGCTCGCCAGCTGAGACGGCTAAAAGGAAACGACGAGAACAATGGCAGAACTGACGATCAGCCCGGACGAGATCCGGAACGCGCTGAAGGACTTCGCCGCCGGCTACAAGCCCGGTGCTGCGGCCAAGACGGAGATCGGCCACGTGGTCGACGCCGCCGACGGCATCGCCCACGTTGAGGGCCTGCCGGGCGCAATGGCGAACGAGCTCCTGCGCTTCGAAGACGGCACCCTGGGCCTGGCCCTGAACCTGGACGAGACCGAGATCGGTGTCGTTATCCTCGGTGAGTTCAACGGCATCGCCGCTGGACAGGAAGTCACCCGCACCGGCGAGGTCCTCTCGGTTCCGGTCGGTGAAGGCTACCTCGGTCGCGTGGTTGACCCGCTGGGTAACCCGATCGACGGCCTCGGCGCCATCGAGACGGACGGCCGCCGCGCCCTGGAACTGCAGGCGCCTGGCGTGATGCAGCGCAAGAGCGTGCACGAGCCGCTGCAGACCGGTATCAAGGCCATCGACGCCATGATCCCGGTGGGCCGCGGCCAGCGTCAGCTGATCATTGGTGACCGCCAGACCGGTAAGACCGCCATCGCAATCGACACCATCATCAACCAGAAGGCGAACTGGGAGTCGGGCGACCCGACCAAGCAGGTTCGCTGCATCTACGTCGCCGTGGGCCAGAAGGGTTCGACCATCGCCGCGGTGAAGGGCGCCCTGGAAGAGGCCGGCGCGATGGAATACACCACCATCGTCGCCTCGCCCGCTTCGGACCCGGCCGGCTTCAAGTACATCGCCCCGTACACCGGTTCGGCTATCGGCCAGCACTGGATGTACCAGGGCAAGCACGTCCTGATCATCTTCGATGACCTGTCGAAGCAGGCCGAGGCCTACCGTGCCGTGTCGCTGCTGCTGCGTCGTCCGCCGGGCCGTGAGGCATACCCGGGTGACGTGTTCTACCTGCACTCTCGCCTGCTGGAGCGTTGCGCCAAGCTGAGCGATGAGCTGGGTGCTGGTTCGATGACCGGTCTGCCGATCATCGAAACCAAGGCCAACGACGTGTCGGCCTACATCCCGACCAACGTGATCTCGATCACCGACGGCCAGATCTTCCTGCAGTCCGACCTGTTCAATGCCAACCAGCGTCCGGCAGTCGACGTGGGTATCTCGGTGTCGCGTGTCGGTGGTGACGCTCAGCTGAAGCACATCAAGAAGGTCTCGGGTACGTTGAAGCTCGAGCTGGCCCAGTACCGCTCGCTGCAGGCCTTCGCGATGTTCGCCTCGGACCTCGATGCCGCCAGCCGCCGTCAGCTCGAGCGTGGTGCTCGCCTGACTGAGTTGCTGAAGCAGCCGCAGTACACCCCGTACCCGGTCGAGCACCAGGTCGTCTCGGTGTGGGCCGGTACCACCGGCAAGCTCGACGACGTGCCGGTCGAGGACGTGCTGCGCTTCGAGCGCGAACTGCTCGACTACCTAGAGCGCAAGACCTCCATCCTGACCACCCTGCGCGACTCGGGTCAGCTTGCTGACGAGACCGTTGAGGCCCTCGAGGCCGCGGTCGCCGAGTTCAAGGCTGGCTTCGTCACCGGCAATGGTCGTCCGCTGAACGCAGTGGGCACCGAGGTTGCCGAGGCACTCGACGAGGCTGAGGTTGCTCAGGAGAAGATCGTCCGGAAGAAGCGCTAAGTATGGGCGCTCAGCTTCGGGTCTATCGGCAGAAGATCCGCTCCGCAACCGCGACGAAGAAGATCACGCGGGCGATGGAGCTGATCTCCGCCTCCCGTATTCAGAAGGCGCAGGCTCGCGTGGCTGCGTCCACCCCGTATGCGAACGCGGTCACCCGCGCCGTGTCGGCGGTGGCCAGCTACTCGAACATCGACCACCCGCTCACCACTGAGCGTCAGGTTGTCGAGCGTGCTGCTGTCGTGATCTTCACCTCGGACCGTGGTCTGGCTGGTGCGTTCAACTCGCAGGTGCTCCGCGAGGCTGAAGAGCTCACCACCCTGCTGCGCGAACAGGGCAAGCAGGTGGTTTACTACCTCGTCGGTCGCAAGGCAGTGGGGTACTTCCAGTTCCGCCAGCGGGCCTTCGTGCGCAGCTGGATCGGTTCCACGGACAACCCCGAGTTCCAGACCGCTGAAGAGCTGGGCGACGCCCTGCTGGAAGCGTTCAACGCGCCCGAGGGTGATGAGGCCCGCGTGGACGAAATTCACTTCGTCTACAACCGCTTCGTCAGCCTGCTCTCGCAGGAGCCGCAGACCGTGCGTCTGCTGCCCCTCGAGGTCGTGGACGGCGTCGAGGAGCCGGGTGACGACCAGCCGCTTCCGCTCTACGAATTCGAGCCCAACGCTGACGCGGTGCTGGACGCGCTGCTGCCGGTCTACATCCGCAGCCGCCTGTTCAACGCCATGCTGCAGTCCGCTGCCGCAAAGCACGCCGCAACGCAGAAGGCGATGAAGTCCGCGACGGACAACGCCGACAAGCTCATCAACGAGTACACCCGCTTGGCGAACAACGCTCGCCAGGCCGAGATCACGCAGCAGATTTCCGAGATTGTGGGCGGCGCAGACGCCCTGAGCTCGGCGTCCTGACCTGACCGAACGAAAGAAGACGACAATGGCAACCGCAACTGCGAAGAAGCCCGCCGCCAAGAAGGCTGCCGCTGAGGCCGCCGCCGTGGCCGGGGTCGGACGCATCGCCCGCGTTACCGGCCCGGTGGTCGACATCGAGTTCCCGCACGACTCGATCCCCGACATCTACAACGCGCTCGAGACCGACATCACTCTGGATGGCACCACCACCAAGCTGGTGCTTGAGGTCGCACAGCACCTCGGCGACGACCTGATCCGCGCCATCGCACTGAAGCCGACCGACGGTCTGGTCCGTGGTCAGGAAGTCCGCGACACCGGCGCACCGATTTCGGTGCCGGTTGGTGACGTCACCAAGGGTCGCGTGTTCAACGTGACCGGTGAAGTCCTCAACGCCGAGCCGGGCGAGACCATCGAGATCACCGAGCGCTGGCCGATCCACCGCAAGCCGCCGGCATTCGACCAGCTGGAGTCGAAGACCCAGCTGTTCGAGACCGGTATCAAGGTCATCGACCTGCTCACCCCGTATGTGCAGGGTGGCAAGATCGGTCTCTTCGGTGGTGCAGGTGTCGGTAAGACCGTGCTCATCCAGGAGATGATCCAGCGTGTGGCACAGGACCACGGTGGTGTGTCCGTGTTCGCCGGTGTGGGTGAGCGTACCCGTGAGGGTAACGACCTGATCCACGAGATGGAGGACGCAGGCGTCTTCGACAAGACCGCCCTCGTGTTCGGCCAGATGGACGAGCCGCCGGGAACGCGTCTGCGCGTCGCCCTGAGCGCGCTGACCATGGCGGAGTACTTCCGCGATGTGCAGAAGCAGGACGTGCTGCTGTTCATCGACAACATCTTCCGTTTCACCCAGGCCGGTTCCGAGGTGTCGACCCTGCTCGGTCGTATGCCCTCGGCCGTGGGTTACCAGCCGAACCTGGCGGACGAAATGGGTCTGCTGCAGGAGCGCATCACCTCGACCCGTGGTCACTCGATCACGTCGCTGCAGGCGATCTACGTTCCCGCCGACGACTACACCGACCCGGCACCGGCAACCACCTTCGCCCACCTCGACGCGACCACCGAACTCAGCCGTGAAATCGCCTCGAAGGGTCTCTACCCGGCAGTGGACCCGCTGACCTCCACCAGCCGCATCATGGACCCGCGCTACTTGGGTGAGGACCACTACCGCGTGGCCACCTCGGTGAAGCAGATCCTGCAGAAGAACAAGGAACTCCAGGAGATCATCGCCATCCTCGGTGTTGACGAACTCTCCGAAGAGGACAAGATCACCGTGGCTCGCGCCCGTCGTATCCAGCAGTTCCTCTCGCAGAACACCTACATGGCCAAGAAGTTCACCGGTGTTGAGGGCTCGACCGTTCCGCTCAAGGACACCATCGAGTCGTTCGACGCCATCGTTCGCGGTGACTTCGACCACGTGGCCGAGCAGGCCTTCTTCAACGTCGGCGCTATCTCCGACGTCGAAGAGAAGTGGGCGAAGCTGCAGAAGGAGCTCGGCTAATCATGGCTGGCTCGCTGAGCGTCAACGTCGTCTCTGCGACCGAGTCGGTGTACACCGGCGAGGCCAAGACGGTGGTGGCCCGCACCACGGAGGGTGAGCTGGGTGTTCTGCCCGGTCACCAGCCGCTGCTGGCCATCCTCGGCTCGGGTGAGGTTCGCATCACCCTGCTGAACGGCGAGAAGATTGTGGCTGACGCTCGCGATGGCTTCATCTCGGTGGAGAACGACACCGTGACGATCGTCGCCGGCCACGCCACGCTGGTCGCGTAAGACAGCACGCACGCAGCGGCGGCAGGGGAAACCCAGCCGCCGCTGCTGGTTTTAGGGGCGGCCCGGTACGGCAAGGGGCTGCGCCCGGACGTTCTCTTCGCGAGGCGTGCTGCTGCGCCTAGCGCCCGGCGCCGGTGACCGCTGCCTCTGCGGCCCGTGCCCTGCCACCGATCCATCGAGCGAAGCGGTGGCTCGGTTTCTCCACGAAACGCCACATTGCCCAGCCCGCTACAAGGCTGGTGACCAGGCCTGCCGCTACCGCCCACGGCCAGTTGGCGTCCCCGAGCAAGAACGCCCAGGTCGCCAGAATCGGGACGTGTACGAGGTACAGGCTGAACGAGACCTTGCCGAGCCACTGCGCGAGTCGAGACTCGAGGAGGCGTGCGGTGCCGGGTGAGGTGATGGCCAGCACGATCACGCCCAATGCGCCGAGCAGCGCCGCACCGAACAGGACCTGTTCGAGGAGGTGGTTCCCATCGCTCGAACGCCAGGGGAGCAGTGCCTGGAACCACGGGGCACGGTACCACCAGTGCGTGGCCAGCAGCGCGATCGAGGCGACGGCGAGGACTGGCAGCAGCCACGGGCGGCGGGCGCGCACCGCCTCGCCCCATCGCTGCACGTCATCCAGGCGGACCGCGGTGAGCGTACCAACGAGGAAGGCTGGCAGGTAGATCATCCAGGATTCGTCGATCACGCGGCCGAGGATGCTGAGGGCGACGGTCAGTAGCGTGGCCAGGACGATGTGGCGGCGTAGCAGCAGCGCGATGGCAACGAAGACGGGCAGCAGCACCGAGAACAGCAGTTCCCAGCGCAGGGACCACAGCGGGTTCGACAGCGGGTAGGTGGCCCCACTCAGGGTCAACTGGTGCAGGAACGAGTCCCACTCGAATTCCGTGGCGCTGCGCTCGGTAAGCCACGAGTCGGAGACGACGCTGGTGTCACGGGGAAGCAGGACCACCAGCAGGGCAGCGAACATCAGAGTTGCCCAGACCGGGAGGTACAGCCGGGCGAGGCGCGAGGCGGCATAGCCCGTCCAGGAGAAGCCTGCGCGGAAGGCGGGCAGGGCCACGACCAGTCCGCTGAGCACAAAGAACACCAGCACCGCTTCCGTGCCGAGGAGGAGCAGTTTGGCGGGCCCGGTTTCCAGGGCGGTCCAGAGTTCTGGGTTGCTCGACTGGAGCGGGCCACGGGCGACGAGGCTGGCATGGTGGAGCAGCACGATGAATGCGGCGATGCCGCGAACGCCGTCGAGGGCAAGGATGCGGGAATTCGCCACGGCACCAGCGTAGCCACCAGCGATCACGCCAGGCTGGGACGATTCGGAGGATTTCGCGCGCTGCCATAGCCTTGATCGGTGCTGATTCTGCTGCCTCCGAGTGAAACCAAGACTGCTGGTGGCGCGGGTCCGGTGCTGGACTTGGCGCGGCTGTACGCTCCGGCACTCACCGAGGCGCGCGTGCGCGCACTGGCCGCGCTGGAGGAACTCGCCGCCACCCCTGATCGCGGCGTCCAGGCGCTCGGGCTCGGACCCAAAGCGGCAAGTGAGGCGCTGCACAATGCTGCGCTGCGAAGCTCTGCCACCATGCCCGCGATCGAGCGCTACACGGGTGTGCTCTTCGAAGCGCTCGACGCTGGCTCGCTCGCCCCGGATGCCCGGGCGGCAGCCGGCAGGCATGTGCGCGTGCACTCAGCCCTCTTTGGACTCGTCGGCGCGGACGACCCGATTCCGGCGTACCGGTGTTCGCATGACACGAAGCTGCCAGGGCTGTCGCTCGGCGCGCTGTGGCGCGTCCCGATCACGGCGGCGCTGCAGGAGTACGGCCCGGCGGTGCTGGACCTGCGGGCCAAGGCCTACGCCGCGCTCGGTCCGCTGCCGATCGAGCGCGGCTACTGGACGGTGAACGTGCTGGCGCCCGGAAAGGACGGCGTGGTTCGGGCACTGAACCACTTCAACAAGCGCGGCAAGGGGCTCTACACGCGGGCACTGCTGGAGGCCGTTGCCGCCGGGCACCCGCTGCCGACCGACCTCAGTGATCCCGGCGCATTGATCTCCCTCAGTGCCCACCTCGGTTTCACCCTGCGCGAGGGCAAGCCGGGGGAGCTTGACCTGATCCTCACGGAGCAGCAGGCGAGTCCGGCTCGGCGGGGCTAGTCCCGAGCAGCCGAGCCATGAAGTCGCTGCCACCATAGCTGGCGGGGTCGTACTCGTCCACGGTGGCGGCGCGCGCAGGCTTTGCCGCCAGCGCCGTCACGAACTCGCCAGCCGCCCGCGCGATGCGCGCCGACAGTGGCGCAACCTGGTCGCCACCGCTCCAATCCGTCGAGGCCGCGAACACGCCCGTCGGCACCGGCTCTGCCTGGTGGTAGGTCAGCAGCGGTCGCATGGCGTAGTCGATCACCAGCGAGTGACGCGCCGTCCCGGCAGTCGCGCCGAGCAGGATCGGCTTGCCCTGCAGGTGCTGGCGCTCCAGCACATCGACGAAGGCCTTGAACAGGGCGCTGTAGCTGGTGGTGTAGACCGGGGCGACCAGGATGAGCGCGTCCGCCACGGCGACCTGCTGCAGCAGGGCCTCGACCGCCGGGGAGGCAAAGCCGGTCAGCAGGTGGTCGATGAGTCCGTGTGCGTGATCCCGCAGTTCGACCGTGTCTGCAGTCAGCGATAGTCCCTGCTCCGGGGCCGCCGCCTGCACGCCGGCGAGCAACTGATCGGCCAGCAGGCGCGTCGAGGACGGGGTGGACGTGCCCGCACTCACCACCAGGATGCGTCGCTGGCTCATGACCACACCTCGTCATCGGCCTGCTGAGCGGCTGCGGCCGCATTCGCAGCGCCACCGGGGACCGGGTCAAGGCCCGCGCGGTGTCGCTCAACCAACCAGTCGTGGGTCGGTGCGGGCGGGACGTCGGCCGGTCGGTCTTTGGCCAGTTCCTGGCGCAGCACCGGCACCACCTGCTCGCCCAGGATGTCGAGCTGTTCCAGCACGGTCTTCAGTGGCAGGCCCGCGTGGTCGATCAAGAACAGCTGGCGCTGGTAGTCGCCGAAGTGATCGCGCATGGCTGCGTAGCGGTCGATGATCTGCTGCGGGCTGCCGACGGTCAGCGGCGTCATCTCAGTGAACTCCTCCAGGCTAGGACCGTGGCCGTACACCGGAGCATTGTCGAAATAGGGTCGGAATTCGCGCACTGCGTCTTGCGAGTTTGCGCGAATGAAGACCTGACCGCCAAGGCCGACGAAGGCCTGCTCGGCCTTGCCATGACCGTAGTGCTCGAACCGGGCGCGGTAGAGGCCGATCAGGCGCTGGTAGTGCTCCTTGGGCCAGAAGATGTTGTTCGCGAAGAAGCCGTCGCCGTAGTAGGCGGCCTGCTCGGCGATCTCGGGGGAGCGGATGGAACCGTGCCAGACGAAGGGCGCGACGCCGTCGAGCGGTCGTGGCGTGGCAGTGAAACCCTGGAGCGGGGTGCGGAACTGGCCCTGCCAGTTGACCACGTCCTCGCGCCAGAGTCGGTGCAAGAGCGCGTAGTTTTCGACGGCGAGTTCGATGCCGCGCCGGATGTCCTTGCCGAACCAGGGGTAGACCGGCCCGGTGTTGCCTCGACCGAGGACCAGATCGACCCGGCCATCAGCGATGTGCTGCAACGAGGCGTAGTCCTCGGCGATGCGCACCGGATCGGTCGTGGTGATCAGCGTCGTTGCCGTCGAGAGCGTAATGCGATTGGTGCGGGCAGCGACGTGCGCCAGCAGTGTGGTCGGTGCGCTCGGCACGAAGGGCGGGTTGTGGTGCTGCCCGATGGCGAAGACGTCCAGGCCAACCTCTTCCACCTTCTCGGCGATGCGCAAGATGGCCTTGATGCGCTCATATTCCGATGGCGTCGAGCCGGTGGTCGGGTCCGTTGTGACGTCACCGACCGAGAACACGCCGAACTCGATCGGCGGTGGGGATGCGGCTACTGACTCCATCATGGCTCCATTCTATGCAAATGCATACAATACGACAATGATACGGGTCCGAGTATTCCCCGACCAGGGCTGCCGCGTCGGTGAGTCACTGACATAGACTCGAAGCATGCAGGATGTGGCGGCGCGCACCGCTTCGGCCGCGCAGGACTCGGGCAACGAGGTCCCGGCTGAGGCAGCCTACGCCTGCCCATACACGGCATTGTCTCAGGCGGAGAACCCGCCGATCGACGATGCGGTCGCTGCCGCCTGGCTGCGCCTCGTCGCCGTCACTGAGCTGCTGCCGCCGGTGTTGGACGCGCGCCTGCAACTCGCTGGGGGACTGACGCACTTCGAGTTCCTGGTGCTCACCCGCCTCGCTGAGGCACCCAGCCAGACCCTGCGCATGAGCGCACTGGCGGACGCAACCAATGCCACACTGCCGCGACTCTCACACGTCATTGCCCGCATGATCGACCGGAAACTGGTGGATCGAATGGCATGCCCCGAGGACCGACGCGGAACCAACGTGGTGCTCACCGAGGCTGGCGAGGCGATGATTCGCCGTGCCCGCCCCGCCTATACGTACGCGGTGAATGAACACTTCGCGCAGGCACTCACCGCCGAGCAAGTCGCAGCCTTGGATTCCGCGACGCAATCGATCTTGGCCGTGCTCGACCCCACGAACCGGCTCCAGGTCCGGCAGGAAGGCCTCAGCGAGGTGCAGTGCCTGACGCGCCGCGAGAACGCTTCCGAAGCAGTCACCAACGACTGAGTCCAGCCAGTAGCGCACCGGCATGGGGCGCACGCCACGAGCGCTGCATGACATTGTATGCGCGCGCAACAAACCGTCCCCCAGAATCCTCGTTCGAACAGCCGCGCGTGGCTGTGCACCGTGTCGGAAAAGGCCCCGAAATGCACCTGTGGGGTGCCTGACGAATCAGACACCCCACATGGAGGCGCGGCCGAAGCGCTACTTGACCAGTGCGGTCGCCTTCGACGGTGCGCTCTCCGCCTTGGTGTAAGTCCTGCTTGCGGCCGGTCACTGTGACGACGACCCTCTCGCCCTGCTCCAGCCAGGTCAGCTTCAGCGTCGTCGAGGCACCAGACTGCACCAGCGTCCAGGTCGAGGCGCCTGCAGCCGGGTCGCCGGCCCACCAGGAGTAGCGCAGCGTCGTGCCCGAGGCACTCCAGCCGGTGCTGCTTGCCGTCAGTGTCTTGCCATGCGTCGCGCAGCCACTGATACTTCAGGGTCGATGCGAGGTTCGTCTCGGCGGTGACAGCCAGATGTTGACCGGCCGGAGCGGTACCTGCCACCGAGGCGGCGAGCGTCAGGGCCGAATCGCCAGCGAACCCGTACCCGACGCCATTCCAGGTCAGGCTGCGAACCAGTGCCGTGGCGTCGGGGCTGCGTAACCGTGGCGGCAAAGGATCGCAATCATGGTGATCCGGCCAGATTCGCGGGCGCGCAACCTAGGTAGCTGCACATCTTCGTGGCCCCAGGTAATCGCGTTGCTGGGCGGGAACTCTGCTTCGGCCCCAACCCGAGAAGCCGGTAGACTAGGTGATAACGACTGTGAACCGGCTATCACCGGGGAGTCTTCGGAAGAACGGCATTCGTGCTCAGTAGAACCGAACGGGTTGGCCCGTGATCGCCAAATGAAGTGGTCGCAGCACTGGCAGCAGCCGGGGCCGCGGCAAGCAGGGTGGTACCGCGCGAGCGATCGCGTCCCTGTGGCCGAGTTCCAAAACGCCCAGGAGCCACTGCATGTACCCGCGTCCCAACCCCGCAGACCAGAACCCCGCTGCCGTCACGCCCAGCCCGTCGTTCCCGGCGATCGAAGAGGCGGTGCTGGCGTACTGGAACGCTGATGACACCTTCCGCGAGTCGATCCGCCAGCGCGAGGATGCGCCGGAGTGGGTCTTCTACGATGGCCCGCCCTTCGCCAACGGTCTGCCGCACTACGGTCACCTCCTCACCGGCTACGCCAAGGACGTCTTCCCGCGCTACCAGACGCAGCGTGGCAACAAGGTCGACCGCCGCTTCGGTTGGGACACCCACGGTCTGCCGGCCGAGCTTGAGGCGATGAAGCAGCTCGGCATCACCGAGAAGAGCGAGATCGAGGCGATGGGCGTCGCCGCGTTCAACAGCGAGGCGCGTGCCAGCGTGCTGCGTTACACCCAGGAGTGGGAAGAGTACGTTACCCGCCAGGCGCGCTGGGTCGACTTCGAGAACGACTACAAGACCCTCGACATCGGCTTTATGGAGAGCGTGCTTTGGGCCTTCAAACGCCTCTATGACAAGGGCCTCGCCTACGAGGGCTACCGCGTCTTGCCCTACTGCTGGCGCGATGAAACCCCGCTGTCGAACCACGAACTTCGCATGGACGACGACGTCTACCAGATGCGTCAGGACCAGTCGGTCACCGTCTCGTTCCCGTTGACTGGCGAGAAGGCAGAGTCTCTCGGACTGGCCGGTGTCGAAATCCTGGCCTGGACCACCACGCCGTGGACGCTGCCGACGAACCTCGCGCTCGCGGTGGGTCCGGCCATCGAGTACGTGGTGCTGCCCGGTGGCCCGGGCGCGGGTCAGAAGGGCACCGAGCACGACGGTCCGGCGCTCGCTGAACGCCGCTTCCTGCTCGCCGCCGACCTGCTGGCCAACTACGCCAAGGACCTCGGCTACGCGGACGCGGCCGAGGCGAAGGCAGCGGTGACCCGCACCATCGCCGGCGCCGAGTTGGCCGACGTGCGGTACCAGCGCCTGTTCGACTACTACGCCGATGCAGAGGCCTACGGCACCCAGGACGCCTGGCGAATCCTCGTCGACGACTACGTCAGCACCACGGACGGCACCGGTGTCGTGCACACCGCCCCGGCCTATGGTGAGGACGACAAGCGCATTGCCGATGCGGCTGGCATCCCGACCATCATCTCGGTGGACTCGGCTGCCAAGTTCCTCTCGGTGGTCAGTGATGTTGCTGGCCAGCAGGTCTTCGAGGCGAACAAGCCGTTGACGGCGCTGATCCGCAGCATGGGCCGGCTGCTGCAGGTCCGCTCCTACGAGCACTCGTACCCGCACTGCTGGCGCTGCCGCACCCCGCTGATCTACAAAGCCGTGTCCAGCTGGTTCATCCGTGTCACCGACATCAAGGACCGGATGATCGAGCTGAACCAGCAGATCAACTGGGTGCCGGACAACGTCAAGGACGGCCAGTTCGGTAAGTGGCTCGACAACGCCCGCGACTGGTCGATCTCGCGGAACCGCTACTGGGGCAGCCCGATCCCGGTGTGGGTGAGTGACAACCCCGAGTACCCGCGGGTTGACGTGTACGGTTCGCTCGCGGAACTCGAGGCCGACTTCGGCCGGCTGCCTCGTAACGAGGCTGGCGAAGTGGACCTGCACCGCCCCTACATCGACGACCTCACCCGGCCGAACCCCGACGACCCGACCGGCCAGAGCACCATGCGCCGCGTCGAGGACGTGCTGGACGTGTGGTTCGATTCGGGTTCGATGCCCTTCGCGCAGGTGCACTACCCGTTCGAGAACCAGGAGTGGTTCGACAGCCACAACCCGGCCGATTTCATCGTCGAATACATCGGACAGACCCGCGGTTGGTTCTACACGCTGCACATTCTGGCCACGGCACTGTTCGACCGCCCGGCGTTCAGGAACGTCGTCAGTCACGGCATTGTGCTCGGCAATGACGGACAGAAGATGTCCAAGAGTCTGCGCAACTACCCGAACGTGAACGAGGTCTTTGACCGTGACGGCTCGGACGCGATGCGCTGGTTCCTGCTGTCCAGCCCGGTGCTGCGTGGCGGCAACCTGATCGTCACCGAAGAAGGCATCCGCGAGGGCGTGCGGCAGTTCCTGTTGCCGCTGTGGAACACCTGGTACTTCTTCTCGCTCTACGCCAACGCGGACGGCTACGAGGCGACCTGGCGCACCGATGCTGAGGACGTGCTCGACCGCTACCTGCTGTCGAAGACCGGCGACCTGATTCGCGAGGTGCAGGCCAAGCTCGACGCCCTCGACGCCTCAGCCGCTATGGCCGCGCTGCGCGACTTCGCCGAGGTGCTCACCAACTGGTACGTGCGCCGCAGCCGCGACCGCTTCTGGGAGGGTACGAAGACCAACCCGGCGCACGCTGCCGCCTTCGACACGCTGTACACCGTGCTCGAGACCGTGACGCGTGTCGCCGCGCCGCTGATCCCGCTGGTGTCCGAGCGCATCTGGCAGGGCCTGACCGGTGGCCGCTCAGTGCACCTCACCGACTGGCCGAATGCCGATGAATTCCCGCAGAACGCGGCCCTGACCGAGGCGATGGACAGTGTCCGCGATGTTGCCTCTACCGTGCTGGCCCTGCGCAAGCAGAATGGCCTGCGTGTGCGTCTGCCGCTGGCCGCCGTCACCGTCGTGGCTGCCGACCCGGCCGGGCTTGCGCCCTTCGAGGCGATCCTCGCGGATGAGTTGAATGTGAAGGCCGTCCGCCTCACTCAGCTCACCGAGGCGAGCGCCGCCGAGCACGGGATCAGCCGCCGCCTGGCGGTGAACGCCCGCGTGGCGGGCCCGCGCCTCGGCAAGGACGTGCAGCGCGTGATCCAAGCCGCCAAGGCAGGGGACTGGTCGGAGCAGGGTGGCGTGGTCGTCGCCGGAGGCACCGAACTGATCGCCGGCGAGTACGAGCTCACCCTCGAAACCAGTGGGGCCGGCGACGGCGTGGCCGTGGCCGTGCTGTCGAGCGGTGGCTTTGTGCTGCTGGACACCGTCACCACGCCAGAACTCGAAGCCGAGGGCCTGGCCCGCGACCTGGTGCGTGGCATCCAGGAGGCGCGTCGGAGCGCGGGCCTGGAGGTGACGGACCGGATCGACCTGGTTGTTACCGCCGCCGAGGAGTCCGACCTGGCCGCCATCGAGGCGAACCAGTCGATGGTGGCCGAGGAGGTCCTCGCCGTGTCGGTGACCCTGCAGCAGAGTGCCGCCGCGAGCGACGACGCGTTTGCCACCACCACCCTTGCTGCTGGCAGCGGCATCGCATCTCGCGGTGATATCGTCGTGGCCTTGCGCCGCAACGGAGGACAGTAATGCCGGAAATTGCCGATCGGATCCAAGCCGAACTGGCGTCCAGGCTCGGCGAGGCTCAGCCGCAGCCGCGCCTCGGGGCCACCCGTCGCGCGGTGGAACTGCTCGGTGATGTCCACCGGATCGCGCCGGTGGTGCACATCACCGGCACGAACGGCAAGACCACGACCGCTCGCATCATTGAGGCGTTGCTGCGTGCCCACGGGCTGAACACCGGTTTGTTCACCAGCCCGCACCTGGTGTCGCTTGCGGAGCGCTTCGCCCTGAATGGTGCCCCGGTTCCCGAGGAGCGCCTCGGCGAGGTTTGGCAGGACATCGCCTACGTGCTGCATGTGGTCGATACGGAGCTGACCGAGGCGGGGGAGCCGCGGCTGTCCTATTTCGAGGCCCTCGCCGTGCTCGGGTTTGCCATTTTCGCGGATGCGACGGTGGACGTGATCGTCCTCGAGGTGGGGATGGGCGGGGAATGGGACGCCACGAATGTCGCCGACGGCGACGTCGCCGTCTTTACCCCGATTGCACTCGACCACGTGGAGCGACTCGGTCGCACCATCGAGGAGATTGCGCGCACCAAGGCAGGCATCATCAAGCAGGGCGCTCGCGTCGTGACCGCGCAGCAGCCGGAGGCAGCCCTGTCCGTGCTGCGTGAGGTGGCGGCCGGGCATGACGCCACGATCGCGGTGGAAGGCACCGACTTTGCTCTGGTGGACACCGTCGTCGGCGTCGGCGGCCAAGCGATCGAAGTGCAGGGCCTAGCGGCCAAGTACGAGGGCTTACTGCCCCTGTACGGCGACCACCAGGCCGCCAACGCGGCCCTGGCTATTGCCGCAGTGGAAGCGCTGCTCGGCGACGGCGCACAGCCGATCGACGAGGAAATCCTCGAGGAGGGACTGGCTGAAGTCACCTCGCCGGGACGCCTGCAGCGCATCGGTGGCACGCCGACCGTACTCGTGGATGGGGCGCATAACCCCGCGGGTGCGACGGTGCTGGCGCAGGCGATGCCCAAGTACTTCAGTTTCGAGGGCCTCGCCCTGGTGATCGGCATCGTGTCCGACAAGGACGTGGAAGGTATCCTGCGGCAGCTCGTGCCGCTGGCAGAGCGCGTGATTATCACCAGCGCGAAGTCTGAGCGCTCGATCCCGGCCGAGCAACTGGCCGTCCGGGCTCGCGACGTCCTCGGTAACGAGGCGGGCAAGGTCGAGGTCGTGGCCGAGGTGCCAGCCGCAATCGCGCACGCCCGGGCCTGGGCTGGCGAGGTGAGTGGTCGCGGCGTGCTGGTCACCGGCTCGCTGATCCTGGCGGGCGAGGCCCTGTCCACCGCCCTGTCGGAAGGATGGTTTGGTCGTGGCTAAGCGTCAGCGCAGCACCGTCGAGGCGGTTGGCCAGGTCGTGCTCGGCCTCGAAGCATTCGTGGCATTCTTTGCCACATTGCTGAGTGCCTCGCTCTGGCCGCAGCCGATCTACGCCTGGATTGGCGGGCCGGTGCTGATCGTGCTGCTGCTGTGGGTGGGATCGCAGCTGCGGCATCGCTGGGCCGTGGTCGCCGGCTGGATACTGCAAGTGCTCCTCGTGGCCTTGGGTGTGGTGGTGCCGACGATGTACGTGGTCGGCGCGCTGTGCCTGGCCCTCTGGGCGTACGCGGTGGTGCGTGCGACCCGTATTGACCGTGAGCGGGCTGCCCAGTTCGCCCAGAACAACACCGTGGAAGGAACCGTATGAGTGACATTGAGCAGAGCCTCGTCCTAATCAAGCCGGATGGGGTGGCCCGGTCCTTGGTCGGTGAGATCCTGCGTCGTATCGAGGCCAAGGGTTACGTGATTCGCGACCTGCGCATGCTGCATGCGACCCCGGAGCAGCTCGCCGAGCACTACGCCGAGCACGAGGGTAAGCCCTTCTACCAGCCGCTGGTGGACTTCATGCTCTCCGGCCCGATCGTGGCGATCCGGCTCGAGGGCCAGCGCGTCATCGAAGGCTTCCGCTCGCTGGCTGGCACCACCGACCCGACCACGGCGGCCCCCGGCACCATCCGCGGTGACCTGGCCCGTGACTGGGGTCTGAAGGTGCAGCAGAATCTGGTGCATGGCTCCGACTCGCCCGAGTCGGCGGCGCGTGAACTGGCGATCTGGTTCCCGCAGGCCTGAGCAGACAGCAAGAAGGGCGGCTCCGCGGTGCGGGGCCGCCCTTTGCGTGTTGCGAAGCGTTAGAGGTAGGCCAGCGGGTCCAGGAAGATGTGGATCAGCAGCGCGAGGATCAGGTACAGCGCTACCAGAATCACCCAGGTCCAATTCGAGACCTCGTTCATGACCCGGCGATAGCGTTCGCTACCGCCAGCGTGATCGCGCAGGACGCGGATCAGCGTGACCACGAACAGTGGAATCATCGCGATCCACATGGTGGTGCACCACGGGCACAACTTGCCGATCTCGAAGAAGCTCTGGCTCATGAACCACAGCACCCAGACGAAGCCGAGGAAGGTGCCGCTGAGGAAGCCCCACCAGAACCAACGGGCGAAGCGGGCGCCGGCGAGCAATGCCAGGCCAAGCACGATCGGCACGGTGAAGGCCGCGAGGCCAACCAGCGAGTTCGGGAAGCCGAACACCGAACCCTGCCAGGAGTTCAGGTTGGCACTGCACTGCACCAGGATGTTGAAGTCGCAGGTGAGTTGCCCGTCCGGATCCTCGAGCAGATGGAACTTGTCCATCGTGAGTGCGAAGGACGACATCCAGCCAATGATGCCGGTGAGAATGAGCAGGGCTGCGTAGCCGCGGACGGGACGTTCGGTGAGTTCCTGGGTCACGCGGCTGATTATTCCATATCGAGATATTCGCCAGTTTTGATGGTGCGCGTGCGATACTGATAGCAGTGCGACGCGCTCAAGGAAGCGCAGTCGCCCCCAAGAAGAGCTTCCCGGGCATACCGGGCCACGAGAAATCCCCGCCGCGGCGGGTGTCGGCGAGAGCGCCGTGAGCGTGACGGATAGCCAGTTCCGTGCCGGAAGGGTCAGCGCCGACAGGCGGCCCGCCCGGCGACCAGAGGATTCGGGCGCAGCCAAGCTGCCCCCGCAGAGAGTACCCGGCGCGAGCGGCGCCGCACCGGGCGAGGAGTGCACCAGGAATGGTGGAAGAACATGAAGACGCAAGCACGCAGGATTCAGGGGTACGGGGTCTGGGGATCCTCCGCCTGACCCGAGGCCGCAAGGCTCCGAAGAGTGCCGAGACGTCCGTCGCGCTGACGGAATCGGATCCAACCGCACTGGCCCCGGCCGAGGACGCTGCCGCTCCGGCGGTTGCGGATGAGGCTGTTGAGGTCGACGAGACGGCAGTGGACGAGACGGCGGTCGATGCGGCTGCTGCCGAGGAGGCAGGTGCCGCCGACGCTGCGGACGCCGCCGACGCTGCGGACGCTGCGGTCGCTGCCGCCGAGACCACCGACGAGGACGAGGCTGCCGCCAGCGAGTCAGATGATGCCGCTGCCTCCAACGGGGACGGATCCCGTCGTCGTCGCTCGCGTCGTGGCGGCGGCAACCGCGCTGAGAAGGCTGCCAAGCCCGCACCCGAGCCGATCGATCTGAGCACGATCACCACCACCTCGCTGCTCTTCGTCGCCCCCGACTTGCCGCCGCTGCCGGAACCGGTGCCGGCTGCCGAGCCGGCCAAGGCTGAGGAAGCGTCCGGCAACCGCCGGACCCGCACCCGCAATCGCGGGGGCAACGGCAGTGCGAGCGAAGAGAAGCAGAGCACCGAGACTCCGCGCAAGCAGCGCCAGAAGCCGCAGCCGGAACTCATCACGGAGCCGCAGAAGGTCAAGGGCTCAACGCGTCTGGAGGCCAAGAAGCAGCGCCGCCGCGATGGTCGCGACGCAGGCCGTCGCCGCAGCGTGATCACCGAAAGCGAGTTTCTGGCTCGCCGCGAGTCGGTGGACCGTGTGATGGCGGTGCGCTCGCACGACGGTGTCACCGACATCGGCGTGCTGGAGGACGGCATCCTGGTCGAGTACTACCAGGCTCGCAGCCAGAACGTCTCGCTGATCGGCAACGTCTACCTCGGTCGCGTCCAGAACGTGCTGCCCAGCATGGAAGCGGCCTTCGTCGACATCGGCCGTGGCCGCAACGCCGTGCTGTACTCGGGCGAGGTCGACTGGTCGGCCGCCGAGACCAACAACCAGCCGCGCAAAATTGAGAACGCGCTGAAGGCCGGCGACAAGGTGTTGGTCCAGGTGACCAAGGACCCGGTGGGTCACAAGGGTGCTCGACTGACCAGCCAGATCTCGCTGCCCGGCCGCTACCTGGTGTACGTGCCGAACGGTTCGATGCACGGCATCAGCCGCAAGCTGCCGGACACCGAGCGTAGCCGCCTCAAGGCCATCCTGAAGTCGGTGCTGCCTGAGCACGCCGGTGTCATCGTCCGCACCGCGGCTGAAGGTGCCAGCGAAGAGCAACTCACCCGCGACGTGACCCGACTGCAGCGGCAGTGGGAGCAGATCAGTGCCAAGTCGGAACACGGCAACGCACCGCAGTTGCTGCACTCGGAGCCGGATCTGCTGATCAAGATCATCCGCGACGTCTTCAACGAGGACTTCACCAAGATGGTGATCTCGGGCTCCGATGCCAAGCAGGTCATTACCGAGTACCTCGGCCAGGTCGCTCCCGACCTGCTGGAGCGCGTGGAGGAGTACCAGGGCGACGACCTGTTCAGCCTGTACCGCGTGAACGAGCAAATCCAAAAGGCACTGGACCGGAAGGTGTGGCTGCCCTCGGGTGGTTCGCTGGTGATCGACCGCACCGAGGCGATGACCGTCGTCGACGTGAACACCGGGAAGTTCGTCGGCTCCGGCGGCAACCTCGAAGAAACCGTGACGCGCAACAACCTCGAGGCGGCCGAGGAGATCGTCCGTCAGCTGCGCCTGCGCGACATCGGCGGCATCATCGTGATCGACTTCATCGACATGGTGCTCGAGAACAACCGCGATTTGGTGCTGCGCCGACTGGTGGAGTGCCTGGCCCGTGACCGCACGAAGCATCAGGTGGCCGAGGTCACCTCGCTGGGTCTGGTCCAGATGACGCGCAAGAAGATCGGCGTGGGCCTCAGTGAGACCATCACTCCGCCCGCCCCGGTGGCGGCCCAGAACGAGTCGCAGGGGTCGCGTCGCTCGGGTCGGAACCGCAACAAGCAGTCGCAGCAGCAACAGCCTGCTCCCGCGACGCCGAACCCGGCCACGCACGCCCTCACCGAGGATGTGAAGCACGCGGTGGCGCAGATCGTTGCCGGCACGCTGGCCGCCTCGCACACGACGCCCAAGTCGGCCGACGCTCCCACGCCGGAGGCGGCCGAGACGCAGACCCCGGCAGAGGATCTGCCGACCGAGGTGCTGGGCGTACCGCTGCCGCCGGCTCGGCGTGCGCCGCGGCGTGCGAAGGCAGCCGAGGTGGAGCAGTTGCTCGAATCGGTCATTGAGGCGCTGCCCGAGCCGAAGGATCCGGCGCCGAAGTCGGGTCGCGGTTCGCGTCGCGTGTCGGTGGCAGCGATTCGTCCGGACGCTGAGTCGCAGTAAGGACCTCACGCACCATCGTGCCCGAACATCACCACCACCTGGCCGCCCACGACCTCGCTGGTCGTCGGGCGGCTGAAGCGGTGGAACCGCGCAGGCCACGCCGCTGGTTGTGGCTCCTCGCCGCGCTCCTGGTGGTCGCTGGCTTGGTCGCACTGCGGCTCGTTACGGCCGAGGCAGTGACCATGCCGGACCTGGCCGGCGACTTTGTCACGCTGAGCCTCAGCGTCGCGATCGAGGCCTTTCCTTTCGTCGTGCTCGGCGTGGTGCTCTCCACCTTGGTCCAGGTCTGGTTCCCGCAGCACTGGCTTGAGCGCATCGTGCCCCAGCGCGGCATTCCGCGCCGAATTGTGCTGTCGCTGCTTGGCTTCTTCCTGCCGGTGTGTGAATGCGGCAATGTGCCGCTCTCGCGCGGACTCATGGTTCGTGGTCTCACGCCGGCGGACTCCATCACGTTCCTGCTGGCCGCGCCGATCTTGAACCCGGTGACGATCATCACCACCCAGCAGGCGTTCGGCTTCGATGGGGGGATTTTGGCGGCGCGGCTGATCGGTGGCTTCGTCATCGCCAACGTGGTCGGTTGGTTGTTGTCGCGTCATCCGGATCAGGATTCGCTGCTCACCGCACGCTTCCAAGACAGTTGCGCCCTGGATCGCCGCGAGGCGGAGGCTGATCGGGGCGCCACCGCCAAGTTCCAGCGCAGCGCCACACTCTCGGTACGCGAGCTCGGGGCCATGCTGCCGGCGCTGCTGCTCGGCTCGCTGCTGGCTGGCGCCATCCAGGTCCTCATTCCGCGCGAGTGGTTGACGGCGCTCGGTGCGAACCCGGTGCTTTCGGTGCTGGCAATGATGGCGTTGGGATTTGTGGTCTCGATTTGTGCGAATGTGGATGCGTTCTTTGCGCTGTCCTTCGCCAGCATTTTTCTCCCCGGCTCGATTGCGGCCTTCCTGGTGTTCGGGCCGATGATCGACATCAAGCTCTTGGCGCTGCTGCGGACCACCTTCCGGGTTCGCACGCTGGTGCTGATGACCGTCGTTGTGGCGGCGCTCAGTTTCTTGCTCGGGGTGGTGATGAACCTTGTCGGCACGTGATGCAGCAACCCATGACCAGCGCCGCACCTGGTGGCTAGGCCTCGGCCTGGGAGCGGTGTTCCTGGTAGCGATCGGATATCTGGCGATCACTGACCAGCTCACCTTGTACATGCACCCGCGATATGTGCTGTTCACCGTCGTGATGACCGTGCTCGGCGGCGTGCTGTTACTCGGCGCGGTACTGACGCCGGCTGCGCGCGCTGCGGTCGATTCCGGTCACGACCACGAGCACGAACATGACTACGACCACGACCACTCCGAGGTGCCAGCCTGGCGCCGCGCGCTATCGGCGATGAGCGGGGGCGCCGTGGTGGCCATTGGCGTGGTGCTCTTGGTGGCCGCCCCGCCACAGGCGCTCTCGGCGGCGACCGCCGAGGCGCGCTCGGTGAATGCCGGTGTGGGCATCGGCAGCGCCGTCGACGCAGACGAGGTCACGGCAGACAGCCTGGCGAACCTCACCATTGCCGACTGGGCCTCGTTGCTCCAGCAAACCGATGATCTGGGCTTTTGGGCTGGGAAGCGCGCCGAGGTGGTGGGCTTCACCACGCCGGACGCGGATGATCCCGAGAACGTCGTGTTTGTGTCGCGCTTCGTCGTCACCTGCTGCGCGGTTGACGCACAGGCAGTGGGCGTGCCGGTGTACTGGCCCGGCTGGCAGACGGCGGCACCCGCGGGCACGTGGGTTTCGGCCAGTGGTGCGTTCGGCGGGAACCCGAGCGCCCGCAGTGGACAGACCATCGTGCTGGAAGCGACGGCCCTGACCCCGACCGATGCGCCGGAGCAGCAGTATGTCTTCTGATCTCGGCCAGGCCCGCACGGATGCGCAGGCGCGGGGGCGATTCACGCGGTCGGTGGTGCTGGTGCTCGTGCTCGTGCTGGCCGCCGCTGGCGCGGTCTCCGCGCTGTTGCTGCTGCAGGGGCCGCGGCTGGTCTCGACCGAGGCGAATCCTGACCGCCTCGTGGCAGGAAGCGGCGGGCGGGTCGTACTGACCACGAACGCGCTGCTCTCGGACGCGGACGACCTGCAGGTTTCGGTGCAGCCGTCGGCAGCGGTGCAGGCAAGTGTTCGGGGTCGCAGCATCGTGCTGCAGTTCACCGAGCCGCTGCACTACGCCGAGGAATACACGGTCACGATTGACGGCGTCCGGGCGAGTTTCGGTGGACCCAGGACCGTGGTGACTACCCAGTTCCGTACCACCAGCCCGGAACTGCTCTACCTGCAGCGGGGGAGCGGTGGTGATGGGCAGGACCAAATTCTGCGCACTGGGTTGCGGGATGCCAGCCGCCAGGTCGTCTTCCAGGCGCCCAACATTCAGTTCTTTGCCCCGCTGGACGGTCGCTTGCTCGTTGCTACCATCGAGGGTGGCGCCAGCAGCCTGTGGCTTGTCGACGAAGCAGACCGCACCGTCGATCCCGTACCGATGCCGGTGGACGGCGCTGTGCACCGCCTCGCCGCGGTTCGTCCGGATCTGACCGTGTTCAGCGTGCTGCGTGAGGAGGACCAACTCGATCTGAGTGCGCCCATCCTCGAGGATGACACCAGCGGTGGTTCCGCGCTGGCGCAAGAATCCGCCTTCGCGCTCTACCAGATCAATGTGGGGCTCGGGCGAGGTATCGAGCCGGTGCTGGGGCTTGATGGTTCGCCCTTGTTTGTGAACGCTTGGGACACGATCCCGGGCACCACTCGCCTGCTCGTGGAACTGCCCGATACCTCGCTGCAGGTTATTGAGCTGCTCGATCCCACCCAGGTGCGCCCCTTTAACCGGGTGCAGGACAGCGGGCCGGTCAGCATTCGAGGCGATGTCGCGCTGGTGCAGGATCTGCAGGGCCGGTGGATCCTGGACCTGCAGTCCGGTGCGCAGCAGCCGCTCCCGGAGCTGCCAGCACACGAGGATGGTGCCGCCCGCGTGGGGGTGGACATTGCCTTGGCTGGCCCGACGCGGATGTACCAGCGCGTGCTTGATTTCTCCGGCGAGGCGAACACGGTCGTTTCCAGCATCTGGCGGTACGATGATGGTGATTGGACTGAGGTATATCGCCCCGGATCGGATCAGCAGGTCATCGAATCGGTGGCGCTGTCGCCGAATGGGCAGTACCTGGTGGTAGAACTCAGCGATCGGGCCACGGGCTCGTGGGACGGTGTCCCTGGAAACCCGAAGCCGGTCGGTGTGACCACCGTCCTGATCGACGTAAACACCGCTCTGGTGACGAAGACGTTTAGCGGCTTCGACATCCAGTGGTGAATAGGTTAGTATTGATCCTTGGTGTGCGTGCCCGTTCTGGCACGTGAGTACCAAAGACTTCCCGCAAAACAGTAAGGGTGACGAACGTGGTGTACGCAGTGGTCCGTGCCGGTGGCCGGCAGGAGAAGGTGGAGGTTGGCTCCATCATTACCGTCGACCGCATCGCAGCAGGTGCAGGCGGCACGGTTGAGCTTGCTCCCGTGCTGCTCGTTGATGGCGCCACTGTGACCTCGGACGCGAAGGCGCTGGCAAAGGTCAAGGTGACTGCTGAGGTCCTCGGTGACCTGCGCGGCCCGAAGATCATCATCCAGAAGTTCAAGAACAAGACCGGCTACAAGAAGCGCCAGGGCCACCGTCAGGACCTGACCCGCCTCAAGGTCACCGGCATCAACTAAGCCAAAGCGGAGGCGAATCAATGGCACACAAAAAGGGAGCGAGCTCTACTCGCAACGGTCGCGACTCCAACCCGAAGCGCCTCGGTGTGAAGCGCTACGGCGGCCAGGTCGTCTCGGCAGGCGAAATCCTCGTCCGTCAGCGTGGCACCCACTTCCACCCCGGCGTGAACGTCGGTCGTGGTGGCGACGACACCCTGTTCGCTCTGGCTGCTGGCGCAGTCGAGTTCGGCACGAAGGGTGGCCGCAAGGTCGTCAACATCGTCGCTGCGCAGTAAGCGCACAATACGTTCAGCAGTGGGCGGGCTTCGGCTCGCCCTCTGTTGTTTTTTCAGAGAATGCAGCGCACCAGCGCCGCTGAGCAAGAGAGGAGAGGAGCATGGTCAGTTTTGTTGACCGCGTCACGCTCCACTTGCGCGCAGGCGACGGTGGCGATGGCTGCGTTTCGGTACGTCGAGAGAAGTTCAAGCCGTTGGCAGGCCCGGATGGGGCGAACGGCGGGAACGGCGGCTCCATCGTGCTGGAAGCCGACCCGCAGGTCACCACCCTGCTCGATTATCACCGCCGCCCGCATCGCCGGGCCGAGAACGGTGGCTTCGGTATGGGCGACATGCGAGCCGGGGCATCCGGCAAGGACGTGATCCTGCCGGTACCGGTGGGCACTGTCGCGTCGACCCCGGACGGCGAGCTCATTGCCGACCTGACTTCGCCGGGGATGCGTGTGGTCGTGGCGCAGGGTGGTCAGGGTGGCCTCGGCAATGCGGCGCTGGCGAGCCCGCGTCGCAAGGCTCCGGGCTTCGCACTGTTGGGTCTGCCGGGATTCGAGGGCGACGTCGTCCTCGAACTCAAGACCATGGCGGACGTGGCCTTGGTGGGTTACCCGTCGGCCGGGAAGTCAAGCCTCATCGCAGCCATGTCTGCGGCACGACCGAAGATCGCCGATTACCCGTTCACGACACTGCAGCCGAACCTGGGCGTGGTGGAGTACGGTGACGTGCGCTTTACCATCGCCGACGTGCCGGGTCTGATCGAGGGGGCTAGCGAAGGCCGCGGTCTCGGCCTTGAGTTCTTGCGCCATGTTGAGCGCTGCAGCGCCTTGCTGCACGTCGTCGACGCGGCCACCCCCGAGACCGATCGCGACCCGCTGACGGACCTGGAGATCATTCGACGCGAACTGGCCGCGTACGAGGTTCCGGAGGGACAGACTCCGCTGCTGGAACGTCCCCAGTTGGTTGCACTGAACAAGGTGGACGTGCCGGACGGCCGCGAGATGGCCGACCTGATGCAGGCTGAGATTGAAGCGCTCGGGTTCCGGGTGTTCCGAATCTCCGCCGTGACCCGTGAGGGCCTGCGGGAGTTGGGCTTTGCCCTGGCTGAGATCGTCGCCGAGGCCCGCGCGCAGCAGGCAAAGCAGGCTGCGAGCGTCGAGCATGAGCGCATCGTACTGCGTCCGAAGGCAGTAAACGAGCGCGAGTTCGTCATCGAGGTTGAGGAAGACGAGGACGGTCCGGTCTACCGCATTATCGGCGAAAAGCCGGAGCGTTGGGTCGCCCAGACCATGTTCGACAACGAAGAGGCGATTGGGTTCCTCGCTGACCGCCTCTCCAAGATCGGTATCGACGAGGAACTGTTCAAGGTCGGCGCCGTCGCGGGTGCGACCGTCGTCATCGGTCGCGGCGAGGCGATGGTGTTCGACTGGGAGCCCACCCTCACCTCGGCGGCAGAACTGATCGCATCCCCGCGCGGCACCGACCCGCGATTTGCGGATCGCAGCCGTCGTACCAACGTGGAGCGTCGTGAGGAGTACCATCAGCGGATGGACGCCAAGTCGGCTGCTCGGGCCGAGTTGGAACAGGAACGGATTGCCGGGCTGTGGCGCGACGGTGCGTCGGGTGCGGACACTGACGAGGAGATTGAGGACGAATGACCCTGCAGGATCGCTCCCAGCTGGCCACGGCCCGTCGGGTCGTGGTCAAGGTCGGGTCTTCGTCGATCACGGGGGAGCGCTCGGCGCAGCTCGGCGAGCTCGTGACGGCAATCGCCGAGGCGCGAGCTCGGGGCACCCAGGTCGTTCTGGTTTCGTCTGGTGCAATCGCCAGTGGCCTGCCGTTGCTGCAGCTCACGGCTCGTCCGAATGATCTGGCGACCCAGCAGGCGGCAGCAGCGGTCGGGCAGAATGCCCTGATGCACCGCTATCAATCGATCCTGGATGAGCATGGCATTGTCGCCGGGCAGATTTTGCTGACAGCCAGCGACATGGAAGACCCCACCAGTCGCTCCAATGCGCGTCGGGCAATGGACCGGCTGCTGGACCTCGGCGTGCTGCCGATTGTGAACGAGAACGACACGGTCGCGACGCAGGAAATCCGTTTTGGCGACAACGACCGCCTCGCGGGTCTGGTCGCGGTCTTGTTGCGTGCTGACGCGCTTGTGCTCCTCAGCGATATTGATTCGCTCTATACGAAGCCGCCGGGCACCCCGGGTGCCGAGCCGATCCGTACGGTTCCGATTGATGACCACCTCGAGGGGGTCGAACTCGGTGGCGTCGGCTCCGGCGTCGGCTCGGGCGGTGCCAGCACCAAGGTGTCCGCGGCCAAAATGGCTGCCGAGGCGGGCACCGCGGTGTTGCTGACCTCGACCGCACAGGTCTCGGCGGCACTGGCGGGCCGCAGCGGAGGTACCTGGTTCGAGCCGGCGTTCCGCGAGGTGCTGCCGACCGGACAGCTGCCGACCGTCTAGACCCGCGTCAATCTGGGCACGTGCGCGACGGTCACTACGACTGGATCGCTAGCATGGGGGTATGGCTGTTGTGACTCCTCGTCCGGAACTGGTTGCCAAACTCCAGGCTGCTCGCGAAGCATCGCTCGCGCTGGCGCAAGCCTCGACGGTGCAGAAGAATCGCGCCCTGGAGGCGATTGCTGCGGCGATCGAGTCGAGTGTGGCCCAGATCGTGCCCGCAAACGAACTCGATCTGGCACGCGGCAAGGAGAACGGGCTGACGACCGGGTTGCTCGACCGGCTGATGCTCGATGAAGCCCGCCTCGCAGGTCTCGCCGCGGCGGTGCGTGAGATCATTGCCCTTGACGATCCGATTGGCATTGTGGTCCGCGGTCGGACGCTACCGAACGGTCTCAAGCTGTCGCAGGTGCGCGTGCCGTTCGGCGTGGTTGGTGCCATCTATGAGGCTCGCCCGAACGTGACCGTCGACATCGCGGCCCTGGCACTCAAGAGCGGCAACGCGGCGGTGCTGCGCGGGGGCAGCGCAGCCGAAGAGACCAACAAGGTGCTGGTCGCCCTGATTCAGCAGGCACTGGAATCGGTCGGTCTGCCCGGCGATTCCGTGCAGACCATTGACGAGTTTGGTCGAGACGGCGCCACGGAACTCATGGCCGCCCGCGGATATGTGGATGTGTTGATCCCTCGCGGCAGCGCTGGCCTGATTGAGACTGTGGTGAGCCAGTCGAAGGTCCCGGTCATTGAGACCGGCGCAGGCGTCGTGCACGTGTACGTGGACGCCACGGCCCGTAAGGACTGGGCCATTGACATCGTCAAGAATGCCAAGGTGCAGCGCCCGAGCGTGTGCAATGCCGCCGAGACGCTGCTGGTGCACCAGGAGGCCGCCGATCGCTTCCTGCCGGAGTTGCTGCAGGCGCTCCGCGACGCAGACGTGACCCTGCACGCTGATGACCGATCGGCCGAGTATTTCCCTGACGTGGTCGAGGTCACCGAAGAGGACTGGGCGTTGGAGTACGGTTCGCTGGACCTGTCGGTCAAGGTGGTCCAACACATGGACGAGGCGCTGACGCATATCCGGCGCTACTCCACGAAGCACACCGAGTCGATCGTGACCGAAGACATCGCGAATGCCGAACGCTTCCTCAACGAGGTGGATGCCGCCGTGGTGATGGTGAACGCCTCGACCCGATTCACCGACGGTGGCGAATTTGGCTTTGGCGCGGAGGTGGGCATTTCGACCCAGAAACTGCATGCGCGTGGCCCGATGGGCCTGCCGGAACTGACCAGCACGAAGTGGTTGGTTCGCGGCGCGGGTCAAGTTCGGGGCTAGCCACCTGTCCAGGTAGACTGCTGCAGACCGCAGTGAGTCCGCGGAGCATTGCTGAGAGGAACCGTTCTGATGAGCCTGAACGCATTGTTGACTGTCGCCGAGGGTGAGGCCCACCACGTCGTCGTGGAGCTGCCGATTCCGCCGCTGGCGTTCGGTGCAATCGCGATGGCCGGTTTCCTGGCCCTGCTGGTCGTGACCATGAGCTTCCGCAACGTCGCACACCGCCACGCGCACAAGTTCGGCGATGTTGCCGCTGAAGAGCACCACGGCCACTAAGCACTAGCGGCACGACAATGTCGTCAGCGCCGGCCCGTATCGGCATCATGGGTGGGACCTTCGATCCCATCCACCACGGTCACCTTGTTGCGGCCAGTGCCGTGGCACATGAGTTTGACCTGGATCAGGTGCTCTTCGTGCCCACCGGGCAGCCCTGGCAGAAGGGCGATGTGTCCCCGGCGGAGCGGCGCTACGAGATGACGGTGATCGCCACCGCCTCGAACCCGAGTTTTGCGGTGAGTCGCGTGGACGTCGACCGTCCCGGTCCGACCTACACGATCGACACGCTTCGGGACCTGCGGAAGGAGTATCCGGACGCGGAACTCTTTTTCATCTCGGGTGCGGATGCGATTGCGCAGATTCTGACATGGAAGGACGCGGACGAGCTGTGGTCGCTCGCGCACTTCGTAGGTGTTTCTCGGCCGGGGCACCAGTTGACTCGTGGCGATCTTCCAGGTGACCGCGTATCCTTGCTAGAGATCCCGGCACTGGCAATCTCATCCACTGACTGCCGCGACCGGGTCGCACGAGGTTTTCCCGTGTGGTATTTGGTTCCCGACGGAGTCGTGCAGTACATCGCCAAATACCGCCTTTATCGGAGTGGCGAATGAGTAATCCGGCTGACGAGCAGCCCACAAACCCGGCATGGCCGAGTTGGGCGCGCCCGGCAGGTGAGTCGGCTTTGCCGCAGCAGCCGGTGCCGCCGCAGCCGATGCCGCCGCAGCCGCCGACGGGCGCGCAGCCGGGTGCTCCGATGTATCAGCAGCCCGTGGTTCCGGGCTACCCGGAGCCGGGTGTGCCCGTGTCGTCGCAGCCGGTTCCCCCGACTTCGACCCAGAGTACGGCCAGCGTGCAGGCGCCGGGCCAGGCGCCGTGGGCGCAGCCCGCACCGGTGGCGCAGCCGCCTCAGCCGCAGGATCCGCTGATGACTGGTGTCGTCTTCCCGGCAGGCAGTCCCGGCGTATCGGTGCAGCAGCCGTCCTACGCTTCCAGCGAGCCGATGGCCGGCTACCAGCAGCCGGTTCCGCCGCAGCAGGCCCAGCCCCCGGTGCCGCCGCAGTCTGCAGCGCAGGCACCATATCAGGCACCGCAGCAGGTACCGCAGCAGTCGTGGGCGACGGGGAGTGCCGTGGCCCAGCCAACTGCTGCCGCCGCGCCGGAGCAGACGTCGTTGGTCAGCGGCTATTCCGCGCTCGGTGTGCCGTCGTATCCGACTCCGGTCGCTTCAGCGCAGTCGGTCGCTTCAGCGCAGTCGGTTGCCTCAGCGCAGTCCGTTGCCTCGAGCATGAGTGCGGCCTCTGCGGTGCAGCCGCCGTCGGCAGCCTCGGCGACGTCCACCGTCTACCCGTCAAATGTCGTACCGCCGACCACGGGTCCGGGCGATGTGTCGTATCCGACCGGGAATGGTGTCAGTGTGCAGCCGTCTTGGCAGGGCAGTACCGTCCCAGTTGACCGGCTCGTCCCGCACACGGATGCGCCGGCACCGCAACCGTCATTCGCACAGCCAGTCGCGCCCGAGTACACCCAGCCGTCCGTTGCCGACTACGGTGCCCCGGCCGCCCCCGCCGCCCCCGCCGCCCCGGCCGCCCCCACTCCGGCGCCCGCTGCCCAGGAACCGATGACCGAGCGCGAACGACGTGCCCTGGAGGCGTTGAGCGCCCCGGCCGCCGCCTACCACTCGGTCCCGCCGACGCAGGTCTCACAGGCCTCCGTCGCTCCCGCCCCGGCTGGCCCAGAATCGACCACGTACGGTGTGCCCCCGGTACCGCCGGTCGCGCCCGGTTCCTGGCCGCAGATGCCGACTGCTCCCGTGCCCCCGTTGCCCCAGGGCCAGCAGTACGAGGGTCCGACCTATCAGTCCAACGAGCCAGCCTTGCCCGCCTACCAGACGTCTGTGCAGCCCTCGGTGCAGCAGCCCTCGGTGCAGCAGGCGCCGGAGCAGTGGGCTGCCGCAGCGCCGGCCTCGGCGAATTCCACCATGTCGGTCACTGGCCCGGTGCAACCGCTGCCCCCGCAGTATCAGCAGCCGCAGGCCTACCAGCAGCCGCAGGCGTACCAGCAGCCGCAGGTGTATCAGCAGCCCGCAACGGCTGCCGTACCGCCTGCCGTGGTACCGCCGCAGTCCGGCGTGTCGGCGGCGCCAGCTCCGCAGAGGCAGTCCCCACAGCAGTACCAGCAGCCTGCTGCACAGCCCGAGCAGCCGCATGTGCAGCCGGTTCAGCCTGCTGCGCAGCCCCAACCGGTGCATCAGGCGCCGGTCCAGCAGCCAGTCCAGCCCGACGCAAGCGTGCAGCCTGCGGAACAGCCAACCGCCTTCGAGCAGACGGCCCCGGCTGGGGCGGGGGAATCGACGGGACGTCGTCGCCCCGCACTGGCGCAGTTTGAGGACACCGTCGAATCCGCGATCGAGATGACGCAGCCAGGCAATGGTGCAGCCCAGTCGGTGCAGTCCGTGGCGGCGCCGCAACAGTCGGAGCGAGTGTCGCTGCAGTCGCTGCTCGAATTGGCTGCCGCCCAGAAGGCTGCACAGGCTGCCGAGGCCGAGGCAGCGTCGACCGAGGTTGCGTCGGACCCGCAGGCGGCCGAAACGGTGGCACCACAGTCCGGACAATCAGTAGTCGAGTCGGAAGACGTCGCAACGGACGAACCGGTTGCGTTGATCGCGCCGCCGCCGCTGGATTCCCCGGATGCGTTCAGCGCCGCCTCACCGAGCCAGGCAGTGAGCCCGAACGGGCACTGGTCGGAAGAGCAGGACTCGGTCACGCGACAGCCGGACCCGGCGCGACTCAGTGGTGACGGCACGCCCGCGACAGGGACGGGCCCGATCACGACGCACGCGCTCATTCTGGACGAACCGAATGACCCCTTGGTGGCACCGCTGACCGGCACCGGCGAAATTCTGGTGACGGGCTCGTTGGCGCTGCCGAAGCAGTTCGCGACCACGGGCGCACCGCGTCAGCTGGATCAGGACGACATCGAGGATGCGAGCGAGGCATTCAGCGAGACGGCACCCGTGCGTGCCGTACGCGCAGTGGGGGCCTCGCAGTACACCGGAGTGACCACTCCGCCGGGGAAGCGTGGCGGCCTCGACCACGTATGGCCCCAAGTTCTGGCTATCGGCGCCATGCTGACAGCTGTCGGCGCCGTGGGCCTGTTGGCTTACGCACTACTTACAGGATTCTTCTAAACCATGACTGCTTCTGAACGCGCACAATCGCTCGTTGACATTGCTACCCGTGCCGTTCGTGTCCGTGGCGGTGAGGACGTTGTCGCCATCGACGTGTCCAGCCGACTGCCGCTGACCGACGCCTTCCTGATCGTGACCGCCACCTCGGAACGACAGGTTGAGGCGATCGCTGACGAGGCTGAGGATCAGCTCGCCGCCGCGGGCGCACGTCCCATTCGCCGTGAGGGGAAGAACGGTGAGCGGTGGCTGCTCGTGGACGCCGGCGAGATCGTGGTGCATGTCTTCCACGAGGAAGAACGCATGTACTACGACCTCGAGCGGCTCTGGTCGGACTGCCCGACGCTGCCCGTTCCAGAGGAGGGCCCGGTCGCGGCGGAGTAGCGAATACAGCCCTCGGATGCCCCGCGAGGTGGCGTTGCACGCCGAGAAAATGCTGTATAGTAGAGGAGTTGCCCCGCCAAGGCGGGGGACGCCAAGGGTCTGTGGCGCAGCTGGTAGCGCACCTGCATGGCATGCAGGGGGTCAGGGGTTCGAGTCCCCTCAGATCCACCATGAAGCCCCGGTTGTCCGGGGCTTTTCTGGTTGTTGGGGTACCTGCGTGGTCCCCGATTCTGGGTCTAGTGCTCCCGCCGTGCCGGGAGCAGACTGGATCGCAACGGTGCGATGCGGTCCCAGGGAGATCGCTGCCCGCGAGCTTGGGAGTGACGTATGACAGGGGAACAGCGCGACGGAGCGGCAGTGGCAGGCAGCCTCCCGAACGACATCAGCGCGTATCACGATCGACTCGATGCCGAGGCCCGTCCGATCTGCGATGTGTTGCTGTCCGTGATTGAAGCAGTGCTCCCAGAGGCGGATCGTAAGGTGTGGCATGGCCACCCGGTATGGTTCCTCGACGGAAACCCGATCGTCGGATACGACCGCCGTAAGCACGGTGTTGGCCTGCTGTTCTGGAGTGGCCAGTCCTTCAGTGCGCCGGGGCTGACCGGTACTGGCAGCTTCAAAGCCGCCGAGGTGCGGTATGCCGCCGCCGAACAGATCGACGTCGTAGCGTTGCGCTCGTGGCTGCTTGAAGCGCGCGCCACGCAGTGGAACTACCGGGACATTCGCAAGAACAAGGGCATCGTGCCACTGGTCGGGGTCTGATTTGGCGTGATGCGTGGCCGTCCAACGCAGTGATGGCCACCGGACGCCAGGGAAAACCCCGCTGGACGCGCGGGATAACGGGGCGTATCCTGCAATGAGGTACCCGAAACCTACTGGAGCATGCCCATGTCTGCCGAACCCGATGTGCAGCGGCTGCGCCGAGCCCAGCGAGTGTTGTTCGCTGGTGAGGTCAGCGACATCCCTGCAATGCAGCGTCTGCTGGGCGAATTGCCGTGGAAGGTGCACGGCCACATCTTCATCGAAGCGGCTGACCGCTCCGAGTTCATGGCGGCGACGCTGCCGCCGCGAGTTGCGATCCACTGGTTGTTCCGATCCGAGCGCACTCGCGATGACGGACAGCCTGGCATGCCGGATCCCGGCCAAGTCCTGGCTCGTGCGGTCGCTGGCTGGCTGGCCGAGTGGGATGACGTGACCCTCGATGGTGACGAGGATCCCGAGAGTGCCGCCGGTGTGGTTTGGCTTGGCGCTGCCCGCAACCGCTGGACCGAATCGATGGCGGTGTCCCTCCAACACAGTGCAACTGGGCTACATTGGCTCGAGTATGGAAGGTCGAGCGCGTCCCACTAAGTCCGCTGCTGCTCAGCAGCGTACACGGCGTGCTCGCGCCGCTGCAGTGACGGTGCTCACAGCCGCGATGGCGGCATTGTCCGGCTGCGTCGCTGCCGAGCCGCGCACCCCAGTCACCATGTCGGTGCGGGCAGTGGAACCGGACGACCCGGCGAGATTCTGGGCGGCTGAAGAGATCGCGGACTGGCCGCTTGAGCGCAAGCTCGCGCGCCTGCTGATGGTGCATCGGTCCGGGACGAACCCCGAAACGTTGCGGTCGTTCGTGGCCAAGTGGCAACCGGGTGGCTTCGTCCTTATGGGGGACAACATCGCGAGTTCTGATGCGGGCGTTCGGCGTACAACCCAGGGAATTCTTTCCGGATCGGACCGAGTACCGGTGCTGATTGCCATCGACCAGGAGGGTGGCCTGGTGGCTCGGCTGCACGACTCTTGGGATACGGATCCGCGGAATCTGCGCAACAAGTCCGCAGCCGCCGTGGAGAAGGCTGTGGGCAAGCGCGCGGCGCGCCTTGCCGACTTGGGGATATCGATCAACTTTGGCATCGTGGCCGACGTCTCCGGTGACCCCGGCGCATTCATCGCGCCCCGCGTCCTGGGCACCGCCCCGTCAACGTCGGCCCCTCGGGTTGCAGCCGCCGTCCGGGGGGAGCAGCAATACATTGCCAGCACAGTGAAGCACTTTCCTGGGCATGGTGCAGCGCTCGGCGACAGTCACGTCAGCATCCCAACGACCTCGATGAGCAAGTCGCGGTGGCGCGAATCGCACGCGCTGCCCTTTATCGCTGCGATTGAGGCGGATGTGCGGGTCATCATGACCGGACACTTGCGCTATTCGGCGGTATCCAAGCGCCCCGCCTCCTTGTCCCCGGAGTGGCACCAGATCCTGCGCGACGAGCTTGGCTACGACGGCCTGGTCATCACCGATGACATGCTGATGCTGCAGCGCAGTGGAGTAGCTGAGTATTCGGACGGGGTGAAGAATGCGCGCATGGCCCTGAACGCGGGTGCCGACATGCTGCTCTTTGTGTTGGGTGATTCCGCTGCACAAAGCAATGGGTTGACCGTGAATCGTCTGATTCAGGGCCTGGTGAAGGAAGTAGAAGCCGGGCGATTGGATGAAACCGTCGTCGATGAGCGGCTGATTCGGGTGGTTTCCTTTGCGAAACGCGGTGCTTTACTGCCTAGCATTCAGTAATTGGATACATTATCTGCGGCAGTGCATGTCCCCCACAGAGTGTGCGCAATAGAATGCTGCCATACCCTGACAAAAAACCTTCATACGCCTGCGCGCTGTCCCCAGTGCGGTTAGGGTCATATGAAGGGGCAAAAACGAGGAATCCTACGTGACGAACATCGATCAGATCGAGGCCAACCCGGCGGCAGCATTGGCGCGCCTCCGGAATCAGCCCGTGCAGGCACGAAGCACGGCTCGGGTTGAAAAGCTCCTCGATGCGACCGCTGCCATCGTTGACGAGATTGGCTACGAGCGTCTGACCACGGCCATGGTGGCCGAACGGGCAGGCGCATCGATTGGAACGCTGTACCGCTACTACCCAGACCGCTTGGCCGTGCTCAATGGTCTGCGCAGTCGCCTGGTGCAGCGTCTGGAGGAGCGCTACGCCGCTGCGCTGGAAGCTGACCCGACCGGCTCGCTGGAAGACTGGCTGCACACGGTGCTGAACATCTATGTCGAGATGTACCGCACTGAGCCGGGCTTCCGGGCAATCCGCTTCGGCGACCCGATCGATGACGAACGCCAGGGCTTCGCAGGCAAGAGCAATGGCGTCATCGCCGCGTTCCTTGCCGAGCGAGCTGTATCTCGATTCAACCTGACCAATGATCCCGAGGACCTGGCCTACCGCTTTGAGGTGCTGGTAGAGATCGCCGAGTCGCTGGTGCATCGTGCCTACTCGGCCGGTACGGATCAGCCCGATGAGCGCTTCATCGCCGAGGTCCGTTCGATCGCGGCCTGGTACCTCGAGACCTACATTCGCTAGTCGGCACTACCGTTCGTTGGTGAGGGTGAGCCTTCGGGCTAGCCCTCACTGGCATTTCAAGCCTGGGTACCGCGCCTGGGTCGAAATCATCGCCCGGCAGACGAGGCGATCTGTTGGGGGCCTAGGCCCCGTCTGATTCGGCGTCCGCGCCCTCGGATTCCGCCTGGGCTGTGGCCGCGACCATGAAACGTTCCTCGCCCTTGGCCAGGAAGTGCTTCACCAGCCACACAATCAGGATGAAGACGGCGATAATCGCAACAAAGGCGAGGCCGGCCCAGGTGAGTTGACCCTTGAGTTGTTCCCGGTTCGCCCGCAGCACGTCGGCGGCGAGCCAACCAACGGTGGCGTAGACCGTGGACCAGATCATGCAGGCGGGCAGCGTCCACGCGATAAACACGCGATACCGCATCTTGCTCATGCCCACAGTCACAGGAATGAGGGAGTGGAGCACCGGGAGGAAGCGCGACAGGAACACCGCGATGCCGCCGCGGCGCTCGAGGTAGGCGTTCGCGCGATCCCAACGCTCCTGACCGATCATGGTGCCGAGCTTGGTGCGCTGCAATCGAGGCCCAAACCACCGTCCGAGGCCAAAGCCAATGCTCTCACCGATGAGGGCGCCAACGATGACGGCAATCAGCAGGCCAACGTACTGCCACACATCGGTGATGCCGAGGCTGGCGATGAGAACCACGGTGTCGCCGGGTACCACTAAGCCAACGAGCACGCTCGTCTCGAGCATGATCGCGACGCCAGCGATCACCGTACGCAGCACCGGGTCGACGCTTTCGACCCAATCCAACAGCCAGTTCAGGACCTCGTTCATTGGGGTCCACACTACCGGGGGAGTCGACGGTGGAACTGCGCCAACCGGACGTCAGCATCATGTTCGACATCTGTCGAGAACGGGTCTATGCTACAAGTGTCGTAGAAATGCGCCGCACAACGGCGCTGATGCCCGGGCTCCCTCGCCGGGGCATCCGAGCACCAATGCCCACACGGGCTCGGGAAGAAACGGACCACCGTGATCGAGCAACTCGACCCAGTATTCCTGTCGCAGCTCCAGTTCGGAGCAACGACCGTCTACCACTTCTTGTTTGTACCGCTGACGCTCGGCCTCGTGTTTGTCGTCGCTGGTTTTCAGACAGCGTGGTACCGCACCGCCAAGGTGCAATACCTCTATCTGACCCACTTCTTCGGCAAGATCTTCTTGATCAACTTCGCCATGGGCGTGGTCACCGGTATCGTCCAGGAGTTCCAGTTCGGCATGAACTGGTCGGAATACTCGCGTTTCGTTGGCGACATCTTCGGTGCTCCGCTGGCGTTCGAGGGCTTGATCGCCTTCTTCCTGGAAGCCACCTTCATTGGTCTGTGGATCTTCGGCTGGGACAAGCTGAAGCCCGGCGTGCACTTGGCCACGATCTGGCTGACTGCCGTTGGCACCACCCTCTCTGCCTACTTCATCATCGCCGCCAACGCGTTCATGCAGAACCCGGTGGGCTATGAGATCAACGAGGCCAAGGGTCGCGCCGAACTGGTGGACATCGGTGCCGTGCTCACCAACCCCGTCGCTGTTGCTGCCTGGCCGCACACGATCTTCGGTGCACTGATGTTCGCCGGCGCGGTCGTCGTCGCGGCTGCGGCGTGGCACCTCAAGCGCAACCAGAACTACGACACCATGCGTCCGGCACTCAAGGCCGGTGCGTGGGTGGTGATCGGCGCCTTCGCCGCGACCGTGTTCTTCGGTGACCAGCTCAGCCTCGCGATGGTTGCGGCGCAGCCGATGAAGATGGCGGCCGCCGAGGCGCAGTTCGACACCATGGGTCCGGCCAGCTTCTCGCTGTTCACCATCGGTACGCCAGACGGCACGAGTGAGTTGTTCTCGGTGCGCATCCCGCACCTGCTGTCGATCCTGTCGACCCACACCTGGGACGGGGAGGTCGAGGGTCTGAACGATCTGCAGGCGCAGTACAGCGTGCTCTACGGACCGGATGAGTACCGCCCCATCCTGTGGGTCACCTACTGGTCGTTCCGTTGGATGATCGCCCTCGGCGCTCTGTCGGCGCTGATCGCTGTGGTCGGCCTCTGGGTCACCCGCAAGAACAAGGAAACCGGCGAGCCGCGCGAGCCGAAGCCGTGGATGTGGACGGTCGCCATCTGGAGTGCGCCGCTGCCGATGCTCGCCGCGATCATCGGTTGGATCTTCACCGAGATGGGCCGTCAGCCCTGGCTGGTCTTCGGCCTGCTGAAGACCCGTGATGGGGTCTCGCCGGGCGTCACCGGCCTGGAAGTGCTGATCTCGCTGGCGCTGTTCACCATCGTGTACGGCACCCTCGCCGTCGTCGAGTTCCGCCTCATCCGCAAGGCTGCACAACGGCAGCCGGAGGAGCTCGTGCGGATCGACGCCGAGACCGGCAAGCCCGAGCCAACCGCAACCACGGTCTACTGAGCAGGAACTGAGGAGTAACACATCATGGAACTTGAAGTCCTCTGGTTCGCGGTCGTCGCGTTCCTGTTCATTGGCTACTTCGTCCTCGACGGATTCGACTTCGGCGTGGGCATGGCCTTGCCGCTGGTGTCGAAGGACGACACTGACCGACGCGTGGTGATCAACGCCATCGGTCCGGTCTGGGACCTCAACGAGACCTGGGTCATTGTGGCTGGTGCCGCCCTGTTCGCCGCCTTCCCGGAGTGGTACGCGAGCCTGTTCAGCGGCTTCTACCTGGCGCTGCTACTGATCTTGCTGGCACTGATCGTCCGCGGCGTCTCCTTCGAGTATCGGCACCAGCACGACAGTGTCGCCTGGCGTCGCGGTTTCGACATCATGATCGTTGTCGGTTCGGCGCTGCCGGCCCTGCTCTGGGGTGTCGCCTTCGCCAACATCGTCCAGGGTGTCGCGTTGGACGCTGATCACCACTACATCGGTGGCTTCTTCGCCCTGCTCAACCCCTACGCCCTGCTCGGTGGTGTCACCACGCTGCTGCTCTTCCTCACCCACGGTCTGCACTTCCTGACGCTGAAGACGGACGGTGCGGTCAAGGAGCGCGCACATCGCCTCGCGCAGGTCGTCGGCGCGGTCACGGTTCTGGTTGCCGCGGTCTTCCTGGTGATCACGAACCTGATGACCGGCACGGTCGCGAGCTGGATTGTGTCGGCCCTGGCCGCGGTCGCCTTGATCGCCGGTTGGCTGTTGAACCGCATGCGGCGAGACGGCTGGAGCTTCGCGGCGCTGGCGGCCACGATCGGTTTGGCCGTTGCTGCCCTCTTCACGGCGCTGTTCCCGAACGTGCTGCCGGCCAGCAACGACCCGGCCAACAGCCTCACGATCTGGAACGCCGCCTCGTCGGACTACACCCTGACGGTGATGAGCTGGACTGCGCTGATCGCACTGCCGGTCGTGTTCGGGTACCAGATCTGGACCTACTGGGTGTTCCGCAAGCGCGTCACCCGTGCGAACATCGAGGTCGCCGCGCACTAGCCCGCTCGCGCTCTCGGGCCGAATCGCATCGAGATTCGGCCCGAGAGCGGTTCGTCTTCGATTGGTAGCGTGACCCTATGGCTCAGGCCGAATCGGCTCCCCGGCCGCTCGATCCGAGGTTGCTGCGACGAGCCACAGCGGCCGGACTCACCCTTGGGTTGGGCGCGCTGATTGCGCTGCTGCAAACCCTGGCGACGATCGCGTTTGCAGGCTTGCTCGCCTGGGTGTTGAGCGAGGCCATTGCCGGCAACGCCGAGGCGCCCGGCACGCAGCAGGCGCTGCTGTGGTTGCTGGTGGTCGTAGCAGTCCGTGGCCTGCTGGCCTGGGCCGCCGATTGGACCGCGATTCGCGGCTCCGCACTCGTGAAGGCGCAGTTGCGCCGCCAGTTGCTCACGGCGGTGGCGGGGCTTGGTGGGCGCTGGGCGGAGCGTTTCGGCAGCGCACGGTTGGCCACCGTCGCGGGGCAGGGCCTTGACGCGCTGGACGCGTACTTTGCCAAGTTCCTGCCACAGCTGCTGCTGGCATTCATTGCCACACCCGCCTTCGTGATCGTCATGTTCTGGCTTGACTGGCCAACCGGACTGACCGTGATCCTCACCATTCCGCTGATTCCCATCTTCATGATCCTGATCGGGATGGTCACCCAGGCGGTGCAGCAAAAGCAGTGGCGGCAACTCACCACGCTCTCGGGCGCATTCCTGGATGCGGTCGCTGGGCTGACCACACTCAAACTGTTTCGCCGCGAACACCGTCAGGCGGGCCGGATTCGGGCCCTCACCGATGAATACCGCAAGCGCACGCTGCAGGTGCTGCGCGTTTCGTTCCTGTCCGGCTTTGTGCTGGAATTGGCCGCCAGCCTCGCCGTTGCGCTGGTGGCGGTCAGTATCGGCGTGCGCCTGATCGAGGGTGACCTCAGCCTGTTCATCGGTCTCTTCGCGCTGCTCATCGCGCCCGAGGCGTACCTGCCGCTGCGGGCAGTCGGCGCCCAGTTCCACGCTTCAGCTGAGGGCGTTGCCGCAGCACAGGACGCGCTGGCAGTCCTCGACGCCACAGATGCGGTCGAGGCCCGGCATGCTTCGCTGCCCGCGACGGTGCCGCAGCGGGCGAACCTCACTGTCGCGGGGCTGTGCGTCGGCTACGACGACGCTCCTGCGGTCATGCAGGGGCTCTCGTTCACCGCCGAGGCGGGCTCCATCACGTCGATCGCCGGCCCAAGCGGCTCGGGCAAGTCCACCCTGATCGCGGCCTTGCTGGGCTTCGTTCCGCTGCGAGCTGGTGTGCTGCGTGTGGGGGAGCAGGAGGTTACGCCGGTGCAGCTGCGTGCTGCGACAGCCTGGGCGGGGCAGTCGGTCACCCTCCTGCCCGGGACCGTGGCTGAAAACCTCGCGCTCGGTTCGGCCTCGCCCTGTGATACGGCGCGCGCCGAGATGGCCCTCGAGATGGCTGGCTTGGCCGGCCTCGCTCTCGACCACACACTGGATGCGCACGCCGCCGGGCTCTCGGGCGGTCAGGGGCAGCGCCTCGCCGTGGCCCGAGCGGTGTACCGCTTGCTTGACCGCGACCTGCCCGTGCTCATCCTGGATGAGCCCACCGCGGCCCTGGATGCCGCCCACGAGGCGACGATGCTGCTCGGACTTCGTCGCTTGGCGCAGCAGGGCACGACGGTGATTGTGGTGACGCATCGACCCGCGGTGCTGGCAGCCAGCGATCGCGTCATTTCCCTCGAATCCTTGGAGGTGCCGGATGCCTAAGCGCGTGGCCCAGGTGCTGCGACTGGCTCGGCCCAGCGTGCGGCAGGCGCTGCCGGGTCTCGCCGCTGGCGTGTTGTCGGCCGGGAGTGCGGTCGCACTGTTGGCGACTTCGGCCTGGCTCATTACTCGCGCCGCCGAGCAGGTACCCATCATGTGGCTGGGTCTGGCGATCGTCGGCGTGCGTGCATTCGCGCTGTCGCGGGCAGTCTTCCGGTACTTGGAGCGCTTGGCCAGTCACGACGCAGCCTTCCGGGCGTTGGGCCGAGTGCGTGCGCATGTCTTTGATCGCATCGTTCCGGCAGCTCCGGCCGCGCTGGGCGAGCGGGGGCAGGGTGAGTTGCTGTCACGGCTGGTGCGGGATGTGGACGCCCTGCAGGACTACCCATTGCGCCTGCTGCAGCCGGTGATCGTCTCTGGTGTGGTGGTGGCCAGCGGTATCGGACTGCTGGCGTGGTTCTCGCCGACTGCAGCGGGGGCAGTGGCGCTGTGCGCGATTCTGGCAGTGGGGCTCGGCTGGTGGTTGAGTGCGGCCATGGCTGCATCCAGCGACCGTGCCCTGGCACCGCTGCGCGGCGAACTGCAGGAAGCGATGCTGGGCTACATACAGCGCCTGGACGTGTTGCTCGCCTTTGATGCGGTCAACAGCGAGGCGGATCGCATCGAGGGGCTCAGCGCCCATCTGCAGCGTGCGGAACGCCGGAGTGCGCTGTCGGTCGGACTCGTGAGTGGACTGATCCTGCTGCTCGGCGGCGCGGCGAGCGTGGCCGCGCTGGTGCTCGGCATTCCGGAGATGGCGCTGGGGAGCATTACTGGTCCTGAACTCGCATTGCTCACGCTGACGCCGATGGCGATCTTTGAAGTCCTCGCGCAAGTGGTGATCGCCGGCGGAATCTGGCGGCGCGTCCGCACCGCAGCCCAGCGGGTCGTGGAGGTCGTGCCCGAGCCGTTGCCGGATGTGGTGCCGTCCGAACCGGAGCGCGTGACCGAAGCGGATCTGGCCGCAGAGGCGGCGCAGGATCGGCGCGTGGACACGCTGGAGGTCGCCGACCTGGCTGCTCGCTGGCCGGGTCGAGAGGACACGGCGGTCCGCGGTCTCAGCTTCCGACTGACGCCGGGCGATTGCCTGCTGCTGACCGGACCGAGCGGCAGCGGCAAGTCCACCCTTGCGGCCGTATTGACGCGCCTGCTGGAGTACGAGGGTGAGTATCGGATCAATGGCGTCGAGGCGCGCACCTTGCCCGCCCGACAGGTGAGGAACCTCATCGGCCTCAGTCAGCAACGCCCCCACCTGTTCGGTGCTTCACTTCGGAGCAATCTGAACTTCGCGAATGAAGCAGCCGATGATGCCGCGCTGTGGCAGGTGCTGGCTCGGGTGGGCCTCGCCGAGTGGGTACGGGAACGGGGCGGTCTGGATATGGAACTGGGGGAGTATGGTGCCCTCGTCTCCGGTGGGCAGGCGCAGCGCATCGCGCTAGCTCGGGTATTGCTGGCCGATTTCCCCGTGGTGGTGCTGGATGAGCCCACCGCGAATGTGCAGCCGGAACTGAGCGAGACGCTGCTGGAGGACATCCTGAGTGCCGCCAAAGCAGCCCAACGCATCGTGATCGTGATCAGTCACGAGCCGGTGGATGCGCGCCTGATCACGCAACGGCTCGACCTGTTGGACGCTGCCACCCACAGCAGGTAGCGCGGCGAATCGTGGCTGGTTCGCAGGTGGTCTAGGGCAGCGGCGTCGGAGGCACCGTAATCGGGCGACGCAGCCGTTCCAGCCGTTGCTGCCAGCGCGCGGCCCGCTCTGGATCGGGGGCGATCTCGATCCGGGTGCCGTCCGACGCCAGGAACGTGCTCACGGAGCGAACCCCATGCAGGGCATTGCAGGTCCATACGGCGCAACCTGCCAAGGATTCGGGGGTGGCCGACGCGGTACTGACCGAGATGCCACGGGCGAGCGCAATGGTGCGCAGCACCCGTTCGGTGATGCTGTCGACGCGGGGATGGTCTGCGGTCGGATCTGGTGTGACGCAGAGCGTGTCGCCGCGCCACCACAGCAGTGCCGTGGTGGCACCCTCACTGAGGTGACCCGCCGTGTCGAGCAGGACCGCCTCACCGACCTGACGCTCTTGCTGCGCCCAGGTCTGGAGCGCTCGCATCGCATCAAGGTCCGGACCCTTCACCAGCGGTTCGGTGCGTGGGTCGGGCCCCGACCAGACGGCGAGGCTGTGCTCCTGCGACCGCGCCGGTGCTGGCCGCAACCGCAACCGCCGAAGCACCCCGCCGCTCGTGTGCACCAACTCGATGCGTGGAAACCAGTCACCAACGCGAGGAATCGCGGCCAGGCTGCGTTGCCAGAATCGCTCGAGCGTGGCGGGATCCTCCAGTCCGAGCGCGCTGCGCCGGAATCGTTCCGCATGGAGCGATTCGCCGATCATCGTGCCATCTCGGACCAGCCAGGAGTCAGCCACAGCGAGGCGCTCAGGCCCAATCTCGCAGGCATCGAAGGTGGTGAGGCCGTCCTCGCGATCGTGCAGCAGCAGCGGCTCGCGCGGAGCAGACGGATTCGGGACCGGGGCCATAGGCTAAAGGCTATGCCGTCTGCCCCCTTCGCTGCATATGCCGGGCCGTGGCGTGACCCGGAGGACGTGTTCGCCGTGCTGCAGGCACAGGCCCCGCACGCCGTGTGGCTCGATGATGTCGCCGAGGTTGGATGGAGTTGGATTGGCACGGGTTCGCGCCTGCTCACCCATGTGCCCGCTCCGACCCCGCAGTGGAGCAATGCTGCTGCACGTGACGGTGCGCCACGATTCCGACCCGGCTGGATCGGATGGCTCGAGTACGAAGGGCAGGCGAGATTCCTCGAGGTCGATACCGCGATCGGCTTTGACCACGACCAACAGCAGGTGTGGATCGCCGTCGCTGGCGCGGGCCCGGATGATGCAGCCTGGCGTGCTGTGGCGGCGCTGATCGATACTGCGCCGCACCTCATCGCGCCGCCGGTGCCGGCCATCGACGCGCCCCTGGCCGCCGCTGACTGGCGCCACGGGGACCCGACCTATCGTGACCTCATCCTGGCCTGCCAAGCGGCGATCGGCCGGGGCGATGCGTACCAGCTCTGCCTGACGAACACGGCCCAGGTGCGCGCCAGCGTCGACCCGTGGCAGGTGTACCGGCGGCTGCGCCGGGTGACCCGTACCCACCACGGTGGGTTCCTGCGGCTGGGCGACACCACGCTCTTGTCCGCATCGCCGGAGCAGTTCCTTGCCGTGGCCGCGGACGGGCGCATCCACACCAAGCCGATCAAGGGCACCAGGCCTCGGGGCGGCAATGAGGCTGAGGATGCTGCGCTGCATGCCGAGTTGCTGGCCAGTGTGAAGGAGCGTGCCGAGAACGTCATGATCGTTGATCTCATGCGCAACGATTTGGCGCGGGTCTGCGAGGTCGGCTCGGTGCATGTGCCGGTCCTGCTGGAAGTGGAAAGCTACCCAACCGTGCACCAGTTGGTGAGTACGATTGCAGGCCGACTTGCCAGTGACCGCGGCATTGCCGATGCCATCGCAGCGCTGTTTCCGGCCGGATCAATGACCGGTGCGCCGAAGGAGCGGGCCATCGAGCTGCTCGGCGAACTTGAAGCGGGCCCGCGTGGGATCTACTCGGGGGTCTTCGGCTGGATCGGCGCTGACGGGCAAGCGGATCTGGCGATGGTGATTCGCTCGATCGTGCTGACCGAGCATGGTGTGAGCATCGGCGCGGGCGGTGGCATCACTGCGCTGTCGGACCCCGACGAGGAGGTCGCCGAGTTCCACCTCAAGGCGGCAGCCCTGCTGCGAGTCCTGGCTGCAGCTGATGCAGCCGGGGAGGATTAGAACAAGGTCGGTTGCAACTGCTGCAGCAGATGCCCGGCAACGCCGCGGGGGAGTTCTTCGGCCAGCAAGGCGTCGTTCACATCGGCTTGGATGAGGCTGATGTTCCGGGCTCCAGCCCGGGCACGGGCACTCCCGCGCGAGGCAACGGTGCCAGTAACGGGGTCTTCCTGCCCGCGGGCGAGGCCGTGCTTGCGCATGAGTGGATGGATCCTGGCCGCCAACCACTTGCGATACTCCTTCGGGGCGTAGGCACCCGCCTTGTACAGGTCCTCGTACTTCGGCACGAGCTCCGGGTAGTCCTGCGCGAGCCAAGACATGAACCATTCCTTGGTCCCGGGCCGCAGATGGAGGGCGGTATAGAGCACCGAGGTAGCGCCGGCTGCTTTGAGTTCACCCAAGGCGAGGTCCAGGTGGGCGATGGTGTCCGTGAGCCAGGGCAGGATCGGCATGAGGAATGCGGTCACTGGGAAACCCGCCTCGCGCGCTGCACGCAGCGTGGCGAGCCGCGCCGCTGTGGTGGGGGTGCCGGGTTCCAGTTGTTGCTGCAGGGTGTCGTCAAAGACCGCGATGGACATCGCGAGATCCACTGGTACCCGCTCGGCCGCGGCGGCGAGCAACGGCAGGTCCCGGCGCAGCAGCGTGCCCTTGGTGAGCAGGCTGATCGGCGTATCGGCAGCGGCCAGCGAGGCGATGATGCCGGGCATCAACCGGTATCGACCTTCTGCGCGTTGATACGGATCGGTGTTGGTCCCGAGCGACACGGGGGAGCGGTGCCAGCCTGGCCGAGCCAGTTCCTTGGCGAGCACTTCAGCGATATTCACCTTGACCACGACTTGCTGATCGAAGTCGGCGCCCGCATCCAGATCGAGGTAGGTATGGGTGTTTCTGGCGAAGCAATAGCGGCAGGCGTGACTACAGCCCCGGTAGGGATTAACGGTCCAGGCGCCAGCCATCACCCCGCTGCCGCCCACGTGGTTGAGGGCGCTCTTGGCGAGTACTTCGTGGAAGGTGATGCCGGCGAACTCCGGCGTGGTCACGCTGCGCACCAGACCGGCGCGCAGCGTCATTCCGGGCAGCGATTCCGCTGCCGATGCATCCAACGTTTGTCCAGCCCAGCGCATACTGCATTCGAACAAACTTTCGAACGAATGTCAAGGCGTTCTCAGTATCCGCCAACTTTCCGAAAAGATGTGTGGACGCGCTTCCACTCCATAGGTGTCCATGCGAAGATCGCATGGTGACTCGCCCCGACGTGCCATCTTCAATGCCGGACGAAGCCTCGGTCCGACCCTTCCAAGTCGAACTCCGGGGCATTGTCGAACTGCTGAGCCGGAACATCTACTCCGGCCCGCGGGTCTATCTGCGTGAACTGCTGCAGAACGGTCAAGACGCCATTACCGCCCGCCGCGCCGCGGATGCCTCTGGTCAGTGCGGTACGGTCCGCATTGTCCCCGCCGACCTTGGTGATGGCGTGTTCCGACTCACCGACGACGGGATAGGACTTACCGCGGACGAGGCAGCCTCGCTGCTGTCCACGGTGGGTCGCAGTTCGAAGCGCGACACCACCTTCGGGGAACGCCGCGAGGGGTTCCTGGGCCAGTTCGGGATTGGATTGCTGTCCTGCTTCATGGTCTCGGATCGGATCGTGATCCGGTCGAAGTCGTTTTCTGGCGCACCCGCGATTGAGTGGGTGGGTACCAGTGACGGGCAATTCTCGATCCGGCAGCTCAGCGCGGCGCAGACTGCCGCGCTGCCGGTGGGCACGGAACTCTCCTTCGTCCCTCGCCCCGACGATGCATCGCTGGCATCGGCGAGCACGGTCGAACTCTTGGCCCGTGTATTCGCTGAGTACCTGCCGATTTCGGTGCAGGTGACGACACCGAATGGCGTCGTTGAGATCACCAAGCCCGCCGCATTCCTCGACGAACAGGCCGGGAATCCCGCCTCGGACGCGTACGACGCGGTCATGGACCTGGGCAAGCATCTGCTGGGCCGGCCGCCCCTGGCAGCCGTTCCGCTCGATATCCCAGGCACCCAGACTCGCGGCGTGGCCTTCATCCTGCCGTTCTCACCGCCGCCGGGCGCGCGCCAAGCGCACCGGGTGTATCTGGGTCGCATGCTGCTGAGCGCGGCGGAGAACTCGCTGCTGCCGGACTGGGCGTTCTTCGCCCGCTGTGTGGTGAGCACCGACGGGCTCAGCCCCACCGCCTCGCGGGAACAGCTCATCGATAATGAGTCGCTGTCGTACACCCGGGAAGCGATCGGCGAGGCGCTGCGCACTTGGCTGTTCACGCAGTCGCATGAGGCCCCGCACCTGCTCGATGCCTTCGTGCGTACCCACAGCCTGGGCCTCAAGGCGATGGCCGTTCACGACCCCGAGCTGGCCGCCATGATTCTGCCGTGGCTGCAGGTCGAGACCACTGCCGGGGACATGGACCTGTTGACCTACCTGGACCAGCACCAGACCATTCGCTACGTACGGACCGTGGACGAGTTCCGCCAGATCGCACCGGTCGTCTCCCGCGATGAGCCCGTGATCAACGGTGGTTACTCCTACGAGACGGACCTACTGCACGCCATCGCACGGGCGCGAGACGCGCGCATCGAGCAGGTGAGCGTGATTGATGTCATCGACGCGCTGTCTGCCCCGGCCCTGGCCGATCGCGACCGAACCAGTCGGCTCGAAATACGAGCGACCAAGGCCCTTGCCGACCACGAGTGCCGCGTGATTGTCCGCAGCTTCGAACCGGATGATTTGCCCGCGCTGTACGTCGAGGACCCGCAGTTGCTGCGGCGTGCCGAACGCGTCAAGGGGGCCGAACAGGCCACCGGCGCCTGGGCGAGCATCATGGGCACCCTTGGGCAGATCGCGGGCGATGACCAGGACGGCGATGATGCGGCCCTGTCGAAGTTGTGCCTGAACTGGGCGAGCCCGCTGGTGCAGCGCCTCGCCGAGCTGGATGACATCGTGGTGCTGGATCGCAGTGTTCGGCTGTTGTATGTGCAAGCCATGTTGGCCGGTCACCGGCCGCTCGCCGGGCGAGACCGGGCACTCTTGACGGAAGCCGTCGGCGACCTGGTGCAGCTCAGCATTGGCTTTGATGAGTAGTCGCGCGCATCGGCGCGCACCAAGAAAGGAACGAGTGGGTGGGTAAGGTCCAACGCCAGATTGAGAAGCTCCTGCAGGAGATCGACGAGACTCCTGTTGGGCCGCATGAGCGCGCCCTGATTCAGCAGGCGATTGCGCTCGCGGACGAGGCGGGGGATGACCTGCTCGGATATCGGGCTCGGATGCGTCTGACGCAGTCGGCGAATCATTCCGACGACACCGAGACGTTGCTGCTGTCCTTCCACTGGTGCTTGGCCAAGCACGACGAGGATCCTGAGCGCTTCCCGCTGCAGATCGATGACATGGACTTGCTGTTCCAGCACAAATGGATTGTCGGTCACCTGGCAGTCAACTCGGCGTTCTCGCTGGAACAGATGGAGGAGATCCACGAGTCGATGGCTCGTCGCTTCCGTGAGGCAGGTGCCGGCCCCTCGGCCGTATTGCAGTCCATGTTCTTCAACGCTATGGTGACCGGCCGGATGGAGGACGCAACCAAGATCAAGGCAGTGCTCGACGTCACCCCGCGCGATGATTGGAGCCACTGTGAGGCGTGCACCCGCAGCGAGGCGATCGAGTATGCGATCCGCACCAACGACGCGGACACGGCCTTCGGTCTCTATCGCGAAATGATCGAGGGGGATTTCAGTTGCGGTGAGGAGCCGGAATATACCCAGGCCAACTTGATGCTGCCGTACCTGCGCGCCGGCGAATTGGAGATGGCGCGCACCCTGCACCTGCAGAGCTACCGGGCCGTCAGCAACACGGATGCCGACCTGACGACGATCTCGTGGCATCTCATCTTCACGGCGGTCACCGGCAACGAGGAACGTGGCCTACAGATTCTGGAACGTCACCTGCCATACCTGGCCAACTCTGGCATGGACGAGGCCGAGCGTTTGCGTTGGTTTGCGGCCTCGGGGTTGCTGCTGGACGCGGTGGCGAAGGTCGGCCACGGCGATGTCCTGGTTTCTGGCAGCAATGACCCGCGCCTCGTACCGTTCCTGGGTGAGCACGACGGTGCCTGGACGGTGAGCGAACTGGCTGCCTATTCCTGGCAGCAGGCCGACGCCCTGGCAGCGAAGTTCGATGCCCGCAACCGCAACACCGCGGTGTCGCAGCGCATTGCCGACACCCGCGCCCTGGCCAATGAGCACTGGGACGTCCCGGTCGAAGGCCCCAAGGCGGCGCTGCCCGAGGTGCGCAACTACATCACGCCGCAGACTGCGGACGAGGCGATCGAGTGGATTCGCACCGCCTCGCGCTGGTTGTCCGCCGAGGATCTGCTGCACCGTCTCGAGGACAGCAGCCACTTCGAGTTCGAGGGCTACGACGCGATTGTGGTGGATTCCTTCCGGGTGTCCGCGCTCGCCGGGGTTGGGCGACTCAATGAGGCGGACGTTGCCCTCGACCGCATGGTGGCCGCACTGCGCGCACAGGGTCATGAAGACCTCGCCGATGCGAACGCGGCATTGGGCGCTTCGGTGTTCCACACGGTGCACGACCAGGATCTGCCGCGCCTGACTGCGCTGTTCGAGGAGTACCACCAGACTCGACCCGGCAGCCACGCGCTGCGCCTGATCGCGACCGTGCTCGCCAACGCCTACCACGAGCGCCAGAACGCCGAGGAACTGGAACGGTACTCGGCGATCGCGGAAGCTGTGGTGACCCAGCTGGAGCCGCTCGGCAATGAGCGCCAAGCGGTGGCGATGCTGCGGGTGAGCGCACACATGCAGCGCAACGATGTGCAGGCGGCCTGGGATTCGATCGAGCCCTACCTAGACGAGCAGGTCACGCCCGGTGCCATTTTGGCCGGCATGCTCCTCACCGCGGGTCAGATTTCGGGCATGGTCCAGGAGTACGACCGGGGCGCGCGTTGCGTGGACACCGCGATCGGCCTGCTGGCACAGCGCGGCGTCGCTGCGGCGGCGATTTCCGGCGCCCGCCTCGCCGCGAAGTTGCACGCCGACGCCGGTCGGCCGAGCGAGGCCGCAGCGCGTATCCGCTATGCCATGAAGCTGGCCGAGCAGATCGAAGACATCTCGCAGCGTCCCTTCCGGATTGAGCTGGCACGATACCTGCTGCAGGCCGACGACCCGCACCTGGCAGAAGAAACCATCCACCCCGTGCTGCAGGAACTCAACGACACCGAGGCGGAGCCGTCCGAGTGGCTCGAGCCGCTGATGGTGTTCGGTGAGATCGGTCACCGCAAGTATGACGCGCGTCAGGCCTGGTGGGCATGGAACGAAGGACTGAACCACGCCAAGGCCATCGGCGACGTCGAAAGCATCTATCACTTTGCAATGGCCATCGGCCGCTTCCTAATGCAAGACCTGAATGACGAGGAGTCCATCGACTTCCTGGAACAGGCGGTCGAAGCAGCCGACCAGGTTGGCAATCCCGGCCTGCGCATCGATGCGCTGGACCTCCTGGGCCGCGCTCGCGGCAAGTTCGGTCAGGAAGGTGGCGAGCAGGCCGTCGAGATCGCGCGCGAACTGGCCCAGGAGCACGGCTTCGACTGGAAGGCGGCCGACCTGCTCGACTCGCTGTCTCGCGTCGTCGCCAACGCCGGCGACACCCAGCGGGCGGTGTCGCTGGCGCTGCAGGCGAACGACGAGTTCGCTGCGGTGGGCGACCCGGTAGCCGGTGCGGTACTGGGCCTGGGTTCGGCCGGCAACTTCCTGTACCGGGACGGTGACTACCAGGCCGCATACACGCTGTATCGCCAGGGCATCGAGGTCGCTGAGGCGGCCATCGGCAAGCAGGGTCCGACGATCGACCTGGCGCACCGGGCTGCGCAGGCGGCGCGACAGTTGGGTGATGCGGCCGCTGTGGCGCAGCTGCAGGCCGAGTACGGCGTGGAACTCTCGGACGAAGCATAGCTGCGCTGATGGGGGCGGGCGGTTTGCTGCTCGCCTCCATCGGTCGGTGCCGATGTCCGGACGGCGTGGCGGCTCACCGTGCGCGGTGGATGCTGGCTGGGGCCCGTCAACATGCATGCACGCTCGAACCCGAGTACCCTGGGGAGTTGGGCCAGTGTGTGCTGCGTCCCATATCGACGGAAGTCGAATCGTTGCGGCAATTCGCCGCACATCGTTGCAGGAGCATCGTGAGCAACCCCGAGCAGGAGCGTGTCGTGTCGGAACAGCACTCGGAGGAAGAGGCCGGCCCGGCCGAATTCGCCGTCCTTGAAGCCAAGTGGCAGGCGTACTGGGAGCGCGAGGACATTTTCCGCGTCGACCCGGACGCGGACGCGACCCGCGCCAAGTACATCCTCGACATGTTCCCGTACCCGTCCGGCGACCTGCACATGGGTCATGCGGAAGCTTTCGCGCTCGGCGACATCGTGGCTCGCTACTGGCGTCAGCGTGGCTACATCGTGCTGCACCCGATCGGCTGGGACTCCTTTGGTCTGCCGGCCGAGAACGCAGCCATCAAGCGCGGCATCGACCCGCGCGAGTGGACCTACGCCAACATTGCGCAGCAGCGCGCCTCGATGAAGCGCTATGCCGCCTCCTTCGACTGGTCGCGGGTGCTGCACACCTCCGACCCCGAGTACTATCGCTGGAACCAGTGGCTGTTCCTCGAGCTCTACAAGGCGGGTCTGGCCTACCGCAAGGACAGTTGGGTGAACTGGGACCCGGTGGACCAGACCGTGCTCGCCAACGAGCAGGTGCTGCCGGATGGCACGAGCGAGCGCAGCGGCGCGGTCGTGGTCAAGAAGAAGCTCACGCAGTGGTACTTCAAGATCACCGACTACGCCGACCGCCTGCTGGATGACCTGGACCGACTAGAAGGAAACTGGCCGGCCAAGGTGCTGTCGATGCAGCGCAACTGGATCGGACGCTCCTTCGGTGCCGACGTGGACTTCGTCATCGAGGGACGCGACGAGCCGGTCACCGTGTTCACGACTCGGCCGGACACGCTGTGGGGCGCCACCTTCATGGTCGTGGCTCCGGACAGCGATCTGGCGGCGGAACTGGCTGTCGGCGCTGGTGCCGAGGTACAGGCCGAGTTCGAGGCCTACCTCACCGAGGTGCAGAAGGCCAGTGAGGCTGAACGTCAGGACAACTCGCGGCCGAAGACGGGCGTCTTCCTGCAGCGTTACGCGATCAACCCGGTGACGGGGGAGCGTCTGCCGGTGTGGACCAGCGACTACGTCCTGGCCGATTATGGACACGGCGCGATCATGGCGGTGCCGGCGCACGACCAGCGCGACCTGGACTTCGCCCGCGCCTTCAACCTCGATGTACGTGTTGTGGTGCAGCCCGACGTGGCCGAGGGTGACGAGGTTGGCCACCCGGCAGAGACCGGTGTGGCCCTGGCCGGCGACGGCGTCTTGGTGAACTCCGGCCCGCTGGACGGCCTGCGGAAGGCCGAGGCCATCGAGCGGGCCATCGCGGTCCTCGCAGAGCGCGGTACCGGCCGTGCCGCCCGCAACTTCCGCCTGCGCGACTGGCTGATCTCCCGCCAGCGCTACTGGGGCACCCCAATCCCGATCGTCTATGACGAGGAGGGCAACGAGATCCCGGTGCCGGCCGACCAGTTGCCCGTGCGCCTGCCGGATTCGGCCGGACTGGACCTCAAGCCGAAGGGTTCCAGCCCCTTGGGTGCGGCCACCAACTGGGTGAACACCGAACTCAACGGCAAGCCGGTACGTCGCGATGCGGACACCATGGACACCTTCGTGGACTCGTCCTGGTACTTCCTGCGCTTCCTGTCGCCGAATGATGACACCCAGGCGATTGATTCCGAGCAGGCGAAGAAGTGGGCCCCCATCGACCAGTACGTGGGTGGTGTCGAGCACGCGATTCTGCACCTGCTGTATGCCCGATTCATTACCAAGGTCCTGTACGACCTCGGGCACATTGACTTTGATGAGCCGTTCACCGCGCTGCTCAACCAGGGCATGGTGCTCATGGACGGCGCGAAGATGTCCAAGTCGAAGGGCAACTTGGTCGAGTTTGCGCAGCAGCTGGACGAGTACGGCGCCGACGCCCTGCGCGTGACGATGGCTTTCGCCGGTCCGCCGGAGGATGACATTGACTGGGCAGACGTCTCGCCCACTGGTTCGGCCCGCTTCCTGAGCCGGGCACTGCGCTTGGCCACGGAAGTTGCTAGCCCGGTGGACACCGACTTCGGTGCCGGCGAGGTTGGCCTGCGCCGTCTGACCCACCGTCTGTGGGCGGATGTGCCGACGTTGACGGAGCAATTCAAGTTCAACGTGGTTGTTGCCCGCGTGATGGACCTGGTGAATCAGGTGCGCAAGGCCATCGACTCCGGTCCCGGTGCTGCTGACCCGGCAGTGCGCGAGGCTGTGGAGGCGATTGCGTTGGTGATCAGCCTGTTTGCGCCGCACACGGCCGAAGAGATGTGGGAGCGTCTCGGGCACGCCCCGTCAGTCGCCCTGGCTGGCTGGCGCGACGCCGACCCGGCGCTGCTGGTTGCTGACTCGGTGACGGCAGTGTTCCAGGTTGATGGCAAGGTGCGTGCCCGTGCTGATGTGGCGCCGGACATTACCGAGGACGCGCTGCATGAGCTTGCGCTCGGTGAGGGTGCGGTGGTGCGTGCGATTGGTGACCGTGTGGTTGCCAACGTAATCGTGCGCGCGCCGAAGCTGGTCAACATCGCGACGAAGCCCAGCAATTAGTTCACGCTGAGCGGCCTCGGATGGCACATGGTGTGATCTGAGGTCCGACCTCTATAGTGAATGTGACCGCGCACATACGCACGCGGACGCTTCGAAGGGCAACGTGGACCAAGAATCGAAACCGGCGAAGGCACCGAACATTCGGGACGTAGCCCGGCTCGCCGGGGTGTCGTACCAGACGGTGTCTCGCGTGCTCAACGGATCGAGCGCGATCCGTGCTGAGACGCGCGCCCGTGTCGAGGCGGCGATCGCCGAGCTGGACTATAAGCCCAATGTGGCTGCGCGAGCCCTGGCGAGTAAGCGATCCAACACGATCGGGGTGCTGATCGCGACCCACGTGGCCAGTTATGGCGTGCACACTATGGTGCTCGCGATCGGCAATGCCGCAAACGAACACGGCATGCACATCACCATCACCAGTTGTGGCAGCGACCCGGAATCGGTGTACGAGGCCTTGGAGCGGCTGACCGCACAAGCCGTGGACGGCGTGATTGTGGTCGCTCCGCAGGTGCGGGTCTTTGACGCGCTGGCCGCCCAGCCTCGTACCATGCCGGTCATTGCCTTGGACTCCTCGCAGCATGCCACGGTGACGAACGTGGCGGTGGACCAGCGAGCTGGTGCGCGCCTCGCCGTGCGCCACCTGATCGCCCTGGGGCACAAGGACATTCTGCATATTGCGGGCCCGCAGGACTGGATCGAGGCGGAGTTGCGGATGCAAGGCTACCTCGATGAATTGCTGGAGCACGATTTGCCGGTCATTCCGCCAATTTTGGGGGACTGGACTAGCGACTTTGGGTATCGAGCGTTGACCGAACTGATCTCTCGACGGGACTTCACCGCCATCTTTGTTGCCAACGATCAGATGGCCATGGGCGTTCTGCACGGCCTGCACGACGTCGGGGTGCGCGTGCCGCACGACATGTCGGTGGCCAGCTTCGACGACAATCCAGAGAGTGCGCACACCATTCCGCCGCTGACCTCGGTGCGGCAGGATTTCCGGCGGGTCGGGCACGAGGCCGTCGAGCGACTCATCGCGGAGCTGGCGGGTGCAGAACCAGGGGGAGTGCTGCTGGTGGAGCCGACGCTCACCATCCGCGCCTCGACGGCGCCGCCGTCGCGCTAATCCTGCCACCCCTCTGTCACCGCGCGACCGAGGTGCGACCTCGCCCCACAGGTGTCTTCTGGTTGCTTCGCATCGCCCGGGGCGCCACGGTTCGGTGTGGCCGTGGCCTGCCTGCTGGCAGCCAAAATCAACTCGTCATCAGTGATCACGTCCGAGCCATCGTCTGGCAATCGGCCCTCTTGTGAGCGTTCGCACTCGTTCGCCAGGGTGCAAATTCCGGGCTTCAATGGTCACGGTTTGGTTACGGTGGCCAGTGGTCGCGCGCTCACACTGGCAAATTCCAGAAATCGCGGCTCCAATCGCCGAAGGCACGGTTTGACGACTCGCCATCACGGTCGTATTGTTGCCTGGTCAGTGTGATCGGTCACATCCGAACGAACCTCAAAGGAGAGGAGGGCTAGTGGAAGCGTCCACTACCTCGCCCCGACCCGTCATCCTGGACATGCAGGACATCACGAAGCGTTTCCCGGGCGTTGTCGCTCTCGACTCCGTGAATCTGCAAGTCCATGCGGGTGAAGTGCACGCCATCTGTGGCGAGAATGGCGCAGGCAAGTCCACGCTGATGAAGGTGCTCTCGGGGGTGTACCCGGCGGGCTCGTACGAGGGCCAGATCATCTTCAACGGCGAAGTCGCCAACTTCCGCGACATTAAGCACAGCGAAGCGGCTGGCATCGTCATCATCCACCAGGAGCTCGCGCTCATCCCCGAGCTCTCGATCACCGAGAACCTGTTCCTGGGCAACGAGATCGGTGGCAAGTTCGGCATCGACTGGAAGAAGGCGCGGCAGGAAGCGGTTGAGCTGCTGGCCCGCGTCGGTCTCGACGAAGACCCTGACACCCAGATCAAGAACATTGGTGTCGGCAAGCAGCAGCTGGTCGAAATCGCAAAGGCGCTGCACAAGTCAGTGCGACTGCTGATTCTGGATGAGCCCACCGCCTCACTGAACGAAGCAGACTCGGCGCACCTGCTCGACCTGATTCGAGGACTTAAGGGCCGCGGCGTCACCTCTATCATCATTTCCCACAAGCTCAACGAGGTGGAACAGATCGCCGACTCGATCACCATCCTGCGCGACGGCCGCACCGTGGAAACCATGCGGGTTGGTGGCGAAGAGACGATTGACGAAGAGCGCATCATTCGTGGCATGGTCGGACGCAGCCTGAAGAGCCGTTTCCCAGACCGCACCCCGAACATTGGCGATCCGCTGTTCGAGATTCGCGACTGGACCGTGGAACACCCGCAGATTGCTGGCCGTTTGGTCAGCAAGGGCGTGAACCTCACCGTTCGTCGCGGCGAGATCGTCGGCATCGCAGGTCTGATGGGCGCTGGACGTACCGAACTGGCCATGAGCGTGTTCGGACGCTCCTACGGCAACTTCATCTCGGGCCAGTTGTACAAGCACGGCGAGCCCATTGAAGCCAAGACCGTACAACAGGCCATTGACCACGGCCTGGCCTACGTGAGCGAGGACCGCAAGAGCCTTGGTCTGAACCTACTGGACACGGTGCGTCGCTCGACCGTCGCGGCCGGCCTGAAGCGCATCGTCCACCGTGGCAAGATCGACCACCGCGAAGAATTCAACGTGGCCGAGCGCTACCGCAAGGCGTTGCGGATCAAGACCCCGAGCGTCGAGGCCGGTGTGGACACGCTGTCTGGTGGCAACCAGCAGAAAGTGGTCCTCGCCAAGTGGATGTTCACCGAGCCGGACGTACTGATCCTGGACGAGCCGACCCGCGGTATCGACGTGGGCGCCAAGTTCGAGATCTACAACATCATCAACGAGCTGGCTGCCGCCGGCCGTGCGGTGATCGTCATCTCTTCCGAGTTGCCGGAACTGCTCGGCATCTCTGACCGGATTTACACCCTCTTCGAGGGTGCAATCACCAACGAGTTCAGCGCCGCGGAAGCCGACCCTGAGTCGCTCATGCGGTCCATGACTTCACAGCGGAAGGAACTGTACGCATCATGAGCTTCCTGAAGGATGCCAAGAAGATTCTTGGCGGCTCGTCCTCTGGTGGCGGTGGCCGTCAGGCAGGCATGCTGATCGCACTGGTCGCGATCGTCATCCTGTTCCAGATTCTCACCTCGGGCACCACCCTGAGCCCGGAGAACCTGATCAACCTGACCAGCCGGTACTCGTACATTCTGATCCTGGCCATCGGTATGGTCATGGTCATCATCGCGGGCCACATCGACCTGTCGGTCGGTTCGGTTGCAGCGCTCACCGGCATTGTGGTGGCGCTGTCCATGCGGGACTGGAACTTCCCCTGGTGGGCAGCGATCCTGCTGGGCCTCGTGGTGGGTGCCATCATCGGTGCCTGGCAGGGATTCTGGGTCGCCTACGTCGGCATTCCTGCCTTCATCGTCACGCTTGCCGGCATGATGCTGTTCCGCGGTATGAACCAGTGGATCGGCCGCTCGACTGCGGTGACCGTCCCGGAGGACTACCAGTGGATCTCGGACGGGTACCTGCCGGAGGTTGGCCCGAACACTGGCTACAACAACCTGACGCTGCTGATCGGTCTGGTCATCACCCTGATCGTGGTGATCCGCGAGGTGATGAACCGTCGCACGAACGTCAAGCTCGGCGCTGAGGTGGCCCCGGTCTGGGTGCTCGTCGTTCGCCTGGCCCTGTTCGGCGTCGTGATCATGGGTGCGGCCATGCTGTTCGCCAGCGGTCGCGTTGGCACCAGCATTCCGGCCTCGGGTCTGATCCTGGGTGTGCTGGCAGTGCTCTACACCTTCATCACCAAGAACACTCCGTTCGGCCGTCACGTCTATGCCGTGGGTGGCAATTCGCGTGCCGCATCGCTCAGCGGTGTGAACATCAAGCGGGTCAACTTCTTCGTGATGATGAACATGTCGATTCTGGCGGCCCTGGCCGGCATGATCTTCGTCGCCCGCTCCAACGCGTCCGGTCCGCAGGACGGTCTGAACTGGGAGCTGGACGCCATCGCCTCCGTCTTCATCGGTGGTGCCGCCGTGTCCGGCGGTATCGGCACCGTCGCTGGCGCACTGATCGGTGGCCTGGTGATGGCAGTGCTTTCGAACGGTCTGGTGCTGCTCGGCGTCGGATCGGACCAGGTTCAGGTGATCAAGGGCCTCGTGCTCCTGGCCGCCGTTGCCTTCGATGTCTACAACAAGAACCGCGGTCGGTTCAGCCTCATTGGCCTGCTGACCAAGAAGCCCTCCAACACCGGTGATGATCAGCCCACCGGTGCGTCGACTGAGGCACAGAAGCCGCAGCCGGCAGGGAACGCTGGCTGATCGCCACCGAGAGAGGAAACAGAATGAAGAAGTTCACCAAGGCGGCAACTGCCGCTGCGGCAGGCGCGGCGCTGCTCCTGACCGCAGGTTGCTCGGCTCGTACCGACGCTGGTACGGGCGAAGAGAGCACCGCGGGCTTCGCTGCTGACGCTGTGATCGGCGTTGCACTGCCGGCAAAGACCAGTGAGAACTGGGTGCTGGCCGGCGACCTGTTCGTGTCGGGCCTGACCGAGGCTGGTTTCCAGGCTGACGTGCAGTACGCTGCCGCCACCGGCACCGTTGCTTCGCAGCAGGAGCAGATCGAGGCGCTGGTCACCAAGGGTGCCAAGGTCATCATCATTGGCGCCGAGGACGGCTCGCAGCTGAGCGCCCAGGTCAAGACGGCCAAGGACGCTGGCGCGATCGTCATCGCCTACGACCGCCTGATCATGAACACCGACGCGGTCGACTACTACATCGCCTTCGACAACTTCAACGTTGGCGTGAAGCAGGCTGAGTCGCTGCTCGAGGGCCTCGAGGCCAAGAAGCCGGGCGGTCCGTGGAACATCGAGCTGTTCAGCGGTGCGCTGACCGACTCGAACTCGGGTGTGTTCTTCCAGGGCGCCATGAGCATCCTGCAGCCGCGTATTGACGCTGGCGACCTGGTGGTCGTCTCGGGTCAGGTCACGCAGCAGCAGACCGCGACTGAGGGTTGGAGCGCCGAGAACGCGCAGACCCGTATGGACTCGCTGCTCGTGTCGCACTACAAGGACAAGGACATCGACGGTGTCCTGTCGCCGAACGACAACCTGGCCCGCGCCATCATCACCTCGGCGCAGAACGCCGGTAAGGCCCTTCCGGTCGTCACCGGTCAGGACTCGGAAGAAGAGTCGGTGCGCTGGGTTGTTGACGGTCGTCAGTACTCGACCATCAACAAGGACACCCGCAAGCTGGTGGCCAAGGTTATCGAGTCGGTCAAGCAGCTGCAGACTGGCGCCACCCTCGAGGTCAACGACACCACCTCGTACAACAACGGCGTGAAGGTTGTTCCGGCATACCTGCTCGCCCCGATCGCTGTGACCAAGGCCAATGCGGCCGAGGCCTACGCTGACGACCCGAAGCTGGGTCCGATCGCGCGCGGCGAGAAGTAAGACCGGCGCGGCGACCCCAAGCGCCGTGCTGCAGGCAGGGCCCACCGTTCGCGGTGGGCCCTGTCGCCGTGTCTGGGCATGGTCCTGCTCGCGAACATGGGTCCGATATAAGGGCAGAGTCTGAAAGATTCTGGCTGGTGTGGTTATTCCAGCCCTCAGCATTCGCTGAGATGTAGTCGCAGCAGTGCGAACCCAAGGCGTTTCTCCCCGATCAGTGATGGGCCTGGAGCGCCGGAGTTCCTTCCGTCCTCCCGCCCGGAAGAGGACCCCATGGATAAGAAGTTCGCTCTCGTTTCCCAGATCTCCATGACGCTGCTGATGGCGGCGGTGATGTCTGGTCTGCTCGGCCTGATTTTCTCGGGCGGCTTCTCGATGGAGTGGCTTGCCCGCTGGCCGCTGCAGTTCATCGTGGCCTGGCCGATCGCCTTCGTCGTCACGATGGTCGCTTGGCCGATCGCAATGAAGCTCGCTACTCAGACGTTGTCACGGGGCGGTCACGCGAGGGGGTAGTTCGATCGTGGACCTTGCCGGCGGGGTGGGGGTCCCGGATCGCCTGCGCGATCTGCAAGCCACCACAGTGCTCGGGACTCGGCGCGATTCCACAGGGGTCAGCACTGATGTCTGGGCTGCGTGGGCCGCGGTATCGTCGGGACATGGCACCGCACGAGCAGCTCAGCACCTTGGCTCGTGACTTGCTGGAGCCGGCGCCGCCGCGATGGGCCATTGGGATTCGCGCGGCAGTTGTGGCGGTGCTGGCCGCGGCCGTGCTTGGGGTTGGACTGACCGCGTTCAGCGCTGTGGGCAGCACCACCCGGGTGACCGAGGCCACCGATGTGGACGGCCTCAACGCTGCAGATGCTGCGGCGCCAGTCGCTGTTGCGGCTCCGGGCGTTCATGTGCACGTCCTGGGTGCCGTGCGCCAGCCTGGTGTGTATCGGCTGCCGATCGGTGCTCGCGCGGTGGACGCGGTTGCGGCCGCAGGCGGACTCACAGACCAGGCGGATGCATCTGGAGTGAATCTCGCGGCCGTCATCGACGACGGGATGCAATTGGTGGTGCCGACCCTGCGCAGCGACGGCGCCCGTGGGGCCGTCACGCAGGTGGCCGACAGTCGTGTGAATCTCAACACTGCCACGGTGGCCGAGCTCGAAGCGCTCCCTCGAATCGGTCCTGCTTTGGCATCTCGAATCGTTGCGTGGCGAGATACCCATGGTCCGTTTCGACGTGTCGACGACTTGCTCTCAGTGTCCGGCATCGGCCAAAAGACCTTTACTGGGCTGCAACCGCTGGTGCGAGTTCGATGAGTGAGGTCTTGACGTCGGCAGCGCCCGTACCTGCCGGGCCGAGTCGGGTGGGCCACGACCTGCGATTGGTCCCGGTCGCGCTGGTGGCGTGGGCGGGGGCGCTGGCACTGGTTCACTTGCCGGCAACAGCTGGGGTGGGCATTGGGGTTGGTGGGGGTGCGGTCATTGCCACGCTCGCCCTGCTCCGTCGCGGCCAAGCCCGGTCCATTGCGGCCAGTTTCGCCGTGGCTGCTGCCGTGTTCGCACTCGTCGCCACGAGCGTGCTGGTCCAGCAGCGCAGTCGTGACGTCCCAGTCCTGGCCCAGGCCGCGGCCTCGGGTATCAGTCTTGACGCCACGGTGACGGTATCTGGTCAGTGTGCTCGATGGGAACGGCGCTCCGTGATGGAGTGGCGGTGCCCTGCGATGCTGAACGCCGTGAGCCGCCCTGGTACCGTTGCCGGGTCGGTTGAGGAATGGCAGCTACGGACATCCGTCGATGTGGTGGTTGCTGATTCCGTGCTGGCAGCCACATCCGGCGGCCAGCAACCCACCCTCGGGCTTGGCACCACCCTGCAGGCGCAGGTTCGTGTCCTGTTGCCGAATCGTATTGGGCAGGCCGCCTATCGACTCGCGGTGCAACAGGTCCTGGCGGTGCATGAGCCCCAGCAGTGGTTTGGGGTCGCAGATACGTTGCGGCAGCAGTTTCGCGAAACGGCCGCGCAGTTGCCCGGATGGGGTGGTCAACTGTTGCCGGGTCTGGCGATCGGCGACACCACCTTCGTGCAATCAAACCTCGACGAGGCGATGAAAGCCTCGAACCTGGCCCACCTGACCGCCGTGTCTGGGGCGAACTGCGCCATTGTGGTGGGCGCGGTGTTGCTGCTCGCGGGGCGGCTGCGCCTGCGTCGCTGGCTTCGAGCGGTGCTGGCCGGACTGGCGCTCCTCGGCTTCGTGGTGCTCGTCACCCCAGAACCGAGCGTGCTGCGCGCCGCGGTGATGGCCACCATTGCGTTGGCGGCTGGGCTGCATGGCAGGATCGCGCGGGGTATGGCCGCGCTGGCGGCCACGGTGGTGGTCCTGTTGTGCTGGAATCCGTGGCTGAGCGTGTCGCTCGGCTTTGCACTGTCTGTGGCGGCCACGGCGGGGCTGTTGCTGTTGGCAGGACCGCTGACTCGGCTCATGCACCGCGTCCTGCCGCTGCCGCTCGCCGCTGCGATTGCAATACCGTTGGCGGCGCAGCTCGCGTGCCAACCAATCCTGATTCTGATTGAGCCGAGCATTGCCGTGTGGGGTGTGCTGGCGAACATCCTGGCAGCACCGGCTGCGCCGGTCGCGACCGTCCTGGGACTGGTGGCATGTCTTGTCGGGGTGGCCATCCCCTGGCTGCACGTGGCGGTGGCCTGGTTGGCTTGGTTGCCCGCGACCTGGATTGCCGCCTGTGCCGCATTCTTTGGGGATCGCGTACCGGTGCGCTTGGACTGGATCGAAGGTGTGCCGGGATCGCTGCTGCTGGCTGCCGTCACGGTGGCTATCGTGCTTGTCCTCATGCACCGGAATGTGCAGGTCCGTAGTTGGACCATCCTTGCGCTCACCCTCGCCGTCACCGTGGCGGCGGCGGTGACGGTGGGGCGCGCAATCGCTACGCGCATCGCCCTCCCGGCTGATTGGTGGTATGCCGCCTGCGATGTGGGGCAGGGGGATGCGACGGTGCTGCGCAGCGCGGATCAGGTGATGCTGGTGGACACGGGGGACGACCCCGACGCGCTGCGTGCATGTTTGGACTTGCTCGGAATCGAGCGCATTGACGTGCTGGTGTTCAGCCACTTCGACGCCGACCACGTTGGTGCTGCCGAGCAGTTGGTGGGTCGCGTCGATCGGGTCGTGTTTGCCGACGCAGATGCAGATGCCGGATCCAGGCTCATCGACGAATTCGGTACTCGGGGAGCGGCGCTCGAACCGGTGTCACAGGGACACTCGGGCGGGGCTGGCACGGGCTTGCGGTGGCAGGTACTCTGGCCGCTCGCCGGCAACGGGCATGGTTTGACCGGGAATGCGGCGAGCGTCGTGCTTCTGGTCACCACCGCTGCAGGAAACACGGCGCTGCTCTTGGGAGACCTCGGAGCGCAGGAGCAGTTTCGACTGCGTATCGTTGGGATTCCCACTCGGGTCGACGTGGTCAAACTTGCCCATCACGGCTCTGCGGATCAGGATCCCGAGTTCTATCACGCGATTCGGGGGAGGGTGACCACAGTCTCTGCGGGCCGAGGCAATGCCTATGGTCACCCACGGGCAGAGATCCTCGAGACAGTACGCAGCACTGGCAGCGTCGTGGCTCGAACCGACGTGGACGGCACCGTCGTGATCGCGGGTATTGGTGATTCCCTGCGGATATGGCGTGCGGCAGGCGACCAGGAGGGAATTACGGCGACCGCCGGTCAACGGTAGCGCTCAGCCCGGATTGTGTGCGCAACATGGGGCCGCCTACTTCGTCGTGCAGGTGTGGATGAACTGCCAGCTATCGAGCGACACGTCCGTGTACTTGTAGGTGATGGCGATCGGCACAGAGATACCCGCCTTCTGCAGGTTCGGGAAGAGGTCCTGGGCGCAGCCGGCGTCGAACTGATCGCGCATACCTTCGAAGTTGGCATTCGCCGCATCCCAGTCCGTTACTTCGGCGAAGACATACTCGAACTGGAAGTCTGCGAAGGTTCCGGTAATCGGATCGGTACCTGCAGCGCCCTCGACCAGGTCACCCTTGATTTGCACGGTCTCATACATGTCCGGGTAGAGCGCGAGGATCTGGGGGAGCTGCTCGCGTTCGAGGGCAACGTACTGGTCGATCAAGCTCTTGTTCTTCTGCACTTCGTCGGCGCTGATGGAGTACCCGGATCCAGTGCCCGGGGTGCTCGGTGCCTCGGTGCTGGGTGCCGAGCAGCCTGACAAGGCGAGCGCCACCACGGCGGCGGGGACGAGCAGGGCACGGAGTGATCGGCGAGCGTGCATTGCGTCAGCGTAACAGGGTGGCTGCTGCGGCACCCGATTGTTGCCAGGATTGCCACCTTCCTCAGGGCGCAGTCTCCGCCTGTCGGTGACGGTCTCGGCCGGTAGGCTGGAATGGTGGCGAGCACAAAGGCGAAGATCCCGACCCTGGGCTGGTCGGACGCACGTCCGGCCGCTGTGGTGCTGATGAGCGGCCCAGAGCAACTGCTTGCCGATCGAGCCTCGGCGCGAATCCGTGACTTGCTTCGTGCCGAGGATCCGAGCCTGGAAGTGAGCGAGGTCGACGCGACCGACTATGCGACCGGGGAACTCTTCTCCCTGGCGAGCCCATCGCTGTTTGGCGAACCACGACTGATCCGGGTCCGCAACGTGGAAAAGTGCTCGGACGCCTTTTTGGCAGACGCGCTGCAGTATCTCGAGGCACCGGACCCTGGAGCCACGCTGGTGCTCCGACATGGCGGAGGAGTCCGCGGCAAGCGCTTGCTCGATGCGATCCGCTCTGGCCTCGGGGACGGTATCGAGGTGGCCTGCGCGGAACTGAAGCGAGATCAGGACCGACAGGACTTTGTGCGGGCAGAACTCCGCCAGGCCGGGAAGCAAGTGACCCCGGGGGCAGTGCGTGCCTTGGTGCAGGCCTTTGGCGACGACCTCGCCGCGCTGGATGCGGCCTGTCGGCAACTCGCGGCCGACGCCGAGGCAGACATCGATGAGCGTGTCGTGGACAAGTACTACGGCGGTCGAGTCGAAACCAGCGCATTCCGGGTTGCCGACGCTGCACTGGCGGGTCAGAGTGGCCAGGCCCTCGTGCTGCTGCGCCACGCTCTCGCCTCCGGCGCGGATCCGGTGCCAATCGTGGCCGCACTGGCGAGCAAGGTACGGACGATGGCGAAGGTGTTGGGAGCTCGGGGACCGGTTGGCGCCGTCGCCAGCCAACTCGGCCTCGCGCCGTGGATGGTGGAGCGGGCTCGGAAAGACCTGGCCGGTTGGACCGAGGAAGGTCTGGCGGCCAGCATCGAGGCCTGTGCTGCTGCGGACGCCGCCGTCAAAGGCGCTGGGCGGGATCCGGTCTATGCCGTGGAACGTCTGGTGGCGATCCTGGCTGCGCGGGGACGCGGCTAGTCGCTGGCTGCACGGGGTGCGGCGCCCTGGTTGCCGCAGCATTCCCGAGGGATGACGAAGGCCCCACTGCCGACGCAGCGGGGCCTTCGCGAAAAGCTTGGATTACAGAGCGGCAACCTGCGACGCGATGGCGCTCTTACGGTTGGCGGCCTGGTTGGCGTGGATGACGCCCTTGCTCACGGCCTTGTCCAGCTTCTTGCTAGCCAGGGCCAGCTTCTCCGAAGCCTTGGCCTTGTCGCCGGCAGCAATGGCCTCGCGGGTGGCGCGCACGAGCGTCTTCAGCTCGCTCTTGATCGCCTTGTTGCGCTCCTGAGCCTTCTTGTTGGTGCCGATGCGCTTGATCTGCGACTTAATGTTCGCCACTGGATTCCTTACATTCCTGGGGTCAAATCGGTTCGCTGAGCGACCGTTCTGTCGCCTCGCGGATCGCGCCGGACGTGCCAGGCGCGCAAGCCAAAAATCAATACTAGCAGATCCCGGCCATGCTCGTGCAGCCACACCAGGCCGAACTGGGGTAATCCCCGTGACCAGGCCCGGTTAGGTAGTAGCCACCGTAGGCGCCCAGACTACCTCGGTACCCTGGATTGGCAGTCGATCGCTCCGGCGATCCGTGGAAACCCTTGACCAGACGGGAGGCGAGCATGACCTCGACGGAGCTCCGCCCGGCCCGCGCAATGCCGGCGACATCCGCAGGAACCGACCGTGACCACGCATTTGACGTGATCCGGTCAATGTGTCTCATCGTGGTCGTGTTGCTCCACGGCATGATGGCCGGGATAGAGCGGACCGACGCTGGTCCCAGCATCACCAATGCCATGTCCGGCAATGACTGGTTCAATCCGGTGAGTTGGTTTGTGCAGGTCATGCCGCTGTTCTTTATCGCTGGCGGTTTCACCGGTTTGCTGCAGTGGGACCGTCATGTTCGGCGAGGCGGCACCGCGGCCGGTTTCGTCGCGCGCCGTATGCAGCGGCTGCTGCCGCCTGCGATCGCGATGATCGTTGCCGTCGGTGTTGTGCTCTGGCTGCTCGGCGTTGTCGGAATCGACTCGGCCTTACTTGCCGAGGTCGGCTTCCGCATTGGACAGCCGCTGTGGTTCCTCGCCGTCTTCACGGGCGTGACTGCATTAGTCCCGGTGATGGCGACCTTTCACCGCCGTCATGCGGGATTGACTCTGCTCGGTCTTGCCAGTGTGGTGCTGCTTGTCGACGTTGTTGCCGGCATCATGCAGCAGCCCGGCATCGCGTACGCCAACCTGCTGTTTGTGTGGCTGTTTATTCAGCAGCTCGGCTTCTGTCTCGCCGACGGCAGCGTGGACGCGGTGCCGCGCTGGTCACTGCCGATTGTGGCGGCGGCCTTCTTGGGTATTCTCTTCGGCCTGGTGGCTGCTGGCGCGTACCCGGCAGACATGTACGCCAACCTCAACCCGCCGGTGCTCCCGCTGGTGCTCCTTGGTTGCGCTCACGCTGCACTGGTGCAGTGGGCGCGGCCGTGGCTCTCGGGAGTGTATGAACGTCACCACGGATTCGCGCACCTGGTCAGTTGGATCGGCGCCCGGTCCATGACGATCTACGCCTGGCATATGCCGGCCATGGTCCTGCTGGGCCTGGTAACGCTGACTGGCTCGTGGATGAGCCCCGCGGTGCACTCGGAAGCGTGGTGGTGGACGCGGCCGCTGTGGCTCGTCGCTGTGGTGCTGGTGCTGATTCCGTTCGTGATCGTGCTCAGTCCGCTGGAACGCTTCGGCTTCCTGGGACTGCCCGGTGTGCAGCGGCTGAAGTGGTCGATGCGCTCCGCGGAACGTACTCGGGCTCTGCTGCGCGGCGAGGCGCTGGATCGGTGGATGCTGCCGCGCGGGCTCGCAGGCGTCGCCGCCGTCCTTGGCGCCACCTGCGCCACCGCGAGCATTACGGCGCTGTTGGTCTTCGGCTTCAACGCCTCCTCGACGCTGATCAGCCTCGGCCTGGCCGTGGCGGCGATGTTGCTCGTGGCGCGGATCCCCACCACCTTGCCTGGCCAGCCCAGCGAGGCTTCGCGCGCCAGCACTCCGGTTGTGGGAGACTAGAGCAGCACTCCGCGCTCCGCGCGGCCTATTTGTGCTGCGCCGATGCCAGATGGATCGGCCGTTCCCTTCCCCGTACCCGAGGATGTGCCGCCTGTGAGCCCCCGAGCCGTTACGCCGCGTCAGCCGGCTGCCACCGACCCGGCGTTCATTCGCAACTTCTGCATCATCGCCCACATCGACCACGGCAAGTCGACGTTGGCCGACCGCATGCTGCAACTCACCGGCATCGTCGATGACCGCTCCATGCGCGCACAGTACCTCGACCGGATGGATATCGAGCGGGAACGTGGCATCACCATCAAGAGCCAGGCGGTGCGCATGCCGTGGGAAGTTGACGGCGAGGCCTACGCGCTGAACATGATCGACACCCCGGGTCACGTGGACTTCTCCTACGAGGTGTCCCGCTCGCTCGCCGCCTGCGAGGGCGCGATTCTCCTGGTCGACGCCGCGCAGGGTATCGAAGCGCAGACGCTGGCGAATCTGTATCTGGCGCTCGAGAACGACCTCGCGATTATCCCGGTGCTCAACAAGATTGACCTGCCGGCAGCGGACCCGGAACGCTACGCGAAGGAGCTCTCGGACCTGATCGGTGGCAGCCCGGACGACGTGCTTCGGGTCTCGGGCAAGACCGGTGTCGGTGTTGAGGAACTGCTCGACAAGGTGGTGCGCACCGTTCCGGCTCCGAAGGGCGAGAAGGATGCGCCAGCCCGTGCCATGATCTTCGACTCGGTGTACGACTCCTACCGCGGCGTTGTCACCTACATCCGCATGGTCGACGGGAAGCTCAGCCCGCGCGAGAAGGTGCAGATGATGTCGACGAAGGCGACGCACGAATTGCTGGAGATTGGCGTCTCCTCGCCGGAACCGATTCCGTCCCAGGGACTGGGCGTCGGTGAGGTGGGCTACCTGATTACCGGTGTGAAGGACGTCCGTCAGTCGAAGGTTGGCGACACCGTGACCAACGCCGCCAAGCCGGCCGCCGAGCCTCTGGCCGGCTACGTCGAGCCCAAGCCGATGGTGTTCTCGGGTCTCTACCCGATCGACGGCAGCGACTACCCGCTGCTGCGCGAGGCGCTGGACAAGCTGAAGCTCTCGGATGCGGCCCTGGTGTACGAGCCAGAGACCTCGGTCGCCCTCGGCTTCGGCTTCCGCTGTGGCTTCCTCGGCCTGCTGCACCTCGAAATCATCACCGAGCGCCTGCAGCGCGAATTCAACCTCGACCTAATCGCCACCGCACCGAGCGTGATCTACGAGGTCACCACCGATGATGGGAAGACCACCGTGGTGACCAACCCCAGTGAGTTCCCCGGCGGCAAGATCCAGGCGGTTTCCGAACCGATTGTCAAGGCCTCGATTCTGACGCCGAAGGACTACGTCGGTGCGGTGATGGACCTCTGCCAGTCGCGCCGCGGTTCGCTCGAGGGCATGGACTACCTTGGGCCCGAGCGCGTCGAGCTGCGGTACACGCTGCCGCTGGGTGAGATCGTGTTCGACTTCTTCGACCAGTTGAAGAGCCGCACCCAGGGATACGCCAGCCTCGACTACGAACTCAGTGGTCGTCAGACCGCCGACCTGGTGAAGGTCGACATTCTGCTCCAGGGGGAGCAGGTGGATGCCTTTAGCGCGATCGTGCACAAGGACAAGGCCTACGCCTATGGCGTCATGATGGCGAGCAAGCTGCGTGAGCTGATCCCTCGGCAGCAGTTCGAGGTGCCCATCCAGGCTGCGATCGGTGCCCGCGTGATTGCACGCGAGACCATTCGAGCGATGCGCAAGGACGTCCTTGCCAAGTGCTATGGCGGTGACATCACCCGCAAGCGCAAGCTGCTCGAGAAGCAGAAGGAAGGCAAGAAGCGCATGAAGATGGTCGGCCGGGTGGAGGTCCCGCAGGAGGCCTTCATCGCTGCGCTGTCGACCGACCAGTCGGGCCGCGACGAAAAGAAGTAGTCGTGCCGAGCGCGCTGCCCCTGGCAGATCCAGCACCCGCCGACGGGCTGCTGCCAGCATCGGCAGCCGACGGGGCAGCTGACCGCACCCTGAGCGTGTACCTGCATGTGCCCTTTTGTCGGGTTCGCTGCGGCTATTGCGATTTCAACACCTACACCGCCGGCGAGCTGCGTGGTGTGTCCCAACGGGATTACCCCGACCATGCGATCGCCGAGGTTGCCTTCGCGGACCAGGTGCTGCGGAGTTCCGGGGTACCGGCACGCCCCGTGAGCACCGTGTTCTTCGGTGGGGGCACGCCGACCCTGCTGCCAGCCGATGACCTGGCCCGCATGCTTGGCGCGGTCCGGGGCACCTGGGGGCTCGTGCCTGGCGCGGAAGTGACGGTTGAGGCGAATCCTGACTCGGTGACGGCCGAGTCCCTCCAGGTGCTTGCGAATGCCGGTGTGACCCGGGTGTCCTTCGGGATGCAGTCGGCGGTGCCGAGCGTGTTGGCGGTCCTGGACCGGACCCACGACCCCGCACGGGTGCCGCTCGCCGTGCAGTGGGCGAAGGATGCGGGTCTCAACGTCAGCGTCGACCTGATCTACGGTTCACCCGGCGAGACGGTGGCTGATTGGGAACGCAGCCTGGACGCAGCGATCGCCATGGCCCCCGACCACGTCTCGGCCTATTCGCTGATCGTTGAGCCTGGCACGGCGATGGCCCGAAGGATTGCTCGCGGCGAGCTGCCGGAACCAGACGAAGACCTGCACGCGACCTTCTACGAGCTCGCTGACGATCGCCTCGCGGCGGCTGGATTCCACTGGTATGAGGTGTCGAACTGGGCACGCAGTGAGCAGCAGCGTTCGCAACACAATCTTGCCTACTGGCGTAGCCAGGACTGGTGGGGGATTGGCCCGGGCGCCCATAGCCATATCGGCGGCGTCCGTTGGTGGAATGCGAAGCACCCGGCCGCCTATGCCGAGCGCGTACTCGGTGGGGTGTCGCCAGCAGTGGGCCGTGAGACGCTGGATGCGGAGACGCAACTGTTGGAACGCGTCCTCTTGGAGGTCCGTATCGCCGATGGCATGCCGGTGACCGTGCTGCCGGAGGCGGCCCGCACCCGCGTTGCTGGCCTCATCGCCGACGGCCTCGTTGTCGGTCCAGCCGCAGTGCGCGGACAACTGGTCTTGACGCGACGAGGTCGCTTGCAGGCTGATGCGGTTGTACGTGCGCTGATCGACTGATCGCACTGCATCGGGGGAGTCCGCACGCACAGCGAAGGGGCTGAGACCGGTACGGTCTCAACCCCTTGCCGGAGTGCGAAGCGCTTACTTGACGAAGCGAATCGGCGTGACTGGGTAGCGGTAGGCGCCACCCTTGTTCACTGCCAGGTAGCCCTGGAGCGAGAAGAAGGCGCTCACTGCCAGCAGCGCGAGATTGACGATGCCGAGGATATTCAGGAACACCACCGCACCGCCAAGGCCTGCGTAGGCGAGCGGGTTGCTCACGATTGCACCGATGATGCCGACGACGATGTGGATACCAACGATCCAAATCTGGAAGTTCAGTGCCTCGAGCGATTCCTGCTTCGTCCAGGCACCACGCGGGCCGAAGACGAAGTAGAACACGGCCGGTGCAGCGACGGCGAGGATCATCACCCAGCTAAAGCCGGCGAAGATGCCGAAACCGACGAACTGGATCAGCCAGCCACCAGCGATCAGCGTGAACAGCAGTGCTAGGGCGGCGAGGCCACCCGGAATAGCGTGCGAGAGCGAAGCAAAGAGCTTGTCCTGCTCAGGCGACAGCGGGCCAGCGGGGGCGGCTGATGCCGGCGGTGCGGGCGGCGTCGGCGGGGTGGGCGGAGTCTGGTCAGACATGATTCACCTTTCGGAGCGCAACAGTTGCGATCGTGCATGGCGAGTCGAGCGCCGCGGGTGCGGTGCTGCCCTGCACGGTTCATAACGTACTGGCTGGATGCGGCTACGGCAATGTCTTTGGGCATGTTCCTGCGCTGCTGGATCTGCGTCGCCTCATGACTTCACTCAGTCGAAACCGGTAGGATTGGCACTCATCGGAGGTGACTGCCAACGCCGCCGGGATGCGGCCTGGCACACCAGGAAGCGTCCAATATCAGCCAAGGAGAGCGCATGGTTACCGATCGCGGTCTTGCAGTGCTTCGGGCTATCGTGCAGGACTACATCGCTTCACGCGAACCGGTGGGTTCGAAAGCGATCGTGGATCGCCACGCATTTGGCGTTTCGGCAGCAACCATCCGCAACGACATGGCGCTGCTGGAGGAAGAAGACCTGATCGCGGCCCCGCACACCTCCTCGGGGCGAGTGCCGACCGATAAGGGCTATCGTGTGTTCGTCGACCGACTCTCCGAGGTCGCGCCACTGTCGGGTCCACAACGCAAGGCGATTGAACAGTTCCTGGACGGCTCCAGCGACCTCGAGGACGCGCTGCAGCGCTCGGTGCGATTGCTCGCGCAGTTGACGAGCCAGGTCGCGATGGTGCAGGTGCCGTCGCTGGGGCGCGCTCGGGTGCAACATATCGAGCTCGTGCGCCTCGGCGATACCCGGCTGCTGGTGGTGCTCATCACCGACGGCGGCGACGTAGAGCGACGGGTATTGGATTTGCCGCCGGGACTCGACGAGGCCTTCCTGACTGACCTGCGGCAGTGGGTGAACACCGCAACCGTGGGGCGCACGCTCAGCGATGCCAAGACGCCGCTGATGGATGTGATCGAGCAGGTGCCGCAGCATCAACGCGCCTACGCCGAGCCAGTGCTTTCGTCACTCGCTGAACAACTGCTGGCCGGTCGTCAGGACCGCTTGATTGTGGCGGGCGCGGCAAATATTGCCCGCACTGAGCGCGACTTCTCCGGCAGTATCGTGCCCGTCCTCGACGCGATCGAGCAGCAGGTGGTGCTGTTGCGGCTCTTCGCGGCCCTGGATGCCGACGCACACGAGGTCGCCTCGAGCATTGGCCGTGAGAACGCGGAATTTGGCTTGTCCGAGACCTCAGTGGTGGCAACCGGCTATCGCGGTCCTGGCGGTGAAGTGGGTCGCCTCGGCGTGCTGGGGCCGACCCGGATGGACTACTTGGGCAATATGGCTGCTGTGCGCGCCGTTGCCCGGTACTTGAGTGACCTGTTGGGTGAAGGGTAACGAGCCGCATGGCGACAGATTTGTACGAAACGCTCGGTGTCGGTCGCGACGCAAGCGCGGACGAGATCAAGAAGGCGTATCGACGCTTGGCTCGCGAACTGCACCCTGACGTGAACCCGTCCGAGGACGCAGCCGAGCGATTCAAGGCGGTCAGTCACGCCTATGACGTCCTGTCGAACCCGCAGTCTCGCCAGCAGTACGACATGGGTGGCGGTACCGGCAACCAGGGCGGTGGCTTCGGTTTTGGTGGCACCTTCGGCGACATCTTCGACGCCTTCTTTGGCGCCCAGACCTCGTCCCGGGGTCCGCGGTCGCGGGCTGAGCGTGGTCAGGACAGTCTGATCCGCATCGAGCTGGACCTCGCCGACGTCATTTTCGGTACCCACCGGGACCTGGAACTCGATACCGCCGACACCTGTGGTCTCTGCGGTGGCGACGGCGCCCAGCCCGGTACCACGCCCTCACCCTGCGACGTGTGTCACGGCTCGGGCACGGTGCAGCGCACGATGCGCTCGCTGCTGGGCAATGTGGTCACGAACGCGCCATGTACGGTCTGTCGAGGCTACGGCAGCATCATCCGCACGCCCTGCCCGACCTGCGCCGGTGAGGGTCGCGTCCGCGCGCACCGCACGGTGCCGCTCGACATCCCCGGCGGTGTCGACAACGGCATGCGCCTGCGTCTCGAGCAGGAGGGTGAGGCTGGCCCCGGCGGTGGCCCGAATGGTGACCTGTATGTGGAACTGCGCGTGCGGCACCACGACGTCTTCAGCCGTGACGGCGACGACCTGCTCGCAACCCTGACCGTGCAGATGACGGATGCGGCCCTGGGGACCACGGTTACCCTGGACGCACTGGATGGCGAGGTGACGGTCGAAATCAAGCCCGGCACGCAGAGCGGTGACGTGATCGTGATCCCGGAACGAGGCGTGACCCAGTTGCGCGGCACTGGCCGCGGCGACTTGCGGATCGCCGTTCACGTGATTACGCCGACCAAGCTCGACGCAAAGCAGAAGGCGATGCTGGAAGAGTTCGCTGCAACGCGCAAGGCAAACCCGCCGCAGTTTGGCCAGTTCCAGCAGGGCCTGTTTGCCAAGCTTCGTGAGCGGTTCCAGAACCTGTGAGTCACCACTACCTCGACGAATCCATCACCGCCGATCACTGGGCGGTCGGCACTGTGACGCTGCGAGGTGCGGAAGCGCGGCACGCCGCGACCGTCGGTCGAGTGCGCGTCGGCGAGTCGCTGTCGGTCGGTGACGGCCGCGGCACGGTGGGGACCGGCCGAGTAGTGTCGTCCGCCTCGGATGCCGTGGTGATTGCCATCGAGCAGCATCAGCAGGTCCCGGCCCCGGCCCCCGAGTTCTGGCTGGTGCAGGCGCTGGCCAAGGGGGATCGTGATGAGCTTGCCGTGCAGACCGTGACGGAACTCGGTGCCACCGGTGTGCTGCCGTGGCAGGCGGAACGCTCAGTGGTGCAGTGGCGATCCGAGAAGGCAGTCCGTGGTGTCGAGCGCTGGCGCACCATCGTGCGCGAAGCGTCGAAGCAGGCGATGCGGGCCTGGGTGCCGACTGTGGCGAGCCTCGCCGTTGGCACCAAGGTGGCTGTCGCACCAGAACTGCAGGATGTGCTGGTGCTGGTGCTGGAACCCACCGCCGAGACCGCGCTGACCGATATCCCAGCGGCCGACTTGCAGGCTGCGAGTCGGATCGTGCTCGTGGTCGGGCCCGAGGGTGGTATCTCGCCGTCCGAGCTGACCGCCCTCGACGCCGCCGGAGCGCGGCAGGTGCGGCTTGGTACGGAGGTGCTGCGCACCTCGACAGCGGGTCCGGCAGCAATTGCCGCCCTGCAGGTACTGCTCGGTCGCTGGTAAGGGCCGACGAGGTCCGCCTCGGCCGGTCTGGCTGCCCGCCCGCTGAGAGCCCAGGCGTGCGCCGACCGCCTCGGCTACGATTGAGCCATGGTTGACAGGGACGAGCCGAGCATCTTCACCCGCATCATTCGCGGAGAGATCCCCGCCGACATCGTGGCCGAAACCGAGACGCTGATTGCGTTTCGGGACATCGCGCCGCAGGCACCGGTGCACCTGCTCGTGGTGCCAAAGACCCAGGCCTACGCCAATGTGGCCGAACTGGCTGTGGGCGACCCGGCGCTGCTGGCCGAGATGGTGGCGCTGGCTGGTCGCCTCGCCGACGAGCACGCCGACGGCGACTTCCGCCTGATTTTCAACACCGGCGCGAACGCCGGGCAGACCGTCTTCCATGTGCACGCACACGTGCTGGCTGGCGGTCTTGAGGAAGGAACACTTGGACACTGAGCACACCGAACCGTCTGTGGACGCTGGCGCGGACGCGCCTGAGCCCTACCGCATGGGGATGTCCGTCGACGGAATCGCAATGGTGCAACTGCTCGGACCGCAGGACCGTGCCCTCCGGACGGTGCAGCGCGAGTTCCCGGACGTGCGGGTGCATGTGCGTGGGAACGACATCACGCTGGAAGGGGACAAGGCGCGCGTCAAGGCGGCCTACCGCCTCGTCGAGGAGTTGGTGGAACTGGTTCGCGGCGGGGCCGAGCTGGGCGAGACCGAGATCCGCAGTTCGAAGCGCATCCTGGATTCTGGTGCTGGCGCACCTTCGGACGTCCTCGGTACCGCGATTCTGACGGCGCGAGGCAAGGCCATCCGCGCCAAGACCGCCGGGCAGAAGCGCTACGTAGACGCGATTGACGAGCACACGATCGTGTTCGGGATCGGGCCGGCCGGTACTGGCAAGACCTACCTCGCGATGGCGAAGGCCGTGCAGGCACTGCAGCGCAAGGAAGTGCAGCGCATCATCCTGACGCGTCCAGCCGTCGAGGCGGGGGAGCGGCTCGGCTTCCTGCCCGGCACGCTCACCGACAAGATTGACCCGTATCTGCGGCCGCTCTACGACGCATTGAACGAGATGCTCGACCCGGAACTCGTGCCAAAACTGCTCGCAGCGGGCACGGTCGAGGTGGCACCGCTGGCGTATATGCGCGGCCGGACTCTGAACGACTCCTTCATCATCCTGGACGAGGCGCAGAACACGACGCCGGAACAGATGAAGATGTTCCTGACCCGCTTGGGCTTCGGTTCCAAGATGGTGGTCACCGGTGACATCACGCAGGTCGACTTGCCCGATGGCGTGTCCGGCCTGCAGACGGTGACGCGCATTCTGAACGGTGTCGACGACATTCACTTCGCTGAACTCACCAGCGAGGATGTGGTGCGGCACAGCCTGGTGGGTCGCATCATCGATGCATATACCAAGTTTGACCTCGAGCGACAGGTCAAGCGCGCCGCCGTCGAGGGTGACGATCATGCCCCAACTAACCGCGCCGCGCGCCGTTCCGCGCCCGGCGGGCAGCGCTTCGGTGGCCGTAGCGGCATGGGAGGCCGACGATGAGCATTGATGTGAACAATGAATCCGGTATCGAGGTCGACGAACTGGACCTGCAGCGGGTCGTGCAGTATGGCCTGGACCGGATGCGGGTGCACCCGGATGCCGACGTTGCCATCGTGTTGGTGGACGAGGCGGCGATGACCGAACTGCACATCCAGTGGATGGACGAGCCCGGACCGACGGATGTGCTCTCCTTCCCGATGGATGAACTGCGCCCCGGCACCGAGGACGCGATCACGCCAGCCGGCTTGCTCGGTGACATTGTGCTGTGTCCCTCGGTCGCGGAGGCACAGGCGGCTGCAGCAGGACACTCCACCGGTGAGGAACTGCAGTTGCTCACCGTGCACGGCCTGCTGCATCTGCTCGGCTTCGATCACGCCGAAGAGGACGAGCGCCGGGAAATGTTCGGTATCCAAGATGAGATCCTGCGCGACTATCGCGCCCTCCAGCAGAGGTAGCCGGTGACCGTATCCATCACGCTGGGCATCGTCGCCGTCGCGCTGCTCGCCGCTGGCGGCCTGCTCGCGGCCACGGACGCGGCACTGTCGGCGCGGTCACGGACCGAGGTGCGAGACCTGGCTGCCGAGCGCGGTTCGGGTCGTATCGCGGCCATGCTGCGTCGCATCGCCGACGACCTGGACGCGCACCGCAGCTCGGTGAACTTCCTGCGCGTGGTGACCGAGACCACGGCCGCTGTCATGGTGACGCTGGCCTTCTCGCTGGTGCTGCAGGACTGGCCGATGACCTTGCTGGTTTCTGCGCTGATCATGATCCTGGTCTCGTTCGTCCTGGTGGGCGCGAGCCCCCGCAGCGTGGGTCGGACCCATGCCGACGTTCTGCTGCAGCTGACGGCACCGCTGGTGCGATTCCTGCGGGTGATCATTGGTCCGCTCGCCGTGACCCTCGTCGGCCTCGCCGACCGAGTCACGCCGGGCCGGGTTCGCGCCAGTACGCTCTCGAGCGAAGAACAACTGCTGAACCTGGTCGACGAGGCCGTGGAGCAGTCGGTCCTGGAACAGGACGATCGCGAACTGATCCACTCCGTGTTCGCCTTTGGTGACACGATCCTGCGTGAGGTGATGGTGCCGCGCACCGACATGGTCGTGGTGGAGGTCGAGGACACCCTCGCCACCGCCCTGGACAAGAGCTTCAGTGCCGGCGTGTCGCGACTGCCGGTGATCGGCCAAGACATTGACGACGTCCTCGGCGTCGTGACGCTGCGCGAGATCAGTCGGCACGTGCTCAAGCGCGGTGGGGATCTGGCGACGAGCACCGTGCGCAGCGTGCTGCGACCGGCGGTGTTCCTGCCCGAGCTGCAAAAGGCCGACGAGGCGCTCCGAGCGCTACAGCGGCAGAGCGCGCAGATCGCCCTGGTTGTCGACGAGTATGGCGGCATCGCGGGTCTGGTGACCCTGGAGGACCTCATCGAGGAACTTGTCGGCGAGATTGGCGACGAGTCTGACCGCGGCGAGACCGAGGCCGAACCACTGGAGGACGGGCGCTGGCGGGTGCGAGCGCGCATGCCGCTGGACGACCTGGGTGCCCTGTTTGACCGGGATGTCGATGATGAGGATGTGGAATCCGTTGGCGGCCTGCTGGGCAAGGCACTGGGTGCGTTGCCGCAACCGGGCGATAGCGCTGCGGTCGCAGGACTGATCTTGACCGCAGAGCGGATCGGCCGGCAGCGCCGTCTGCTGACCGTGATCGCGCAGCGCGATCCCGACGCGCCGGAAGACCCGGACGCGGACGATCGGCCGAGTCGACGTCGCGGTGTCTCGCCGGTGACCGCTGAGCTGCCCGTGCAGCACCTGGAGGAGAGCGATGACTGAGTATCGCGCTGGATTTGTGACCTTCGTTGGTCGGCCGAACGTGGGCAAGAGCACGTTGATGAACGCCTTGGTTGGCGAGAAGGTCGCAATTACCTCGGCCAAGCCGCAAACGACTCGCCGGGCCATTCGCGGCATCGTGCACCGCCCGCAAGGCCAGCTCATCGTGGTGGACACCCCCGGCGTGCACCGCCCGCGCACGCTCCTCGGTCAGCGCCTGAATGATGTGGTACAGCACACGCTGGGTGATGTGGACGTGATCGGATTCTGCATCCCGGCGGGAGAGAAGATTGGTCCCGGCGACCTGTACATCTCGCAGCAACTCGACAAGTATCCGCGAGCCAAGAAAATCGCGATTGTGACCAAGGTCGAGACCACCAGCAAGGCAGCGGTGGCGGACCAGCTGCTGGCCGTCTCGCAGTTGCGTGAGGACTGGGCTGCGGTCGTGCCGGTGTCGGCGCTCGGCAACGTGCAGTTGGACATCCTCATCGACGAATTGATCGGCTTGATGCCGCAGTCCCAGCCGCTCTACCCGGACGAAACCACCACCGACGAGCAGCTGGAGCACCGCATCGCAGAGTTCATCCGGGAAGCTGCCCTCGAAGGCGTGCACGACGAACTGCCGCACTCGCTGGCCGTCACCGTGGACGACATGGTCGAGCGCGAGGATAAGGACCTGCTCGAAATTTACGCAAACCTGTGGGTGGAACGCGACAGCCAGAAAGGCATCGTGATCGGGCGAGGCGGGACTCGCCTCCAGGAGATCGGTTCGACCGCCCGGGGCGGCATCGAAGGGCTGCTCGGCCGCCCCGTGTTCCTGTCGCTGCGCGTGAAGGTCGCTAAGGAGTGGCAGCGCGACCCGAAGCAGTTGGGACGTCTGGGCTTCTAGTGACCATCAATCGCCTGCCGAAGGGCGCGTTCATCACGGATGTGGTGTTTGCGCTGCTGGTGCTCATCGTGGGCTTGATGGGATTCTCGCTGGGACTCATGCCGTGGGCGTGGGCGGCGATCATCCCGCTGGTGGCCGCGGTCGTGCTGCGGCGGATGTCGCCGGGCCTGGCGCTGACGCTGGCTTGGGTGGGAGCGGCGATCCAGCTCACGCCATCCCAATCGCCGTATCCAGTCGACATTGCGGTCCTCATGGTGCTGTACTCGGTGGCCGCCTATGGCAGCCAGCGGGCGCGCATCGCGGGCATGATCTCGATCCCGGTGGGGGCGATGCTGGCTGGTTTCCACCAGGGCATGATGTTCAACGCCGTGCCCGGCATGCCAGCCACCGGGCTGTGGGCACTGCTGTCGGTGAACAGCGTCGATGACATCAACTGGCCAGCAGTCCTGCTGTTCGCATTCATCACGGCGTTAGTCCTCGGCGGCTCCTGGCTCGCTGGCCTGTTGCGCCGTGCGGTGTTGCAGTCGCGCGAGGCTGACGTCGCTCGCCGCCTCGCGGAACAGGCCATGACCGCTGAGCAGGAACGCGGTCGCATTGCTCGCGATATGCACGATGTAGTGGCGCACTCGCTCGCCGTCGTGATCGCTCAAGCCGACGGTGCGCGCTACCTGGCGGCCAGTGACCCCGAGGCGCCACAGCCAGCGCTGGCGACGATTGCCACGACCGCCCGCAGTGCACTCACGGACGTTCGCGGCTTGCTCGCCGAACTGCGTCACCGCGCCGACCCAGGCCCTCAGCCAGGGTTTGGCGACCTGGACGGATTGTTTGCGCAATTCCGCGCGGCTGGTCGGTCGCTGCAGATTGAGGAACAGGGTGAGCGGCCGCTGGATTGGCCTGGCGGCCGGCAACTCGCGGTCTATCGGATCGTGCAGGAGTCGCTGACGAATGCGCTGCGACACGGGGACGCGGGATCGCCCATCCAGGCGCAGCTGCGCTGGTCGGAACCGTTCCTGCATATCACCGTGCGCAACCGCCTGCGACGAGGCGGAGGACAGGTCGATCCGAATGCACGACCCGGTCACGGCGTGATTGGCATGCTTGAGCGCGCCGCGCTCGTCGGTGGTTCGGTGCACAGCGGGGTCGATGGCGAGCAGTTCGTCGTCCAGGCAACGATCCCGTTTCCGGAGAGTGGAGAGTGATGGCCGAGGCCCAAAGCAGCCAGGTGCGCGTCGCGCTGGTGGATGACCAGGCGCTGTTTCGCGCCGGCATCCGCATGCTGATCGAGTCGCAACCGGACCTGACCTGCGTTGGGGAAGCCTCGGACGGGGACCAGGCCATCGATGTCGTTCGCGCGGCTCGACCCGATGTGGTGCTCATGGACGTGCGGATGCCTGGTCGGGATGGACTGGCTGCAACCGAGGCGATTCTGAGCGACCCGGCGCTAGCTGCCGAGGGAGCCCCGAAGATCGTGGTGCTCACCACCTTTGATCTGGACGAGGCGGCGGCGCGCGCGATCCGTGCCGGTGCCAGCGGCTTCCTGCTGAAGGACAGCGAACCGGAACTGTTGCTCGCAGCGATCCGGACCGTTGCGGCTGGCAATGCCGTGTTCGCCTCGAACGCGACGCAGCGCCTTATGGCGCACTACACGCCGGTCCGCAAGCCCGTGCCTGCGGAATGGTCGGAGCTGACTGATCGAGAGCGTGACGTGTTCGTCAGCGCGGTGCGGGGCCTCAGCAATGCCGAAATTGCCTCGGCCTTGTTCCTGAGCGAGGCGACGGTCAAGACGCATTTGGGTCGGATCTTGGCCAAGCTGGGACTGCGCGATCGCGTGCAACTGGTCGTCTGGGCGTATGAGCATGGACTGGCCGGAGACGACGAAGGGGCGCGTTCGAAGGCGCCGTAGATCAACCCTGCGGCGGATACGGATGAGACGATTGGTTGATGTGCCGCCGGCGCCGCGCCCGTAGCGTGATTGCTATGAACGAAGCACTGAGCAACGCACCTCTTCCGCCCATCCCAGCACCGCAGTCCGCTCCCGTGGTGCAGGTCCGTGACCTCCACCGCACCTACGGTGTGGGCGCTAATGCCGTGCACGCGCTGCGCGGGATCAATCTGGACGTCACTCGCGGCTCCTTCACCGCGATCATGGGCCCGAGCGGCTCCGGCAAGTCCACCCTCATGCACATCCTGGCTGGCCTCGACGCCGCATCCTCGGGCAGTGTGCAGCTCGCGGGCCAGGAGATCACCACCCTGGGTGACGAGGAATTGACCGTGCTGCGTCGCCGCAAGATCGGCTTCGTGTTCCAGGCCTTCAACCTCGTGCCAGTGCTCACCGTGCGACAGAACGTGTTGCTGCCGTACGAGCTGGACGACCGCAAGCCGAGTGCGGACGAGGTCCGCTACGCCGAGGCGCTGATCGAATCGCTCGGTCTGCAGGAGCGCAGCAGCCACCGACCGCACGAACTCTCCGGTGGCCAGCAGCAGCGCGTTGCGATCGCGCGTGCGCTGGCCCGGTACCCAGAGATCGTCTTCGCTGACGAGCCGACCGGAAACCTTGACTCCCGCACCAGTCGTGAGGTCCTCACCCTGCTGCGCGCTGCCTGCACCGACTACCAGCAGAGCATCATTATGGTCACCCACGACCCGGTGGCGGCTTCCTACGCGGACCGCATCCTGTTCCTGGCCGACGGCCAGATCGTGCGTGACGCCGGCCGCTGCACGCCGGAGCAGATCAGCGAGATCATGCTGGGACTGGAGCAAGCCCAGTGAACAGCATCCTGACTCGTCTTAAGGAGCACGCCTCCAGCGTGGTCGTCGTCACCCTCACCGCGGCCTTCGCAACTGCGCTGATGCTCGCGGTCGGCGCCGTCGTCGCTATCGCCGAATCCACTGGACTCGATGAAGTCGGCCCGGTGAACACCATCCTTGGCGTCATCGCCTGGGTCTTCCTTGGCATTGCGCTCTACGTCGCCCTGATGGTGATCACCAATGCCTTTGCCACCATCATCGCTGGTCGGCGCCGCGAGATCGCGCTGATGCGACTGATCGGTTCGAGCTCGCACCGTCAGCGCCGCGTGATCGTGCGGGAGGGCCTGGCGGTCGGTCTGGTCGGCGCCGTGCTGGGTTACCTGATTGGCCTGGCCCTGCTCCAGGTGACGCTTCGGATCAACGCCTCGCAGGGCCTGATTCCGGACATCACCTACCCGTTCTTTACGACCAATCTGGTGCTGCCACTGCTGACTATCGTTGGCGTCTCCTCGCTGGCCGCGTGGTACGGCTCCCGCGCCGTGCTGTCGGTGACCCCGATCGAGGCGGTGGGTGCTGCCCAGCCGGCCACCTACGAAGCCCTGCGCACGAGTGTCACGCGTAGAGTGATGACGGCGCTGCTGCTGATCGGCGGTCTGGTGGTGATGGCACTCGGCATTTGGATCGGTCTGGAAACGCCCGAAGGCCTGCCGATCGCCTTCCTCGGTGGTGCGCTCTCCTTCTCGGGTGTGGTCACCGGCGCGGTGATTGTGTTGCCGAAGCTGATGGAGTGGCTGGGTGCTGTCTTCCGCGGCACGGCCGCGGGGCGCCTCGCCGTGGCAAATTCCCGCCGCTACCCGGAGCGCTCGGCGCGCGTGATGATTGGTCTCGTCATCGGCGTCACGCTCGTGGTGATGTTTGCCGTGGCGTCGGAGACGCTGCTCACCACGGTGTCGGACGAGATGGACCCGATGCAGGCACAGATGTTTGCCCAGGTGATGCGCGTGATCGCACTGGCATTCGGTGCACTGATCGGCTTCAGTGCAGTGCTCGCCGCAATCGGTACCGCGAACAGCATTTCGCTGAACGTGTTGCAGCGGACCCGGGAACTGGGCCTGCTGCGCGCCTTGGGCCTGAGTCGCAGTCAGCTGCGGTCGATGGTCTGGATCGAGAGCGCGCTGCTGGCCATCACCGGCATCGGTTTCGGTGCACTGCTGGGCACCTTCTACGGTTGGGCCGGTGCTCAGGCCACACTCGGCTCGACGGTTTCCGGTGGGCTGGTGTCCCTGACGGTGCCGTGGCCGCTCCTGCTGGGCATCGTGGCCTCCGCCGCGCTGCTGGTGTGGATCTCCTCAGCACTGCCGTCGCGCCGTGCGATGCGGCTGCAGCCCGTGGCAGCGCTGGCCAGCGTCCACTAAGCAGTGCACCCCATCAGTGAGGCGGGCGCCGGAGTTGCAGCACCCGCCTCACTGGTGCGTTTCGCACTTCTGGTGGATTCTCGCGATCGGGGACGCCTGCTGTGGTGCCAGAACCCTGCGACTCGACACATGACGTCATTGTGTTACGCACGATGACAACGCCCCATCCGCATCCGGAAATCCGTTGATAGCCTCCACACCAAGACTTGTTCCCGTGTTGAGGAGATACCCATGAGCACCACCGTCGACAACGGCGTCAACAGCGACGCCCTGCTTGCTGCCCGCGACGCACTCCGCGAGGCCCCCGAGGCCGCCGAGTTCGTGTGGCGCGCCACCTCCGAGTGGGTCAAGGGCACCCACTCGCGTCAGACCATCGAGCACTTCCAGGGTCTCGGCGGCGAGCAGGTGCACAACAAGGCCTTCGTGCTCGAGGGTGACCACCCGAACGTGTTCGCTGCCGAGGACAACGCTCCGACCCCGGTTGAGACTGTCCTGGCCGCGCTGGCCGGCTGCCTCACCGCTGGTGTGGCCTCGGTCGCGCAGAACCGCGGCATCCAGCTGCGTTCAGTCAAGGCCGTCGTCGAGGGCAAGCACAACATCCTCGGCATTCTCGGTGGTGACCCGGAAGTCCGGAACGGCTTCAACGACATCAACGTTCGCTTCGACATCGACGCCGACGCTTCGGATGAGGACATCGCCGCCCTGGTCGCCCAGTCGCAGAAGCGCTCGGCTGTCTTCGACGCGCTGACCAACCCGACGAACGTCACCGTTTCCGTCGGCTAGTTCGAACATCGCAGCATCGTGACGGAGCGCACCACCGTCGTCGTTATTGGGGCCGGCCATTCCGGCCTCGCCATGAGCCGCCGCCTCGCCGAGCGCAGCATTGACCATGTCGTGCTGGAGCGAGGCGAGGTGGCGAACTCGTGGGCCACGGAGCGTTGGCAGTCGCTGCGACTGCTGACCCCGACCTGGCAGACCGCCCTGCCGGGTTCTGAGCCGCAGTGGGAAGACCCGGACGGCTACCTCACCACCGCTGAGTTGGTGGACTATTTGCGTCGCTATGCCAGCGACATCGCTGCACCGGTGCAGACTCAGACCACTGTGACCCGTGTCAGCGGTGTGCCCGGGAATTACCTGGTCGAGACGAACCGCGGGGCCTGGATCGCCGAGGCGGTCGTCGTCGCCAGCGGCGGCAGCAACCTGCCGGTGATCCCCAAGGTCTTTGAATCGCTTGCTGATGGAGTGCAGGCGATTACCCCCTTCGACTACCAGTCGCCCGGATCGCTGCCTGAGGGTGGCGTGCTCGTCGTCGGCGCCTCCGCCACCGGTGTGCAGTTGGCCAAGGAGATCGCCGAGAGCGGTCGCCAGGTCGTGCTTTCCACCGGTGAGCACGTGCGCATGCCGCGCGTCTACCGTGGCAAGGACATCTTCTGGTGGATGGATCGTGTCGGCGTGCTTGATGAGCGCTATGACCAGATGGACGACATTATTCGCGCTCGGCACGTGCCGTCGCCGCAGCTCGTCGGTGCGCCTGACGGTCGCTCGGTGGACTTGAATGCGCTGCAGGAGGTTGGCGTCGAGATCGTGGGCCGCCTGGGTCGCCTGCGTGACGGCCTTGCGCAGTTCTCTGGTGGCCTCGCCAACACCGCCCGCCTGGCGGACCTGAAGCAGGAGCGTTTGCTGGACCGCTTCGACGCGTGGGCGGAAGCCAGCGGCGTCACCGACCTGGGGCCAATTGAGCGTCCAGAATTCACGGTGGTCAGTGAGCACCCGCGGTTGGACCTGGATCTGGCTAAGGAAGGCTTCAGCACGGTGCTGTGGGCGACCGGCTTCGCGCCGGATTATTCCTGGCTTGATCTGCCGGTGCTCGACTACAAGGGCAAGATCAAGCACGACGGGGGAGTCGTCACCGCCTCGCCGGGTTTGTATGTGCTGGGCACGAGCCTGCTGCGCCGTCGTCGCTCCACGTACATCAGTGGCGCCGCGCAGGACACCGAGGACCTCGCAGAGCACCTGGTCGGCTACCTCGCACATGGGATCGTGCGCGACGAAGCCCTCGCTTCCTAGGAATCACCCGCAATCACACCGGGACGCGTGCATGCTGTACGCGTCCCGGTGCTACGCTGGAGACATGCAGTTCGGTCTGCTCCTCCTTCGCGGCCGCGACGGGGCCTAGTTCATAAGGCCTTCCCCGTCGCGGTGTCCGTCGTTGGCCGATCCCCATGAACTTAGGAAGCTGAAGACCGAATCATGAAGAACAACCAGCAGCCCTCGTCGATGCCGATTCACCGGTACCGCCCCTACCACGAGCAGTTCTCGGTAGCGCTGCCGGACCGCACCTGGCCCGACAAGCACATCAGCAAGGCTCCGCGCTGGTGCGCCGTTGACCTGCGCGATGGCAACCAGTCGCTCATCGACCCGATGAGCCCCGAGCGCAAGCGCATCATGTTCGACCTGTTGGTCGAAATGGGATTCAAGGAGATCGAAGTCGGCTTCCCCTCCGCGAGTCAGACCGACTTTGACTTCGTCCGTCAGCTGATCGAGGAAGACTTGATCCCGGATGACGTGACCATTCAGGTGTTGACCCAGTCGCGGGAACACCTGATCCAGCGCACCTTCGAGTCGATCAAGGGTGCCAAGCAGGCCATCGTGCACCTGTACAACTCCACCAGCACGCTGCAGCGTGAGGTGGTGTTCCGGCAGGACAAGGAAGGCATCAAGGAGATCGCCTTGCAGGGTGTCGCCTGGTGCAAGCAGTACGAGTCGATGGTTCCGGGCACGGACGTGTACTACGAGTACTCGCCGGAGAGCTTTACCGGTACCGAACTCGACTACGCCGTTGAGGTCTGCAATGCAGTGATCGAAGCCTTCGACGCTACGCCGGACCACCAGGTCATCATCAACCTGCCGGCCACCGTTGAAATGTCCTCGCCGAACATGTACGCCGACATGATCGAGTGGATGGGCCGCAATCTGGCTCGCCGCGATTCGGTGATCCTGTCGCTGCACCCGCACAACGACCGCGGCACTGCGATCGCGGCCGCCGAGCTGGGCTACATGGCCGGCGCCGACCGCATCGAAGGCTGCTTGTTCGGGAACGGTGAGCGTACCGGGAATGTCGACCTGGTCGCACTGGGGATCAACATGTTCAGCCAGGGTATCGATCCGGAGTTGGACTTCAGTGACCTGGATCGGATCCGTCGCACCGCAGAGCACGCCAATCAGTTGCGGGTCCACGAGCGCAGCCCCTGGGCCGGTGACCTTGTCTACACCGCGTTCAGCGGCAGCCACCAGGACGCCATCAAGAAGGGCTTCGAGAAGATGGAGGCCGACGCGGCCGCCCAGGGCGTCTCGGTCAAGGACCTGGTGTGGGCTGTGCCCTACCTGCCGGTCGACCCGGAGGACTTGGGACGCAGCTACGAGGCCGTGATTCGTGTGAACTCGCAGAGCGGCAAGGGCGGCGTTGCCTACCTGATGAAGCACGATCACAAGTTGGATCTGCCGCGTCGTCTGCAGATTGAGTTCAGTGGCGTCGTGCAGGCCAAGACGGACGCCGAAGGTGGCGAGGTCACCAGCGACGAGCTGTGGTCGATCTTTGCGGACGAGTACTTGCCTTCGCCGAACCCGGCCGAGAAGTGGGGCCGCTTCGAACTGAAGAGTCTGCGCACTGCCAGCGACTTGAGTGGCGTGGTGACTCTGGACGTTGCGCTGCGCGATGGCGACGAGACCATCGAGGCGCGTGGCACCGGTAATGGCCCGCTGTCGGCGTTCCTCTCGGTGCTGCGCGGTGTGGGTGTGGACGTGACCGTGAACGACTACGTTGAGCACGCTCTGAGCGCCGGTGGCGATGCCCTGGCCGCTTCCTACGTTGAGGTCAGTATCGATGGCCGTACACTCTGGGGTGTGGGGATCGATGCAGACATCTCGCTGGCCACGCTGAAGGCTGTGATCAGTGCCGCGAACCGTGCCATCCGGGTGGCACAGGTCGGTGCGGCGGTGGGCGCCACGGCATGACGGGCGGTGCCGCAGACTTGCGACCCGCGAGCACGCTGCTCGTAGATCACGAGGCGCTGCGGCACAACCTTGCCATTCTGCGCGAGCACTGCGGTGCGCAGTTCATGGCCGTGATTAAGGCCAATGGCTTTAACCTCGGTGCAACCGAGGTTGCCGAGACGGTGCTCGCCGCTGGTGTTACCTGGCTGGGTGTGGCGCATATTCACGAAGCGCTCGCACTGCGGGCCGACGGGATCACTGCGCCCGTCCTGGCCTGGTTGATCGACCCCTACGCGCCGATCGCGGATGCCCTCGCTGCCGACGTAACGCTCTCGATTGCGAACCGGGCTACGCTCGACGCGATCGTGGCCGCGGCGCAGCAGGCGGACGTGACCGCCGATGTGCACGTGCAGCTCGATACCGAGATCGGGCGGGGTGGCGCGGACCGTGCGGTGTGGGGAGACCTGCTGGCGGCCCTCGCCGAGGCTGAACGCGCCGGGAATATTCGGGTCACGGGCCTGTGGTCACACCTGGCCCGCGCCTCCGAACCGGACCCGTCCGCCGTCTCGGTGCCGGTTGCTGGGCTGAGCGAGGGCCTGGCGATGGCCCGCGATGCCGGCCTCAATCCCGAGTTGGTGCATTTGGCCAGCTCGGCGGCCGCGCTCGTGCACCCAGACACGCACTTCGACCTGGTGCGTATTGGCGCCTCGATGTATGGGGTCGAGAACGTGTACGGTCGCGAGTTTGGCCTGCGCATGGCACTCGGCTTCCGCTCGCACGTGACGCAGTTGCACCGTGTCACCGCAGGATTCGGCGTCGGCTACGACCACCGCTACCGGCCGGAGCGCGACACTACCCTCGCCGTGGTCCCGGTTGGCTATGCCGACGGGGTGCCGCGTACCCTGGGTGGCCGCGGCGAGGTGACGATTCGTGGCCGCCGCTTTCCGATCGTGGGCACCGTATCAATGGATCAGATCATTATTGACATCGCTGACGAGGCGATCAAGGTCGGTGATGAGGTGATTCTGCTGGGGGATCGGCGCAACGCGGAGCCGGACGTGGCCGAGTGGGCGCGCTGGGACGGTACCATCGAGCAGGACATCATGACTGCCCTGGGCCGCCGGTCGGCTCGAGTGCATTTGCATCGTTAGAGTTCGGAGGATTCGGCCGTGAGCGAGCCCATCACCATTGGCCTGATCTTCGGCGGAGCCAGCAACGAGCACGTGCCGTCCACGCTGACCGCGAAGGGCATTCTCGAAGGTATCGACACCGAGCGCTACAACGTAGTGCTCATCGGTATCGATCTGCAGGGTGGCTGGCACCGCGTCGACTCGGTCGACGACCTGGAAACGGCGGGTCCGGGTGGTGTGCCGGACTCCTTCGAGGACATCGACGTTGCCTTCCCGCTGCTGCACGGTAAGTTCGGCGAGGACGGCACTGTGCAGGGCTACCTGGAACTGCTCGGCATTCCGTATGTCGGCTGTGGCGTGCTCGCGAGCGCTGCCGGTATGGACAAGCAGATCAGCCAGCAACTGTTCGCGGCCGCGGGGATCCCGACCATTCCCACCTTCACGGTCACCGAGGCCAATCGCGCCGAGGCGGCAGCGGCTGCGGCCGAGTACGGCTATCCGGTGTTTGTGAAGCCGAACCGGTCCGGTACCAGTGTGGGTGCGAGCCCGGTGGCTGGCCCCGAGGATCTCGACGCTGCGCTCGACCTCGCGCTCGAGCATGACGACAGTGCGCTGTTGCAGCCGCGTCTCACCTTCGAAGAGATCAACATCGGTGTGCTGCAGCTCGAGGACGGCTCGCTGCTCACGAGCCCAGCCAACCGAGTCCACATCAGCCCGGACGTCCCCTTCTACGACTACACGACGAAGTACACCAAGGGGCTGTCCTCTTACGAGATTCCGGCAGCAATCCCCGCGGACCTGGCCGCTCGTCTGGACGAGTACGCACGCCTCGCGTTCACGGCACTCGGTGGCGAAGGCTTCGCCCGCGTCGATTTCTTCGTCGGTCCGGATGGTCAGATCATCATCAACGAGATCAACACCATCCCCGGCCTGACCGAGTTCAGCCAATTCCCGGTCATGTTCAAGGCGCTGGGTATGGGGTATGCCGAACTGGTCGAGATCTTCCTGCGCCGAGCGCTGAAGGCGCGCCCGGCACGCACCCCGCACACGCTACGGCGTCCAGCCCGCTAGGCGGCGGCCGGGAGATACTGGTCGCGTGCCTGTCTATCGTGACGAAGCGGTCGTGCTGCGCACCCACAAGCTGGGTGAGGCGGATCGCATCGTGACGATGTTGGCGAAGCAGCGCGGCAAGATTCGCGCGGTCGCCAAGGGCGTGCGGCGCACCTCGTCGAAGTTTGGGGCGAGGCTCGAACCCTTCATGCTCGTGGACGTCCAGTTGTATCAGGGCCGAAGCCTCGATACCGTCACCCAAGCGGTCACCCTCGCCGCCTACGCGGGCGAGATCGCGGGCGACTATGCCGCATACACGGCGGCCAACACCATCGTGGAAACGGCTGAGCGCCTCGCCGATGCCGAGCCGAGCCCGCAGCAGTATTTGCTGCTGGTCGGCGCACTGCGGGCGCTGAGTCGCGGGGAGCACACCCCAGGGTTGATCCTGGACGCCTACCTGCTGCGCGCCTTCAGCGTTGCCGGCTGGGCGCTGGCACTGGACGAGTGCGCCGTCACGGGCGAGCCCGGGCCGCACTCGGCGTTCTCGGTGCAACTGGGTGGCCTGGTCGCTGACGAGGTCGCCCCCCCGGGGGCGGCGAGGCTCAGCGAGGCGACGGTTGCCCTGCTGCGTGCCCTGCTGGCGGGGGACTGGAACGTCGCCGACGCGGCGGAACCGGCCGCTCGGGCCGCAGCCAGTGGCGTGGTGGCGGCCTTTGTGCAGTGGCACCTCGAGCGAGGACTCAAGTCGTTGCCGCATGTGGATCGGGCCGTGGGTGCGCGGGTGGACCGACGCACAGAGCACGTGCAGCAGGCCGTGGCCGCCTCGCCGGAGCAGGAAGCAGAGGAAGAGTGATGCGTCGACGCGAGCAGCCGATCGAGGTCCCAAAACGGTTCCAGTCGAAGTCGCCGGAGCCATTGCGGCCGCTGGATTACACCGGGCTGACCCCGCCGCCGGTGCCTGCACAGGCCGTGCCCGAGCACGTCGCCATTGTGATGGACGGTAACGGTCGCTGGGCGAATCAGCGCGGGCTGACCCGGATTGAGGGCCATCGGGCCGGCGAAGCGGCACTGCTCGATGTGGTCGCTGGTGCCATTCAGATCGGAGTGAAACACCTCAGCGTCTACGCCTTCTCCACCGAGAACTGGAAGCGCTCACCCGAGGAGGTGCGCTTCCTGATGGGCTTCAACCGTGAGGTGCTGCACCGCCGCCGCGATCAGCTCAACGAGTGGGGGGTGCGGATTCGTTGGGCGGGCCGCGAGCCGCGACTGTGGCGTTCTGTGATCGATGAGCTGCGTTTCGCCGAGCAATACACCGCGCACAACGACACCCTGACGCTCACGATGTGCGTGAACTACGGCGGTCGGCATGAACTGCTTGACGCGGTGCGTGGTCTTGCCGCTGAGGTGCAGGCCGGCCGCTTGAAGCCTACGGGGATCACCGAGGCGAGCCTGCGCCGTCACCTCTATGTGCCCGAGATGCCGGACGTGGACCTGTTCCTGCGCTCCTCGGGCGAGCAGCGCACGAGCAACTTCCTGCCCTGGCAGAGCGCCTACGCCGAGATGGTGTTCTTGGACACGCTCTGGCCGGAATTCACGCGCGTCGATCTGTGGAAGGCCATCGAGCAGTATGCCGGCCGAAACCGTCGATTCGGTGGCGCCGTGGATGCTCCGAAGCAGGGTTAGTGAGCGTCCGTGGCCGACTCCGGTATCGAAATTCCGCTGACGGCCAGGATGACGCCGAGGATGATCAACAGTGCGCCGCCGACGCTGCGAATCTGCGTGAGTCGCTCCGGGCGCTGCAACATCCATGACCGGGCGGCCGCAGCGGCGAGCGTCCAACTGGAATCGCCGATCAGGGCGATGATCATGAAGACCGCGCCGAGCACCACCATTTGCTGCCAAGCGGGGCCGCGTCCGTCCTCAACGAATTGCGGGATGACGGCCAGGAAAAACACCAGCGGCTTCGGGTTGGTCACCCCAACCAGGAAGCCTTCGATGAGTAAGCGGCGGGTCGAGGGCATCGCTGTTTCGGCAACATCGTCGGTGGTCCCGAGTCGGCGCTGCCGGATGGTCTGCACGCCCATCCACACCAGGTAGCAGGCGCCCAGCAGCTTGACCACCACCAGCGCCTCAGGCACGGAGGCGAGGAAGGCGCCGAGGCCAAGAATGACCGCGATCAGCGGTGGCAGCAGGCCAATCGCGTTGCCTAGCATGCTCAGCATCCCGCCTCGATAGCCGAGCGCCAGTGAACGCCCCACCATGAACAGCACGCCCGGACCCGGCACTGCCACGATCAGCACGGTGGCACCGATGTAGGCAAGCAGCGTGGGGAGGGTGGGCATGGAGCTCCGAAGTGTGGGGGAGGGAGACTCCCATCGTAACTTCGGGGGCAGGCTACTGCTGACCGGTCAGAACCAGCCGGGCGCCGTGCCGACATGCTCGGCGTACACCGCTTCGAGCTGCGCGGCGGTCGCGAAGAGCAGCGCTTCCTCGTTCAGGCGACCGATCAACTGCACTCCAATGGGGAGTCCGTCCGGACTCAGCGCCACCGGGACCGTGATCGCGGGCAGTCCCGCGACATTGACCCAGGAGGTGTAGGGCGAGAACTGGCACTGTCGGCGGAAGTCTTCCTCGGGGTCCGCCCCAAACCACCCGATGGGCCGGGCTGTCATCGCCAGGGTCGGGCTGAGCACGAGGTCGTACTGCGCGAGGTGCCGCTGCTGGGTGGCGGCAAAGACTGCCGCGCGGGCGTAGGCGCGCTGCACGTCGGCCGGGTCCTGGTGACGTCCCCGGCGCCAGATCCAGCGCACGAAGTCGGTGAGGCCTTCGCCGTTGCCGGGTGCCGGAATACCCGCGGCCATGTCCGCCCACATCGTGGTGAACACCTCGGCGTAGTCTTCATCGTCGGCTAGGGACACCGATTCGAGGCGGTGCCCCAGCGACTGCAGCGTCGCAGCGGTCTGCTCGACGGCTCGGACGATCGCGGCATCCGGCTCGACGTCGACAGTGTGTCGCCACGGCGAGTCCCACAGTACGCCGATGCGCAGTGGCGCCACAGGGGCCTCGTTGCTGCTGAGGGCGGCAGCCAGCCACGGCGAGTCTTCGAGTTCGGAGTGCGGCGCCACCATCGCGGTATACAGCAGTGCCGCATCCGCGACCGTCCTTGCGATCGGCCCGGGCACGGACAGGTCAAGCGTTCGTCGGGCAGGATCGCCGAGTACGCCGCGGCTCGGCTTCAAGCCCACCAACCCGGTCGCTGCCGCCGGAATACGTACCGAACCGCCGCCATCGGAGGCGGGGGCCGCCGGGAGCAGCCCGGCCGCCACTGCGGCGGCGGCGCCACCGCTGGATCCGCCGGGGCCGAGGTGCAATTGCCACGGATTGCGCGTTGCGGGGGTTTCGGCCGGTTCCGTGTAGCCGGTCATGCCGTACTCAGCGCTGGCGGTGCGGCCGATGCTGATGGCGCCGGCCAGATCGAGGCGCTCGGTGAGGGCGTCATTGTCTCGCTCAGGCTCGGGGGAGTGAATGGCGCTTCCGGACCGAGTGACCTTCCCGGCGCGACGGTTCAGGTCCTTGTCCGCGATCGGAAGGCCAGCTAGCAGGGTCGTACGCAGTGCTGGGTCGCTGCCCCGGCTCGTAGCGGCGTCCGGATCAGTGGCGACGATGGCGTGCAGTATCGGATTGTGCTGCGAGATGCGGTCCAAGAAGTGGCTGGCCAGTTCCTGTGGGGTGACCGCACTTGAGCGCAGGGTGGCAACGAGGGACAGGGCGCTGCGAGTGTGCCAGGTGCCCGACGCTTCGGCGGCTCGGGCGAGCGCAGCAGCCACGATCTCAGTCACGAAACTCAGCCTAGTGGGGCGCTTCCGTGCTGGATCGAATGTGTTAGAGTCATTTTGACCCTAACAACCCGAAGAGTGGGATCGGAGGTGCACGATGGAACAGGAACGCCGCTGGCAGGACCGGGTCGGTCCGCGTCTGGCAGTCTCGACCGTCATCTTCGCGCTCCGACCCAAGCCGGAGACCCAGCAGCCAACACTGTGGCTGCCGCTGGTCGAACGCCTCCGCGAGCCCTACCTGGGGCACTGGGCGCTGCCGGGCGGTCCCGTCGCGCTCACAGAAGGTCTGGAACAGGCTGCGAGGGCTACGCTGCTCAGCACCACGGGCCTTGGTCCCAGCTACCTTGAGCAGCTCTACGCCTTCGGCGACCCGGACCGCTCGCCCGACCCGGCACCGCGGGTCGTCACCGTGGCCTACTGGGCACTGGTGCGGGAAGCGGAAGCGGCGGAATTGCTCGATGACCCGCACGTGCGCTGGTTCCCAACCACCGCCTTGCCGGACCTGGCCTTCGATCACCGCGACATTGTCGACTACGCATGGTGGCGGCTGCGCAACAAGCTGGGCTACGCCCCGATCGCCCACGCCTTCCTCGGCGACACGTTCACCATCGCCGAGCTCCGTGAGGTCTACGAGGTGGTGCTCGGCCGCAAACTCGACCCGGCGAACTTCCGTCGCCAGGTCGAATCGGAAGGCCTGGTGCAGCCCACCGGCGAACTGGTCACCGGCACCCGGCACCGGCCCGCCAGGCTGTACCGCTATGACCCCTCTGTCCTGACAACCACTGATCCCAATCCGCTCAACGTTCCAAGGAGCACCCAATGACCATCGCATCGGTCGACCTGACTATCCGGAACATTCGGGACGGTCGTGCACCCGGCAGTGTCTGCTCGCCCGCCCTGGCTGATGGCCCGTGGGTGTTTGACCAGAAGGTGCCCAGCTACGGGCCCGGCGCATCGATGACCGACGTGATCCCGACCGGCTCGCCTCGCCAAGGTGCGCTGCCGGATGAGTACCGCACCGCGGACCTCGAGGCACTGCACGAACGCATCCGGGTCGCCAAGGAGGCGCTCGGTAGCAAGGTCGTGGTCCTCGGCCACTTCTATCAGCGCGACGAGATCGTCCAGCACGCCGACTTTCTCGGTGACAGCTTCCAGCTCGCGAACGCGGCACAGACCGTTCCGGATGCCGAAACCATCGTGTTCTGCGGTGTGCACTTCATGGCTGAGACTGCGGACATCCTCGCCAAGCCTGGTCAGCAGGTGATTCTGCCGAACCTCGCTGCAGGCTGTTCGATGGCGGACATGGCCGACATCGACTCGGTGGAGGCCTGCTGGGAACAGCTCGAAGCGATCTATGGGACTGAGCCTGATGCTGACGGCAAACTGCCGATCATTCCGGTCACCTACATGAACTCGTCGGCCGCACTGAAGGCCTTCTGTGGCGAGCACGGCGGCATCGTCTGCACTTCGTCGAACGCCGAGACCGTGTTGGCCTGGGCCTTCGAACGAGCGCAGCGCGTGCTGTTCTTCCCGGATCAGCATCTGGGCCGCAACACGGCCAAGAAGATGGGCGTGCCGCTCGAAGCGATGCCGATGTGGAACCCGCGGAAGGTGCTCGGTGGCAACGAGGTCGGTACGCTGCTCGATGCGAAGGTGGTGCTGTGGCATGGCTTCTGCTCGGTGCATAAGCGCTTCACGGTCGGCCAGATCGATCAGGCACGCGCCGAGTACCCGGGCGTGCGCGTGATTGTGCACCCGGAATGCCCGATGGACGTGGTGGATGCTGCCGATGAGGCTGGTTCGACCGACTACATCCGGCGGGCCGTCGCAGACGCGACCGAGCCAACGGTGTTTGCGATCGGCACGGAAATCAACATGGTGCAGCGCCTGGCTGCGCTGTATCCGCAGCACACCATCTTCTGCCTCGATCCAGTGGTCTGCCCGTGCTCGACCATGTACCGGATCCACCCCGGCTATTTGGCTTGGGTACTGGAGTCGCTGGTGCGTGGCGAGGTGGTGAACCAGATCCAGGTCGACGACCACGTGCGCCACTACGCCAAGGTCGCCCTCGAACGCATGCTGGCGGCGAAGCCGTGACCGCGGCCGTGACGGCGCCGCTTCGCGTGGCAGTGATTGGGAGCGGGATCGCTGGCTTGGTCGCTGCCATTGAGGCAGCTCGCATCGGGCATCACGTTACGCTGGTGACGAAGTCACAGCTGCGCGAATCAAACACCTGGTACGCCCAGGGTGGCGTGGCCGTGGCGCTGTTCCCCGACGATTCGATCGAGTCGCATGTGCAGGACACGCTGGTCGCCGGTGCCGGCCTCAACGACCGCCGCGCCGTCCACGTGCTGTGCAGCGAGGGGCCGGATCGAATCCGGCAACTGATCGACCTCGGCGTCGCCTTCGACACTGAACCGACGGGTGCCCTCGCACGCGGGCACGAGGCGGCGCATTCGAGCCGCCGGGTGTTGCACGCCGGCGGCGACGCCACCGGTGCGGTCATTGAGCGAGGTCTGCTGGCGGCGCTCAAGGCGACCGGGGTGACCGTGCTGGAGCACCGCTTCATGACCGACATCGTGCTCGATGATGATCACGTCGCAGGCGTCGCCGTGGTGGACGACTATGGGGTGACGACCACACTGGAAGCCGATGCGGTGCTCCTGGCCAGCGGCGGTGCCGGCCGGCTCTATGCCCACACCACGAACCCGGTGGTCACGACCGGTGACGGCGCGGCGGCAGCATGGCGTGCGGGGGCGGTGCTCACCGACGCAGAGTTTGTGCAGTTCCATCCGACCTCGCTGGCAGTGCCCGGAAACTTCTTGATCTCCGAGGCCGTGCGTGGCGAGGGTGCGGTGCTGCGGGACCGCGACGGTGAACGTTTCATGCTCGCGGTGCACCCGGACGGGGAACTTGCCCCACGTGATGTGGTTGCCCGTGGCATCGCCGAGCAGATGGCCAAGCAGGGCGGCCAGCCGGTCTGGCTGGATGCGACCATGCACAGTGCTGACTATCTAGCGGAGCGCTTCCCAACGATCGACGCCACCGTGCGCCGACACGGCTTCGACTGGGCGAACGAGTACCTCCCGGTCACCCCCGCGGCGCACTACTGGATGGGTGGCGTGCGGACCGACGAGTGGGGGCGGACCTCGATCCCGGGACTGTTCGCGGTCGGTGAGGTGGCCTGCACGGGTGTCCATGGCGCGAACCGCCTCGCGTCGAATTCGCTGTTGGAGTCGCTGGTATTTGCGTGGCGTGCGGTCGAACAGCTCGGGCGGCCCTGGGAGGTCGATGACTCGGACCGGGACGACGCTACTGCGGTGCACGCCGGCGACGTGGTCGCATTGGTCGATGCGACGCCGGTGGAGTCCGTGGGCGAGGTGCCGTTCAGCCGCGAGGCGTTGCAGGCACTGAACTGGCGACTGCTCGGCTTGCACCGCGACGAGGCGGGCCTTCGTCAGGCGCAGGCGCAACTCGATGCTTGGCACGCGTCACTGCCGCAGCCAACCAAGCCCGAGGCGTGGGAGGACGCGAACCTGCTGGACCTCTCACGCGTCGTCGCGGCGGCGGCATTGGCCCGGCGCGAATCTCGCGGCGCACACGCCCGCCTCGATTACCCAGACCTGGACCCGCAGGCCGCCACGCACACACACATTCGTCGAAAGGTCCCCACCCTTGTTGCAGCGCACTGACGCACCTAGTTTGGTCACCCCGGAGCACGTCCGCGCCGTTGTGGCCGCGGCCCTGGCCGAAGACGCTCCCTGGGGTGATATCACCTCGGAGTACCTGATTCCGGCGACCGCGACCGCGACCGCACGACTCAATGCTCGGGAACCGGGCGTGCTGGCCGGCGCTGCCGCCTTCACCGAGGCGTTCCTGCAGACCGCGCCCGCGAGCGAGGTGACGTGGCTGCTGCAGGATGGTGACCGCTTCGAGGCGGGCCAGGACCTCGCCATCGTGACCGGCCCTGCCCGCGCGGTGCTGCGTGCCGAACGCATCGGCCTGAACCTGCTGCAGCGCCTGAGCGGTGTCGCAACCCTGACGGCACAGTACGTCGAGGCCGTGGCCGGGACGAAGGCGCGCATCGTGGATACCCGCAAGACCACGCCCGGCCTGCGCCAGCTCGAGAAGCATGCGGTGCGCTGCGGCGGTGGCTACAACCACCGCTTCACGCTCTCGGACGCGGTGATGGCCAAGGACAACCACCTCGCGATTCTCACTGCGGACGGCACGGACCTGCATGGTGCGATTCGTGACCTGCGGGCCCGCCTGCCGCACACCGTGCACTTGGAAGTTGAGGTAGATCACATCGACCAGATTGAGCCGGTCGTCTCGGCCGGTGTCGACACGATCATGCTCGATAACTTCACCCCGGACCAGCTGGTGGAGGGTGTCGCCATCGTGGCCGGTCGGGCCGTCGTGGAGGCCTCGGGCGGGGTCAACCTCGATACGGTGGCGGCGATTGCGGCGACCGGCGTGGATGTGATCTCGGTTGGCGCGCTGACCCACAGTGCCCGGGCGCTGGACCTCGGCCTCGACGTGCAGATTCAGCACGACTAGGGCAACGCAGGATCGCTGATGCTGGATCTCGATAAGGCCGCGACCACACCGGTTCGGCGTGAGGCGCTTGAAGCCATGTGGCCGTACCTGACCGGTGAGTATGGCAACCCATCGAGCGTGCACGGTCCGGGTCAGCGTGCGGCGGGCGCGTTAGAGGACGCGCGTCGCCAAGTCGCTGCCATGCTGGGCGCGCGAGCGGGGGAGGTGGTGTTCACCTCCGGCGGCACCGAAGCGATCAACTTCATCATCAAGGGCATCGCGCTCGCCCAGCCGCGTGGCAAGCACGTATTGGTCGCCGCTACCGAACACGAGGCGGTGCTCGCCAGCGCCGACGCGCTCGCCAAGTGGCACGGCTTCGACGTCGAACGCATTCCGGTCGGTGCCACCGGCCTGGTCGAGCCGGCGGTGCTGCGCGCACTGCTACGCACGGACACCACCCTGGTGTCGATCGCACTGGCGAACAATGAGGTCGGTACCGTGCAACCCGTGGCGGCGCTTGCGGCCCTGACCCACGAGGTCGGTGCAGCGTTCCACACGGACGCCGTGCAAGCCGCTGGCTGGTTGTCGCTGCAGGTCGCCGATCTCGGGGTGGACGCGATGAGCCTGTCGGGACACAAGTTCGGTGCGCCGAAGGGGATTGGCGCCGCCTGGGTGCGTGGCCGCTTGCAGGTTGAGCCGCTGCTGCACGGCGGTGGTCAGGAGCGTGGACGGCGTAGTGGCACCGAGAATGTGGCCGGCGCCGTCGCCTTCGGGGTGGCTGCGACGCTGACCGAGCAGGAGCGCCTCGCCACTGACGACGTGGCGTTGGCGGCCACTCGCGATGCCTTCGCTGCCGCGTTGCTGGCGGAAGTGCCGACTGCCAGGCTGACCGGTGACCCGGTACACCGTTTGCCGGGGCACCTCAGCGTCACGCTCGGTGCCGTCAGCGGCGAGTCAGTGTTGCTCGAGCTGGAATCGGCAGGGGTCCTTGCCTCCAGTGGCTCGGCGTGCCACGCCGGGAGCGACGAGCCGTCTCCAACCTTGCTGGCCATGGGGATTGCGCCGGAGGTAGCACAGACAGCACTGCGGTTTACCTTTGGTCGGGAAGTCGCGCGGGCCGACCTGCAACGCGTTGCTGCGGCGGTTGGTCAGGCGGTGTCCGCGTTGACCGGCGGGGGCTGGTGATCGCTGAGCGTGATGCAGGGGTCGGCAGAACGAACAGGTTCGCATAATGATTGCATTTTCAATCATTAGATGTCATAATCAGGCTTATGATTGGATTTCCAGTCGTTGACACCCAGCGAATGAGCCTGCCGCAGTGGGAGCAGGCCATTGGCGAGCGCGTCCGCGCCCTGCGCATCGACGCTGGCTTAGATCAGGCGGGCCTGGCCGAGGCGGCCAACATTTCTCGCAGCGCCGTGCAATCTCTGGAACTCGGCCGTGGCTCGCGGCTGACCACCGTGCTCGCGGTGCTCCGCGCCCTCGGCCGCGAAGACCTGCTGCATGAACTCCTGCCGAGTACCGACGCCACTCCCATGGAGCGCTTGCGCGCTGAGCGTGGGCAGGCACCGAAACCGCAGCGAGTCCGCCGGAGCGCGTCATGAACTATGTCCCGGTAGAACTCATTGAGGTCCGCGCCTGGGGTGCCACCGTCGGGGCGCTCGCCTTCGACGGTCGAGTGCCGACCTTCGAATACGACCCGGCCTGGGTGCGTGGCCAGATCGAGCTGAGCCCGCTGCTCATGCCGAACCGGAACCGTACCCGGATCTACCGCTTCCCGACGCTCAATCCAGATACCTACCATGGCCTGCCACCGCTGCTCGCGGACTCCCTGCCCGATCGCTTCGGCAATGCGTTGATCGATGCCTGGATGGCTCGTCAAGGCGTCAATCCGGCTGCGATCACGGCACTCGACCGCCTCGCCTACCTAGGGAATCGCGGCATGGGTGCGCTCGAATTCGTACCGGATACCGCGCATACGCAACGCGTCCCGACTGCCCTGGAACTGGGTGAACTCGTCATCGCGGCTCGCCGTGCCGTGACGGGGCAGCTCGCCCATGGCGACGAGGAGGCGGAGGCGGCGCTGCGCGGCATTATTCAGGTTGGCACCAGTGCTGGCGGCGCCCGCGCGAAGGCGGTAGTGCATGTGCATCCGGATACCGGTGAGCTGCGCTCGGGTCAGTTGCCGCTGCCGGACGGGTTTGAAGCCTGGCTGCTGAAGTTCGATGGCATGGGCCAGGATTCTGAGCTTGGCACTTCGGGCGGCTACGGCCGCATCGAATACGCCTACTCGCTGATGGCCCGCGAGGCGGGGATTGACCTGCCTGAGACGCGACTGCTGGAGGAACACGGCCGAGCGCACTTCATGGTGCGTCGTTTCGACCGCCCTGAGCCGGGCCGCAAGGTGCAGTTCCAGTCGCTCTGTGGTTTGGCTGCCCTGGACTACAACCTGGTCGCAACCCACGACTACGCGCAATTGTTCAGTGCGATCGAGGCGTTGGGGTTGGGGGACGACGCCAAGCAACAGGCGTTCCGTCGCATGGCGTTCAACGTCGCTGCCACCAACTGCGACGACCACACCAAGAACCACGCCTTCGTGCTCACCGAAGACGGCCACTGGGGCCTCGCTCCCGCCTACGACATCACCTACGCCTACAACCCGGTCGGGAAGTGGACCAGCCAGCACCTGATGAGCGTGAATGGTAAGTTCCGGGACATCACTGTCACCGACTTCTTGGCGATGGCGGACCAGTTCCAGATCCCTGGTGCTCGCACCATCCTGCGGCAGGTTGATGCCGCCGTCGCGGACTGGCCTCGTTTCGCCGCCGAGGCGGGCGTCGCCGAAGAGACCATGGTGCAGATTCAGCGTGAGCACCAGTCGGTCGCGGCGCGGTAACGAGATCGCGGGCCGCCGCTGAAGCGACGACCCGCGATCGATTCGGTCGGTTAGAACGCCCAGACCATGGTCAGGTCGTCGCCGATCTGGCCGAACAGTTCATCACCGAAGACCAGCACGCCCTTGACCTGGGATACGCCGCCGACGTAGCTGCCGATGACCAGGACGGTGCCGTCGTAGTAGTACTGACCAGGGTTGTCGGTCGGGTCGGCCACGGTGTAGCCGCTCTGCTCAGCCAGCGCGTTGGCGTCTGCCAGCGACAGCACCGCCGAGTCATAGACCGCGGTCACCGGACCCAGCGTGCCGTCATTCTCGAACTGGAAGAAGCAGCCGGTACCCGGGAAGCTGATGTTCGATTCCTCGACCAAGGCGTTGGCGTCGACTTCGATGAAGTGGGCACCCGAGTCAGCACCCAGGGCGTTGAGTTCGTCCATGAAGCCAGCGGGGCATTCGGCGATGCCGTCGACCGGGGCCGCGGGAACGGCCGGTGCGCTGGGTGCCGGCACCTCGACCTCGACGTCGGCGCCGTCGTCGACCACGGCCGAGCTGGAGCAGGCGGTCAGGGCAAGGGCGGCCGCGAAGGCTGCTGCGGAGAGTGCAGACCGCAGGGGAGTACGCATTGATTCCTCAGTTTCTTGTCTGTGCGCATGGCCCGAATTGGGCAGAACAGCAGTACAGTACGCGAATTTTCGAACTAAGTTCGGCATTGTGAGGCGATTGTGTCCTGGTCTGTCACATCCTGGGACAGGAGTAGGCTCAAAGGGTGACTGCCGCACCCGAAGACTCTGAGGCGGTCCCACGTCCCGGGGCTGTCTTCCATATCGTTCGCAATGTTCTCCGCCCAGTGCTGTGGATCGTCTACGGGTGGCGGAGGCAAGGCCATCGCAATCTGCCAGCTCAAGGACCGGTGCTGCTGGCAGCGAATCACCTGTCTGGCTGGGACACGGTCCTGATTCCGCTGGCGTCGCCTCGCCCAGTGCAGTTCCTCACGAAGTCCGCGTACTTCACCAAGCCCGGGCTCAAGGGCCGCTTCATGCGTTGGTTCTTTACTTCGATCGGTGGCGTCCCAGTGCATCGCAGCGTCGGGCATGACGCTCAGGCTGCGCTGCACTCGGGCAGCGCGATTCTGCGCTCGGGCGCCGTGTTCGCGGTGTTCCCAGAGGGAACTCGATCGCGGGATGGACGCCTGTACAAGGGGCGGTCCGGCGCCGCCTGGATGGCCCTCGACACGGGTGCTATGGTCGTCCCAGTCGGCGTGCTCGGCACGCATGCGATGCGTCCCTTCGCCTGGTGGTTTGGTCGCTCACGACCTGAAATTCGTTTCGGCGAGCCGATCAACTTGGACGCGGTTGCGCACCTGAGTGCAGGCGCAGCTCGACGTCAAGTCACCGATCAGATCATGGACGCGATCGCGGCCCTGACCGGACAAGAGCGAGTCGACATGCTCAACGCGGGCAGCCGGGACGAGTGACGTTCGGACCCGTCAAGGGCGCACCAGCATCCTCGAGCAGCGATCGCTTCGCGGAACTGTGGCTGGGCTGACTAGACTGGTGCGAAACCACGCCGGGCAGCCAGCCCGGCGTTCGTGCGAACAAGGAGTGTTCTGTGGCAGCGCCATCCCGTCTTGACTCTGTGATTAGCCTCGCGAAGCGCCGCGGCTTCGTCTTCCAAGCGGGTGAAATTTACGGCGGATCCCGTTCCGCTTGGGACTACGGCCCCCTCGGGACGGCGCTCAAGGAGAACATCAAGCGCCAGTGGTGGATGTCCATGGTGCAGAGCCGCGATGACGTGGTCGGCATCGACTCCAGTGTCATCTTGCCGCGCCAGGTCTGGGAAGCCTCCGGACACGTCGCCGTCTTCACCGACCCGCTGGTCGAGTGCCTCAGTTGCCACCGCCGGTACCGCGAGGACCACCTGCTCGAAGAATTCGAGGAGAAGAAGGGTCGCGCACCCGAAGGCGGTATGAACGAGATCGCCTGCGCAAACTGTGGCACCCGCGGTCAGTGGACTGCGCCGCAGAACTTCTCGGGTCTGCTCAAGACCTTCCTGGGTCCCGTGGACGACGAGCAGGGGTTGCACTATCTGCGGCCGGAGACCGCGCAGGGCATCTTCGTGAACTTCAACAACGTCCTTACGGCAAGCCGTATGAAGCCTCCGTTCGGCATCGGCCAGATCGGCAAGAGCTTCCGCAACGAGATCACGCCGGGCAACTTCATCTTCCGTACCCGCGAGTTCGAGCAGATGGAGATGGAATTCTTCGTCGAGCCGGGCACGGACGAAGAATGGCACCAGTACTGGATCGACCAGCGCATGGCCTGGTACGTGGACCTGGGCATCAACCCGGACAACCTGCGCCTGTACGAGCACCCCAAGGAGAAGCTCTCGCACTACTCCAAGGGCACCACGGACATTGAGTACCGCTTCCAGTTCGCGGGCAGCGAGTGGGGCGAGCTCGAAGGCATCGCGAACCGCACCGACTTCGACCTGAAGACCCACTCGGAGCACTCTGGGCAGGACCTCAGCTACTTCGACCAGGCCAAGAACGAGCGCTGGATCCCCTACGTGATTGAGCCCGCGGCTGGCCTCACCCGCTCGGTGATGGCCTTCCTGATGGATGCCTACCACGAGGACGAGGCCCCGAACACGAAGGGTGGCACCGACACCCGTGTGGTGCTGCGTCTGGACCGCCGCCTCGCCCCGGTGAAGGCAGCGGTGCTGCCGCTGAGCCGTAATGAGCAGCTCTCACCGATGGCCCGCGAACTTGCCGCCAAGCTGCGTCGCATTTGGAACGTCGACTTTGACGACGCCGGTGCGATCGGCCGTCGCTACCGCCGTCAGGACGAGATCGGCACCCCGTTCTGCATCACGGTCGACTTCGACTCCCTCGAGGACCAGGCCGTCACCGTGCGCGAGCGCGACACCATGTCGCAGGAGCGCATCCCGCTCGAGGGCCTGCAGGCCTACCTTGCAGAGCGGCTGATCGGAGCCTAACGTGTCGACGCCCGGCACGGAGCCGACGCCCCAGCGGGAGCCGGGGTCCGAGCCCGTGTCGGGCGTTGCCGTACCAGGCGGTGCCGTCGCTGCAACGAAGGCGTCGCTCATCGCTGCCGCCACACAGCACAGCATCCCGTACCACCGCCTGCAGCGGATCGCAGCCAGCTATGCCTGGTGGAAGCCTGCCCTGGCGGTCGCAATCACCGCCCTCGGCGTGTTCGCGGTCACGCAACTCTACGTATTCCTGCTGCCGCACGTGCTCCCAGGTGACGTCCTCCTCGAGGTGATCGGGGATCTGTCGACTGGGGACATCGATACGGCAACCCCCGCCTCGCTGGCGATCACGCTGCTGTCAGTGGCGGTGTGGCTACCGATCGGATTCCTGGCGTACCGTCTCGTCGGTTTCCGTCCGGTTGGCATGCTGTCGTCAATTGTGGGCCGAATCCGTTGGAAGTGGCTGCTGCTGATGATGGCGCTGTCCGTTGGGATGGTGATCGTCGCGATGGTGGTCGCAAGCGTGATCATGGCTGCGGCGCTGCCGCTCCGCGACGGTGATCTGTCCTTCGGCGATCGCACGTGGGACCAGCCAGGTGGCGAACTCGGGGCACTTGCAGCGGTGGAGTCGCGCCTCGTACCGATGGAACAGTTCCTCGCGTCCGCCGCCGTCATCCTGCTGTTGGTGCCGTTCCAGGCCGCAGCCGAGGAGTACGTCTTCCGGGGCGTGTTCTTCCAGTCCTTCGGAAGCTGGCTTCGTTGGCCGCTGGCCGCCGTGCTGCCGGGCGCGGTGCTGTTTGCCCTGGGACACGTCTACGACATCTGGGGTTTGCTCTCGGTGAGTATCCTCGGGCTCGGATTTGCCTGGCTCACCTGGCGCACCGGTGGGTTGGAGGCCGCGATCGCCTTGCACAGCATCTACAACGCCGTACAGATGCTCTTGCTGGCGAGTGGCCTGTTGGGCACTACTGTCGCCGAGGGAAGCGCCGAGGGATCGCCCTGGTCGCTGCTGTACCCGCTCGTGTTAGTTCTCATTGCGGCGTTGGTCGTGCATCTCATCTCGCCGGCGCCATGGCCGTCAGCGGCGCCAAGCGGCCGTGCGGATACCCCGTCGGGGGTGGGAATGCCCGGCGACGGTGGGGCGTTGCAGTGAGTATGACTGACGCCTCGCCGATCACCGTTGAAATCTGGTCCGATATTGCCTGCCCGTGGTGTTTCATTGGCAAGCGCAAGTTTGAGCAGGGCCGAGCCAGCTTCGAAGCTGGCGGCGAGCAGGTGCCGGTGACCGTCGAATATCGCTCCTTCGAACTCTCGCCGGACACCCCGGCGGATTTCCAGGGCTCGACCGTGGAGTTCCTGGCCAAGCACAAGCGCATGCCCGAGGCGCAGGTGCAGCAAATGCTGCAGCACGTCACCGGGATCGCTAGCGAGGTCGGGCTCCACTACGACTTTGACTCCGTCGTGCACGTGAACACGCTGCGTGCGCACCAGGTCTTGCACGTTGCCAAGGGTGTGGGCAAGCAGCTTGAGGTTGCAGAGGCGCTGTTCTCGGCCTACTTCGAGCAGGGACAGAACTTGAGCGACCCAGAGGTGCTCGCGGACATTGCGGCAAGTGCCGGCGTGGACCGTCAGCAGGTACTCGATGCCCTGGCCAGCGAGGTGTATCTGCCGGCCGTGCAGGAAGACATCGCGCAGGCGCAGCGCTACGGCATCCGCGGCGTTCCCTTTGCCGTCATCGACGGCCGCTACGGCGTGTCGGGTGCGCAGCCGGCCGAGGTGTTCGCGCAGGCGCTGGCGCAGGCCGCGCAGGACCGCCTCGGCGGCGTGGAGGCCTAGCAATGGGTGGCCAGCAACAGCACCCGGAGGCACGAAACCCGATCGGACTGATCGGTGTGGGCGGCGAGGCGGCGCTCTGCGTGGATGGCGTCTGCATCGTGCCGGGCATGGGGGAGCAGGCGGAGCAGCCCGTCACCGACACTCCGGCTCAATAGCGCCGCCACCGCCTCGCTGAGCAGGAATCCAGCCCATACCCAACCGCAGTCACGCGGCGGTCAGGCGGAATCTGGGAGAATACTCGGGTGACTGCACTCTCCGCCACCGCCCCTGCATTGCGTATCGGCTCGCTCGAGCTACCGGTGCCGGTCGTTCTCGCGCCGATGGCGGGCATCACGAACACCGCGTTCCGTCGTCTCTGCCGTGAATACGGCGCAGGCCTGTACGTCAGCGAGATGATCACCTCGCGCGCCCTGGTGGAACGCACGCCCGATTCGATGCGCCTGATCCAGCACCACGAATCCGAGACGCCGCGCTCCATCCAGCTCTACGGCGTTGACCCCAAAACCGTCGCCGAGGCGGTGACCATGCTCGTTGCCGAAGACCGCGCCGATCACATCGACCTGAACTTCGGTTGCCCGGTGCCCAAGGTCACCCGCAAGGGAGGTGGCGCCGCACTGCCGTGGAAGAGCGACCTGTTCCGCGACATCGTCGAGGGCGCGGTGAAGGCGGCTGGCGACATTCCGCTCACCGTCAAGATGCGCAAGGGCATCGACAGCGAGCACCTGACCTTCCTGGATGCTGCCAAGGCAGCCGAGCAGGCCGGCGTTGCTGCGATCGCGCTGCACGCTCGCACGGCGGCCGAGTTCTACTCCGGCACTGCCGACTGGGATGCGATTGCAACGCTGAAGCAAACCATCACCAGCCTGCCCGTGCTCGGCAATGGTGACATCTGGAGCGCCGAAGATGCCATCCGCATGGTGGAGCAGACCGGCTGCGACGGTGTCGTGGTGGGCCGCGGCTGCCTCGGTCGCCCGTGGTTGTTCGGCGATCTTGCTGCTGCCTTCCAGGCACGCCAGGGACTGATCTCGGCCGAGGAGGCCGCTGAAGCGCTGCGTCGGCCGACGCTGGGTGAGGTGGCCGATGCATTCCGTCGCCACGCCCACCTGCTCGGCGAATTCTTCGCTGAAGACCGTGACGGCGGCGAATCCCGGGCCTGCCGCGACATCCGCAAGCACGTGGCCTGGTACTTCAAGGGCTACCCGGTGGGCGGGGAACTGCGCGCAGCGCTAGCCAGGGTCGAGTCCTACGCCCAGTTGGACGATCTGCTCGGCACGCTGGATGGATCGATGCCGTACCCGGGGGACGAGGCCGAGGGCCCGCGCGGACGTGCCGGCACCCCGAAGCGTCCGGCGCTGCCGGACGGCTGGCTCGACTCTCGCCTGCTCGACGAGGCCGCCAGCTGCGAGCTGAACGCGGCGGAACTGGACGTCTCCGGTGGCTGATTGGGACGGGCGGGGGCGCGTCCCAAAGGGGTATACCGAGGCTGATGCCGAGCGCATGCTGCCGGAGCGGCACGATTCCTCACGCAGCGACTTCGCACGCGACCGGGCGCGAGTGTTGCACTCCAGCGGCCTGCGGCGCCTCGCCGCGAAGACGCAGGTACTGAGCCCCTTCGGTGACGATTTCGCGCGTAACCGACTGACGCACTCGCTCGAGGTGGCGCAAATCGGTCGCGAGATGGCGTTCGCCCTCGGAGCCGACCCGGACATCGTGGACGCTGCCTGCCTCTCGCACGACCTCGGCCACCCGCCATTCGGGCACAACGGTGAGCGTGCCCTGCAGGAATGGGCGGCCGACATCGGTGGCTTTGAAGGCAATGCGCAGACGCTGCGACTGCTGACCCGCCTTGAGCCGAAGGTGCATGATGCGAACGGTCGCAGCCGCGGCCTCAACCTGACCCGAGCGGTGCTGGACGCGTGCGTCAAGTACCCATGGACTGCTGAGGACGCTCCGTCGAAGGCCACCGAAGGGAACCCGCCGGGCGTGGCGGTCAAGTTCGGCGTCTACGAGGACGATCGCGATGTCTTCGACTGGATCCGAGCTGGCCGCGCCGACCAGGTCACTCCAGTCGAGGCGCAGCTGATGGACTTCGCCGACGACGTCGCCTACTCGGTGCACGACTTCGAGGACGCGATCCTGAATGAGTTCATCGACCCGGAACTGTTGGACTCCCGCGCTGGGCACGACTCACTGCTCGACCTGGTGGTGGAGTGGGCCGGCGGTCGCTACGGCCGCGATGAACTTGGTGAGGCCTTCGAACGCATCCGTTCCATGCCGCTGTGGCTGCGACGCTGGGACGGCGGCCATCACGATCAGGCACGGCTCAAGAACTTCACCAGTCAGCTCATCGGACGGTTCTCGCACTCGGCCGAAGAAGCTACCCGCGCCGAGGCGAAGGGACGGCTGCGAGGCCGTTATCACGACACGGTCGTGGTGCCGCGCCACATCCAAACCGAGATCGCGGTACTCAAGGGCATCGCGGCTCGCTTCGTGATGGCGATCGATTCCAGGCAGGACGGCTACGAGCGTGAACGCACCATCTTGCTCGAGCTTGCCGACCGGTTGCTAGAACTCAACGGCCGGGTGCTGGACGGCGCCTTCCGCCTCGCCTGGAGCGAAGCCAAGAACGATCAGGAGCGCAAGCGTGTCGTGGTGGACCAGGTGGCGAGCCTGACCGACCAGGCCGCGACCGAATGGCATAGCGAACTGGTCGCTCGGCGCACTGTCTGACCCCCTCCCAGCCTCGTAGGATGGGGGCATGGCTGGCCGCATTCGCTCTGAAGACATCGAGGAGGTCAAGCGGCGCGCCAGTATCGTCGACATCGTCGGCGACTACGTCAAACTGCGGCGCGCCGGGCCGGACTCGTACAAGGGTCTTTCCCCGTTCAAGGATGAGCGGACGCCGAGTTTCCACGTGCGTCCGAACGTCGGTCTGTACCACTGCTTTAGCACCGGGCAGGGCGGCGATGTGTTCTCGTTCCTGCAGGCGGTTGAGAACATTAGCTTCGTCGAGGCGGTTGAGAAGGTTGCGGCTCGGATCGGCTATCAGCTCACCTACGAGGAGGGAAGCGCGAAGGACGCCGAGGACCGGGGCAAGCGCCTGCGTATCCTTGCCGCGAACGAGGCGGCCGCGAAGTTCTTCGCCGAGCAGTTGGCGACCAGCCCCGCCGCGGCTCCCGGGCGCGAGTTCCTGGCTGGACGCGCCTTCGGGCCCGAGGCAGCCGCACACTTTGGCATCGGCTTCGCGCCTCGTTCCCGGGATGCGCTCTCGACCGCGCTGAAGGCCCAGGGGTTCACGGCCGAGGAACTGCTCGCCGCCGGACTTACCGGTCAGGCCGAGCGAGGCAGCACCTACGATCGCTTCCGCGGTCGACTCATTTGGCCGATCCGCGACTCGTCCGGCGCCACGCTCGGTTTCGGCGCCCGCAAACTCTTCGACGACGACCAGGGGCCGAAGTATCTGAACACCCCGGACACGCAGGTCTATCACAAGAGCAAAGTGCTCTACGGGCTCGACCTCGCCCGTCGCGACATCGGCAAGCTCCGCCAGGTCGTGATCGTCGAGGGCTACACCGACGTGATGGCCGCGCACCTGGCCGGGGTGACCACGGCCGTCGCGACCTGTGGCACCGCCTTCGGCGTCGAGCACATCCGCATGATTCGACGCATCATGGGCGACGAGGCCGGTGGTGAGGTGATCTTCACCTTCGACCCGGACGCGGCCGGCCAGAAGGCCGCCATGCGCGCCTTCGCCGAAGAGTCGCGCTTCACGGCCCAGACCTACGTCGCGGTTGCGCCGGACGGGCTCGACCCGAGTGACCTTCGTCAGCACCGCGGCGACCAAGCCGTGCGTGACCTGCTGGAACGCAAGAAGCCAATGTTCGAGTTTGCGATCAAGCAGGTGCTTGGCGAATTCAACCTGAATACCGTCGAGGGGCGAGTCGCTGGCCTGCGCGCAGCGGCCCCCGTGGTCGCCGCTATCCGCGACCCCGCGCTGCGGCCCGGCTACGCCCGCGAACTCGCTGGCTGGCTCGGCATGGACCCGCAGGAGGTGAGTCGAGCCGTGAACGCCGCCGTGCGCGCTGGCGGCCGTGGCGGCCAGGGTGGACGGCCCGAACGTGGTGCTAGCGGGCGCGAGGCGCCGGGACGGGACGCCGGGCGATACGCTCCGGCTGGTGGCGGCGCGACCGCGGCCGGGCAGCAGGCACCCGGCGAGCAGCCTGCAGCAGCGGGGGAGCCTGAAGCATACGGCATGGCGAACCTGCCGAATGATCCGATCACTCGCCTCGAGCGGGACGCCATGATGGCCGTGTTGCAGCAGCCATCCCTGGTGGATGAGGGCCGCATTCGATCCCTCGGCCTAGTGGCAATGCAGAATCCGGTGTTGGCTGCGGTTCGCGACGCGATCGTGGCGAATTGGGTGGCGGGTGACGATGCTGGACGAGTGCTCAGAATTGCTGAGCAGGTGCCGCCAGGCATCGGTACGCTGGTACAGCAACTCGCCGTAGCTCCCTTGCCGACTCGGCCGGGCCAGGAAGTCGCCGCCTTCGTGGACGGCATTGTCGCAGCGCTGCTGGAACGAGACCTGACGCGACGGAAGGCGGAATTGCTCGGCCAGTTGCAGCGCACCGATCCGGTCGCCGAGCCGGAACTGCATCGGGCCCTGCAGGAGGACCTATTGCGCCTGGAACAGGAACGGCGCGCGCTACGGCGCGAGTGAGACGACACGACATGAGTGATGGAGCGGGAGAACGGGTGAGCGAGCAGGGGAGCGCGCAGGCGGAGCAGGACGACCTCGCTGAAGACGCAGCGATCGCAGCGGCTGCAGCCGCCGTCCGGAGCGACGGCACCGCCGCGCTCGTCCTCGACGACCTCTCGGTCGACTATTTGCCACAGCTCGGCAGCCCGCGACTCACGGCCCTGGTGGGTCTGTCGCTGCGTCTGGAAGCCGGCGAGGTGCTGGGCATCGTCGGACCGACCGGGTCGGGCAAGACCACGTTGACCAAGGTGATCGGTGGCCTCGGCGGCGCCGAACACGACCAAGAACTGCGCCTCACCGGCGGAACGATGACGCTGCTCGGCACAACCGTCCGCGGAGCGAGTCGTCGCAAGCTCGAACGACTGCGGCTGCACATCGGCTATCTGCCGCAAGAGGCAGGCAACCAGCTGCTCCCGAACCTCACCGTTGCCGAGAACATCGGTGAGCCGATCCTGTCCCGGGACCGCCGCTGGGACCGCAAAGACCTGGGCATCCGGGTGGCCACGCTGATGGATCGCCTCCACCTGCCGCTCGGACTGCTGGACCGCTTGCCGCACGAACTCTCGAGCGGTCAGCGCCAGCGGGTCGCGATCGCGCGGTCGCTGATCCTCGAGCCGACAATCTGGGTCGCTGACGAGCCCACCCGCGGCATTGACGTCACTGCCTGGCAGGTCGTGCCGCAGATGCTGCGGGAGGAGCAAGCCGCCCGACCTGAGTTCACCGCCGTGGTCACCGGACATCAGTTGCTGCTCGAATCTGACATTCTTGACCGCGTGCTGCAGCTGGAGCGCGGAGCGCAGGTGGCGTTGGCATCGCGCGAAGACTACCTCGCCTCCGGCACGCCCTACGCGAGCGTGCTGCAGGGCTTCGCCCGCCACTAGCGAGGCGCGCTGCACCGAATTTTCGGGGCATTCCGCTGGTGGCGGACGGCAATTTCCGACCGCGCGCGGAGTTTGCTACAGTAGTACCGCTGCATCGCAGAGAACATTCCTCGATAGCTCAATTGGCAGAGCAGCCGGCTGTTAACCGGCAGGTTCTTGGTTCGAGTCCAAGTCGGGGAGCAAGATCAGAAGACCCGGTCGTCAGACCGGGTCTTCTGCGTTCCCGACGGAAATCGAGTCGGGCCCAACCTGCGAGCGCCAGTAGGATGGTTCGCGGTGCGGCAGCGCCGCTGACAGCCAGGAGGGAGGGGCACAGATGCTCGAATCGCTGGGACTGGACCCGGAGATCACTGTGCTCGTGCTCGCCATCGCTGCGGGCGTCCTGCTCGTGCTGACCATCTTGCTCTTGGTGCTGTGGTCGCTGGCGAAGCGCCGTGCGAGCCGTGCCGAGGCCACCATCTCGGGGATTCGTCGGGCCGCCCTCGCCGCCGAGGCGGATACCCGGGAGGCAGATAGCCGCCTGCGCACCGTCGTTGAACTGCAGGCCGCGGCCGCGGCAGAGGCATCCGCGGTCGCCGAGCAACTCGGCAGCATCGCGGTCACTGCGCCCGCGGATGGTGCGGCTGCTGCGCGCCTCGCCGAGGACGCGCAGGACCGCGCCAAGGGCCTCGTGAAGGACCTGCGCCGTTTGGAGGACGTGATTCGGGTCGGCATCCGCGCCCAGCAGTCCTCAGGCCTGCGCGAACCGGCCACCCTGGATGAGTTGCTCGCCACCTATCGCAGTGACGGCCTCACGATCGACTTCCGCGAGAACGGAGCACCGTTCCTCCTGCGGCCTGGAGCGGCTGCGGCCGTCCATCGCATCGTGGACGCTGCCCTCGGCAACTGCCTGCGACATGGCGGACCGGGGACGCACGTGAGCGTGGAACTGTTCTGGCGGGCCGACGACCTGCGCATCGACGTCGCCGACGACGGCGCACGGAACCAGGCGCGACTGCAGGGCCTGGATCCGGATCAGGCCGTCCGCTCGGCCGATCACGCGCTGGCGTACTCGGTGGACCTCGAGGTGGACGGGCCGACGCTCGCGACGCTGCGTGACACTGTGGCGGCCTTCGGGGGCAACCTGACGGCCAAGGAAGTGCCAGGCGTGGGCTTTGCCTTCACCGCCTCGTTCCCTGGCCTGCGCCGCAGCGCGGGCCGTGTGCACCGCGTCGCGTCGAACGAGGCGGCAGCGAACTAGGCGGCGCCAAGCAGCGGCCCAGCATGCGGGACCGCGAGGCGCGGTGAGACCTTAGTCCTCGTCCTCACCCGGCAGCCAGGTGCCGCCCTTGAAGCCGAGCTTGGCGATCTCCTTGAGCGCCTTGCGGTGCTGCACAAAGTTCAAGCGGTTGATGTAGATGATGCCGTTGAGGTGGTCGAACTCGTGCTGCAGGATGCGGGCAGCCCAGCCGGAGACCTCCAGTTCGTAGGGCTCGCCGAACTCGTCCTGGGCGCGCATGAAGGCGCGGTGGGCACGGCGCAGCGGGTAGGCCTCGTCCGGCACGGACAGGCAGCCCTCGGCCTCAGCGCGTTCGTGCAGTTCGCGCTTGCTCTCCGGCTCGGTGGGGCTCAGCCACAGTTCCGGGTTCACCGCGACACCCTTGATGCCGGGCTCGTCCTTGGTGCCCTCCCACTCGTACACGAACAGTCGCAGCGGCAGGCCAACCTGCGGTGCGGCGAGGCCCACACCGGGAGCGGCATGCATGGTGTCGATCATGTCGGCAACCAGCGTGCGCAACTCGTCGTTGAACTCGGTAACGGGCTGTGCGGGGGAGTGCAGTACGGGCTCGCCCCAGATCGTGATCGGCAGAATGGCCATGCCACCAGCCTACCGAAGTGGGCAGGGCTGCTGCGCCCGCAGCCTGGCGGCGCTGGGCCGGTGGCTGGCCCGGATGCCCGGCATGCGCCACGCGTACGTGACGGATGCGGACAACGCCCAGTAGTCTCGTATCCGTGCCTGATGACATTGCGAGCCAGCTGCTGCGCGACCCGCTGATGCTGCTTGGCATCCCCTTCGCCCTGGTCGGCGCGGTGTTGATGTCCCTGGGCGCGCAGTATCAGCACCGCGGCGTGCGTAAGGTTGAGTCCGCCACGGTGGACGTCGAGGCGGGGCTGAGCCGCTCGCAGTTGGGTGCGCTGATTCGTCGCCCGTCATGGCTGATCGGCACGCTGTTTCTGGTGCTCGCGATTGTCTTCCAGCTCACCTCGCTGCGCTTCTCGCCGATCATGCTGGTGCAGCCGCTCGGCGTGGTCGCCCTGGTGATGACCTCGGTCCTGAACGCACGGATCAGCAAGATCAAGCTGAATCAGGTCAGCATCGTGGCCGTTGCCATGTGCGTCATCGGTGTTGCCGTCTTTGTCACCATCGCGGCCTTCACGGCCGTGGAGCACTCGATCTCTGACCGCGAGATGGTCATCATCCTGATCCTGCTCGGTGTGGTCATGATCGCCTACACCGTCGGCTTCCGCCTGTTCCGGCACCGCTTCCGCGCTGTGGCGTACATCATCGCCGCTGGTGTGCTCTACGGCTTCGTAGTCACCCTGGCCAAGGTCGTGATTGCGCGTCTGGTGCGCTGGGACCTGTCCTGGCTGACGCTGGTGTGCGCGGTGACCCTCGTCGGTGCGCTGCTGCTGGGCATGTACTTCGTGCAGAACGCCTACTCGTCCGGACCGCCAGATCTGGTGATCGCGGGGCTGACCGTGATCGACCCGATCGTGGCGGTCGCGATCGGCATGGTGGTGCTCGGCGAGGCGGCTGCTGCGCCATTGTGGGCCATCATCGGCTTCATTGTCACCGGTGCAATCGCCGCAATCGGCGTGTATCTGTTGGCCAGGCACCACCCCCAGGCAGAGAACGGCGAGGCGGACGCGGACTCGGTCGCCACCGCCAAGGCCGCAGCAGATTCGATCGAGCCTGCTCGCGAGTGAGTGTCAACCGATCGGAGGGGACCGGCATTCAGTACCATGGTGGGGGCGCTCGGTGAGCGCCGGGGGAACGATGGAGGTAGGTAACCCTTGGCTACGAAGCCTGGCACGCAGAAGTCTGCGCCAATGCGCGTTCTGATCGGCGCGGACACGTTTCCGCCGGACGTGAACGGTGCGGCGAAGTTCGCTGAGCGCCTCGCTATTGGTCTGGCCGCTCGTGGCCACGACGTGCACATCGTCGCACCGGCTGCCTCGCGCAAGCACGGCACCTGGACGGAAGAGTACGAGGGTCAGAAGGTCACCGCCCACCGCCTCTACTCGTGGCGCTGGCGCCCGCACCCCTGGCTGCGGTTCGCGATGCCGTGGACGATCAAGCGCAACAGCCGCAAGATTCTGGACCAGGTCAAGCCGGACGTGGTGCACTTCCAGTCGCACATCGTCGTCGGTCGGGGGCTCTCGATCGCTGCTGAGGAGCGCGGCATCCGCGTGATCGGCACCAACCACCTCATGCCCGAGAACATGCTCGAGCACACCCTCATCCCGAAGCCGTGGCAGGCCTGGGCTGTGCGTCAGGCGTGGAAGGCTGCTGCTCGCACCTTCGGTCGGGCCGAGGCGGTCACCACGCCGACCCGCAAGGCGGCCGACTACCTGGAGCGCAGCACCGGTCTCACCGGCGTGCACGCGATCTCCTGCGGTCTCGACGCTTCGCAGTACACCCCGAGTTTTGAGCCGCGCACCGAGAACCGCATCGTGTTCGTTGGTCGTGTGACCGGCGAGAAGCAGATTGACGTGTTGCTGAAGGCCGCCGCGAAGCTGCCGAAGGAACTGAACGCGATCGTTGAAATCATCGGCGGTGGCGAGCTGGTGAAGCCGCTGCAGCAACTCGCGAAGAGCCTCGGGATCGCCGACCGGGTCGAGTTCGCCGGCTACGTGTCCGACGCGGGCCTGAAGGCGTCGCTGACGCGCGCAGCCGTGTTCGCGATGCCCAGTATCGCCGAACTGCAGTCGATCGCGACGATGGAGGCTATGGCCTCGGGCCTGCCGGTGGTCGGTGCGAACGCGATGGCACTGCCGCACCTGATCCACCACGGTGAGAACGGCTTCCTGTTCGAGCCGGGCAACGTGGACGAGCTGGCGCAGCGTCTGGAGCAGATCCTGACCATGCCGCAGGAGGAGCTGAACGCGTATAAGCAGGCCAGCCTCCGCCTCGTGCAGGCGCACGATATCAACCGCACGCTGGACACCTTCGAGGCCCTGTATCGCGGCGAGCAGGTGGCCGACCCGGTGGTGGAGGACGAGGCTTCTGCGCACTAGCGGCGCGCAACCGCGCCGGTGGGCGCTATCGTGGAGGCGTGACTAGGCAGGGATTCCTGCCTGGACCGAGGGGCGGTAGCTCAGCCGGTTAGAGCAGCGGACTCATAATCCGTCGGTCACGGGTTCAAGCCCCGTCCGCCCTACATCGTGATCTGATTGCGTTGTTGTGTGCCGTGGCGGGTGTGCCGCGGTGCGCGACTGTGGTCGGTGGTGGGGATGTGCGATGCCATCAGTCTGCGTGAGCGAGAGGGTTCGAGTGTCCGAGGTCGAAGAAGTCGAGACCACCGGTGGCAGTATTCAGCAGGTGCGCGATGCGATCCTGCGCCGACTGCAGCGGCAGCACGGCAACCCGACGATTGTGCGCATGGCGGAGGGGCGGCTGCGGCAGCGCTTGCCGCAGTGGTCCGGCGAGGCGGTCGCATCGGCCGACGATCGGGTACAGGGGCAGATGACACGCGGAACCTGGGCCGAAGCTGTGGTCGGGGCTGATCTGGCCGAGCGACTGATTGTGCGGACGCTCGCTGGCACGCGCGCCTCAACTCCGTTCACCGTGGACGCGGACGGTGTCCTGTTCGCTACCGAGGCGGGCGACGTGGCCCCGGAGGGTGGCGCTCAGTTCGCTCTCGCTGGCCTCTCGCCGCTCCTGGATCTCGCCGGACAGATGTTCTATGAACTGTCCGACCACCGAGGTGGGCGTTTCGCCTTCGCCGACGACGACACCTTTGTGGCCCTCAACGGAAACGCGGCGTTCCTGCGAGTGGTGGACGGCGCAGAGGAGTTCACCGTGGTGAAGCAGGGCGGGGCAAACCCGATCTTGTTCGCTCCGGTCATCAGCAAGCCGGCGAGCCGGTCCGCGGGTCGGTCCGCGCCCAAGACGCCACGTGCGGCGGCCAGGCCTGCACCGCGCAAGGTGGCTGATCTGGCCCCGGCTCCGGTGTGCCTGACGTGTTTCCAGGAGCTGCCCCGCACGGGTGTCTGCGATAACTGCGCGGACTAGAGGCTGATACGCGTCTGCCTCGCGGAAGCTCGGGCGACGTGCTGTGGATAACGGTGGCGGCGCTTTGGCCCGGCCGCTAGCGTGCGGGCGTGAGCTTTCTCTCTCGTCGTGTTGCGGCTGCTGCGCTGCTCGCTGCTGTCCTGTTTGCGTCGGGGTGCGCCCCGGCCGATGAGCCGCTGGCTGTGCACGAGGAGAAGCTGGCGATAGAACGTGCCGAACAGGCGGTCGAGTCCTATACGACACTCTTGGTCGATGTGATCAACCAAGCCACGCTTGATACGACAGAAATACAGTCGCTCCTGTCGCCGGAACTCGTGGCCGCGTTTGTTGAGTCGCGCGAGAGAGGAATCCAGTTCCAAGAGACGATTCTCGGGAGAATCGGTATTCAGTCCCAGCGTTCCGAATCCGTCGACAGCATAGGGCCGTCGTGGCATGTGGTCATGCTTGTTTGCATGGACTACTCCGATATCGTTCGTCGCCACGAGGACGGAACGGAGAAACCTGCTGCCGCCGGAACTACAGTGCTGCAGAGCAGGATTACGGTCAGTGTGGACAAGCAAACCGGGTCACCCAAGGTCCTCACGGTGGAGGACACGAGGACAACGTGTTGAGTTAGGGCAGCAAATGGATCGTTGGGCTGCGAGCACTTGGGCTCTTGCGCCGTACCGGGTTCGCGTCGTCGCAAGCCCGACGTGCGTAGGATGCAACATGCCCCGTTGCCAGAGGGTTGTTGATCTGGAATCGCAAGTGGGCCGTGCCGTTAGGTGGCCCTGCTGTGGATAACGGTGGCGAGGCTTCCGCGCGGCCGCTAGCGTGCGGGCGTGAGCTTTTTCTCTCGTCGTGTTGCGGCTGCTGCGCTGCTCGCTGTTGTCCTGTTTGCGTCGGGGTGCGCCCCGGCCGATGAGCCGCTCGCTGTGCCGACGGAGGAGATGGCGGTCGAACTCGCTAAGGAAGACGTCGAAGGCTATGTGAAACTCTTGATCACGGTTCTCAATAAGGCGACACTCGACACGGCACAACTGACTCCGAGACTTTCGGCGCACTTGCTGGAGTCTGTCATTGCAGGCAGACAGCGGAGTAGGGAGCTTGCTGAGACCGTCACCGGCAACATTCATGTGCACTCTCAGCGCCTCGAGTCCGCGGTCAGGATTGGGCGCAACTGGCATGTGGTACTGCTTGCTTGCTTGGACTACTCAGAAATTCTCCGCGAACGTGAGGACGGCACGAAGCTGCCGGCCGCAGTGGGCGCCACTCTGCCAGAAAAGCGGATTGACGTTCGCATTGATGCGACGTCTGGTTCCAGAGAGGTGATCGATGTGGAAGATACTGGGGCAAGTTGCTGACGGGCGGGCGCCATCGAGGCAGGTTGCACTTGCTGTCTCGGCCATGGGGATAGCCCCTCGGCGGCTCATTGACCTCGCCGTCAGCGCACATGCGGGAAACCATTCCCACGTCGCGTGGAGGTGGACCGGGAACCTGCGCCGTGATCAGTTGACTAGCAATGCATGAGACGTGTGGATAGTTGTAGCGACGAAAAATCCATGCCGCTAGCCTGCAACCATGCTTCGCACAATCCGTGGCGCACTTGCTGCGTTGCTCTGCACCGTTCTCCTCTTGCCCGGTTGCGCCATTGGCGATGCGACCCTGGCCGTACCAGACGAGGACCGGGCTGTCGCAGCGGCTGAGCGTGCCTATCGTGATTACGTACGATTCGGCAGTGAATTTCTGGCTTCTTCGGACGGTGACAGCAGCCACCTAGCAGCAGTGGTTTCTCCTGAAATTCTCTCGTCCATACGGGATGCGTGGCAGATCAGTCGGGACCGCGGGATCATCGTGTCAGGAGCACTTCGCGTCGTCGACGTTCAGATTGACTCGGTGCAGCGAGTTGGGGAGCACTGGCTCGTTGACCTCTCTGTTTGTTTGGACTACTCGGCAGTTGTTCAAATCGATAAGGACGGCAACGTGATGGCAAAGAATGTCCGAGACGAAGCAGTTCGAAACGAAGTCACGATTCGGGTCTCGAGGGTTTTTGGTGACGCGAAGCTGATCGGAGAAAACGACCCGGGCATGTCATGTGAAGCGGCGTAGCAACCTGGCAGTGGTGCGGGCGACGCGCTGTGGATAACGATGGCGCGGCTTCGGCGCGGCCACTAACGTGCGGGCATGAGCCTTTTCTCTCGCCGCGCTGCGGCTGCTGCCCTGCTCTCTACCGTCCTGTTCGCGTCGGGGTGTTCCCTGGCCGAAGAGCCGCTCGCTGTGCCCACGGAGGAGATGGCGGTCGAACTCGCTAAGGAAGACGTTGAAGGCTACGTGGAACTGCTCATGACCGTTCTGAATCAAGACGCTCTAGATACATCGAGACTGACGCCTGTCGTGTCCGAGACTGTGCTGGAGCAGGCGATTGATTTGCGGCAGCAGAGGATCGACCTTCGAGAGACCGTCTCTGGCAACATTCGCGTGCACTCACAGACCTTAGAGAGTATCGACAAGATTGGCGGGGCCTGGAGTGTGGTTTTGCTGGCGTGCTTGGACTACACGCAGATCGTCCGGCATCGTGAAGACGGTAGTACGCTCCCAGCTGCTCCGGGTAGCTCCCTGCCGCAGCGGAGGATTGAGGTTCGTATAGATACGAACACGGGTTCGCGGGAGGTCATCGCCGTCCAGGACACGGAACGCAAATGCTGACGAGCAGGCTCCGGCGACCGGGGGTTGCCTTGCGAGCCACTATTCATGCGTGCCTTGCTTCGATAGTTCTTGTTTCCATCGGCTCGACGGCTTCATCGAGTGCTAGCTGTGAGTTGTACGTGTGTACCTCGGGCGAAGTGGACGGCAGTGGTGTCACAGTTTCGGGTGAGGGCGGTGTGCCAGATGGCGGCCCCACGACCAAGGGTGAGTGGGACCCGGGTCAGGTGATTTGTCCGTCGCTGGAGCTGCAGTATCCGTGTTTCTACAACTGGCACCACGACGACGGCGACGAGGACGTGACGATTCGCGACGTGCGGCACTTTCCGGTTCGCGTGGGCACCGCCCTGATGGAGCCTGGCGGGTGGACGGTCGTGCAGTTGCCGACGAACTTTTATGCCCATGCACCGGTACATGAGGTTTCCGGACAGTTGCTCGGCAAGCAGGCGCGGTCCGGTTCATTCCGATCCGCTACTTCTGGGACTACGGGGACGGCACTGCTGCGGTGAAAACGCTGCCTGGGGCAACGTGGCGGGCGCTGGGGCTCGCCGAGTTCTCGAAGACCCCCACCAGTCACGTCTACAAGCAACCCGCGACCGTGCGCATACGGCTAAGTATCGAGTACGCTGCGGCGTACCGCTGGGCGGGGTCCGAGTGGATGCAGGTGATCGGGACGATCACGCTGCCCGCCAATGAATTAGTGACGGTGGTGGCTCGGGCCGAGACGGTGCTCGTTGACCAAACGTGCACGACGAACCCGGGTGGACCGGGCTGTTAGGACTGCGCGGCCCGCGCACTCGCAGTGCCATCCCTCAAACGACAGCGTCAGCGTTGACGCAATGATGTTGCCTCAACGCTGACGCTGATGTGGATGGTTGTTGGATTAGACGTACGTTGAGAAGAACTCCTCGAGGGTGAGACCGTTGGCCGAGACCTTCGTGGATCCTGCAGCGATCTCTGCATCGAACGAACGCCGGTCACTGCTTACGTTCCGAATGTGGATGACGTACTCACTGGTCGACGTGTTCGCTTGCTGAATGATCCACAGATCCTCGGCTTCGCGGTGGAGGCTGTACTTGGTGCTCCCGTTGGTGAAGTGAACTGCGCCCGCAGTGCCAGTTTCAGTGGGGAGCTCTGGCATGCGCTCGGTCAGATCGAATGTCATGCATTGATGCTAAGTGAGGGGCATTCGGTGCACTAGGTGGTTCCACCTGTCAGACAATTCGCCGGTTGATCATCATTTGTTCGATTTGATGACTCATGAATACGTTCACGCGTACGCACATCACTTTCCAAAACGACGGGTCCGGCGCACGATTCTGCGCATTTCAATCGTGCACAGGTTGCGTACGACGACATCAATCAACTTGTGGTCAGAAATGTCCAACCCCTGGGGGGGGTATTTCCCTTAGACGATGTCGTAGGTGGGCGCTACAAATGTGAACAAGCGTAAGAAATGAGATAGGGGCTGAGTTGGTCAAGTTTCGCGATGACGCCATTACGGTCGGCAATGTGCAGGTACTCCGGGATGGGATTCTGCGGACTCTGGAAAAGCATAGGGGCAATCCAGTTATTGCTCGGATCGCTGAGGGCAGACTTCGGCAACGTTTGCCTTTGTGGTTTGGGCAGGAGGTCCCACCAGGCGCCAATCGAATCAAGAACAAGATTCCACGGGGCACCTGGGCTGAAGCTGTCGTAGGTGCTGATCAAGCGGAACGCCTTATTGTCCGTACCCTCGCGGTAACGCGTAAATCGGCGCAGTTCACTGTGGATACTCGGGGTGTGATTTATGCAACTGACGCGGACGGTTGGTCTCGTGATCGTGGTAGCCGTTATGCAGTGAGCGGGCTGTCACCGCTATTGGATACTGCGGGTCGGGCCTTCTACGAGATTTCAGATCACCGAGGGGGTCGGTTCTACTTCGTTGAGAACGATTGCTTCGTTATCGCGAACAAACGTCAACTCTTTCTGAGAGTCGAGGACGGGAATTCGGAGTTCACTGTCGTTCGGCAGGGTGGTTCAAATCCGGTACTTGAAGCGCCGTGGCGTGCTCAGAAGGCCTCTCCGCCTCCGTCAGATCCCGTCTGCCCGGGGTGTTTCCAAGAACTTCCCAAGAGTGGCCAATGTGACATGTGCGATTAACTGTGCTTTACCTCACTGCGCCCTAGCTCGCGGCCGCCGAGCACTACCGATGTAGTTTTCCTAGGGTCCGAGCGCGACCAGCGATGATTGAGACGTCAGCCTGGCTGATGCGGCGGGTGGAGGGCTAAGGTTGCGGCATTCCCAGGGGACACAGCGCGCGATCTTCGCCAGGCAGTGCTCCGCGACGCTCCCGAGTACGACTACGAATTCGTCTGGGTCGGGGATTCGTCGGAGGATGACAGGGACATCCCGATGCTCGCTGTACTGTCGCTGGAACTGCTGGAGGAAGCAGGCCCGGGCAAGCGTTGATAGGTGGGTGGCCTGCCGACCAAATTCGTGTTGAGGACCTCATTCGGCAACGCTGATGCGCTGCACCAGCGAGTCCGGCACTCGTAGCGCGATGACTCACCCCACCGCGACCTGGCGCCTCGCTGTGAGCCACTGCCGGTGCAGTTCCTGCAGGTTCCAGGCGTTGCCGCCGGTGATCGAGACTCCGGCCTTGCCGGTGCGGCGGGTGATGCCCTGGATCACGAGCAGGCGCGGGCCGAAGAGCGCGGGGCCGGCGACCTCTTGGGCGTCGGGGAAGAAGACGGTGTCTGAGATGCCGGTGCCGTCGTCGACGCTGATGAAGACGACGCGGTCGCCACTCTTCATCGGCGGGGTCTGGGTGGCGATGCGCATCCCAGCGACCAGCACCTCGGACTTGTCGGGGAGGTTGCGCAGTTCGGCTGCGGGGGTGACTTCCAGCTCGGCCAAGAACTCGCGGTAGGTGTCGAGCACGTGCCCGCGCACCTCCGTGCCGAGCGCCTCCAGCTCGGCCGCGATCCGGGCGTCGTCGCTCTGCTCGGGCGCAGTATCCGGCAAGCGGTCGGCCAGCGAGAGGTCAAGCATGTTTTCGGTGTCGGTGCGCTCGGGCCTGCGGTGCGCGGCGCGCTCGGTCACGTAGGCGATGATCCGTCCGCGCGGCTCACCCGGCGCGAGCGAATCGAGGGCGCCCACGGCGGCGAGGCGGCCCAGCAGGGTGCGGTTCGGCCTCGCCCGCAGCACAAAATCATCGATCGATTCGAAGGGGGCACCGGCGACGATGCGCGCCGTTTCGGCCTCGGAAATGCCGCGCAGGTCCTTGAAGGCGAGGCGGATGCCGAGGTCCCCAGGCTGCGCCCGCTGCCCGGGCGGTGTGGGCCGCAAGCGCTCCAAGCGGTAGCTCGCCTGCGAGTGGTTCACGTCCAGCGGCAGGATCGGGATGCCGAGCCGACGCGCCTCTGCCATGAGCAGCCGCCGCGGATACATCCCCGGGTCGTGTTCGAGCAGCCCGGCCAGGAACTCGGCAGGGTAGCGGGTCTTCAGCCAGGCCGTCTGCCAGGTCGGCAGCGCGAAGGCGGCGCCGTGCGCCTTGCAGAAGCCGAAGGAGCCGAAGCCTTCCAGCACCTTCCAGATCCGGTCGATGTCGGCGTCGGTGAACAGGCGCGCGCCGGTGACTGGGTCACGACGCTCGGCGGTGCGAGCCCGGAACTCGGCCTCGATCGAGTTGCCGCGCTGCTCCATGTGTCGGCGCAGCTCGTCGGCCTGGGCGAAGTCGATACCCATACAGTCGGCGAGGATCCGGATCACGTGCTCGTGGTAGATCACGACGCCGTGTGCGTCGGCGAGGAAGTGCGTGAAGCGTGGGTGCAGCGGCCGCGGCCGGCCGCGGCGGTGCTTCGAAGCAATGTAGGGCTCGACCATGTTGCCCTTCATCGGGCCCGGCCGAAACAGGCTGATGTCCGCGATCAGGTCCTCGTACTCGTCCGGCTGCAGCTTGCCGATCAGTTCGCGCTGGCCGGGGGACTCGATCTGGAACATGCCGAGCGTATTGGTGGTGCGGATCGCCTCGAACACTTCCTCGTCGTCCCGTGGGATACGGTCCACGTCGATGGTGCCGTCCGGCTTCACATAGGGCACGTCCGGGTCGAGGCCGCCAGCGCGCGCCGCGTGCGGCCCGTGATGCACTCGGATCTGCTCAACTGCGTAGGCGATGGTGGACTGCATCCGCACGCCGAGGATGTCGAGCTTGATCAGCCCCATGTCGTCGACGTCGTCCTTGTCGTACTGGCTCATCGGGATGCCCATGCCGGATGGTTGCACCGGGGTGACGGACAGCAACTGATCGTTGGCGAGGATCACGCCGCAGGGGTGCATGGACAGGTGCCTGGGCAGCCGGTCGAGGCGTTCGGTGAGGTCCACGAGCAGGTCGATGCTGCCGCCCTCGCGGGCCAGTTCCGCGATCGGGGCGAGCTCGGGCTTGGTCTCAAGCGCGGTGCGGAAGTCGCGCGCGTTGAAGCGCCAGACGTGCTCGGCGATGAGGTCGATGACCTCTTCCGGCAGGCCGAGGGCCAAGCCAGCGTCCCGCACCGCGCCTCGGGCCCGATAGCGGTTCTGCATGGACAACAGGGTGACGCGGTCGCTGCCGTACTTGGCGAAGACGGCGCGGTAGATCTCGTGCCGCCGGGCCGACTCAACGTCGATATCGATGTCTGGCAGCGTGGAGCGCGCATGCCCCAGGAAGCGTTCAAACAGCAGGTCGTGCGCAAGCGGATCCACATTACTGACCCCCAGCAGGTGGTTCACGAGGCTGCCCGCGCCAGACCCACGCGCCTGGTGTCGAATCCCGAGTTCAGTCATGGTGTCGGACACGTCGGCGACGGTGAGGAAGAAACCGGCGAAGCCGAAGCCGGCGATGGTGCGCAGTTCCATATCCAGCCGCGACTCGATCCGGTGCCGGGCTGCGCCGTAGGCGCCGGGGTAGCGCTGCGTGATCCCGGCGCGGCAGCGCTCGGCCAGCACCTGGTTCGGCTCCCCGCTGATGCCCAGCAGACTCAGTTCCGGGATCTTCGGCTGCCGCCAGCGCAGGTCCGCATCCGGGTCCTGGATGCAGCGCTCGGCGATCACCTCGGCCGCGGTCAGCAGTTCCTGCACGGCATCACCACGCTGCGACGAGGCGTCCACCACCATCCGCGCAATTGCCGCCATCTTGACCGCCGGTTTCAACCACGCCTGCCCGTTCGGCTGCTCGTCGAAGCCGCCCAGCCGGGTCAGCGCGCCTGCCGCATCGAGCAGGTCCCCGGTGACCGCATCATCCGGGCTCAGGTAGCGTGCCGCGTTGGTCAGCACCGCGGGCACGCCGGCCGCACGCGCGAGGTCGAGCATGGCAGCGGCATGCGGCAGTGAGGCGCTGTGGCCGGGCTCGGTGAAGTGGCAGACCACCTCGACGGCGATGCTGCCAGCCAGGCGCTGCTGCCAGTCGCCCAGCAGGGCCCGGGCCGCGGCCGCGTCCCCGGCCAGTACCGCCTGTCCCACGTCGGATTCTGGCCCGAGCAGCAGCGTCGCCGCCGGTCCGTCCTCACCCACCAGCAGTGGCCGGAAGCGGTCGCTGCCCAGCACCGGTCGCTGCTGGTTCGGGCCGCGCCCGGTGCCGTGGCGGCTCTGGTGCAGCGTCGAGATCAGTCGGCACAGGCTCGCCCAGCCGAGGCCCTGGTTCTGGCCGTGAGCGAGCAGCGTTACCGGGAACGGTGCTGCGTCCTTGCTGTGGGCGGTGAGCAGTTCCACGCCGGCGATTGCTCCGACCCCGGCCGCGATGCAGGCGCGGACATGCCGCACGATGCCGTACAGACCGTCGCGATCGGTGAGGGCGGCGGCTGGGGCGCCGTCGGCGACGACTGCCGAGACCAGTTCCTCGGGGCGGGCAGTGCCGTAGTGGGTGCTGTGGGCGGAGGCGACATGCAGGTGCACGGTCACTGGTGTCTCCTGGGGGTGGACATGGTGGGCCTAGTCGAAGACGTCGAGCAGCACCCAGCCGGATCCCACCCGGGCCACATCGACCACGAGGCTTACGCCATCGCCGTCGGCCGGGCTGATCTGGAAACGCCAGGTCTGCAGTTCGAATCCAGTGAGTGCGCCCTTGCGGACCTGGGGAGCCGGCACCTCCCACCAGCGGCCGCGACGCACCCACGGGGTGGGTCGGTCGGTGACGAGCCAGGAGCGGCCGTCCCAGACCAGGGCAGTGGGGACGCCGGCAGCGCTGGTTGCTACCTGGACCGGCACCTCCAGAGTCGTACGCATTGCGGTTCCACCTAGACTTGTGAATCGAAAGTTTGTTCGAATAGCAGTGTAGGCCTGTTCGCTGACAACGCCGACCCCGAGTTATCAGATTCGCTGCCTAGAGTGAGGAGCGCGCCCATGATCACCACCATCGCCGTGCACGAGGAACTGCTGCGCGTCCAACGCGACGAGGCAGTGCTCGGCTATATCCAGGTGGTCTGGGTGTTGGGGGAGCGTCGGTACCAGTGCCGCCTGCTTGGTCAGCGCAGCATCCTCGGTGCATCGCTCGGCGAGGAGGCAACGCTCGAGGATGCGCTCGCGCGGTTCGAGGACCTGCGGATTGCACCGCCGCAGCGACGCAGTGCGGACCGTCGCCGCCTCGCCCACGCTCAGCGCGCCAGTGACTACCCGACCGGCAGCAGCAGCTCTGGCCCGTTGCCGCGCAGCGGCGCCACCTCGTGGAAGGACAGTCGCTCGTACTCGGGCAGTGCCCGGTCCGCGACCGCATCCAACAGCGACTGATCGCCGTGCTGCGCCGGATCCAGCCAATCGCTGATCAGGTCACTGGCCAGCAGCAGCGGCACGCGCTGATGAATCAGCTCCAGCGAGGCGGGGGCCGCCCGGGTCAGAATCGTCGCCGTCAGTCGCCACTCGCTGTCGGGGCCCGCTGGGTCGCGCCACCACGAATACAGTCCCGCGAAGGCCAACATCGTGCCATCCTCCGGAGCAATGTACTGCGGCGCCTTCGCCCGGCCGTGCAGCGCGGCCCACTCGTAGTAGCCGTCCGCGGGGATCAGGCAGCGCTGGCTGGCTACCGAGGCGCGGAAGGTCGGCTTGCTGGCCGCCGTCTCGCTGCGAGCGTTGAAGGTGGGGTAGGGCAGACGGAACTCGGTGGCGAAGCGCGGCACCAGGCTCCACCACGCGGATTCCAGGCGGCGCTGCCGCTGGCCCGAGCGGTCCGAGTCCAAGATGACCGGGATGTGCGTGCCCGGCGGAATGTTCCAGTTCGGTGCGGGCAGATCGTCGGCGACCACGTCCACCTCGAACAGCGGCACCAGATCTTCCGAGGCCCGCGCCACCACAAAGCGTCCGCACATGCCGCCAGCGTACTCGCCACCACCCGGCAGTCGTACCCTGCTGGCAGAATAAACAGATGATCGACAGCAGCCTTGACCTCGCCGCCCTGCGCGACCGCTGGGACCGGTGGCGCACCGCCCGCGGCCGCTTCGCGGTGGGCCCGCGCGGTCCGCTCGCTCTCGAAGGCACCTACTGGGTGACCATCGAACAGCAGGCATTCCCGGGGGTGCCAGGCCGGTTCTCGCCGCCGCCACGGGGTGCCGAGGGGCTGCTGCTGGATATCGAACCGGAACTGCTGGCTGACCCCGCCCTGGCCGCGGATGGTGCGATCCTGCTACCGGTGAGCGGACGGCCGGGGTCGTCGCCGCTGGCCTTGGCCGACGGGCGACTCGTGACCGTGATCGCGGCGGAAACCGCTTCGCTGGACGGTGGCTTTGCGGCGCGCGTCTGGAATCCTGCCGCGTCCTCAATCGCCGCCTTCAGCCACATCGACGTCTTCGACTACGACCCGGCGTGGGCACTCGCCGGCCGGGTCGAAGCACTCGAGGGCCAGCAACTCGAGGTCGGTCACGTTCGTGACGGCGACCGCACCCGCCCGCAGGACATTCCCGCCGAGGTGGTCGTCACCATCGCCGGCCAGGAACGCCGCCTGCTGACCTTCCACGAACCGCCCGGGCTGCTGGTCGTGTTCGCCGATGCAACCACCGGCAAGGACACCTATAGCGTGGGCCGCTTCCTCATGCTGCAGCCCGAGCCCGATGGCTCGGTCATCGTGGACTTCAACCGTGCCTATCTGCCTCCCTGTGCCTTCTCGACCGGCTACAACTGTCCGTTGCCGCCGTTCCAGAACCGACTGCCGGTCCCGGTCGAGGCAGGCGAGAAAGTGATTCGCAGCCGCAATGGCGAACTCCAACCGCCGGCCAGCGTGCCCGGGTGGTGCGCGTAGCCGGTGGCCGAGTACGTCCTGCTGCAGCGAATCGGCGACGAGGCGGTGGCCTCGTTCCTGCCGGAAGCGCAGGGCGTGCCGAGCCGTGTTGATCGCGTCGCGCTGTCCGAGCTGCCCACCTTCGTCGCTGCGCAGGAGGCCGAGCACGGCCCGCGCTGGGTCTTCAGCGATGCGCGGCGCTGGCTACCTGGGTTGCTCGCCGCGGGGGTCCGGATCGACCGCTGCTGGGATCTGCGCCTGAGTCGCGCGATTCTGCGCCTCGCCCCGACGACCGTGGACACCGACTTCGCGGCCGCGCCCCGAACGCACTGGGATGCGCCGCAGGATGCGCCGTGGTTCCTGCCCCAGGACACCGCTGTCGACGACGAGGCCGCTCCAGCCCTGTTCGACCTCGACGAGGCCGCCAACAGTGGGCGGGTCGCGCGCGGTCAGCGTCGCGCTGCCCAGGTCGAGGCCGAGGTTCCGGGTGAGTTCGCCGCCCAGCATCAGGCACTGCAGCAGGCGGCCGAGCGCGGTGCCGACCCCAGCGCCGTGGCGCGACTGCGGCTGCTGCTGGCGGCCGAATCGGCGGGCGCCGTGATTGCGGCCGAACTGGAGTACTTCGGTCTGCCCTGGAGCGAGGCGAAGCATGACGCCTTACTCACGGACCTGCTCGGTCCACGGCCGCAGCCAGGCTATCGACCTGCGAAACTCGCCGCGCTGCAGCAGCAAATCAGCGCTGCGCTCGATGGTGCGGAGGTGAACCCGGACTCGCCGCCGGACCTGCTCAAGGTGTTGCGGGCGGCAGGGCTGAACGTACGCTCCACCAGTAAGTGGGAGATCCGCGAGTTGGATCACCCCGTGGTGGCGCCGCTGTTGGACTACAAGCACCGCGCGCGGCTGATGACCGCGCACGGCTGGAACTGGTTGGACCAGTGGGTGCGCGACGGGCGCTTCCATCCTCGATACGTGGTCGGTGGCGTCGTCACCGGCCGCTGGGCCACCGATGGCGGGGGAGCGATGCAGTTGCCGAGCGAACTGCGGTCGGCGATTGTGGCGGATCCGGGCTGGAAATTGATCGTGGCGGATGCGTCGCAGCTCGAGCCTCGTATCCTCTCTTCAATGGCTGCGGACGAGGCGATGCTGCGGGCAGGCGCGGCCGGCGACCTCTACGAAGGCATCGTCGCTACCGGTGCGGTCGCGACCCGCGACCAGGCCAAATACGGCATGCTCGGGGCGTTGTACGGCGGGACTCGGGGCGAGAGTGGCCGCATGCTGCCCCGGCTCGCCGCCGCCTTCCCGCGAGCGATGGCCCTGGTCGAGGATGCGGCCCGGCGCGGCGAACGCGACGAGCCGGTGGCCACCTGGCTCGGCCGCGGCTCACCGAAGCCCAGCCAGAACTGGGAGCGAGTGCGCGAGGTGTACGGCATTGACGATCCGGAGGACCGGGATGCGGACGGTGCGGCGCAGGTCGGTGAGGGCGGCAGCGCTGCGTCCGGCCAGGTCCGGCGGGCCTGGGGGCGATTCACCCGCAACTATGTGGTGCAGGGGACCGCGGCCGAGTGGGCGATGTCCTGGATGGCGCTACTGCGCGCCGAGTTGCGCGGCATGGTGGATCCCGCAACGGGCGCCGAGCCGCACCTGGCGTACTTCCTGCACGACGAGGTCGTGGTCCATGCTCCGGCGGCGGTCGCGGACCGGGTCGCCGAGGCGGTGGTCACTTGCGCCCAACAGGCCGGCACCCTGCTGTTCGGCAGCAATGCCGCCCGCTTCAGCCTCGACGTGGCGGTGCTTGACTCCTACGAGCACTGAGTCGGCCAGCGGCCCGGAGCGCGAGCGCCCGTCCTTGCCGCAGCCGCACCGGAGCTCGCCGCACCGGAGCTCGCCGCGCCGAATCACGCGGTTGTAATTTCGCCCGTCCTCGGTGATAATCGAGCCAGGCCCTCTGGCCGCAATTGAACACGTGTCGCATCGGTATCCATGCGTCAGATCGTTGGGGAAGACGTATCTGGCAAGGAAATGGAGAACACGATGGCGACAATGGACACGAGCGGTGTGCTGTATGTGCACTCCGCACCTCGTGCGCTGTGCCCGCACATCGAGTGGGCGATCGGACGCGCCCTGGGCAAGCCCGTGCGTCTGGAATGGACGGAACAGCCCGTCCTTCCCGGCATGCTGCGCGCCGAGTTCGGCTGGCGCGGACCGGTGGGTACCGGTGCCCTGCTTGCCTCTGGCCTGCGCGGCTGGGAACACCTGCGCTTCGAAGTCACTGAGGATGCCACGGCGCACTCGGACGCTGGTCGCTGGCTGCACACCCCGGACCTCGGCATCTTCTACGCACAGTGCGATGTGCTCGGCAATATGGTGGTCCCTGAGGACCGTATCCGGGCCGCGATCGAAGAATCAGCCATGAATCTGCGGGACCTGCATCGCGAACTGCGCCTCGCCCTCGGCCAGGCTTGGGACGACGAACTCGAGCCATTCCGGCACGTCCACGACGACGCACAGGTCGTCTGGCTGCACAAGGTCGGCTAACCCCCACACGTCAGCACAGTCCGTCCGGACCAGCGGGGATGCGGTCCGGGAGGTGCCTGTGCTGAGCGCGCTCGGTGACACCGAAGCGCAGAAGGCGAACGCCCCGGAAACTGACGTTTCCGGGGCGTTGCTGCTGTGTGCAGGGTACAGGCTTAGTAGGACCGCAGCGCGATCACGGCGTTGTGGCCGCCGAAGCCGAAGGAGTTGCTGATTGCCAGCTGCGGCTCGTCGCCGAGCTGACGCGGGCTGGTGACCACGTCCAGCGGGATCTCCGGGTCCTGGTTGTCCAGGTTGATCGTCGGCGGCAGCACCTTGTCGCGCAGGGCGAGTACGGTGAAGACGGCCTCCAGGGCACCAGTGCCACCGAGCAGGTGACCGTGCGAGGACTTCGTAGCCGAGACCGGGATCTGGTTCACGCGGTCACCGAAGACGAGCTTGAGCGCGTTGTACTCGGCGATGTCACCCACCGGGGTGCTGGTGGCGTGCGCGTTGATGTGCGTGACCTCGTCCGCGGTGGCGCCGGCCTGCTCGAGGGCGGCAACCATTGCGCGCGCCGCGCCAGTGCCCTCCGGGTCCGGAGCGGTGATGTGGTACGAGTCGCTGGTGACGGCACCACCGGCGAGTTCAGCGTAGATGGTGGCACCGCGCGCCAGCGCGTGCTCCTCGGTCTCCAGGACCAGCGCCGCGGCGCCTTCACCCATGACAAAGCCGTCACGGTTCACGTCGTACGGACGCGAGGCGCCAGCCGGGTTGTCGTTGTTCTTCGACAGCGCCTGCAGTGCAGCGAAGGCTGCGATCGGCAGCGGGTGGATGGCCGCCTCAGAGCCACCGGCAATCACCACGTCCGCCAGACCGGCCTGGAGGCGGTCGTAGGCATTCGCGATGGCCTCGGTGCTGGAGGCACAGGCCGAGACGACCGAGCGGATGCCACCACGAGCCTGCAGGTCCATACCGACCGCAGCGCCCGGGCCATTCGGCATCAGCATCGGCACCGTCATCGGCGGGACGCGGCGGGGGCCCTTCTCACGCAGGATGTCGTAGGAGCTCAGCAGCGTCCAGACGCCGCCGATACCGGTGGACCATTCCACGGCAACGCGGAAGGGGTCGGCCTCGGGGCTGCCAGCGTCGGCCCAGGCTTCACGGCCGGCGATCAGGGCGAACTGGCTGGACGGGTCCAGACGCTTCACCTCGACGCGGTCGAGGACCGAGTCGGCGGTGATCTTGGCCTGGCCAGCGAAGGTCACCGGCAGGTCGAATTCGGCCACCCAGTCCTGCTCGAGCGTACGGATGCCACTCTCGCCAGCGAGGAGTGCCTTCCAACTCTCGGCAGCGGTGGCGCCCAGGGGAGAAAAGGCGCCAATACCGGTGACAACGATGCGGGGCTTGCTCATGCGATCAGCCTTCCATGCGGGATTCAGGGTACAGCGAGTCGTACTGCAGTCTCGTCCGCTACCGCGACGACGCGGGAACGGGTGAGGCCGGGTGGGCTACAGCGTCTCGACTGCAGCCCACCTGCGACCTACTCGGCCGAAGCGTTGACGATGAAGTCGACGGCGTCCTTCACGGTGACGAGGTTCTTCACCTGGTCGTCCGGGATCTTCACGTCGAACTTCTCCTCAGCGTTCACGACGATGGTCATCATCGAGATCGAGTCGATGTCCAGGTCGTCGGTGAATGCCTTGTCGAGCTGCACGGTCTCGGGGGCGATACCGGTCTCATCGTTGATGAGCTCGGCCAGGCCGGCCAGGACCTCTTCGGTGCTCAGTGCCATGTCGTTTTTCTCCTTCGTGTCGAAGACCGTTGAACAGTCTAGGGGTCGGGGTACCAGGCGTTCAGGAATTCTTGCGGCCTGGAGTGTTGGGGCGTTAGGGGAGGCGAACCACCTGTGCGCCAAAGACCAAGCCCGCGCCAAAACCGATCTGCAGGGCGAGCTTGCCGGACAGTTCCGGGTGCTCTTCCAGCAGGCGGTGGGTGGCCAGTGGGATCGATGCAGCCGAGGTGTTGCCGGTGGTGGCGATGTCGCGAGCGATGGCCACGGATTCCGGCAGCTTCAGCTGCTTTGCAAACTCGTCAATGATGCGCATGTTGGCCTGGTGCGGGATGAAGGCGGCAATGTCCGCGGGGCCCACGCCTGCGGCATCCAAGGCCTGCTGGGCAACCTTGGCCATCTCCCACACGGCCCAGCGGAAGACCGTCTGGCCCTCCTGGCGCATGGTCGGCCAGGGCACGTCGCCCTTGCGGTATTCCTGCCAGGTGGAGGTCATGTGGATGGCATCCCACTTCGAGCCATCCGAACCCCAAACGCTCGGGCCGATGCCGGGCTCGTCGGCAGGACCAACCACGGCCGCGCCGGCACCGTCACCGAGCAGGAACGAGATGGATCGGTCGGTCGGGTCAACCATGTCGCTGAGCTTCTCTGCACCGAGCACGAGCACGTACTCCGCCAGGCCGCTACGGATGAGCGCGTCGGCCTGCGCAATCGCATAGGTGTAGCCAGCGCAGGCCGCCGAGATGTCGTAGGCCGGGGCGGGGGCCACGCCGATGCGGTCGGCGAGCAGCGTGGACAGCGACGGGGTCGCCACCTGGTTGCTGATGGTGGCCATGATCACGGCGCCGATCTGCGTCGGCTCGATGCCGGCGCGCTCGATCGCTTCGCGGGCAGCAGCCTCGGCAAGGTCGATCACGCCGACGTCATCGCTGGCGCGAGTGCGGGTGATGATGCCGGTGCGCTGGCGGATCCATTCGTCGCTCGAGTCGATCGGGCCGACCAACTCATCGTTCGGGACAATCCGGTCGCCGCGAGCCGCGCCCACCGCGTAAATCCGGGTGTGGGCAGGGCCCTGCAACTGACGTAGCGCGCTCACGCGGCACCTCCAGCAATCTCATCCAGCAGTGCCCGAGCAGCGGGCAAGTCGTCCGGGGTCTTCAGCGCCACCGTCGGCACACCCTTGAGCGAGCGACGAGCCAAACCAGTGAGTGTGCCACCCGGTGCCAGCTCAATCATGCCGGTGATTCCTGCATCTGCCATGGACGTTTGTACCTGGTCCCAACGGACCGGGGCAGCAACCTGATGCACCAGCAGGTCCACGAATGCAGCGCCCGAGGTGACCACGGCGCCGCCCCTGTTCGTCCAGAGCGTGGCGCGTGGGTCGGCGGGGGAGAGTGCAGCGGCGACGTCAGCGAGCAACGTGCGTGCCGGGTCCATGGTGCGGGTGTGGAAGGCGCCGGCCACCTGCAGCGGGATGACGCGGGTGCCAGCCACCGGCTCGGCGGCCAGGGCGGCCAGGGCATCCAAGTCGCCAGCGACGACGAGCTGGCCGCCACCATTGAAGTTCGCGGGAGACAGGCCCAGTTCCTCCAGGCGCGCCAGCAGTGCATCCTCGTCGCCACCGAGCACGGCGCTCATGCCGGTCGGTTCGGCGGCGGCTGCGGCGTCGGCCATGGCGCGGCCGCGGGCGGCCACGAAGCGTAGGGCGTCCTCGGTGGACAGCACGCCCGAGGCGGCAGCAGCGGTGATCTCACCAACGGAGTGACCGGCGTAGCCACCGATCGCAGCCTCGCGGTCTGCGTTGCCGTCGAGCAGCGCGCCGAGCGAGAGTAACCCAGCTGCAACGATGAGCGGCTGCGCGATCGCGGTGTCCCGAATAGTGTCGGCGTCGGAGACGGTGCCGTGGGCGACGAGGTCGATGCCGACCACCTCGGACCAGGATTCCAACTGCGCACGGAGCGCGGGGTCAGCAAGCCAGGGCTCGAGGAAGCCCGGGGTCTGCGCACCCTGACCAGGGCCGACGACAACAATCATGGATTCAATCCTCCCGGAAAACGGGTGTGCAGTGGTGTGTGGGGCACGCACTGAACTTGAGGCGAAACCTTGTTGGCTCAGTGACTGTGCCGAACGATTTCTTAGCGCCTACGCGGACGTGCGCTGGGTTCGGAGCCGGCAATGGAGCCGACGATCAGGGCCGATTGCAGGATTAGCGCCTCGCGCGGGCCGGTGGCATCCCAGCCAATGAGTTCCGAGATGCGCTTGAGGCGGTAGCGCACGGTGTTCGGGTGCACGAAGAGTTCGCGCGCCGTCGATTCCAGGCTGCGGCCGTTGTCGAGGTAGCTCCACAACGTGGCCAGCAGTTCCGGCGAATGCTCCTTGAGTGGCGCGTAGATCCGGCTGATCAGACGGGCACGGGCCTGAGGATCGCCGGCGAAGGCGCGCTCGGGTAGCAGGTCGTCGGCCAAGGCCGGGCGAGGCGCACCGCGCCACGAACCGGCGACTGCGAACCCAGCCAGGGCGGCCTTCGCGCTCTTGGCGGCCTCGACGATGCTCGGCACCTCGTGACCCAACACCAGGTGGCCCGGGCCGAACCAGGGCTCGAGCACATTGGCGAGTTCCAGGAAGGACACCGGCTGGAAGTCGGGGTCCGGCTCCGGTGGTTCGGCGCGACCTATCACCACGACCAAGCGGCTGCCCTGCACGCCGATGAGGACGTCCGCGTGGCTGCGGCGGGCAGCGCGGCGGATCTGATCCACCTCAACCGCGCGCGGCGTCGTGCCAACCAGCACAGCGACCTCGCCGAGGCCGTGCCAACCCAGCGCCGCAATTCGGCTCGGCAGCTCGTCATCCACTTCGCCCGACAGGATCGAGTCGACCACAAGGGCTTCCAGGCGCGCGTCCCAGAGGCCGCGGGCTTCGGCGGCGCGAGCGTAGACATCGGCGGCAGCGAAGGCGATTTCTCGGCTGAACAGCAAGATCGCCTCGCGGAGGTGGTCGCCGTCGTCACGCACCCGGTCCTCGACGACAGAGACCACGACTCGGATGAGTTGCAGGGTCTCCTGCAGGCTCACCGAGCGCAGCAGTTCGCGCGGCGCGTTGTCGAACACGTCCGCGGCAATCCACGGGGTGGAGGTGGGGTCGTTGTACCACTCGATGAACGAGGCGATGCCGTTCTGGGCGACCAGCCCGACCGAGCTGCGGCGCCCCGGCGGCATGTCACGGTACCAAGGCAGCGTCTCTTCGAGGCGCTTCAGGGTGGCCGTGCTCAGCTCGCCGGAGATGGTACGGAGCCATGCCAGGGTCTGGGCCTTGGACTTGGTCATCAGTACACCGCCTTCGCTTCGTCGGGTTGGGGAGGCGAGGCTGTTTAGCTCTCGCCGCCAGCGTTGCCGGTGGTGCCCGCGGTCACATCAGCCAGTCGGTACTGCTCGACCGCCTTGGCCGTGGTGCCAGCCTTGACCTCGCCGGCCTCTTCGAGGGCCTGCAGCGTGCGAACCACGATGCTCGGGCCGTCGATGAGGAAGTAGCGTCGAGCCGCAGCGCGGGTGTCCGAGAAGCCGAAGCCGTCAGCACCCAGGGTGCGGTAATCGCCCGGCACGAAGGGACGGATCTGGTCCTGCACGGCGTGGCTGTAGTCACTCACGCCGATGAAGGGACCCTCGGCGCCGGAGAGCTTCTCGGTCAGGTAGGGCACGCGCTTCGTCTCGTTCGGGTGCAGCAGGTTGTGCTCTTCGGCGGCAATACCGTCGCGGCGCAGCTCAACCCAACTGGTCACGCTCCACACGTCGGCCGAGACGCCCCAGTCCGTCGCCAGCAGTTCCTGGGCTTCGAGGGCCCACGGCACCGAGACACCGGAGGCGAGGATCTGCGCCTTCTTGCCCTTCGCGGTCGACGGCTTCAGCAGGTAGATGCCCTTCAGCAACCCCTCCACGTCCAGGCCTTCCGGCTCGGCCGGCTGCACGATCGGCTCGTTGTAGACGGTGATGTAGTACATCACGTTCGGGTCTTCGTGCTTTCCGCCGTACATGCGGTCAAGGCCGGCGCGCACGATGTGACCGATTTCGTAGCCGTAGGCCGGGTCGTAGGTTACGACCGCGGGGTTGGTGCTCGCCAGCAGCGGCGAGTGGCCATCCGCGTGCTGCAGACCTTCACCGGTGAGGGTGGTGCGGCCTGCGGTGGCGCCGATGATGAAGCCTCGCGTCATCTGGTCACCGGCGGCCCAGAAGGCGTCACCGGTGCGCTGGAAGCCGAACATCGAGTAGAAGATGTAGACCGGGATCAGCGCCTCGCCGTGGGTGGCGTAAGAGGTACCGGCTGCGGTGAAGGCAGCCACAGCACCGGCCTCGTTGATACCCACGTGCAGGATCTGACCCTGCGGGCTCTCCTTGTAGGCCAGCAGCAGTTCGCGGTCCACCGAGGTGTAGTTCTGCCCCTTGGGGTTGTAGATCTTCGCGGTGGGGAAGTACGAGTCCATACCGAAGGTGCGGGCCTCGTCGGGAATGATCGGCACAATGCGCTTGCCGAGTTCCTTGTCGCGCAGCAGGTCCTTCAGCAGTCGGGCGAAGGCCATGGTGGTGGCGATCTCCTGGTTGCCGGAGCCCTTCTTGACCACGTCGTAGGCCTTGTCACCCGGCAGTTCGAAACTGCTGAAGACGCTGCGGCGGTTCGGCATGGGGCCACCGAGTTCGTCGCGACGGGCCTTCAGGTACTTGATGGCCTCGTCGTTCTCGCCCGGGTGGTAGTACGGCGGCTGGTACGGGTTCTCCTCGAGCTGCGCGTCCGTGATCGGAATACGCATGGTGTCGCGGAACTGCTTCAGGTCAGCCAGCGACATCTTCTTCATCTGGTGCGTGGCGTTGCGGCCCTCGAAGGTCGGGCCGAGGCCGTAGCCCTTGATGGTGTGGGCCAGGATGACGGTCGGCTGCCCCTTGTGCTCGGTGGCACGCTTGAAGGCGGCGTACACCTTGCGGTAGTCGTGGCCACCACGCTTGAGGTTCCAAATGTCGTCGTCGGAGTAGTTCTCGACGAGCTTGAGCGCGCGCGGGTCGCGGCCGAAGAAGTGCTCGCGGACGAAGGCGCCGCTCTCGGCCTTGTAGGTCTGGAAGTCACCGTCCGGCACGGTGTTCATCAGATGCAGCAGGGCTCCCTCGTGGTCGTTCTCGAGCAGGGCATCCCACTCGCGACCCCAAATGACCTTGATCACGTTCCAGCCAGCGCCGTGGAAGAAGGCTTCCAGTTCCTGGATGATCTTGCCGTTACCGCGGACGGGACCGTCGAGGCGCTGCAGGTTGCAGTTGACGACGAAGGTGAGGTTGTCGAGTCCCTCGTTGGCTGCCCACTGCAGGGCGCCGCGGCTCTCGACCTCGTCCATTTCACCGTCGCCGAGGAAGGCCCAGACGTGCTGGTCCGAGGTGTCCTTGATGCCACGGTTGTGGGCGTACTTGTTGACCATCGCCTGGTAAATGGCGTTGATCGGACCGATACCCATCGACACGGTCGGGAACTGCCAGAAGTCCGGCATGAGGCGCGGGTGCGGGTACGAGGGCAGTCCGCCGCCGATGTGGCTCTTCTCCTGGCGGAAGCCGTCCAGGTCGCGCTCGGTGAGCCGGCCATAGAGGTAGGCGCGGGCATACATACCCGGAGAGGCGTGGCCCTGGTAGAAGATCTGGTCGCCGCCGCCGGGGTGGTCCTGGCCGCGGAAGAACCAGTTGTGACCGACTTCGTAGAGCGCTGCCGAGGAGGCGTAGGTCGAGATGTGACCACCGACGCCGATGCCGGGACGCTGCGCGCGGTGCACCGTCATTGCGGCGTTCCAGCGGATCCAGGCGCGGTAGCGGCGCTCCAGGTCCTCATCGCCAGGGAACTCGGGTTCCTCGCTGGTGTGGATGGTGTTGATGTAGTCCGTGGTGTGCACCAACGGCACCTCGAGCTGCAGTCGGCTCGACTGGTTGAGCAGGTCCGAGATGATTTCTCGGGCTCGCTGTCGACCCTTGCTAGCGATCAGCTGCTCAAGGGACTCCCGCCATTCGGCAGTTTCTGCCGGGTCAGAGTCGCCCGGGTTAACCGATGCGGAGAGTGGGCTAGTGACAGACATCGTTGACCTCGTTCCGTGGGCTGGTGGCGCCAGTCGGTGTGACTCACCGTCCAGGGTGTGGGGGTGGGCCAAAGAGCAGCCTAGCGAATTCGACGACAATGTTCGTACGCGTGCAACACACGACACGCTCGCGCGGCACTGGTTGTTGTGGGATATGTCCTAAATCTGCCCCGATATGGGGTACCGAGGAGAGTGGAGTTTCAGTATGGAAATTGGCAGCGTTGCCCCAGATTTCACCTTGACCAACCAGCATGGCCAGGATGTGACGCTGAGTTCGTTCCGTGGAAAGTCGGCAGTGGTGCTGGTGTTCTACCCCTTGGCGTTCTCGGGTATTTGCGGGGGAGAGATGTGTGAACTCCGCGACAACATTGCGATGTTCCGCGACCAGCGCGTGGAACTGCTCGCCATCTCGGTCGACTCGCGCCACACGCTGCGAGCCTGGGCGGACGCGGAAGGCTTTGACTTCTCGCTGCTGGCAGACTTCTGGCCGCACGGTGGTGTCGCGCAGCAGTACGGTGTGTTCCTCGACGACAAGGGCTTTGCCAATCGCGCCACCTTCGTCATCGATCAGGAAGGCGTGCTGCGCGCACAGTTCGTCACCGAGCCGGGACAGCCGCGTTCGCTCGCGGACTACCGCTCGGCCTTGGACTCGTTGGAGCAGTCGAACGCCTAATTGCCGCTGGTCCGGCGAGCGCACACGGGGCCCCGCCGGACCAAGAGGGCGCGGTCGTGGAGATTCCCGATAGAATCGACCGCACCAGGGCCTTTAGCTCAGCTGGTAGAGCGCCACGTTTACACCGTGGATGTCATCGGTTCGATCCCGGTAGGGCCCACCGCTCATCGGATACTTCAGCGACGCTGGAGCGGCGTGTCGCTGGGCTGTTCGTCAGCAAATACTGTCGCGAGCTGGTCGCGCGTGTTCACGTTGAGTTTGCGGTAGATGTGGGCCAGGTGGTTGTCCACGGTGCGCACGGATATGCCCAGTAGCGCGGCGATCTCGCGGCTGCGCAAGCGTCGACTGGCCGCCTCGGCGATCCGCCATTCCCGCTCGGTCAGCCGTACACCGTGCAGGGTATGCGGCTCGGTGACGCCAGGCTCCGGGCCGCAGTGCTGGTCGATTTCTGCCAGGACGAGGGCGAGCTTCCGGCGGAGCAGTTCCGGAACCGCGTCGCTGCGAGGGGCTGCGAGCGCCACCGCCTGCCCCAACGCCGCCATGCCAGCCGAGCGCAACCGCGTGACGAGGTCAAAGGCGTCTGCGGCCACTTCGGCCGCCGCGGCCTCCGAAACTGGCGGCGAGGCCAGCAGTCTGGCGGCCGAGGCAATGTCGGCGACGAGCGGCGACGGCGACGTTGCGGCTGCAACGGTCAGCACCTCGGTCACGGCGGCGGCGTGCCCACACCGAATCGCGACGCTCGCGGTGAGTGCTGCCACGACGTGATGCCCGAACTCGAGGGCTTGGGCGCAGGTTGTCGCGAGTGCGGCTGCGGCGTCGGCGCGCCCGGCGGGTGCGGCGGACCAGAGGTTGGCCTCGGCAAGGTGGAGGGCGACCTTGATGTCGCTGCTCGCGGCGTCGCCGAGCAGCGGCGACGGTTCCGGTCTCGCGTCCGCGCTACTGGCGTGCAGCGACGCGGCAACACTGGATGCCAGGGCCGCGGCAGCGCCGGCCATGCCAGCGACATCGCGCCATTCAAGTTGGCGAATACTCAGCGCGGCGAGGTCAGCGGCCTGTCGAGGGGCGCCGCCATGCATTGCGATCAGCGCGAGCGTGTAGGACCAAATCCCGGCGGCTTCGACGGGGCCGGAGACGCGCTGCCGCTCAGCGAAGTCGGTGGCCGTGGCAATGTCGCCGTCGGAGACGCGGGTGAGGAACTCGGACAAGTCGAGCAGGCTCGCGGCGTGCGGTATCGCAGCCTCGGTCTCGGTCAGGAATGGGCGGGCGCGTGCGATTGCGTGACGCGCGGCGTCACTGTCGCCGAGCATCGTGCTGAACATCGCCACACCGATGCTCTGACCAACGAGGGTGATGGGATCGCTGGCAGTGGGGTCCGCGGGTGTGGTCAGCAGGCCTTGCTGATCACCCAGCATCATCCGCCACTTCGCAACCTCCGCCTCCAGGACCTTGGTCGCTTCTGGGTTGAGTTGCTGACTCTGCTCCTCGACCAGTTCGAGTGCCGCTGAGACATCTCGGCGTCGATAGGCCAGGTGCTGTCCCCAGCGGAGTGCGGCAATGGCTCGGTCGTGGTCGCTGCCTGCGGCGGCCATGGCATCAGTAAAGGCAGCCTCGGCGGCTTCTGCGTTCCCCAGCGCGGACTGTGCGGTACCGGCGACCAGCGCCGCGCGGTAGCTGTTCGGGCGCGCCCGGAGCGATGTGGTGGCCAGACGCAGGGCGAGTACTGCATCGCCGGCGGCGTAGGCACGCGCTGCAGCCCAGTCAATCTCGTCGAGTTCTGCGGGGCCGGGTGCGGCCTTTTCGGCGAGGTCCATGACCTGTTCAAGCAGGCATGCGGCCATGAATCGATCGTCCGCGTGGTGCGAGGACCGCAAGAGTTCGATCGCGGCGAAGCGCACCCGCTGGAGCTCTGCCGGTGTGGTGGCTTGCAACAGCGCCTCGGCATAGAGGGGGTGGCTGAGCATCACCACGCTCCGGTCTGCTCGCTGCAGGATGCTGGCGACGCTGTGACGCTGGAGTTCGCTGAGCGCTTCGGACCGGTATGCGGCTGCGAAGGGTTCCGGCAGCGGTTGCGCCACGGCCAGCAGCGCGGCGAGGGCTCGGGCATCCGCACTTAAGGTGTCGATGGTGTGTTGCACGGTACCGAGCAGATGCTCCGGGAAGTCGCCGGGCTCGATTTCGAGCCCGTATGGACCATCCTGGACACGACCGTCCCGCTGGGCGGACCAGACCAGTTCGCGCAGCAGCAGGGGATTGCCGCCACTGTGGTGATGCAGGGTGCGGAGGCTGTCGGGCCGAACTGTATCGGCGAGGTAGCGCTGGAGCAGTTCGCCGACTTCGTCCCGGGCGAGCGCTGGCACCGTGGTGGTCGTGACGAGGTGTTCATGGAGCAGGCGCTGGATCGGGCCGGTGATGCGGTGTTCGGTGCGTGCCGTCATCAGAACTGGCACGCCGAAGACGCGAATGAGTTGATACACCACGGCAGCGGATTGGTCATCCAGTAGCGGGGCGTCGTCGATGACGAGGACGTGGTCGTTGCCGGCGGATCCCACTCGGTGCAGCAGTCGCTGGACTCGGTCTGCGAGCGCGTCGCTATCGCTGCCGCTGAGACTGAGGACTGGTGCCAGGGCAGCGAGCGGCACGTCGCTGAGTTCCGCGAGCGCCACCACCGGGATGACGCGCTGTCCGGTGCTTTCCAGCGCCGCGGCGACCTGGGTCGCAACGGTGGTCTTGCCGATGCCGCTCGGGCCGATCAGGAGTTGAGCTCGGGCTGGCCGCGCTTGCAATCCCTGCAGCACGGCGGCAACGATCTCGTTTCGATGCATGACTGGCCACTGCCTGCTTTTCCGTACACCGGCCGTCATTTCGCCAGGGTAACGATTCCTGCTCAGGTTTCGCTAGATCCTGCGACTGATTCGGTGCGACGAACCTGCGGGAGCCGCACAGCGTGCTCCCGCAGGTGGAGTACAGGCGGCTAGGAGGCGAAGATCTCGTCGCAGGTCTTCGAAGTGCCGTCGGTGGTGATGATGATCTCGTCCACGTCACTCGCGCTCATGGTCAGAACCTGGCACCAGCTCAAGAGCTTGAGCTCGTCGGCAGACCCGTTCGGGAAGAAGAACTCCACCTTGGTGTCGCTGTGCACGTTGTAGGTCGGGTTGGGGTTGAGTGTCCCGGCGACCACCTTGGCCCAGGTGCCGGTCTTACCGCTGCCGAGATTGTTGCCCGGCGCTGGTTCACTCACGGCCGGGTCGCCGTTGGTGCTGTTCGGGACAGTAGGGCTGCCACAGCCGGCCAGGAGGCCGACGGCCAGGATCGCTCCGGCGGCGAGGCCCGCGACGCGCGGCAGGCGACGGCCCGGTGCGGCAGCGGGGTGAAGGTCAGAGGAAACGGTGGTGATCACGGGCTCTCCCAGTGCTGTGCGCGGCCCTGTCGCCGCGTGCGGTATGTGGTCACTGTCAGGATGACGAATCCAGCGTCCGAAGACTATGAGCAAGAACTACTCATATGGCCATCCCCGCCAGGTTGCCCGTTTGTTCTATGTGAAATAGAATAAGTGCCATGACGGTAGTGCAGGCGGCAGGAGTGCAAAAGCACCTCGGTGGACGTGAGATTGTCCGCGGACTCGATCTCGAACTCGGTCAGGGGCGCGCATTCGCACTGCTCGGGCCAAACGGTGCGGGCAAGACCACCACCGTGCGGTTGCTCACGGGGCTCCTGCAACCCGATGCGGGACAGGTGTCATTGTTCGGTCAGCCGGTCACGCCCGAGAGCGCCGACGCCCTGCGCCAGCGCATCGGCGTGCAGACCGACACCAACGTGTATGAGAACCTCAGCGTGCAGGACAACCTGCGCCTGTGGGGTGACTTCTACGGCATGTCCCGCACTGCGGCGAATGCGCGCATCGGGGCCCTGCTCGACGGATTCGGTCTCAGCCAGCGGGCTGCATCACTGGCGGGGGAGCTCTCGAAAGGTATGCGCCAGAAGATCGCCGTGGCGAGGGCGCTGCTGCACGAACCAGAGCTGCTGTTCCTGGATGAGCCGACCGCCGGCCTCGACCCGGAAGCATCAGAAGAACTCATCGGCCAGCTCCAGGAACTCATCGCGGCGACCGGCACAACGCTGATCCTGTGCACGCATCAATTGCACGGACTCGAGGCGCTGTGCCAGGACGTCGGCATCCTCGCCGGCGGTCGCCTGGTCGCCAGCGGTGCCGTCGCGGACCTGGTGGCAGAACGTTGGCCGGGCAGCGCCCTGCACTTGGAGGTCGCGCGCGAGGACTCCGAGGCGGCGGCCGGTGTACTCGAAGCTGCGCCGGGCGTGACCTCGCGTGCGTCGGCAGCGGATCGCGGCCACTTCGCCGTGCAGTCCGAAGATCTAGCGACGCAGGATCGACTCGTCGCTAGCTTGGCGGCTGCCGGGGTGCGCGTGCGTGGGCTGCACCCGCAGCAGTACGGCATACGGGACCTGTACTTTGCGGTGCTGGACGAGCACCGCGCCACCCAGACCGAGGAGGTCGCACGATGAATGGGCAGCGACTGTGGGCCTTGATCCGCAAGGACTGGAAGGAACTCGCCCGGAATTCGCAGGCGCTCGCACCGATGGTGATCGTGCCACTCATCTTCTGCGTGATCATGCCGATCGTCGTGTTGACCCTGGGTCAGAACCCCGAAATTGCATCGCAGATCCAGGGAATGGCTGCATTCTTGCAGGCATTGCCGGAGGGCATCCTGCCAGCGGGCGCCACTGAGCAACAGCAGATGATCTACGCGGTCGTGGTGTACTTCTTTGCCCCGTTCTTCCTGCTCATCCCGCTCATGGTGGCGTCGGTGATCGGCAGTTCGAGTTTTGTGGGGGAGAAGGAGCGTCGCACGATCGAAGGCCTGCTGTACACCCCGCTGACCGACCGTGAACTCGTCCTTGGCAAGATCCTCGCCGCCCTTGTGCCGTCGGTGGCGGTGAGCTGGCTGGCGTTCGTGGTCTACGCCGTCATCGTGAACTCGGTGGGCGGGCCCCTGTTCGGCGGTCTGTTTTTCCCGACCCCGACCTGGTTGCTCATGATGCTGGTGCTTGTGCCCTTGATGGGCTTCCTGGGCGTCAGTCTGATCGTGGCTGTGTCACAACGTGCCAAGACGATGCAGTCGGCACAGGGGAGTGCGGTCTTCCTGGTGCTACCGATCGTTGCGCTCGTGATCTCCCAGTCGACTGGTGCGGTGCTGTTTGGGACGCCGGTGGTCGCGCTGATGTCACTGCTGGTCGCGATCGCGGACCTGGTGATCTTCCTGTTGGTCGTTCGTCACTTCGGGCGGGAGCGGATTCTGACGAGGCTGTAACTGAAGGTTCCTGACCTTCCGTGTGTCGGCTGGATTCTGAACGCCCGTCGGTAGTATTGCCATATGGCCGAGCCCCAGTTCCCCAGCAGCGAAGACGGTGCAACCGGACCCCGTCGTTCGACCTACACCCCGCCGCAATCGCAGCCTGAGACCGGCGCGTCTGCGCCAGCGCAGGGCGATCCTGCCGCCGCGCAGAACGTTGCGGCGGCCAGCGTTGGAGGGTGGTCGGCCGAGCAGGTCGCGCAATATCAGAACTGGGAACAGCAAATGTTCGCCATCGGTACGCCCGAGGCGATCGCCGAGGTGCAGCGCGTTCGCGCGGCCTACTTCCCGCAGGCGGCACCCGCGGCCCCGGTCGCGCCGGCCGTCCCCCAGCAGGCGTACCCTGCGCAGGAGCAGTACGCCTACCCGGCCGAGCCTGCTGCTGCGACCCAACCAGCACAGCCGATGGCGCCGCAGCAGCCTGCGGTTGCACAGTCAAGCGCGCCGGTAGCGCAGCCCAGTGCACCGGCTGCCCCGGGCGACCCTTACCTGACGCAGCAGCAGTCCTTCGTGACCGGCCCGATTGGCGAGGTGCCGCAGCAGGGCTATGTGCAGCCGACTGGACCCGTGCAGCCGATCGTTCCCCAGCAGCCGCAGTATGGCCAGCCGGTGGCGCCGCAGCAGCCGCAGTTCGCGCAGCCCGCCGTCCAGCAGTATCAGCAGCCAGTCGCTCCGGCCCAGCCGAGTTACCCCACGGGCCCGGTGGATCCTCAGTGGCAGCAGCCGGCCGCATCGCAGCCTTCAGCCCCAGCGAGCGCACCCGCTGACCCATTTGTGCAGCAGGTGGATCCCTACGCTTCCGGTACAACCAGTGTGCCCGCACCGTCGGCACCCGTTGCCCCCGCAGCGCCGCAGGCAGATGCGACGCCGAGCCTCGGCGTGGCAGACGACGATGCCTTCGTGGAGCCCATCCTGTACCAGAGCTGGGCCACTGGCTCGGCGCAGCCGCAGCCGCTGCCGCCGGTGCCGCCCGTTCGCCGACCGGCGCCGCCGTGCGCTGCCCCGCAGCCGACTCCGCCGGCCGCCGAGGTCCCCGCTGAGCCGGCCCAGCCCGCCGCGTCGACCCAGCCGGCAGCGCCGATCGCGGATGAGCCGGCCCCTGGCATTGCTGCCGCCGGTGCCGCTGCAGCTGCAGCAGCTGCTGCAGCCGAGGCTGCGGCAGCGCAGGCAGCAGCTGCAGCAGCCGCAGCCAGCCAGCGCCTGCCCGGTGCGCCGACCAGCCCCTACGCCACAGATGGCGACCCAACGATTGAGGTGGAGCCGTTGTTGCACCGCTCCACGCCGCGGCCGAAGCTCGCGGAGCCCTATGAGCCGATCGAGCCCGCGCCTGCCGATGCTGTCCTCGCCGAGCCGTCCGCGGCTGCGCCGACGCTGGCGGTTTCTAGCCCGCTCGCTCCTAGCCCGGCCGAGCCGGTTGTTGCGCAGCAGGGTGCTCCCGAAGTCACGCCTACCGAATCGTTCTTGACTGCTCCGAGCGCTCCAGAAGCGCCGGCTGTCGCTGAGACCACCGCGAGTGCAGTGCCGGGGATGCCCGCGTGGGAGCCGCCGAGCGTTACGGACACCCTCGGTGTTGAGCCCGTGGTGGAACCGGTCGTATTCGAGGAGCCTGCCGCAGCAGCTCCGGCACCGATCGCTGAAGAACCGCAGCCACTGGGCGGTCCACTCCTGGGTGGTCCGCTCACGCCGCCGCTCACCGAGGCAACTCCAGCGTCAGGTGCTTCGCTGTTGGACGACGACTTCAGCATCGACGACCTGTATCCGACGCAGTCGCCGCTGATGAATAGCGGCGCGCCGGCCGTACAAGACGCACTCACACCGTCCACCAGTACGCCCGCTGAGGCTCCGACTCCGGCGCCAGCCGCGGATCCCGTGGCTGAGGCCGCCCCGGCAAGCCCCTTCGCGCCGCCTGCGCCGTCGGCTCCGGTGGACAACCGCCCGGCCTGGCAATCCTTGCTGGAAGACACCAGCGAACTCGCGCCGCTGGGCCACGTCGGCGGACTGCTCTCTCCCGAACAGGTGCAGCCGGCGCAGGCAGGGGGGCTGCTCGCTGACGAGTTCAGCATCGATGAGCTGTACCCATCCAGCGTCTCGCAGCAGGCAGACCTTGATGACTTGGCTGCCGCCGATGTGTCCGCGCCGACCGCGGAACAGCAGCCGATGGCGGCACCCGTCGACCAGCCCGAGTTCCAAGCTGCAGTGCAGGCAGCGGCGCAGGCCACGCCGGCGCCGCAGCAGGCTCCGGCAACCGAGGAAGCTGTGGGCGCCGAGGCCCAGGCTTCTGTCGCTTCCGTCGACGCCGCCCCGGCTGCCCCCATCGCGGAATTGGGCGTCGAGGCCGCCGAGGCCCCCGTCACCGCCACGGCAGGCGAGGCAGGCGCCGAGGCTGCACCGGTCGAGCCCGCGACGGAGCCGACTGCTGAGCCAGTCGAGGCCACAGTGCCGCCACGGTACATCTACGAGCCGCCCGCGGACGCCGCGCCGCCGCAGCCGCATGATGACGACGAGCACGTGCTGCTGACCGCTGACGAGGCCCCGGTCTCGGACGTGCCAGCATCGGTCCAAGAGGCCATGGCCGCGCCGGTGAACTTGAGCGAGCCGTCGCCGGAGGAGCCGCCCGCGCTGGTGGAGCCGCCGCAGCAGATCGACACGTATAACGCTTCGCTGGAATTGGTCGACAGCGGTGCCATTTTCCTGCCGCCGCAGGAGGACGCCGCGCCCGCGGTCGAGGTCGCAGCCCCGCTGGCAGGGGCCGCTCCAGTCGGCTTTGACGCCCTGCTCGCCGAGGCAGCGCAGGCCGATGATGCGGCCGTGGCTGATTTCGACGCCCTCCTGGCTGCCCCCGCGGCGGCACCAGCCGCAGCGCCGACCCGCCTCGTGACCAACGCCTCGGGGGAGATCATCGCCGAGGAAGGCGCGGGGCTGACCGCGACCGGCGTACTTGCCGCACTGGGCGAGCCGGTGGAGCAGCCGGTGACGCCGCCCGCCTCCACTGCGGAACAGGTCACGGTCGAGCCCTCGCCGCTGGATCAGCGTGCGGGTGAGGCCAGCCGCATGTTTTGGCTGTGGTTCGCGGTCAACGCGTCCTTCCTGACCGTGCTGGTCGGTGTCGCCCTACTGGGGATCGGCCTAAACCTGCGCCAGGCGCTGATTGCGACCGCGGTCGGTGCGGCCGTATCGGTCCTGCCGATCGCCCTCGGCACCCTCGCGGGCAAGTGGAGCGGTCAGCCCACCCTGGTGGTGTCTCGCGCTGCCTTTGGTCTGGCCGGCAACATCCTGCCTGCGATTGCGGTCCTGGTGGCTCGACTGTTCTGGGCTGCCGTGCTGCTGTGGCTGTTCGCGACCAGCATCGTTCGCGTCGCCGAACTCACCGGTATCGCGCCGCTGATTGGCGTCCAGAACCTGCAGTTGCTCTCCATCGCCCTCGGCGCGGTGATCGCCCTGGCGGTCGCGGGCAAGGGCTTCCACCTGCTGCTGCGGGTGCAGACCGCGCTGAGCCTGCTCAGCCTACTGCTGGTGGTCGCCTTCATCGCGCTCACCGTGGGCGAACTGAACCTGTCTGCCGCATTGGCAAAGCCGGACGGCAACTGGCTGCTGGTCGCCTCGGGCGCGGGTATCGTGTTCGCTGTGGTGGGGCTAGCCTTCGCCAGCAGCACGAGCGACGTGGCCCGCTACCAGCGTACGTCGAGCTCCGGCGGTGGTGCGGCTGCTAGCGCGGCGCTCGGCGCGGTGCTGCCAGCGGTGCTGCTCATCGCCTACGGCGCGCTGCTGGCGGCATCGAACGAGGCCATTGCGACCGGCTTCTTCATCGACCCCTGGCAGACCATCGCCTCGCTGATCGGTGCCGAGTGGTACCCGATTCCGCTGCTGCTGGGTGTGGGCCTGAGTCTGCTGTCTGGCATCGCGGTGTCGTTCTACTCGACCGGCCTGGCTTTCGCCTCGGTCGGTATTCGCTCCTCGCGGGTGCTGGGCGTGGTCGTGGCGGGTCTGGTGGCGGCGGGCTTGGCCGTCCTGGCCACTGCACAGGGCATCGCCTTCGATAGCTTCGGCACGATGGTCGTCGAGCACGCGGTCCTGCTGGCCGTCCCGGTGGCAGCCTGGGCCGGCATCTTCACCGGCGACCTGATGACCCGCACTCGACGCTTCGACACTCGGGGGCTCGTGGTCCCCGGTGGCGCCTACCCGCAGTTGCGCATCGTAAACTTCCTGATGTTCCTGGTGCTCACTGGCGTCGGGCTCGGCCTAGTGACCTTCACGCTGCCGTGGCTGAGCTGGACCGGCTACCTGACCAGCTTCGTCGCCGGTGTTCCGGTGCTGGGCGAACTCGTCGGCACCCCGGCGGTGCTGCTGCTGATTACGGTGGTGGCCTTGCTGGTCCCGATCGTGACTGGCATCCCGTCGGTTCGCAAGCAAGAACAACAGCGCCGTATGGTGCTCACCAACTCTCAGGAGGCCTAACCCGTGCGAGCCGCTGCCGCAGACCAGCTTCGACTGCTCGACCTGCAAGCGCTGGACACTGCGCTGATCCAGTTGGATCGCCGTGAGCGTGACCTGCCAGAGCGCACCGCGCTCCAGGAGGCGACCACTCGGCTCGACGCGCTGCGGGCGACCTCGGCGCAGCGCCTCGGTGCCGTCGAGGATGCTCGCGCAGACCTGCGGCGTCTCGAAGAGGACGCCGAGGTGGTGGCCCAGCGCATCGCACGCGACGAATCGCTGATTCTGCAGTCGTCTTCGACGAAGGACGTGCAGGGCATCGAGGGCGAATTGCAGACCCTGCGTCGTCGACGTGAGGAGCTGGACGGTGCCCAGCTTGAGGTGATGGAGCGGCTGGAGGCCGCCGAGGCCGAGCAGGCCACTGCAGACGCGGAGCGCGATGCCCTCGCCAAGGAGCACGAGCAGTTGGCTGCCGCGCTGCAGGCCCAGGTGAGCGCAATCCAGGCCGAGCGCGCCCGGACCCAGCAGCGACGTGACGAACTGGCGGTCACGATTCCGGCGGACCTCGTGAAGCTCTACGACCAGTGCCGGGACCGGTACGGCGTTGGCGCCTCTGAGCTCATTGGCGCCGTCACCTCGGCCAGCGGCGTGACCCTCACCGGCTCGGACCTGGCCGCGGTGCGTGCTGCGGATCCGGACCTTGTGGTGATGTGCCCGGACTCGGGCGCCATCCTTGTCCGTGTCAACCGCTAACGTGGCCGGCATGACTGGACGACGCTACATCATCGAGGCGGATGGCGGCTCCCGCGGAAACCCGGGCCTCGCTGGCTCCGGTGCGGTGGTGATCGATCCTGCGACGGGCGAAATTCTGGCCGAGATCGGCCGGTACCTCGGCACTGCGACGAACAACGTCGCCGAGTACACGGGACTGATCAGCGGCCTCGAGTGGGTGCTCGGCCGCGACCCGCACGCCGAAATCCTGGTGCGGATGGATTCCAAGCTGGTGATCGAGCAGATGGCCGGTCGCTGGAAGGTCAAGCACCCGGATATGCAGGTGCTCGCCTCGCAGGCGCGTGATCTGCTGATCGGTGTGCCCGTGCACTGGCAATGGGTACCGCGCGACCAAAACTCCCGAGCAGATGCCGTTGCCAACCAGGCCATGGATCAGCGTCAAGACTTCGTTCGGTAGACTCAAGACTCCACGAACGGGTTGACCAGACGGTCGCGTCGTCCGCGGCACCGGGCGCCGAGGGACGTCCGGG
>JAEZHW010000071.1 GCA_023436775.1 Actinomycetes bacterium
TGCGTTCATTGCGCTGCCCTTGGGGGGCAGTGATTGACCCTGTTCATGGTCGTTTGGAACAACTGGACCCAGCAGTTTCAAACGCAAAAGGCGGCATCGCCCGGTGCTGCTGCTGGCGCTTTTCCCGTGCCGGTGTCTGCCATGAGGTCTGGAAGGGTCCAATGAATCTCCTGTTCACCGAAGAAGATCGCGCCTTCCGTCAGGAGGTCCGCGCTTTTCTTGCCGAAAATCTGCCCGCCGATCTGCGGCAGAAGATGATCGAACGACGCCATCTGAGTAAATCGGACATCGTTCGCTGGCAGCGCACCATGAATGCGCGCGGCTGGGCCGTTCCGGCCTGGCCGGTTGAATGGGGTGGTCAGCCCTGGACGCCGACCCAGCGCTATATCTTCCAGGAAGAGATGGCGCTGGCTCATGCGCCGGAAGGATCGCCCTTCAACGTCAACATGATCGGCCCGGTCATCGCAAAGTTTGGCACCGACGAGCAGAAGCGGCGCTTCCTGCCGCGGATCGCCAACATCGATGACTGGTGGTGTCAGGGCTTCTCCGAGCCGGGTGCCGGGTCCGATCTGGCCAGCCTGAAGTGCAGCGCCGTCCGCGACGGCGACCATTACGTGCTGAACGGCCAGAAGATCTGGACGACACAGGCCCAGCATGCCGACTGGATGTTCGCGCTGGTGCGCACCGACAACAGCGGCAAGAAGCAGCAGGGCATCACCTTCCTTCTGCTGGACATGCGCACCCCCGGCATCACGATCCGTCCGATCCCGTCCATCGACGGCATCCGCGATCTGAACGAGGTGTTCTTTGACGATGTGCGGGTTCCGGTCGAGAACCGCATCGGCGAGGAAGGCCGTGGCTGGGATTACGCCAAGCATCTGCTGGGTCACGAGCGCAGCGGTATCGCCCGTATCGGTCTGTCCAAGGAACGGCTGTCGAACCTGCGCCGCCGCGAGGCCGAGCTTTATGAGCAGGGTGTCCTGTCGGACGCCGAGCGTCAGCGCCTGCGCCGCAAGCTGGCCGAGGTCGAGATGGAACTGCGCGCCCTGGAACTGACCCAGCTGCGCGTGGTGGCTGCCGATGCCAAGGGTGGCGGGGCCAACAACGCCGCATCCATCCTGAAGGTCGGTGGGACCGAGCTGCAGCAGCGCATGACCGAGCTGACGCTGGAACTGGCCGGTCCCGCCGGTATGGCCATGCCGGATCATCATGATGATCATGATGAGGTGGTGGACGAGAACAGTGACGAGTGGATCAACCACGCGGCACCCTTCTATTTCACCATGCGCAAGGTCTCGATCTTCGGCGGATCCAACGAGATCCAGAAGAACATCATCGCCAAGACGATCCTCGGTCTGTAAGGCAGGCTTCCCATGCAATTCGATTACAGCGAAGAACAGCGCCTGCTGTCGGACAGTGTCGCCCGTTTCATCAACGACCAGTACGATTTCCACACCCGTGAAAAGGGCATGAAGCAGCCGGACGGCTTCAGCCGCGAGGTCTGGGCCGGTCTGGCCGAACTTGGTGTTCTGGGTCTGCCCTTTGCCGAGGAAGACGGCGGATTTGGCTGCGGCCCGGTTGAAACCATGATCGTCATGGAACAGCTTGGCACCGGCCTCTTGGTGGAACCCTTTGTCGGCACCGTGGTGCTGGCCGGTGGCGTCCTGCGTCAGGCAGGGACGGCCGAACAGAAGGCCCCCCGCGTTGAAGCCATCGCCGGTGGCGAGCTGATCATGGCGCTGGCCCATCAGGAACGCGGTGGCCCGCGCCACACGGTCACCAACCTGAAGACCAGTGCGGTCCGCGAGGGTGACGGCTGGCGCATTACCGGTGCAAAGACCACGGTCATCGGCGGTGCCGCCGCCGGTGAGCTGATCGTCAGCGCCAACACCGGCAATGGCACCGGCCTGTTCCTGGTGGCAACGGACGCTGCCGGACTGACGGTGACACAGCGTCGCAGCTATGACGGTCACCCGCTGGCGGACGTGACGCTGGATGGCGTGGTTGTCGGCAGCGATGCCCTGATCGGCCCGGCCGACGGCGGTGCCGAGATTCTGGAGCGGGTGTTTGAAGAGGCTACCGCTGCACTCTGCGCCGAAGCGGTCGGAGTGATGAATGATATCCTGTCGTCCACGGCAGAATATCTGCGCACCCGCACCCAGTTCGGTGTGGCCATCGGCAGCTTCCAGGCCCTGCAGCACAAGGCTGTGGACATGCTGATCCAGGTTGAACTGGCCCGCAGCATGGCCGTTCTGGCCACCACCTCGCTGGCCCTGCCGGTCGAGGAACGCCGCCTGAACATTGCCGCCGCCAAGGCGAAGATTGGTCGTGCCGGTCGGTTTATCGGCCAGATGGCCGTGCAGCTGCATGGTGCCATCGGCCTGACCGACGAGCTGAAGGTCGGTCATGGCTTCAAGCGCCTGACCGCCATTGATGCGCTGTTCGGTGACAGCGACCATCATCTGGATGTGATGGCCGAGGCCGGATCGCTGCCCGCGATCGGCCGTTCCGACATCTGACAGAGCGCCTGACAGAGCGTCTAAAAAATAGAAGCCCGCTGAGCCGGTCATTTCCTGCCCAGCGGGCTTTGTTC
>JAEZHW010000029.1 GCA_023436775.1 Actinomycetes bacterium
GCTCCATAATGGGGGAACGGGTTCATGGCTGTACCGGTCGATCCAGCGATCCTGAGCGGGTCACATCATTTCTCGGAAAGTGGGGTAGGGCGGCCTGACTGGCCGGCCCGATTACATGCCGAAGAAATAGCGCGAGAGCGCAAGGCCGCCGAGTACGCCCCCGACAATCCCCCCGGCAAAACCCGTCAGGAGCGTGAGGAACGCAAAGCGGCTGGCCTGGAGGGAAACAACCTGGGCAGCGCCATGGGCGTCTCTGGCGACCGCCTGAGTGCCATGTAGAAGCTTCCCCTGCTCCGCGACCATCTCCTTACTGAGCCGAGCCATTGCCGCCGCTAAATCCTGAGTGGTTTGTTCGCTGGCCTTGCACACTTTTGCCACTGCCTGGTCGGCGACGGCAGGAAGGTCTGTGCGCAACTGTTCGGCTCTCTCCAGCAGCAAGCCGGCGTCACCCAGCAGTTCAGCAAGCAGCGCCTCACGGGTGGTTTGTGGTCCTGCCATCTGCCAGCCATTTATTTCGAGATTGCGGCAAAGACCGCATCCAGATTTTCACTGGCAGAGTGGGCAAGACGGCGCATAGAGTTCATCGCCACGGCATGAACTTTCTCATCCGGATCTCTGGCGTCCCGAAGCCTGGCTTTGTAGTCGGTCTCATCAGCGAGCAGATCGGCGACAGACAGCCGATGGGTGCGGAGTTTCTGGTACAGCTCGCTGTATTCGATCACGGCTTGCGGCTTCAGGGTGAAGGCCTTGGTATCGTCGTGATATGCGAAGAGGGGATAGAAGGCCTCTTCAACCGTTTCATCGGCTTCAAGCTTGTTGAACACCAGCCGGGTTTTTTTCGGCGGTACGCCCATAGCCGCCACGGCGCTTATGGTCGCAATCGTGTCCCTGATCTGCTTGCTCTCTTTGACGGCGGGAACGACGAAATAGTCAAAATCCTCGTGCGATCCGCGATAGCGTTGCATGAGCTTCATGAAGTCCTCGACATTGGACGCTCCAATGTCGATCACAGCGGCCTCGATCAGCAGCAATTGCTCTTGCAGCTGCCCGAACTGCTTTCCGCGCACGACCTCACCGTCACCCTCATCGGAATTGATGGATTCAACGGCGACGAATTCAGCGCCCGGCATGCGCGGCATCAGCAGGTGCTTTGCCACCGTCGATTTACCCACATTCCCGGAGAAATTGATAACCGCGACCTTCACTTGCTTTCACTCCGCTTGCCAAAAAAGCTCCGGGACCGGGCCAAATAGTCATCGCCCAGCTTTTCACGTTTGCGCGTGTCAATAACCTCGGCAAACGACGGCTTGGCCAGTTCGCTAATTGGCTGAGGATCATCGGCACTCTGGTCAGCAAGAATATCGGCCGTCGAAAAGGCCGAATGATCTTGTCCGGTTTCCGCGTCTGCCCCACGCATCTTTTTTCGATAGCGGTACAGGTAACTGCGGAAGGTATTCAGGTTGAGCGTGAGGCCATTGGCATTGAGGGTCTGAACGATTTCCTCATGCCTGACACCCTCTCGAACACGCCGGTCGATCTGCGGCATAAGCCGCCGCATTTTCGCCGCCAGTGTCTTGCCCGCTATACCCTCAATCAGACTTTCCAGCCTGTCTGATCGCTCCAAGGCCAAAACCTCCTTGTCCGGGATGAGCTCACGTTCATTTGCATCACCTCACGGGTTCAGGGTGCATCATTTTTGCGTCATCCCTGCACTATCGGTGCATAATCCCTGCATCATGGGGAAGGATTTGCATCATCCGTGCATTGTATTTGCATCACTTCTGCATCATCGAGTTCTTTGGCTTTGGTCTGTGTGCATCATATCTGCATGATAAATGCATCATTCCTGCATCAGGTCTCATTCATACCGTGAAATCTGCATTATACGTGCATTACCTTTGCATTATCCCTGCATCAGTTCTGCATCACATAAGCTCGAACCCGACGCGCTTTGCGCATCGGGAGTGATTTTGACCCCCCTTTTTAGGGCCCTTCAGGGTTCAGTGGCTGCCTTTTGCACCCTTACAACCGTGGTCAGTCCTTAATTTTGGGCTATACACACTACGCACCTATCGGTGCCAATAACTCATTGATTTTCATTGTGAAAATTTTTGTTGGCCGGAGAGGCTGTGGTCTTCAGGACCCACAGAACCGGTGAAAAAGCCCGAAATTGTTACACTTTCTGGACCACAGTTCGGACCACAAAGGGTTAGGGCACTCGGTGAACCAATCAAGGTCCGGCTCTCCCCGGAAAAACACGCCCATTTTGAGGATGAAGCGGCCCAGCTGGACAAGCCTCTGGCCACCTACCTGCGCGAGCGTCTGGAGGCTCCTGACACGGTCGGGGCAAAGGTGAGTGAGCTGCGCCGTGAGGTGGTCAGCCTGCACCAGGCCGTGGCGGATTTGGCCGATGGCGGGCTGGAAGCGGGGGAAAGGATGTGCGCACGACGACGATGACGCTGGAAGTGCTTTTGCTGCTCCGCGCCGTCGCTGGCACGGACAAACTCAAGATAGCCCAGGGCGAATTGAAACGCCTCGGGCTACCCATATGGGCTCCCTAAAAGTGACGATCTAAAATGCATGCTGACGACCAAGGCGGCTCAGTGCTGGCGTCATTCTGGCCCTGCCGATGCTGTTCTGGCTCACTGCTGTACAGCAAACAGAAGAGCTGACATCTCTGAGATGGGCGGCCCTGTGGGAGCTGATAAGAGCCACCCCGGAGAAGCCAATTCCTTTGGGGTCGGCGCTCGGTGGCCTGATCGGCGCATTGAGAGCCTGCATCTGATGATCAATGGGGCCACGGGGGTGGGTAAATCCGTGCTCTTTCGGCGGCAGGGGTGACACGGTGAAGCGCAGCGGAAAGAGCCCGTACAAGGGCCGACAGTTCACAACCGCGGTGATCCTATGGGCGGTGCGTTGGTACCTGCAGTTCCCGATCAGCCACCGCGATTTGGAGCGGATGCTGTCTGATCGCGGCGTCACCGTCGATCACACGACTATTTTCCGCTGGATCCAGGTCTATGCGCCAGAGCTGGACAAGCAGCTACGCCCGCATCTGCGCACGACGACCGGTTCCTGGCGGGTGGATGAAACGTACGTCAAGCTGAAAGGCCGGTGGATGTACCTGTACCGCGCCGTTGATGCGCGGGTCAGACCATCGACTGCCTGCTCAGCACCAAGCGCGATGCGGCCGCGGCCCGGCGCTTTTTCCGCAAAGCTCTGAAGCAGGCGCACACGGTGAACCCGCGCACCCTCACCCTGGACAAGAACGCTGCCTACCCGAGCGCGACCAAGGCAATGAAGAAGAGCGGCGAGCTCTGGCGTTTCACCAAGCTCCGACAAGTCAAATATCTCAATAACATCGTTGAACAGGACCACCGCCGGATCAAGCGGCTGGTCCGCCCGGGGCTCGGGTTCAAGAGCCTCCACTCAGCGCGGCAGACCATCGCCGGCTACGAGATTTTGGCGATGGTCCGCAAAGGGCAGGTCGCCGCCATTCCCGCCAACGATATGCCCGTCCAGGCGACCTTCATCGCGAACCTGACCGGTGTTGCCGCCTGACGACGCGGACGCCATGGCTCTCCGCGCCTACTATCAAACTTTGCAACAGAACAATCCCGCCTGCGCCAGCGCCATATGCGCGCGCCCATCGGTGCGGCCGAGCGGGACGCCTGGATGATGTGCATGACCAATGCCCTGCACGCCTGCATTGATGACCCGGCGATCCGCAGCGGTATCCATGATGCGATGGCCAAGCTGGCCGACTGGATGCGCAACAAGCCCGGCGACATGCCGGGCCAGTAAAAAGATGATTCAGTAAAAGGCTGGTTCAGTAGATGGCCGCCCCGGCCCCGACATTGATCGAGGCGTCCTTTACGGTTTCGACGATATAGGCGATCTGCTCGTCCGTCAGATGACAATGG
>JAEZHW010000084.1 GCA_023436775.1 Actinomycetes bacterium
GGATGGCCGTTCACCCCGGGGCCTGACCGGCACGGGAGGGCAGCCTGATGAGCTACAGCTCCTACGAGGAGGCCCGCCTGGGAGATGCCCGGTCGTGGACGACGATCCTCGACGACCTGGCGGCCCGGCCGGACGACGAGCGGACGGAGGCGCTGGAGCGGCTGTGCCATGCCGTGTTCCCGCAGCTGCGCGGGCTGGCCTACCAGGTGGTGACCCGCTACGACGGGTCGCTGAACCGGTTCCGGGCCGAGGCGGAGTCGATCGTCGCCCAGGAGTTCTTCTGCCTGGTGCAGGAGTGCGTCCGCGACGGGTTCCGGCCACGCACCTTCATGGCGTTGCTGTTCGAGCGGACCCGCAAGGTGTTCGGCGCGGTGTACGCCCGGGAGACGTCGCCGTCCGGCACGACCGCCATGGCCCGCAAGCGGGTCATCATCAACCGGGTCAAGGACGCGCTGTGGATCGAACTGGGGCGGGAGCCGACGATCGAGCAGATCGCGGAACGGGCGACCCGCGAGGCGCAGGCCCGGCGGGCCGACGCGAAGCGTCAGGGCATGGTGTTCACCGCAGAGGCGGTGCGGCAGATCATCGGCATGCAGTCGACGATGAGCGTCGACGCGGCCGACGACCGTGACACCGCGTTCGGGGCAACCGACGACGACCCGGCGGCGATCGCCAGGTTCGAACGGTTCCGGCTGGCGAACCGGGTGATGGAGGAGGCGGCGAAGCTGCCCGAGCCGTTCCCGCAGATCTCGAAGCTGCTGTGGGCCCCGCAGCTGGAGGAGGAGCCGCCCGACTTCATGCCCGCGGCGGCGATCGCGGTCATGGTCGGCATCACCACCGAGGAAGCGCAGCGGGCCCGGTACAAGCTGATCCACGCCGTGCCGCAGGAAATCCTGGCCGCCGAGTTCGGGATCACCAGCACCGCCGGCTGACCGTCGCTCGCACCGGCTGTCTCGCGGCACCGCCAACCGGGCGGCCGCGGCATAGAACCGGTTGTGAAGCATATGAATGCGGGGCCTATCGATGGTCCCGAAATCGGGCTGCTGGAGTTCACCCAGTCCGCCCTGATCGTCGACCCTGCCGTGTCCCGGGACCGGATCGCACGGGAGGCGTTTTCGGCGTCCACGATGAAGGCCGTCGACGGGTGCCCTGCCCGGATGGCGGTCGACAAGGCGATCGACAAGCAGATCGACCAGTTCGGCGCTGCCGAACTCGGCACTGCCGGCCACACGAGCCTGGAACAGATGTTCACCCTCGAGCCGCGCTACCGGACCCGGGACCGGCTGATGCGGATCATCCAGAAGCTGGCCGTGGAGACCTTCCCTGGCCCGGCGGAGAAGATGGCCGGCATCCGCGGCCTGTGGACCACCGAGGTGTGGAACGCGGTCGCCGGCGTGTGGGACATGCTGGACCCGGCCGACGTGGTCGTCCACAAGCTGGAGTGGAGCATCGAGGACGTGCTGATCGCGGGCGTCCCGTTCCGCGGCTTCGTCGACATCTCCCGTCGCGTCGACGGCGGCCTGACGGTCGATGACTGGAAGTCGTCGAAGAAGCTGCCCCGGATCAACCAGCACGGCGACGCGCACGGCGACCAGCTCCGGCTGTACCACAAGGCGGTGGAGATCATCACCGGGGAGAAGCCGGTGGAGGCGAACCTGTTCTACACCCGGCTCGGCACCCGCAAGGCGGTCGCCCTGTCACCGTCACGGATGAAGGACACCGTCGAACGGTTCCAGTCCGGCTGGCACACGTTCAACGCGCTCGTCGAGCGGTCCCAGTACCCGTGCAAGACGTCGGCCCTGTGCGGCTGGTGCCCCCTGGTGGGGTCCTGTGTCGCCGCGGCCCGCGACGGCTTCGAGCAGCGGAACCAGGAGATGCGCCTGGTGACCGTGCCGGTCGAGCAGGTCCGCTACCACGTCGCGGCGGAACTCGACCCGGTCGAGGTCGCCGTTCACGCCGATGCCGCCAACGATCCCTATGACGACCGCATCCCGGAGATCCCGGAACACGACCACCTGGAGGACGACATGGCGAACACCGCCGACGACACGCGCTTCACGCCGCCGCTGAAGCTGGAGCGGGAGGCGTTCCACGAGGACGTCAACGGCCAGATCAACCCGGCCTCGTACGCGTTCCGCAACCTGACCACCACCGTCAAGTGGGCCCTGTTCTACCTGGAGCGGCGCGGCGTCGAGGTCACGCAGGATGCGGTGGAGATCACCGCCGACGTGATCGAGAACCTGTCCGCCGAGGTGCAGCGGCAGCTGTCCGGTTCGACGAACTGGCAGCGCGGCCTGCGCACCCAGGCCCTGTACGCCGTCCGGCAGGCGCTGTGGAGCAAGCCGATCCCGTTCGGCGAGTCCGACGAGGAGGCGCTGGACCGGTGGCGGGAGGCGGTCATCCGCCGCGCCGTCAACGTGATGCGGGTCAGCATCGCGATGTGGGAGCGGACCGACCAGCCGGTCGACCCGCACCTGGACCTGCGACGGCTCGTCCCGACCAAGGATGAGACGGGCGCCGACCTGATGCCCGACACCGACGATGAGGCCGCCTGACCTGTGGCCGGGCCCGGGCGGAGTATGAGCC
>JAEZHW010000044.1 GCA_023436775.1 Actinomycetes bacterium
CCGCAGCGGCACCCAGGGGCTGACGCTCGCCCTGACCCCTGACGACGCGGCTCGGCTGATCTCCGCCTACCAGTCGTCGAAGCTGTGGCTCGCGATCGAGAACGACGGCTCGCCCGGCGGCTACGGCAAGGCGTTCACCCCGGATGAGGTGTTCCAGTGACGATCGCCATCATCGGCACCGCCCCCGAGCTGGAAGCCCAGCTGCGGCAGGCGGTCGCCTCCAGCGCGTTCACCGTGTCGGTGATGCACACGCCCGAGACGCTGGCCGAACTGTCGTCGGCGCTGGGCCCGAACCCGATGCCCGACGTCGTGATCCTGGTGCCTGCCGGCGAGCCGGGCGAGGCGCTGCCGCTGACCCGGGTCCTGTCGGCCGAGCAGCGCACCGGCGTCATCATCGCGGCCCCGCTGCAAGGGCAGCAGATGATCGGCTTCACCGTCGACGCGATGCGGGCCGGCGCCGCGGACGTGGTGTCGACCAGCCCGACCCTGGAGGAGCTGCGAAGCGCCCTCGCCCGCGGGACCGAGGTGAGCCGCCGCGCCGCCCAGGTCGCCCGCGCCGTCCAGGCCACGACACCGGTGGTGGAGCAGGAGCGGGGCACCCTGATCGCGGTCGGCTCCGCTGTCGGCGGCGTCGGCAAGACAACCATGGCGGTCAACCTGGCCGTCGGGATCGCAGGGATCGACCCGGGCCGGGCCGCGCTGCTGGACGCCGCGCCACAGTTCGGCGGGGTCGCCGACCAGCTCGACCTGCTCGCCGTCTACGGCCTGTCGACGATTGTCGGCGCCAGCGACTCGATCGCCGCGAAGTCGTACCTGTCGCTGCACGAAGCGTCGGGCCTCTACGTGGCGCCCGCCGATGAGGAGGTCAGCGACGGGCTCGCCTCCGACCAGGTCGCGATGTGCGCCGACATGCTCGCCCACCAGTTCCGCACCGTCGTCGCCGACACCCCCTCCGGCTTGCCGTCGACCACTCTCGAACTGCTGGCCCGAGCCGACCAGCTGCTCGTGGTGAGCGACTTCTCCGTGCATTCGCTGCGCGCCACCCGCACCTACCTGGCGACCTTGGATCACCTGCCGCGGCGCACCCCGCTGCTGGTGAAGGTGCTGCTGAACCGGTTCGACAAGGCCGCAGGGCTGACACGCAAGGATGCCGAGGAGACGATCGGCCGGACCGCCGACCTGGTCCTCGACAACCAGCCGCTGATGCTCTACGCGGCGAACCGCGGCGTCCCGCCGATGCTCGCCCCCGCCAAGGACAAGCTCCGCCAGGACCTGTCGCCGCTGATCGGCCTGTTCCATGACGGGCACGCCGCCGCACCGAAGCGGGCCAGCAGGAGGTTCGGACTGTGAAGATCTCCGACCTCGCCGCCCAGAGCCTCGACCAGCAGCCGCAGCAGGGCCAGCCGCGCCCGGAGTCGACCAAGGACCTCGTGCTGCGCACGCTGTACGAGCAGCTCGGCCCGCGCCTGGCGAACCCGAACCTGTCGGAACAGGAACTCCTGACGATGGTCGGTGTCGAGCTGAGCGCGATCGTTGCCGGCCTGCAGGTGCCGCTGACCGCCATGGAGCGTCAGCAGCTGGTCAACACGATCGTCGCCGAGGCGATCGGGCTGGGACCCCTGGAGTCGCTCATCAATGACCCCACCGTCGGCGAGATCATGGTGAACGCCTGCGACAAGGTGTGGATCGAACGCCGCGGCCGGATCGAGCTCAGCCCGGTCAAGTTCGCCGACGACGACGCCTTGATGCGGATCATCGAGCGGATCGTCACCCGGGTCGGCCGCCGGATCGACGAGTCCAGCCCGTACGTCGACGCGCGCCTGCCCGACGGTTCCCGTGTGAACGCGATCGTGCCGCCGCTGGCGATCGACGGCCCCAGCCTGACGATCCGCAAGTTCCCGTCGAACCCGCTGCAGGTCAATGACCTGATCGACCGGGGCACCATCACACCGCAACTGGCGACGTTCTTGGCCGGCGCGGTGAAGGGGAAGATGTCCGCGATCATCTCCGGCGGCTCCGGCACCGGCAAGACCACCCTGCTGAACATCATGTCCGGGTTCATCCCACCGGGGGAGCGGGTCATCTCGATCGAGGACGCCGCCGAACTGCAACTCCAGCAGCCGAACCTGGTCCGGCTGGAGTCCCGGCCGGCGAACGTCGAAGGCCGGGGCGCGGTGACGATCCGCGAACTCGTCGCCAACGCGTTGCGCATGAGGCCGGACCGGATCGTCGTGGGCGAGTGCCGCTCCGGTGAGGCACTCGACATGCTGCAGGCGATGAACACCGGCCACGACGGGTCGATGTCGACGATCCACGCGAACACGCCGAGGGACGCGCTGAGCCGCCTCGAAACGCTCGTGCTGATGGCCGGCACCGACCTGCCATCCCGGGCGATCCGCGAACAGATCGCGTCGGCGATCAACCTGATCGTGCAGATCTCCCGCATGTCCGACGGCACCCGCAAGGTGACCTCGGTCACCGAGGTTGTCGGCATGGAGGGCGAGGTAATCACCACCCAGGAACTGTTCCGGTTCGAGCACCGCGGCGTCGACGAACGTGGACGGGTCCGGGGCATCGTCACCCCGACCGGCATGCGGCCCCGCTGCACCGAGCGGCTCGCCGCCGCCGGTGTCGTGTTCTCCGCCGACGTCTTCTCCAGGATCTGAGGGGGCGGGCTGTGTACGTCCTGCTGCTGGCCGCCGCCGGGCTGGTGTCGCTGGCCGTCATCGCCGCGCTGATCGTGACCAGGGGCTCCAGCGCCCTGCCGGCGCACCGCCGCCGCCCCGGCCGGAACAGGGACGCCAAGTCGGCCGCGCTCGCCCTGGTGTCGTCGTGGGTGATGGACATGATGGGCCGGCTGGTCAAAGGCCGCGAGGTGTCGCTCGCGGAGCAGCTGAACCAGGCGTCCCTCCACATGCGGCCGGCCGAGTTCATGGTGTGGAACCTGATCGCCAGCGTCGTGATGTCGGCGATCGGCGCGCTCGCAGGTGGGATGCCTGGTGTGGTCGTCGGCGGCCTACTGGCAGTCACCGCGATCCAGGGCCTCGTCCTGTTCCGCGCGTCCCGTCGGCGGGTGAAGTTCGACAGCCAGATGCTGGAGACCCTGCAGATCATCTCCGGGGCGCTGCGCGCCGGGCAGAGCCTGCATGAGGCGGTGCTGATGGTGGCCGCCGAAGCGGACGAGCCGACCTCGGTCGAGTTCACCCGGGCAGTCAACGAGGCACGCATCGGGTCCGACATGGTGGGGGCCCTGCGCGCCGTGGCGGACCGGATGGACTCGGAGTCGATGTCGTGGATGGTCGACACGATCGCGATCAACCAGGAGGTCGGCGGGTCACTGGCTGACGCGATCGACGGCGCCACGGAAACGATCCGGGCCCGGATGGAACTCGACGGCCAGGTGAAGACCCTCTCCGCCGAAGGGAAGATGTCGGCGTACGTGCTGCTGGCGCTGCCGTTCTTCGTGGCGGGCGCGACGAGCGTGTTCACCCCCGGCTTCATGAACCCGCTGTTCGAGCACTGGGTCGGCTGGGTCGTCCTGGCCTTCTGCGCGGCGCAGTACATCGTCGGCGGCCTGATCATCCGCAAGATGATCAAGATCAAATACTAGGGAGTCGTCATGCAGTTCGCGCTCGTTGCCCTGGCCGGGGCCGTGGCCGGCATCGCGGTGTGGCTGGTCGTCACCGTGCTGCTGCCGCAGACCGACAGCCAGGTCCGCAAGAACCTGAGCCGTGGCCGGGACAAGCAGAAGGAGACGAAGCCGGAGTCGTTGGCGAGCGCCGCCGAACCGACCGGCCTTGCTGCGTTCGCGTTGCGGGTCCTGCCCGACAACTCCAAGCAGCGCCTCGCCCGAGCCGTGGACCGGGCCGGCCGGCCGAAGGGCTACACGCTGGAGAAGATGGCCCTGCTGAAGGTGTTCGCACCCGTCATCGGCCTGATCGGCGGCCTCGAGTTCAACATGATCGTCGGCGGCGCGCTCGGCCTGGGTGTGATCCTCGGCCTGCCGGTGCTCGGCTTCTTCGCGCCGAACATCCTGCTCGACTCCCGAGCCAAGGATCGCCGCGCCGCTGTCGTCCTGGAACTGCCGAACCTGCTCGACCAGATGGTGATCGCCGTCACTGCCGGGCTCGGCTTCGAGGCGGCGATGGACAACGTGTCGCGGAACTCGGACGGACCGTTGGCCGCTGACATGCGCCGCTGCATCCAGGAGATCCAGATCGGTGTGCCGCGGGCGGACGCCTACACCGCGATGGCGCGCCGCGCCGACGTGCCGGAGGTGAGCAGGTTCGTCCGGGCGGTCAACCGGGCGAACGAACACGGTCACTCGATCTCGGAGGTGCTCAAGCAGCACGCCGTCATCATGCGCACCCAGCGCCGGCAGCGCGCCGAGCAGGCAGCGGCGAAGATCCCCACAAAGATCACGATTCCGCTGGTGCTTTTCCTCATGCCGGTCTTGATGATCGTCGTGATGGCTCCGCCACTGATCAGGATCGCCAGGGAAGTCATGCACTGGTTCTGACGACGACGGACGGCCGTTGTGGTGGCGGGGATTCATGAGGCAAGCCCTCGACGCCTGAGACTATTACCGCGACCTGGAATAGCGGTCGCTGCTGAATGTCCCTCCGCGTGCGCCGAACGAGTGTGTCCAGGGCCTCGCGCTCAACGGGCGCCACCGCTAACGTGAGCGCCACAGTCAAAGGTGACTGGTGATCTCCGATTACCCCAAAGGAGGACGCATGAAGCGCACCGCGCTGATCATCACAGCCGCATTGGCATTTGCCTTCGCCACAACCCTCACCCCCACGGGGGCGCACGCCGCACCGCGCGACCCGGACCCGGGCGATCTCGTACGTCTCGTCAAGAAGGCCGACCCGCGCACGAAGACGACCGGGCGGGTGTCCGTGTCGAACGGAAGGGTGCGCGCCGACGGGCTCGAAGTGGCTCTCGAGGCCCGAAACCCGCAGACCCTCGCATCCGACACGGTCCTGACCGGAGAAGGCGTGGACTACGTCGCCCGCGGCGTCGACGACGGCTTCCAGATCGCTGCAGTCATCACCGACCCGGCACAGCACACCCAGACATACCGGTTCCCGGGTCGCTACCTTGAACGCCTCGCTGACGGCCAGGTGCTCGTACGTGCCGACGGCAGGTTCGGCGAGCCGATCGGCGTGATCGACCCGCCGTGGGCGGTCGACGCGAACGGCGCCAGCATCCCGTCGAAGTTCCTGGTCGACGGCGACACGCTCACTCAGGTGACCAGCCTCGGCAGCCGAACCGCCTACCCGGTCGTTGCCGATCCACGGGTCCGGGTGGCGTGGTACGGCTACTCGGTCGACTTCACCAAGGCTGAAACCAAGAAGATCGCCATAGCCGGCAATGCCTGCACCGCGTTCCTCGGGTTCGCCGGAGTCATCGCAACCAAAGCCGGCCTCGTCGCCACTGCCGTCGTAGGCCTGCTCGCCTCATCCTGCGCGACCATCGGTGTGCTCTCCGATGTGGCGTACGAAAGCGGTCGGTGTATCTCCTTGAAGCTCTTCACTATCGTTCCTGGCGCGACCGCTCCGTGGATCAACAAGTGCTACGCGTAGGTTGGTGACATGGAGATGCTGTGGATAGCCACCGCACTATGGATTGTGATGCTCGGCGTCACCATCTGGCGGGTATTCCGGTCACCTTCGCGGGCGAATCTGGTCGCCTACGGAATCGTTGGCCTCGTCGGCTTGGTGCCGTACCTGTGGCTGCTGTTCACCGATCAGTTGACGGACTCGTACCGCAGCGCAATGACAGCGGTGTGGATCCTGGTCGCGATCGCATCGGCGGCGTGGGCTGCCAAACGTCACCGCGCCAAGCACGCTGCCGCCTGACAGGGCCAGGAGTGGACCGCGCCGGGGCGGCGCACGGATCTCGGTGACCCCGCGCGGCGCGCCCGCCGTCCC
>JAEZHW010000018.1 GCA_023436775.1 Actinomycetes bacterium
GGTTCGACCTGGTCGAATTTGCCACGCGCCGCCGCGTCACCATCGCGATGATGACCCTGACCCTGGTGCTGTTCGGCCTGATCTCGCTGTCCAGCCTGAAGGTCGAGCTGCTGCCGGACCTGAGCTATCCCACCCTGACCGTGCGCACCGACTACGAGGGCGCCGCCCCGTCCGAGGTCGAGACGCTGATCTCGCAGCCGGCCGAGGAGGCGCTGGGCATCGTCAAGGGCCTGCGCAAGCTCAAGTCGGTGTCCCGCACCGGCCAGAGCGACGTGATCCTCGAGTTCGCCTGGGGCACGGACATGCAGCAGGCCGGCCTGGACGTGCGCGACAAGATGGAGACGCTGCAGCTGCCGCTGGATGCCAAGCCGCCGGTGCTGCTGCGCTTCAACCCCTCCACCCAGCCGGTGATGCGGCTGGCGCTGAGCAGCACCCGCGAGCCGGCCAGCGAGGCCGAGGCGGTGCGCCAGCTGATGGAGCTGCGGCGTTACGCCGACGAGGATCTCAAGCGCAAGCTGGAGCCGGTCGCCGGCGTGGCCGCGGTCAAGGTCGGTGGAGGCCTGGAGGACGAGATCCAGGTCGACATCGACCAGCGCAAGCTGGCCCAGCTGGGGCTGTCGCTGGATTCGGTCATCGAGCGCCTGAAGCAGGAGAACGTGAACCTCTCCGGCGGACGCCTGGAGGAGGGCACCCAGCGCTACCTGGTGCGCACGGTCAACCAGTTCGCCTCGGTCGAGCAGATGCGGGAGATGCTGCTGACCACCGCCGGCGGCGGGCAGGGTGGCTCGGCCGGCGCCGGCGAGAACCGCCAGCTGATGCTGGCCATCCTCGGCAGCCGCGACCCGAACGTGATCGCGGCGCTGCGCGGCGACGGCAACGGCGGTACCGGCAGCTCGCCGGTGCGGCTCAAGGACGTGGCCGAGGTGCGCCAGGGCTACAAGGAGCGCGAAGCGGTGATCCGCAGCGCCGGTCGCGAGGCGGTGGAACTGGCGGTCTACAAGGAAGGCGATGCCAATACCGTGGCCACCGCCGATGCGCTAGAGGAGCGCCTGGCCCAGATCCGCAAGCAGATGCCCAAGGACATCGAGCTGGCGATGGTCGAGGACCAGTCGGTGTTCGTGCGCCATGCCATCAGCGACGTGAAGTTCGACGCGGTGATCGGCGGCCTGCTGTCGGTGCTGATCATCTTCCTGTTCCTGCGCGACGGCTGGAGCACCTTCGTCATCTCGCTGTCGCTGCCGGTTTCGATCATCACCACGTTCTTCTTCATGGGACAGCTGGGCCTGAGCCTCAACGTGATGTCACTCGGCGGCCTGGCCCTGGCGACGGGCCTGGTGGTTGACGACTCGATCGTGGTGCTGGAGTCCATCGCCAAGGCGCGCGAGCGCGGGCTCGGCATCCTGGAGGCGGCGATCTCCGGCACCCGCGAGGTGTTCATGGCGGTGGTCGCGTCGACCCTGACCACCATCGCGGTGTTCCTGCCACTGGTGTTCGTCGAGGGCATCGCCGGGCAGCTGTTCCGCGACCAGGCCCTGACCGTGTCCATCGCCATCGCGGTGTCGCTGCTGGTGTCGATGACCCTGGTGCCGATGCTCAGCGCCCTGCGTGGCAGGCCGCCGGTCCAGTTCCAGGCCGAGCCTGCGCCCGGACCGGACCGCGTCCTCACCGGCCTGCGCGTGCTGCTGGCGCTGGTGGTCGGCCTGGCCGTGTTCGCGATCGCCAAGGGCATCCTCGCCAAGGCAGGCCTGGCCGCCTGGTGGGCGCTGATCCCGGCCGTACTGGCGATTGCCGGCTTCTGGTTCCTGAAGGGCGTGTCCTTCGCCTTGGCCTGGCTGGTGGTGCGGATCTTCCGCATCGTCGCCCGGATCTCCGGGCGCGGCATGGGCGCGGCCAGCGACGTGGCCATGGCGCCATACCGGCGTGCCGAAGCCGGCTACCTGCGGCTGCTGCCAGGCGCGCTGGAGCGTCCCGGGCTGGTGCTGGGCGGTGCCGCGCTGGCGTTCGCCCTGACCCTGGCGACGGTGCCGCTGCTGGGGGTGGACCTGATCCCGCAGCTGGCCCAGGACCGCTTCGAGATGACCGCCAAGCTGCCGCCGGGCACCCCGCTGGCGCAGACCGACGCGCTGGTGCGCGACGTGCAGCGCAAGCACGGCGAAGAACCCGGCGTGCGCCTGCTGTACGGCGTCTCCGGCACCGGCACCCGGCTCGACGCCAGCCCGACCGAGAGCGGCGAGAACATCGGCAAGCTGTCGGTGGTGATGGACGACACCTCGCGCGAGGCGGAGCTGGTGGAGAAGCTGCGCCAGACCATGCAGGGCTATCCATCCGCGCAGGTGGACTTCGCCCGGCCGGAGCTGTTCGCGCTGGCGCCGCCGCTGGAGATCGAGATCGAGGGCCATGACCTGGAAAGCATCCGGGTGGCCGGCAACCGCCTGGCGGCGATGCTGCGCGACAACCCGCACTACGCCGACGTCAAGTCGACCGTGGAGCAGGGCTTTCCCGAGATCCAGGTGATCTTCGACCAGGATCGTGCCGCGGCGCTGGGGCTGACCACGCGCCAGATCGCCGACGCGGTGGTCAACAAGGTGCGCGGCAATGTCGCCACCCGCTACAGCTTCCGCGACCGCAAGATCGACGTGCTGGTGCGCGTGGCCGAGTCCGAGCGTTCGTCGGTGGACGACATCCGCCGGCTGATCGTCAATCCCAGCGGCAGCAACCCGATCGAGCTGGCGGCGGTGGCCGACGTGGTCTCCACCAGCGGTCCCAGCGAGATCCACCGCGCCGACCAGCGCCGGGTGGCGATCGTCTCGGCCAACCTGCGCGACATCGACCTGGGCGCGGCGATCACCGAGGTCCAGCAGATGGTCGCGGCCAATCCGCTGGGCACGGACATCGGCATGCGCATCGGCGGCCAGGGCGAGGAACTGGGTGAATCGATCCGCTCGCTGCTGTTCGCCTTCACCCTGGCCGTGTTCCTGGTCTACCTGGTGATGGCCTCCCAGTTCGAGTCGCTGCTGCACCCGTTCGTGATCCTGTTCACCATCCCGCTGGCACTGGTCGGTGCGATTGCCGCGCTGCTGCTG